>JAJFFY010000025.1 GCA_021776415.1 Hyphococcus sp.
TGTAAATACTGCAGGCGATTGTATCGATGGCATTCCTCTAACATCCGGAGGATTAATTCCAGATTCGACATTCCTAGCGTCGATTCAAGGTGACGCGAACTGTTTCTCGTTTGTAGAAATGTTCCCGGGTGGCTTTACGCCTCGGTTCGGCGGCGACCTCGAAGACAAGTCTGTCGTTGTTGGCACGCGCGGCGAGTTGCCAGTTGGTAATGGCCTGTTTTATGACGTCAGCTACACCTACGGCAAAAACACCGCCAATTTCTTCATAAACAACACCGTCAACGCCAGCCTTGGGCCGAACACGCCCACGGAATTTGATCCTGGCGGGTACACTCAAGAAGACAGCAATTTCAATCTAGATCTGTCTTATGGCGTTTCGAACAATATGTTCGCGTCGGACATCAACATCGCCATGGGTTTTGAGCATCGCAGAGAGAAGTTCACGATCCGCCAGGGCGATGATGCTTCGTTCGCACTTGGTCCGCTTGCGGCGCCTTCATCGGCGTTTCCCGGCGGCCAAGGCTTTGCTTCCAGCTCAAACGGCTTCGGCGGCTTCACGCCAGCCAGCGCCGGCACCACAGCTCAGAAAAACTACGCCGTCTATTTTGACACGGAAGTCGACGTAACCGACCAGCTCATTTTCCAAGGGGCTGTACGCTATGAAGACTTCTATACGTCATTCGGCGATACGCTGAACTACAAAGTCGGCGCCTTGTATGCGTTCAATGACAATCTGACATTCCGCACAACGTGGAGTACAGGGTTCCATGCACCGACAGCCGGTCAAGCCAACGTCACCAACATCACCACGCAGTTCAGTGGTGGTCAGTTGCAAGACCAAGGTACATTGCCGCTGTCGTCTGCAGCTGGTCAGTTCATCGCCGACCGGCTTGAATTAGATACAGGCTTCCGTCCGACCCTCGGACCGGAAGAATCCAAAAACTTCACCGCCGGCATCGCCTTTGGTCTTGGCGCCATTGATGTCACGGTCGATTACTTCCACATTGATGTCGATAATCGTATCTCGATTTCTGACCAACAGGACTTCCTTGCCGAGTTGCTCGAAGTGGCTACGGAAAATACTGTTGCTATCCCGGGTGGCTCTACAACAAGCCAGGTTCTTAACCTGCTTGACGCCGCCAGCGTCCTCAACGCCGCTGACTTTGCAGGCTCTGAGGATCTGACAAGCTTTGGTTTCTTCCAGAACGCGTTTGACACCACGACCCAAGGCATCGATGTCGTGGCGAGCACCAACTTCGAAGCCTATGAGGGCTCGAATACGAATGTGGCGCTTGCTTTCAACTGGACCGATACCGAAGTCACTGATCGCGGCACGGGTACCGCGGCGCCGCTATCTTTTGGCCGCGCAAAGCAGATTGAAGACTCAACGCCTGCGACACGCGGTAATATCACCTTTAACCACACCGATGGTGCTTTACGTGGTTTGTTGCGCGTCAACTACTATGGCGAGTTCTTTGAGTGTCACCTTGACGACACAAACAATGATGCCCCGCCGGCCATTCCTTGTGGCCTGCCGCACTTTGGCAGCTCTCAATTCCCAATCGATGTCGAGCTTGGGTATTCGGTCACTGAAGGCGTCGAGTTAATTGCCGGCGCTCAAAATGTGTTTGACTCAAAACCGGATCCACTCAGCCCCGGCACTGCCGGCATTGTTGGCTCCCAGTTCCCACCGCTCTCGCCGGCTGGGTTTAATGGCGGGTTCTTCTACTTCCGTCTGAGAGCTGAGCTTTAATCACAGCGCTTAGCAACAACGAAAACGGCGGCCTTCGGGTCGCCGTTTTTTATTGTCGAGTTTTATCAGTACACGGCTTTTCTCAAGATTCGTAAATCTCAACCGCCTCAGCTTCAAAGCTTGCGGCCAGCGCCTCCAGGCGCTTGCGCGGCGTCTCGCCCATTAATTCTGCACGGTCCGCAGGAGCGCGAAAAATCACACGGGCGCCGTCGCGTTCCATCACGCACCCTTCCAGCAGCGCATAGGCCTTCGGTGCAAACGCCGCCACAAAGCGCATCGCAAGGCCAAGCTGCATTGCGTTTTGCTGGTCTTCCCATTTCAGCAGGCTGATGACTTGTTCGTATGGCAATGAAATCGAACGCCCCTCATGGCGGCAATAAAGCGCCAGCGCCATCCATACCCGGTCTTGGTGGCTAACGCCGACAAACGGCGCACTCAACGCAGCATCGAACGCCTGGCGACCGCGCAAATCAGGGTGAAAATAGGCGCCGATATCAATCAGCTGACAAGCGGCATTGGCGAGGCGGCGTTCATTGGGCGTGAAAGCTTCAAACAGCGGCATAAGAACCGCAGCAGCGGCGGCGCCGAATTGCGGGTCCGGAGACAGCCTTTGCGCATAAAACCGGCAGGCGGCAAACAGCGGATCTTCGGAGCGTTCGCGTTTCGATAAATCACGATACAAAATTCCTTCGCGCACGCCGCCGGCCGATACCACAACATTTGCAGCATCCATTCTGCGCAACACCGACTTCAGCGCCATTGCCGCAAAAGGCAGCGTATCAATCCGTCGTCGCGGAATACCAGGAATGGTTTCGAGCGAGCGCTGGCTTTGTTGTGAAACCAGATCGCAAATTTCAAATGCCTGCTTCGCGCTCATTTCATAGTGATGAAGTATGGAGAGCGGGTAGCGTCGCAAATTCATGTGAATGCGTCCAATGGCGCGCCAGGCGCCGCCGACCGCATATAAAGTGCGGTAAGGTTTTTTTGTGAAAAAATCGACCCTATCAAGTTCTTTCTCAATAAGCTTTCGCGCATCTTTACGGCTGTCGCCTACTTTTTGCATGATACTTAAAGGACCGATTTGCAGGCTGATCGATTGCGCCGTCGCGCCATTTTTTAGCGCCGCCAGTTCAAGACTGCCGCCGCCCATATCGCCCGCAATACCGGTAGCGCCCGGCTCAAAAGAGACAACGCCAAGCGCCGCAAGGCCCGCTTCTTCGTCACCCGAAAGCACCGCTGTCTTAAATCCCAAATCGCGAACAGCGGCGACGAACGCATCGCCATCCGCCGCTTCACGAACCGCCGCTGTAGCAATGACATGCGTTGGCGGGGCGCCATATTCCTTCAACAACCGCCCAAAGCGTGTGAGCGTGGTCAGCGCCTGCGCCACCGATTTAGAATTCAACATCCCTTCATCGGTCATATCGCGACCAAGCCCGCACAACGCTTTCTCATTCACAATCGCCACTGGCGCCCGCAGCGGACCGTCATAGATCACCAGACGAACCGAGTTCGAGCCGATATCAACAACGGCCCGCCGGTTTGCGCTGGCGTCTCGTGAGCGTTTATCCAATGCGGTCACCATAAACTTGCCTCATACGAATACACTATACGCGGTTCGTATTGTAACGCACGCGCCGCCCGATCTCTTACTTGCGAGATTTGATTTCTTTTGGAGCACTATATTTTATCGCCGCGCCGCGCCCGGAAAGGCTGGGATTGGTCATCATATAGGTGTGTATATTAAACGGCTCCCCGGACCCTTTCGAGGTCACGCGCGCATACTCGCCATTAGCCGACATGGTCCAGCTTTGCGCCTGGTCTTTCAGGTTGGCGACCATGATATAATTCAAAATCTGCCGATGCACGGTCGGGTTTTCAACCGGACAAAAAACTTCAACCCGACGGTTGAGGTTTCGCGGCATTAAATCAGCAGAGGAGACATAAACTTTTGCCCCAGCGTTGGGCAAAGCATTGCCGTTTCCAAAGCAATAGATGCGCGCATGTTCCAGAAAACGGCCAATGATGCTTTTCACGCGGATGTTTTCCGACAGACCCGGAACACCTGGCCTTAAGCAGCAAACGCCGCGAACCACCAAATCGATCTGAACGCCCGCTTGCGATGCACTGTAAAGCCTGTCGATAATCTCGCCATCCACCAACGCGTTCATCTTTGCCCAGATTGCCGCTTTACGCCCTTTGCGCGCATTTTTAATTTCTTTGTCGATGAGCTGATTGATATGTGAGCGGCCGGTTAACGGGGCTACGGCAAATTTTTCAAATTTGTCTGGCGCCGCATAACCGGTGATGTAGTTGAAGACCTTCGCCGCATCGCGTCCGATGGTTTGGTCATAGGTAAAAAGCGACAGGTCGGTATAAATCTTTGCCGTAATTGGGTGGTAATTGCCGGTCCCGACATGGGTATAGGTGCGCGCACCATCAGCTTCCTGCCTTACAACCAATGACAGTTTAGCGTGGGTTTTATATTCAACAAAGCCATAGACGACATTGACGCCGGCGCGCTCCAGCGCGCGCGCCCAGCGGATATTCGCCTCTTCGTCAAAACGCGCCTTTAGCTCCACCAGCGCCGTCACATTCTTGCCCGCCTCAGCCGCTTCAATAAGCGCCTCGACAATCGGTGACTGCTTTGAGGTGCGATAAAGCGTTTGTTTGACGGCGACAACTTTCGGATCGGCCGCCGCCTGCTTTAAGAATTGCACAACGACATCAAAGGACTCATACGGGTGATGGACGAGAATATCTTTTTCCCGAATGGCGAAAAAACAATTGCCGCCATGCTCGCGGATGCGCTCGGGAAAGCGTGGCTCAAATGGTTCAAATTGTAGATCGGGACGGTCCGCAGGGATCAGCTCGTCTATCTGTGCAAGGCCTAAAATCCCATCGATATAAACCATATCCTGCGTTGAGGCCTGCAGGCGGTCCTGGACCATCTCGCGCAAACGCGGCGGTGTTTTAGAATCAATTTTAACGCGAATAACATCACCGCGGCGGCGGCGTTTCAACATCGTTTCAAACACCCGAACAAGGTCTTCGGCCTCTTCCTCAATTTCAACATCTGAATCGCGCAAAACCCGGAACGCCCCATGCGCCTTCAGCTCAAAGCCGGGAAAGATATGATGGATGAAGCGGACAATCGTCTGCTCAAGGGTTATGAAACGAATTGGCGTCGGCGCGCCTTCTTTGGTGGAGCTATTTGGCAACCTGATGAAGCGGCCAATCTTAGTCGGCACCGGCAGGAGCGCTTGTGAAATCCTGCCGTCGGGGCGACATAGCTCAAAACAAAGTACAAATCCGAGATTAGGAACAAACGGAAATGGATGCGCGGGATCGAGCGCAAGCGGCGTTAATATGGGAAAGATGTTTGATTGAAATTCTTTTTCCAGCCACTCAACGTCGTCGTCGGTCAATTCATCATCGGCAAGTAGACTGATGCCTGCCTCACGAAGCGCGGGCGTGAGATCGCACCAGCATCTTTGCTGTTCGTCCATTAATGCCAACGCTTGCTCGTTGATGAGAGTCAATTGTTGTTGCGCCGTCATCCCATCCTGGCTGGTGGCGGCGATACCCTCGCGCACCTGCCCACGCAAACCAGCAACGCGCACCATATAAAATTCGTCAAGGTTGCTGGCGGAGATTGATAGAAACCTCAACCGTTCAAGCAACGGGTGGGATTTGTTGAACGCCTCTTCGAGAACGCGCGAGTTAAAGGAAAGCCAGGATAGTTCCCGGTTGATAAACCGCTCTGGCGCGCTGTCGTCGATGCTCAAACTGTTAGCGTCGCCAACAGTGTCTTCGAGCCGAATTGCATCATCTGCACCAGGCAAATTACTCTCCAGAGTTCCGATCAAGACGGGTCACACGTAGTTGCGATCTCGTCATCATATTTAACCAAAATTAGTTATGAAATACTGTCAACCAGCTGTTGAGCGAGGGGCACTGTAATCCCCCGCTTGGCGTTTAATGCAAGCGCATCGGCGCGCGCGACAAAGGCGTGCGCGGCGGCGAAGGTGCGCGGAAGGCGTGGCGCAGCGAAAACAATCACCGACCGGTCAACCTCAAGCTGGCGGTCGCGAAAACCTTTCGCGATAACCGTCTCGATGAGCGCTTCGTCAGGCTCAAAAATTGTCGCCCGCGGCGCCGATTCGATGCGCGTGCGCAGGTCCTCAAACCCGCCAGCCCAACTAGCCGGAGCTCCGTTCCCGATCAGAATCACACGAGTTTCGCTTTCCAGCAGTTCGTCAATAACCCCGAGGAAAGCTTTAGGCTCACCAGACGGCAAATCGTCAAATAGGATGAGGGCGGAGCGGTTTTCTGGCGGCGCTCCCGTCGAACAAAAAGTTCCGCCGTCGATTGCAAGAATGCTTGCCAGATGGGTTTTGCCAGAGCCCTCAGGGCCGCAAATCACGAACAGGGATTCGCGCGATGAACGCCATGTTTGCGCGGCACGCCACGCAGCTTCATTGGAAGCCGAAACAATGAAGGATTCGCGCTCATAGCTGGGCGTAAACGCTGGCAATGGTAGCGGCAGCTGCGCCTTCGCCGATGTGGCTGCGTCTTTTGATGGGCCCGTCATAACTTCGCCAAATGCTCAAAATAGTCTAATGCCGGCTTTAGAAACTTTGCTCGGTCTTCTCCGGCTGCTCGTCGGGTTCATCGACCGATGTCGGACGGTAGTTGTAATCTTCGCTGCCGGCGTCCCCCAACCGGCCCCGCCCTTTGCGGCGACTCCCGCGCTGAACTTCACGCGCAGCATCTGGGGTGGCAATCATCCAAAAATCGCCATCGTCTGACCAAAGCGCCAACCCTTGCGCCTCCATAGCGACAATCAGTTTTGTGGGATCGCCATAGGCCTGGATCAACATTTCCGCACCGCGCCGCGAAAAGGACCGCACCTGCACATATCCGATGAGCGGCGTCGAAACTAGAGCAGAGCGGATCTTCCCCCACTCGCCTAAAGAGCGATAGTGTGCGCTGACGCTCAACAATGCAGACGCGGAGTGATCAATCAGCGTACGAGTTTTCCACGGCTTTGCATATTTTGCGATCGCCCCTTCGATGGAGCGTTCTGCGAGCGTTGGGAAATTCCCCGATGGTTGCTTGAACCAGCTTTCTGCAATGATCTCACCAACCTTGGCCGGGATATACTCATTCGTCGCCGGCCCTTGCCGATAGGTTCGCTCAAATTGCTCGTCTCCTTCGAATTGACCAAGCTCATCGAGATTATCCAAATTTCCGGCTTCCCGGAATCCATTGATTAACCGAACCCGGAGCCGGTCTTCGCCATCGATCTGCTGCAGAAATGCGTGCGCAACGATGACCTGGCTAACGGAATAACGCTGCGCGATTTCATAAAGCGCGTTCTCATTAAGCGCTAACGCCTGCCGCGCAGTTATAGTGGCGGTGTCTTCCAGATCGCCCAACGGCGCAATCATCGGTGTCAGCTCGTTGTCATAAGGACGCACCTTCCACGCTGCCATCCATGGGTTGTTTTCCTCCCACAAGTAGGCGCCATTCTGCGTTTGCAGGACCGGGAGAACAAGCGCGGTGCGCGTTTGTACTTCGCTATAGGGGATGCGCGCGTCACGCAGCAGCTTGCGGATAGTGTCGGGCTTAAAACGATAGGTGATGAAGGCGCGATAGGTCGTTGACGAACTCTTTTCGTTATAAACCTCAAAGCCGGATTCTAAGAGTTCAAGATCGCGGTCGGTCAATGTGATCACACCTCGATCAAGATCGCTGATCGCTTCGGCCGGCTCACCCATTGCCAAGTTTGGCAGGTAGACCCAATCTTCTTCCACTGTGAGCCGTCGCAAGAGGATATCTATCGCCCTACGCCGGCCTTGAATCTGAGCCGCCGCCTTGGCGGAGGTCGCGCTTTTTGCCTTGGCCTGAACGGTCACCCGCGGCACCACGAAGACATCCTCGCCCACGGCAAAAGCTGGCGCGGCATAGCTCGCCATCAAAAACAAAACCGATCCAAATATCGCTGCAATCCGATCCATGGTATGGAGAACCCTATTTTTACAGCCGCAAGGCGGCGTTACCGTGCCTAATATAACCGCGCCGCCCTAAGAAACGACCCTATTTTATCCGCCCGCGCGCAAATAGTTGGCGCAGCCCCCGGTTTTGGGTAGGAGAGCCTTTATGGGCGATGCATACAAACAGGCTGGGGTAGATATCGATGCGGGTGAACGGCTCGTAAACGCGATAAAACCGCTGGCAAAATCAACGACCCGTCCGGGCGCAGATGCAGCGCTTGGCGGGTTTGGCGGCCTTTTCGACCTCAAAGCTGCGGGATTCGCAGACCCAATCCTGGTCTCGGGTGCTGATGGCGTCGGAACCAAGCTGAAAATTGCGTTTGACCTGAACCGGCACGACATGATCGGCATTGATCTGGTAGCAATGTGCGTCAACGACGTCTTAGCTCAGGGCGCTGAGCCGTTGTTTTTCCTTGATTATTTTTCTACCAGCAAGCTCTCTGAGAAAACCGCAACCGAAGTTGTCGGCGGCATCGCCGAAGGCTGTCTCCAGGCCGGCTGTGCGCTGGTCGGCGGCGAAACCGCGGAAATGCCGGGTATGTATGGGCCCGGTGAATATGATCTCGCGGGGTTCTGCGTCGGCGCTGTTGAGCGCAACAATATGCTCCCGCGCCCGGCCCGGCCTGGCGACGTGATGATCGGCCTTGCATCCTCGGGTGCGCATTCCAACGGATATTCCTTAATCCGCAAGGTTACCGCAGATAGCGGCGCCGGCTTCAATGACCCCGCTCCTTTCGATGCCTCCATCACCCTCGGCGAGGCGCTGCTGGCGCCCACCCGAATTTATGTGAAGTCGGTGCTGCCGGTTTTAACCGATAGTCGGGTAAAGGCTTTCGCTCATATCACTGGCGGCGGGCTGACCGATAATGTCCCCCGGGTGTTGAATAAAAACCTGCTTCCTCGTTTCGATGACGGCGCTCTTGGCCTACCCCCTTTGTTTGAATGGCTGCGCGACGCCGGTAATCTGAGTGACGATGAAATGCGGCGAACATTTAATTGCGGCATCGGTGGGGTTTTAATTGCCGGCTCTGACGCCGTTGACGATGTGATCGCCGCCCTGAAAAAACATGGCGAAGACGCGCGCGTCATTGGCGATATCGTTGAGACATAATCATGGCGAAAACTAAAATCGGCGTGTTGATTTCCGGGCGCGGCAGCAATCTCAAATCATTGATTGACGCGGTTGCGGCGGAGGATTTTCCTGCGGAAATTGCACTGGTTATCTCAAGCCAACCAAAGGCGGCGGGACTGCAACACGCCGCCGCCGCCAATATTCCACAAGCGACGATCGACCACCGCGATTTTCAAACCAGAGAAGACTTTGACGCCGCCCTCGACGCTGCTCTGCACATGAAAGATATTGATTATGTTTGCCTGGCCGGCTTCATGCGAATGTTATCGGATAAATTTGTCGATGACTGGCGCGGTAAGCTTCTCAACATTCATCCATCATTATTGCCAGCGTTCCGTGGCCTTCATGTCCAGGAGCGCATGCTCGACTCGGGCGTAAAAATCGCCGGGTGTACGGTGCATTTCGTAACGCCAGAAATGGATGCCGGCCCCATCATCGGCCAGGCAGCAGCTCCCGTATTACCGGGCGATACAGTCGAAACGCTTTCCGCGCGCATATTAGAGCTGGAACACAAATTATACCCTCGGTGTTTGCGGCTCATTGTCGAAGGGAAAGCGCGGATATCAGGCGCTGTGGTCGCCTACAACACCGGCATCACAACGTCCGGTACTTTGATAAACCCGCCCGCCTCAGACTAGATCATCGGGCGATTCCTATTAATCGCCCGATGATCTAGATTCTTTGTTACGCGCCGGGTTTTGCAAAAAACCGGTTCCCACTTTTTCGCCGGCGCTCTAAGTGGTTTGCTCGCGCAGCTTTTCAAAAAACTCTTGCACCCGCCGCGCATTGGCGCCGAGGTCGGACGTTCCAACTCTCGACTTCGACCTGACATCGATGCGTGTTTTCGATCCATCCGGCTGCAGGCGCACCACAAAATCATCGATGAAACCGAACCACGCACTGGTATAAGTCGCCTCAATGAGTTGACCCTCGCCACTTGTCGCATCGCTGAGAATGACCATGCCCATCGCTGAGAGGACATAACGAACTTTTTCAGAATTGGCGTCAACAGAGCCATCCAACAATAGCGGCCCAATATTGGGAAATGCCGCGCGTTGCGCCTCTGCAATGGTTGCCTCCCCGCCGGGTGCTTTCTCGTCGCCAACATAGTTTGCTGGATTTTTCCGCTCAAAACTCGCCCCCATGATAATCGGCGGCGGGTTAGCAAAGTCCGTCGTGATGTCGTGAATAATCGGGTTGGTTTCAACAAGCGCCTTCATTTTTATCGGCACAGATGCGGCGCCCCCCGCCATCGCCGCAGCAAGAAGCGCCATCAATGCTACCTCCCGCGCGACAAATAACGAGACGATGAAAGCCGCCGCGCTCAACCCGGCCGCAACTAAGACCGGTAAAGCTACGGTGCGAATAATTTGCAGGCCTGTCCCATAGTCCCACAGACCAAAACGGGCGCCAGGTCCGGCGGCAATAATAGCCAGCGCCAAGCCGACGGCCGCCAGCGAGACAAGCAATATCAGTGATCTTAGCATTTTCTTCCCCGAGCAAAGTTATTCAAAAATACACGTTACATCTTTTGCGTGCTTTTGACACTATGCACTCCTAAATGGCTGAAGTCCTTGAAATTTTACCGATCCGGCTTATTTCTGTTTCTTTAATGAGGCCCGAATTATGTCGCGACCCGTCACCATCACGATTTCTCATGAACTCGGCAAAGACGAGGCGCGTGCGCGGGTGCGCGATGGGTTTGAAAAGCTGAAAACCCAAATGACAGGCGGCTTGATGTTTAAATTCTCGGAAGAATGGTCGAGCGAAGACACCCTGACATTTGACGCGAAAGGCCTTGGGCAGAACATTAATGGTCAGATCGATATTTTCCCGAACCATGTCCGCATTGAAGTGGTCCTGCCAAGTTTACTGGCGACGATCGCCGAGACCATTACCGGCAAAGTTGAAAAACAGGGCCGCCTGCTGCTGGAGAAAAAATAACCCAGCCTTGAAGAAATTCTCCTACGCAGCGGTCAACATTTTTTCTGTCTCAACCCACAAACGCGTCGCCGCGTCATCATCCGCCGCCCAGGGCGCCACATGCAGATAGCGCGGCGAGTTGTCATCCATGAGCTGCGCGATATCGCAGTCCTCACAATATTCCCCACCGCGATCATTGAGCTGGGCGCTGGTCGCACACCAAAGCGTCGTCGTGCAGCCCTGGTCAGGCGTTTTAAACATCGCCTTTGCCTGTTTTGAAACTTCGCCGGATTCATCAATCCATCCCAGCGCGACCATCTCTTCGGTTTCGAGATGTCGCTGCAACGGCGTCATGATTCCGCCGGGATGCACAGAAAACGCCTGAACGCCATCGCTCGCCATACGGCGGTTGAGTTCTAACGCAAACAGGGCGTTTGCTGTCTTGGACTGCCCATAGGCCTCCCATTTTTCGTAATCGCTATCTCTGAAGTGGATATCTTCAAAACGTATGGGCGAGCGCTTATGCGCAAGCGACGACAGACTTACAACGCGCGCGCCTTGCGCATTCTTCAGATAAGGCGCGAGCTCACGGGTCAGCACAAAATGGCCCATATGATTGACCGCAAACTGCGCTTCCCAGCCCGGCCCGACCCTTGTTTCCGGACACGCCATGATGCCTGCATTGTTGATCAACAGATCAACCCTGTCCCAGTGGCCCGCAACTTCAGCTGCAAAAGCCTGGACGCTCGCAAGATCGACGAGGTCCATCTCATGCGTCTCAACACTCAGCCCGACCGCGCTAAAATTCTCATCGGCTTTGGTTTTGTTTCTAACCGGAACAATCACATTCGCGCCCGCCGCCTTCAGCGCCTTTGTCGTTTCAAGCCCAATGCCGGAATAGCCCCCGGTAACAATGGCGTTCTTCCCGGATAAATCGACGCCGCGCATAACCTCCTCGGCGCTGGATTTGGCGTCAAAGCCTGAGCCAAGCGGCTTTTGATTTTCCGTAGCCATAATAACTCTCCAAGTTTATGCGTGAATCAGAAAAGAAAACAAAAATGCTCCGAGCGTCAAACGATGTGATGGATGTCAGTCCGCCACATTAGAGCACCGGGCGAAAAAGTGGGACCCGGTTTTTCGCCCTCGACCGCGAAGGCGGTCAGATCATTGCTGGCGCGCCTTCGCGCGCGGGCCGGTGCGCAACAAAGAATCTAAAACATCAAGCGATCCTATTAATCGCATGATGTTCTAGTTCGGCTAACCCCAGGCATCTCCAAGGCTGGAATAGGCAACTCCGCCGTCAACGGCCAGCGTATCACCCACCACATAATCCCCGGCTTTCGACGCCAGGAAGACGGCTGCGCCCGCCATATCCGTCGCCGACCCAATCCGGCCCGCCGGCACCATCTTCCCGACCGCTTCTTCCTGGTCTTTCGCCGCCCGGTTCATTTCTGAAGCGAAGGCGCCGGGTGCAATGGCGCTAACACAGATATTGTCGCGAATGAGACGTGCAGCGAGGCGCCGGGTCAAATGGATCACCGCCGCCTTTGACGCCTGATAGGGATAGGTCTCAAACGGATTAATTTTAATCCCGTCGATCGATGCAATGTTGATGACCTTTGCCGGGCGTTCGGCAGATGCTGCTTTCTTAAGCGGCCCGAACAGCGCTTGCGTGAGAAAGAACAGCGACTTGACGTTCAGGTCCATGGTCTTGTCCCAGCCGCTCTCCGGGAACTCTTCAAACGCCGCGCCCCAGGCCGCGCCCGCATTGTTGACCAGAATATCGAGGCTATTTTCGTGTTGCGCATAGTCCGCCGCGAACGCCTTACAGCCGTCAACGGTTGAGAGGTCATGCGGCAGGGATATGCAAGTCCCAAGCTTCGACAATTCCTCAGCGGTCTGATCGCAGGCCGGCGCCTTACGGGCGGTAATATAGACCTTGGCGCCTTGCTCAACGTACCCTTGCGCAATCATTTTGCCGATGCCGCGCGAACCACCAGTGACAATCGCTACGCGACCGGCGAGCGAGAACAGGTCTTTCATCATAATGTTATTTCCTTACTGCGGAGGCAAATACCAGAACCGCTTCACTTTCCCGTCGGTAATTTCATAAACGACAATGGACGATTGGCGTTTACGCGTTCCGTCCTGGTCCCACACCGTCGTTTCAACAGCCGTCACATAGTCCCCGTTCACCGATATCTTTGCAAGGCTCGACGACACCGTCGAGAAGGCTTCAAAATAGGAAACCAACTCATTGCGCAGCTGGCTGGCGCTGGAAGTGACGACGCTCGACTGATCACCGGTGATTTCGATCCAGGCAACATCGCCATGCCAGAATTCGCGCATCCTATCGGCGTCATGGTCATTAAACGCCGCCATCAGCCCGTTGACGACATCAACATTGTCGCCAACCGCTTGCGCCGGCGCCACCCGTTCCGCATCCGGCGCGCATGCTGCAAGCATGCCCACAATAGCAAACATAATCATCCGCATGACGCCCACCCTACTCCGCACCAAATTTCTGACGCCACTCTTCGACCTGCTCATCCTCGATTTTTGAAAACAGAAGGTCCGGCAACGCGAAACTTTCACCGCCCTTGAACAATGATAACGCCTCGCTCGCACTGGACGGCCAGCGCGAGGCCTCATCAGGGTCGAGAGCAAAGATTGCAAACATCTTATCAGCGGTAAAGGGAATGACGGGACGCGATAGCACCGCAAACAGAACGATCAGATTAAGAGCGCACCGCACCGACGCCGCCGCCTTGTCTTCGTCTGTCTTGATCGTCACCCATGGCGCTGCTATCTGCAGATACTCATTTCCCGCAACCCAGATCGCACGAAGCTCTGTGAAGGCTTTGCGAAACTCCATTTCTTCAAGGTAACCAGTATAGGCGTTGATGCGCTTGTCGAGTTCAGCAATGAGGTCATTTTCAGCATCGCCATAGACGCCCGCCGATGGTACAGCCATGCCGAAACGTGCATTGCAGAACCTGGTGATGCGGTTGACGAAATTGCCCAGTACATCGGCAAGGTCTTTATTCACCACACTGGCGAAATGTTCCAGCGTGAACGACGCATCGTCAGATTCCGGCGCATTCGCCATTAAGTGCCAGCGCCAATAGTCCGCCGGCAAGATCTCCAAGGCCTGGTCCATGAAAATGCCGCGGTTCTCGCTGGTCGAGAACTTGCCGCCATACCAGGTAAGCCAGTTCAACGACTTCAGCGTATCAACGGTTTTCCATGGCTCTTCGGAGCCCAAAATTGTGCACGGGAAACTGACCGCGTGAAACGCCACATTGTCCTTGCCCATAACCTCAACATAACGGACATCTTCAGCGCCTTTATCAGTGCGCCACCAGCGTTCCCAGTCTTCGCCCTTCTCAAGGGCCCACTCTTCTGTCGCGCCGATATATTCTATAGGCGCGTCAAACCAGACATAAAAAACCTTGTTTTCAAAACCCGGACGTTTCTCGCCATTACGCTCTACAGGAATGCCCCATTTCAAGTCGCGCGTGATCGAGCGGTCGCGCAATCCTTCCTTGAGCCATTTTTGTGCAATCGATTTTGTGAGGTGCGGCCAGTGCGGTTTTGAATTGACCCACTCAGCAATCCGGTCCTGCATCTTTGATTGCAACAAATAAAGATGACGGGTTTGGCGCACCTCAACATTTTTTGAGCCGGAAATCGCCGAATACGGTTCTTTCAATTCAATCGGATCTAGAAGGCGCCCGCAATTATCGCATTGGTCGCCGCGGGCTTTTTCGTAATCGCAATGAGGGCAGGTTCCCTCGACATATCTGTCGGGAAGAAAGCGCTGATCTTCAACCGAATAGATCTGCTCGTCGACGCGTTCTTCGATCAAGCCGTTGTCTTCCAACACAGCGGCGAAATGTTGGGTCAGGCGATGATTGGGTGGGTTGGACGAGCGCCCGAAATGATCGAATGAAAGCCCGAACGCCTCGCCCGCCCGGGCCTGAATGTCGTGCTGCTCTTTGCAATAGACAGGCACCGCCTGCCCCGCCGCCCGCGCCGCCAATTCCGCCGGGGTTCCGTGCTCGTCGGTGGCGCAGAGGAAAAGCACTTCCCGTCCGCGCTGGCGTTGAAAACGGGCATAGACATCCGCTGGAAGCATGGAGCCAACAAGATTCCCCAAATGCTTGATTCCATTAATGTATGGAAGTGCTGACGTAATCAGAATTCGGGACATTCGGGGTCTTTCATGAGCCTGACCCCGGTCTATAGCGGCAAGCGGCGTATGGCGGCAAGGTGGGTTGGCAATGCGTGAACGCGGTCTTTAGCTGGGGTCGCTCCCACCTGGCTGCCAAAGCTCGATCGGATTGCCTTCAAGATCATAGACGCGGGCGAACCGGCCATTGGGATAGACTTCCGGATCGACCTCAACCTGATTGCCATTGTCGCGAATTTGCTGAACCAGAGCATCCAGATCGCGCACGCGAAAATTCAGCATCCACTGCTTATCGTCATCGCCAAAATAGTCCGTATCGTGCTGGAATGGTTGAAACACCGTTGTGCCGGCTTCCTGGCGCCAAGGTGCGTCGTCATAGGTCTTTGGCGGCATCGTAACGCCGAGATTATCGCTATACCATTTTTCTAATGCGGCTGGATCTTTCGCGCGGAAAAAGAACCCGCCAATTCCTGTTACCTTCGTCATCATCTCACCTCACATGGTCCGCTTGACGCACGCGATTCTAATTAGAAACACCGCCGCCATTTTCTAATTTTCTATACATGATATGCGCGTCCACCAAGCCCAGCTGCGGGTGACGAAAGGCGCCGGAGACCGTGCCGATGATCGCCATTCCAGCTTTTTGCCATGCAGCAATCGCGGCTTTGTTGGAAGCGACAACCAGATTGAACTTCATCCCCGTAAAGCCCATCGCTAAAGCCTGCTCTTGCGACTGCCTGCATAACGCAGCCGCATATCCCCGGCCCCGCGCCGCCTCGGCGATAATGTAGCCCGCATTGCAGATATGATCTCCCGGCCCGCCCTGATCCGGACGCAGATAATAAACGCCGACGATATCGGCCGTATCATCGCGCGCAATGGCGTTATAGCCATCGGTTTTTATCCAGTAGTCTTTTGCGTCTGCTTCACATACGTCGCGCGGTAGCGGGTAGGATTGGCCGGCGCGAAAAGCTGGCTCCAGAACCGACCAAACATCCGGCCAGTCAGATTCTGTTTGTTCTGCAACGCTCCATTTCATACAGCGCAATGTTGCGCCGAATGGCTATTGAGGCAAGGCTTGCGTGATTGCGTCCCGGCTTATGCGTTTGCGCCAACAGGTATTGATTGCAGTATTACTGCGGCGTGTTCGAGCAACCACGACAAGGCGCTCAGCATATCTGTAATAGTATAACCTTGCGCATAGGCCGCAACACCGGCGATGAACGCGACCAGCCCAAGCGTGCGGGCGATCGTGCGCCTTGCGGCAAAGAACAAAACGATGCCGGCAAACAACTCCACCGGCCCGGCAAGCCCTGACGCCGAAAGCGACTGCCATAGGCCGTCAAGGCTTTGAATCTCGCTGCCAACGGTCGCGAACCCGCCCGCGACGCCCGATAGTTGGGAGGCGCCAAGCAAGGCTAAAAGACCAGAGCACGAGCCTTGTATGGAATCTTTAACAAACCCGAGAACACCTGCGAACGGTCTGTAAAACCCAAAGCCGTGCTCTCCAGATGGGCGCACATCATAGGCTGCGCCTCTGCCTTTGATTGCCAATGCCATTTCTATCTCCAATCTTTTTCACATCCCGCAACCTCAGAGTTTCTTGGTGATATGTGAGATATGAGTGGCAGAATTGCGGTGGAAAGGCGCCGCACGCGATCGTGATCGCACGATCACGATACGGCTTATCGCAGCAGAGCGGCGCTTCGTCGCAAGAGCAGCGCTAAATGATGCAAATATGCGCAGTATGCCGTTTTCCCGCAAACCTATTGGGGTACGTTCATGAAACCACTGATTTCCATCGCTGCTAGCGCATGCATATTGTCAACGGCTATTGCCGGCGACATACCCGCCAACATTCAAACCGCCATCGATAACCCTCTGCGCACTGAAGAAAATCGTGCGCGTGACGAGGACCGAAAACCGGGCGCAGTGCTCACCTTCTACGGCGTCAAAGAAGGCATGAGGATTGTCGACATCGCTTCTGGAGGGGGGTATTTTACTGAAATCCTTTCCGGCGCTGTCGGGCCAGAGGGCCAAGTGCGCGCACAAAACACCGCCGGGCCTCGCATTAATGACCGCATAGACGTACTCAATGAACATTACGGCAAATTCGGCAACATCACGCTCGACATTACCGAACAGGGAGCGGCGCTTCCCTATGAAGACAATTCCGTCGATATGCTTTTGTTATCGCTGATCATCCACCATCTTCACTACGATGAAGCCACTGGCGAGGCGATGCCGGAACGGTCCGGAGAAATTTATGCTGACGTTAAACGCGTTCTAAAACCGGGTGGCGTCTTTGCGATCATCGAGCATACTGCGACGCCGGGTTCATCGCGCGCACAAAGCGCCGCTTGGCACCGGGCGCCTGAAGAAACTATCAAAGCCGATCTTACAAGCGCAGGTTTTGTCTTTGACGGCGCCGTAGACATTCACGTCAATCCTGATGATGACCTGCAAAACACCTGGTTTGAAGTCGACCTTCGGGGCAAGACCACGCGCATGGTCCATCGTTATGTAAAACCGGCAAAGTAATTGTTGCGTAAGTAAACAGTAGGAAATGGGGCGCGGCGTTTAAGCGCCCCATTTCTTTTTGGTCGCCTTGTAGGATTTTTCAATAATCTTTATAAGGACTTTCTCATCGACATCTTCCAACTTGTTGATGTAAAGACATGACCGGCCAGTCTTATACTTGCCGAGACCTGCAAGCAGCGGCTCGTCACCACCAAGCGATCCGAGCACATAAAGCACCATATTCGCCTTGCGCGGGGAAAAGCCGACGGTCAAGCCATCGCCCTCCCGCCCACTCTCATATTTATAGTGGTGTCGCCCAAAACCGATAATCGACGCCCCCCACATCACCGCCTTTTCGCCGGTAGCCTTCTTCATCAAAGAGAGAATAACTTTTGCATCGCTCTTGCGCGTTTCGTTTTCAACGGCATTGATAAAAGCGGCGACACTTGTCTTTTCAGGCTTGGTCTTGTTTTCCGCTCTCGCCATGGCTTACGCCTCCTCTCCGGTCGCTTTCTTCCAGTCGGCCGGCGCACGCTTGCCGGTCTCATAAAACATCCATGCGCCGTAAAGCGATACAAACGATACCGCCGTCAGTGAGACGCGCAAGGAAAGCTCCTCGCCAAGCCCATCGGCCAACGCGCTTGACAAAACACCCGTCAAGGTGGGGCCGAAACCAAGGGCGATCATATTCAAAATAAAGAAGAAAATCGCCGTCGACAGCGCGCGGATCGACACCGGCGCAAGTGTTTGCGCCAACGCAAAACAAGGCCCTAGATAAAACCCGATGGCGAGATTCACCGGCGCCATAAATAGGAGAGACCATCCGGGACTGCCAATCCAAAGCGCAATGAGAAAACACGGCACACTTAACGCCAACGCTATGGCCGGAACAAAACCGTACATCCGCTTGTCGTTTTTGCTGAGTTTATCAACCACATAACCGCCAAGAAAAGTTCCCGCTGAATAGGCCGTACCAGAAATAATCCCGAGCCAGAATAAAACCCTCAAAAGCGAGAACTCCGGATGCGAGCGCGAATAAAAATCAACGATCCATGTCCCATTCGCATAAGACGTAAACGACACTGCCGTCGTCGCGATGACAACGGCGCGATAGGTGGGTATGGAAAGAAGGTGTTTGGCCGCGCGCCAGATGGTGGCGATTTCACTAAAGAGCAAGGCGCGCATGCCTTTCGGAAACGGCCTGCACCCAGCCAATAGCAGCCGCTCCATCGGACCTTCTGGTTCGCTGATGCGAAGCGCCTTAAATTCATCCGTATGGTCTGCGCTTTCCATGCCGCCGCGCTGCGGCTCTCGCACTGTGAGCTTTAACAACACCGCCATCGCCAGTCCCGGCAGCCCGATCACCACAAACGCCATGCGCCAACCAAAGGTTTGCATCACCCAGCCGCCGGCGAGATAAGCAAGCGCAATGCCGATCGGAATGCCCATGGCGTAGACCGCCAGGGCGCCGGCGCGTTTTTCTTTTGGAAAATAATCGGAGATCAATGAATGCGACGGCGGCGATCCGCCGGCCTCGCCAATGCCGACCCCTATTCTTGCAAGCGTCAGTTGCACGAAATTGTTTGCGGCGCCGGAAATCGCTGTAAAGCCTGACCAAAGCCCAAGCGCAATCGCGATGATGGTCACCCGGTTTTTGCGGTCGGCAAGGCGCGCAATGGGAATCCCCAACACCGTGTAAAGGACGGCAAACGCAAATCCTTTCAAAATACCCAACTGCCAGTCGGCAAGGCCGAGATCCGCCTTGATCGCCGGCGACAAGATGCCGATGATCTGTCGGTCAATAAAATTAAAGGTGTAAACGCCCGTCAGTAAAATCAGGACGTAAGTTCGATAGGCACGGGTCGGTTGTGCGGCCCCGGCGTCTGCGGCAACGCTTGCCTCGCTCACAGGCGGAACCCGGATACGCAAGCTATGCCCGACCGGCCAATCGCCGTGACGGCGCGCGGATTATCGATGCCCATCAACAAGCGGATGGCGCCGAGCGTGGAATCGGCGCGCGATAGCTGCAGCGTGTAGCGCGCCAGATCCTGAACGTCCTCGCCCGACAGGCGCTGTTCCAGCTCATCGACCATGCAGTCGGCGGTCTGCGCCGGCAGGCCAATCGCCCGAAATCGATCCTGGAGCGTCATGCGGGCGGCGGTTGCACAGCCGGCTATCATCAATAATGCGCCCAAGACCGGCGCCAAATGTCGAAGCTGCATAAAGCCCTCCCGCCCGGTTTGTGTCATTGATTGTTTGTGGGCGGCGCAACAATGCGTAAGATCGCCCACAAGAGCAAGAAAGAAGGACATGAGTTTGCTATGAAAGCGATGATGAGCCACGCGCCGGGCGGACCCGAGACGCTTGAACTGACTGAGGTCGTGACGCCAGAACCGGGACCGGGCCAGCTGCGGATTGCGGTCAAGGCGGCGGGGGTCAATTTTCCCGACACGTTGATTATTCGCGACCTTTACCAGTTCAAACCGCCGCGCCCGTTCGCGCCGGGCGGCGAAGTCGCCGGCATTGTCGAGGCGGTGGGCGATGGCGTCAGCGCCTTTGCCGTTGGCGACCGGGTTTTGTCCGGCGGCATCAATGGCGGCTACGCCACTCATTTTATCGCCGACGCGGCGCGCAGCTACAAAATCCCCGACGCGATGCCGTTCGATGAAGCCGCCGGTTTCATGCTCACCTATGGCACCTCGCATTATGCGCTGAAGGATCGCGCGAACATTCAGCCTGGCGAGGCGTTGTTCATTCTTGGCGCCGCCGGCGGCGTTGGCGCGGCGGCGATCGAGCTTGGCAAGGCGATGGGGGCGAAAATTGTCGCCGGCGTTTCGTCGGAAGAAAAGGCTGCGTTCTGTAAAGACCTCGGCGCCGATGAAACGCTTGTCTACCCCACCGGCGCGCTTGACCGCCCGGCGCAAAAAGAACTCTCGGGTGCGATCAAAAAACTCTGCGGCGGCGAAGGCGCGAATGTTGTCTATGATGCGGTCGGCGGCGATTACGCCGAGCCGTCGGTGCGCGCCCTGGCCTGGAATGGGCGGTATCTGGTGATCGGCTTTCCGGCGGGCATTCCAAAAATCCCGCTTAATCTGACGCTTCTTAAAAGCTGTCAGATTGTCGGCGTCTTTTGGGGCGCCTTCACCATGCGCGAGCCTGTGAGAAACGCTGAATATGTGGCGGAACTGTTTCAATTCTACAAGGACGGCAAAATCCGCCCACGGATTACCGCCAGTTTCCCGCTTGAAGACGCCGCCAAAGCGCTGACCCTGTTGCAGGAGCGCAAAGCCACCGGCAAAATCGTACTTACCATTGCGTAGAAAAATACTGAGGGATTGGAGAGAGAAAATGAAAACCCTGACCATCACTGCATTGCTTTCATGCATTGCGCTTGCGGCTCTGGCGCAAGAAGACGACGCCAAGACATTTACAGCCGAGCGCGTATTCGACCTTGAATATGCCGATGATCCGCAAATCTCTCCCAATGGCCGGACCATTATCTACGCCCGCAAGTCAATTGATCGGCTGACCGATAGCATCGTTGCCGATCTGTGGACGTTGGATGTGCGCAGCGGCGCGCATCGTCCGCTGATCTCGGGCGAGGGATCGGTCGCCTCCGTGCGGTGGTCGCCGTCAGGCGACAGGATTGTCTATCTTGGCATGAAGGATGGCGCTTTGCATTTGCGCGTTCTCTATATGGACAGCGGCGAGAGCTTTTCGCTCGCACAACTGGCGCAAGCGCCGAGCGCCCCGGCGTGGTCTCCCGATGGCAAGTCAATTGCTTTTTCCATGTTCACGCCGGACGAGGCTCCAAGCTTCGCAACACCGCCTAAACAACCCGAAGGCGCCGAGTGGGCCAAACCGTTTCGGGTGTTCGATGATCTTGTCATCCGCTTTGACGGCGCCGGATATCTGAAAGATGGCGCAAGCCACATCTATGTCGTCTCCGCCGAAGGCGGCGCGGCGCGCCAGATCACCAAGGGCGAGAATGGTTTCAACAGCCCGGCCTGGCTCGACAACGGCGCGGTCCTGGCTGTCGGCAATGATGTCGAGGACGCATATCTCGACCCGATTGAAAGCGAAATCTACGCGGTCCAGCTTGATGATTTGTCGATGCGCATACTGACCTCGCGCGACGGGCCGGATTTCTCGCCGGTGGTTTCCCCGAACGGGCGCCAGATTGCTTTTCTCGGTTATGACGACAAGGTTCTGTCTTATCAGCAGACAGATCTTTACGTCATGAACGCGGATGGCTCCAATATCCGCAACCTCACCGCAAACTATGATCGTAGCATTGACGCCATGGCATGGCGCGGCAATGCGCTTGTCGTTCAGGCCGATGTCGACGGGCAGACGCATTTGTCGACGATCAATATGAGCGGCGCAGTGTTTAAACTTGTTGGCGATGTTGGCGGAACCACCTTCGGACGGCCCTATTCCGGCGGTTCTTTTTCCACCGCGCAGACTTCCGGCGTGATCGCCTATACGGCGGCCAGCGCAGACCGCCCGGCCGATGTCGCGATTTTGCAGGGCGCGCGCACGCGAAAAATGACTGCGCTCAATGAAGATGTCCTGCCGTTCCTCGACATGGCGCCGATTGAGGAAATCAAAGTGAAGTCTTCTCATGACGGCCGTGAGATTGAGGCCTGGGTCGCGCTGCCGACCGGGTTTAATGCCGACGGCTCGCACCCTATGATCCTCGAAATTCACGGCGGTCCGTTCGCCATGTACGGCCCGTTTTTCTCGGCGGAAATTCAGCGCTACGCCGCTGAGGGCTATGTTACCGTCTATACAAATCCACGCGGCTCGACCGGCTATGGCGAAGGGTTCGCGCAACTGATCGACCAGGCTTATCCGGGCAATGACTATGATGACCTGATGAGCGTTGTCGATGAACTGGTTAAGCGCAAATATGTAGACGCAAACAGATTGTTCGTGACCGGGGGCTCCGGCGGCGGCGTGTTGACGGCGTGGATCGTCGGCAAGACCGATCGCTTTGCCGCCGCCGCCAGCATCAAACCGGTGATCAACTGGTCGACGATGGCGCTTGCCGCAGATATCGGCAACTACGTTATGCGCCACTGGATTCGCGCAACGCCATGGGAAGACCGCGAGGCCTATTGGAAGCTCTCGCCGCTTTCGCTGGTCGGCAATGTCACAACCCCGACGCTGCTCATGGTCGGCGAAGAAGACTGGCGCACGCCCGCATGGGAATCGGAGCAGTTTTATTCCGCGCTTAAACTTCGAAAAATCGATACCGCGCTGATCCGCGTTCCCGGCTCGCCGCATTATATTGCCGGGCGGCCAAGCCGGTTGATCGGCAAAACCGACAATATCATGGGCTGGTTTGCCAAATATGATCCAGCAAACGATACTGAAGAGGGTGTAGGAGAGTAAGTCGGCGAATGAGGTCGAAATGAAGCGCCTTTCTCTTTTACGGCACGCCAAGTCGAGCTGGGATGACAACGTCAAAGGCGACTTTGATCGTCCCTTGAACAAACGTGGCTGCGAGGCGGCGGTGTTGATGGGCGCTTTCCTGGAGGAGAGCGTTGGCGCGCCGGACTGTGTTTTGTGTTCTTCGGCTGTGCGCACCCGCGAGACGCTTGACCTCATCGCGCCTGTCTTCGCCGCCCGCCCCCACATAGAATACAGCCGCGGGCTATATCTCGCCTCGCCCCACGATATCCTCAAGGCTATCGGCGCTGCGCCGCAGCAATACGCCCATATCCTCGTCATCGCCCATAATCCCGGCCTGCATATGCTGGCTCTCGAGCTTGCCGACCCGGCCCGGTCATCCACGCCGGACCTTGGCCGTCTTGGGGAGAAGTTTCCCACCGCCGCGTTGGCGCATTTTGAGTTTGATATCGACGCCTGGGATGCGCCGTTGCGGCGGCGCGGGGCTTTGCGGCTTTTTGCAACACCGAAGGACATGGCCGTCGAAGGCTGATAATTGCCGCTTCCCCTCGCCGGCAAAATGCGTCTAACGTGGCGCAAATAATAGTTTGTGGCGGGGCTCTGGCGATGCCGACAATAGTGGTGAACAGCGTTTCTCCGGGCGGCGCGCACGAGACGGATGTCATTATCATCGGCGCGGGGCCGGTCGGCCTGTTTGCGGTTTTCGAGCTTGGCCTGCTCGGCATCAAAGCCCGCATCATCGATATTCTCGACCATCCCGGCGGGCAATGTATCGAGCTTTACCCGGAAAAACCGATCCTCGACATTCCGGCGATCAAGACCATTTCCGGCGAGCAGCTGACACGCCAGCTGCTGGACCAGATCGAACCCTTCGGCGCGGAATTCCACCTCAATGAGATGGCTGTCTCGGTCGCTAAAACCGAGGATGGGAAATGGCGTATCGACACCGATATGGGCACCTCGATTACCGCATCGGCGATTTGCGTCGCGGCGGGCGGCGGTTCTTTTCAGCCGAAAAAGCCGCCGATCCCCGGCGTTGATGATTTTGAAGGCGAGACTGTTTTTTATGCGGTGCGCCAGCGCCAGATGTTTGAGGGCAAGGACATCGTCATCGCCGGCGGCGGCGATTCGGCGCTCGACTGGACGATCAACCTTCAGCCCATCGCCAAAAAGATCACGCTGGTTCACCGGCGCAAGGAGTTTCGCGGCGCGCCCGACACCGTTGAGAAAATGCGCGCGCTTGAGGCGGCCGGAAAGATCGACGTTCACGTCGCCCAGATTAAAGGCCTCAAAGGCGAGGACCGGATCATCGAAGCGGTTTCGGTCTCCAGCGAGGCCGATGGCGATTATGACATCCCGTGCGAGAACCTTCTCGCCTTTTACGGCCTGACCATGAAGCTCGGGCCGATCGCCGATTTCGGTCTCAACCTTACGGAGAACCGTGTTGAGGTCGATACCGAACAATTCCAAAGCTCCGTGCCCGGTATTTTCTGTATCGGCGACATGGCCCACTATCCCGGCAAGCTGAAGCTGATCCTGTCCGGCTTTCACGAGGCGGCGCTGATGTCTCATGGCGCGTTTCACTATGTCTTTCCCGACAAAAAGCTCAAATTCCAGCACACCACGTCGGCCAAAGGCCTGCAGGCGCAGGTCGCGGGCGATTAAGCGCCGCGGAGGCGCCTTCGCGCTTTTTATCAGCGAGGCCCTCACTGGGCTGCAGCCATTTGTGGTCCAACATTTATGAGCCATTGCGGTCATCTTTGAGCGGGTCTCCTCGTCTGTTCGCGTTATCTGTTCGCGCCGCAAACACGACTGGGCGCAAATTTAACGATAGGGCCGCTTGAAACCGTAAGGACGTTGACTGGGCGTCTGGCGCCAATAAAACTGGTTTTCGTGCTGGAAGCCTTATGGCGCACGTCGAGAGTGCGAAACCGATATCAGGGAAACAACCATGACAAGAACAATGTTGCGTGCGGCGTACCATTCAAAAAAGTTTTTCAAACTTTTTTTGCTCACCATGCTCACCGCATGCGCCAATGAGGCAACGGCGCCGCCTGAGGCTGGCGGGTTTTCCTTCATCGTGATTGGCGACACGCCCTATGGCCCGCCCGACGAGGTGATGCTGGCAGAGGCGCTGCCAAAAATTCGCGCTGGCGATTATCCGTTCATCATCCATGTGGGCGACTTCAAAGGCGGCGGCGCGGCGTGCACTGACGCGCATGAAGAGCAAATGGAAACGCTGATCGTCACGCTTGCGCCGGCGCCGGTGTTTTATACGCCCGGCGATAATGACTGGACCGACTGTGATCGCTTCAAAGACGCCGATACGGGCATGCGCACTTCCGACCTCGACCGGCTGGCGGGCTTGCGGGCGCGGTTTTTCTCCGCGCCGCTGACCGCGCCCGCCGCGCTCCAGGCGCGCCGCCAGGCGGCGCTGCCGGAAAACGCCGCCTGGGTCCATGGCGATGTTCAGTTCGCGACCTTGCATATTGTCGGCACCAACAATGCGCGTGACTGGGTGACGGGCGATCCTCTGGCGCGG
>JAJFFY010000026.1 GCA_021776415.1 Hyphococcus sp.
CATAAACGCCGGATAGGACGCCGCCTTGGTTTCGATGCACCACAACACCAGCGGCGGGTTCAACGACACCGAGGTGAAGGAATTGACCGTCATCGCCGCATAGCCGCCGCCTTCTTTGGCGCAGGCCGCCACCGCGACCCCGGTCGCGAAACGGCCAAATGCGTCTTTTAGCGGCCTGAATTTGTCTGGCATGGCTCGGCTTTCGTGGGCTGTCTAACCGTTTCGATAACGTATTGAAAAACTTAAACCTTGTGCGCCTAACATCAATTTGGGAAAATACAAAGCGCCGGATGCTGCGGGCCGCATTTTGGCTTATTTACAGCACCGGCTAGCGTTCACTTTCGGACCGGGTCACGTCAATCTAGAATTTATGGAAACTTTTTTAGAAGCGCCATGGCAGATGTGGGCGACGCTGGGGATTATTAGCGTCACCATCGTCTTTTACACGCTCGACCGGTTCCCGCTTGAGCTGGTCTCGGCCGGGGCGATCGTCGCGTTGCTGTTGTTGTTTCTGATCGCGCCGATGGCGCGTGACGGCGCCAATGTGCTGACCACCGAAACCTTGTTGTCTGGCTTCGCCAGCCCGGCGCTGTTCGCCATTCTCGGGCTGCTGATCATCGGTCAGGGAATGTTCCAGTCCGGCGCGCTTGAGCATCCGACCGAATATCTCCTGCGCGCCTTCGACAAGCGTCCGCGCGTGGTGATCGCTGCGGTGTTTTTCTTCGTCATGGTGATTAGCGCGTTTTTGAACAACACGCCGGTGGTGGTCATGTTCATCCCGATCATGGCCGCCTTAGCCCAGCAGAGCAAAACCCCGGTCGCCCGGTTTATGATGCCGCTTTCCTTCCTGTCGATATTCGGCGGCATGACCACGGTGATCGGCTCATCGACCAACCTTCTCGCATTACAATCCTATCGCGCCACCACCGGCGGCGAGATCGGTTTTTTTGAACTGACGCCCATGGGCCTCATTCTTGCCGGTGTCGGCATTGTTTACCTGTTGACCGTCGGACGCTGGCTGATGCCGCTCCGCAACAACCCAAACCAACCCGCCATCAATGAGCGCGAGGGGAAGCATTTTATCGCGCAGATCGAAATCACCCGCGGCCACCCGCTGGTCGGCAAAGGCCCGGTCGCGGGCCTGTTCGTCGATTTGCCGGACATCACGGTGCGCATGGTTCAGCGCCGCAAAAATGCGATCCTGCCGCCATTTGACGATTTCGCCTTTAAGACCGGCGATGTGGTTATCGTCGCCGCGACCCGGCCGGCGCTCACCTCGCTGCTCAAATCCAACCCGGATATGCTTGAAGGCCTGATGGCCGAGACCTCCATCGCCGACGAAGAAGACGGCTCGGTCCAGCGCTCAACCCAATTGACAATGATCGAGGCGATTGTCGCGCCGGGCTCGCGGCTGATTGGGCGATCAATTGTCCAGATCGGCTTTCACGCCCAGACCGATTGCGTCATCGTCGGTATTGAACGGCGCAGCCGGATGATCCGGACGCAGATGAACACCATCCGGCTCGAAGCCGGCGACGTTTTGTTAATCCTCGGCGACATCAATGACGTTCGCAATTTGCGCTCAGACCGCGATATCTTGATGCTTGAATGGTCGATGCAAGGCCTGCCGGATCCGCGTAATGCGCGCATCGCCGCCCTCATCTTCGCCGGCGTGGTCGGCGCGACGGCCTCGGGTCTCGCGCCAATCGCAATCTCCGCCATCGCCGGCGCCACCGCAATGGTCGCCACCGGCTGCCTCAATGTGCGCCAGGCCGCGCGCGCGATTGACCGGCGGATATACCTCCTCATCGGCTCCTCGCTCGCCATGGGCGCGGCGCTGGAACGCACCGGCGGGGCGGCGCTAATCGGCGAAGGCCTGGCGGTCACCGCCGGCCAGTTCGGGCCGACCGTTCTCATCTCCGCATTCTTTATTCTCTGCGCCGGCCTCACCAATGTTCTGTCCAATAACGCCACCGCAGTTCTGTTCACGCCGATTGCCGTGAGCGCGGCGCGTCTGGTGGGGATTGACGAGCATATATTGGTGCTGACCGTAATATTCGGCTCCAATTGCTCTTTTGCCACACCCGTCGCCTATCAGACCAATCTCCTGGTGATGACGCCAGGCCATTACAAATTCAGCGATTTTACCAAGGTTGGCGGGCCGCTGATCATCCTGATCTGGCTGGTCTATACAGCAGTTGCGCCATTTTACTTCGGTCTGGTTTGACACACGCCATCAGGTCTATTTTTCGCCTTTACCAATTGCTCCCGATGGATAAGTATCCCCTCTAAACCGGGAATAATGAGGGGCCGTAAAATGCGTTATACTTTAGCTTGTATTGTAGCTTTATTTTCAACCACAGCACTCGCCGCGCCGCCGATTGAGGCTTATGGCGAGCTCGCTGAAATTCGCAGCTTTGACATCTCGCCTGACGGTTCGCGTTTCGCATTTTTCAGACGCCAGGGCGACAGAGAAATCATGGTGGTGTTTGAAGCCGGCGCCGGAGTTATTGGCAGCCTCGACGTGACCGAGGTTAAAGCTCGCCGTCTCGACTTCATTTCTAACAAACACGTTGTCGTCTTCGCCTCACAAACAACCAAGCTGGGCGGCGGTTTCGAGGACAGCCAGGGGCTGAGTTTTAACATTGAAACTGGCGAAGTCTTGGCTTTGATGAGTAAGGAAAAAAGATATCGATTTTACGCCGCAACGGCAGGCGGCCAACTAACGCCTACTGACAATCCTGACGAAGCATTTTTTACGACCTGGACGGCGGCGAAAGGCGAAAAAGCGCGATCAACTTTAGTCAGAGGAAATTTGATTACCGGAAGAGCATCCATTGTCACAAAAGGCAGCTCCAGCTCGATTGATTGGTCTGTCACCCGAGACGGGACCGTGATGGCGCGCGAAGACTTTGACGATACCACAAACCTCTACGAGATTTACACGCGCAAAGATGGCGTTTGGAAGCGCATCTACCGGGAACGGTCCGAACTCCCGAAAGTATCGTATATTGGCTACCTGCCAGACCGCTCAGGCTTGCTTGTTTGGAAAAACTTGTCGAAATATTCCGTGCATACGCTTCACAAGCTTTCATTTGACGGGACGCTATCGGAGCCGTTGTACAACTCTGAAAACCGTAATATTAACGCCGTTTACCGGGACTCCTGGGATGAGGTGGTCGGTTTTCGTTACGCCGGCATGAAGCCCTCCTATTTCTTTTTTGATAAAGGCATAAACGAAGTCGTCAATCGTATTGCATCTTCGTTCCCGGACGATGCTGTCATCCTTTCGGACTGGACCGACGATTATTCACAGTTGGTATTTTTTGTTTCAGGCGCAAAAACTGCGCCCGCGACATTCCTGTTAAATCGGGACACGCGCGCATTCGGAAAGCTTGTTCCTAACTATCTGCGGATTACGGACGCAGATATTATGCCCGTCGATTTAACCGAGTACAAAGCGCGCGACGGATTGGTCATCCCATCCCTCCTCACGCATCCGAAGGGCGCAACCAAGGGCTCGAAACTCCCCCTCATTATTATGCCCCATGGCGGGCCTGAGGCCTTTTCCAGTTTGGGGTTTAGCTATGGCGCTCAATATTTCGCCAGCCGAGGCTATTTGGTGCTTCAGCCAAACTTCCGGGGCTCGGCCGGTTTCGGCACCGACCACATCGATGCCGGGCACGGAGAATGGGGCGGCAAAATGCAGGACGACCTCACGGACGGCGTCAATCATCTGGTGGCGGAGGGCTGGGCCGACCCTGATCGCGTATGCATCATCGGCGCAAGCTATGGCGGGTATGCGGCTTTAGCCGGTGGCGCATTCACACCCGACCTTTATCAATGTGTCGCTGCAATTGCACCTGTTACGGATGTGTCAGCCTTTTTGAATGATATTGCCTTTGACCGGGGAAAAAATAGCTCCGCTCTTTCCTATTGGAAAGATTGGCTCGGAGATCGGCAAAAGGACAAAGAGGCAATGGCGGCAATTTCCCCTGTAAATTCTGCGGGGAATTTTAAAAGCCCGGTGCTTTTAATGCACGGCACTGACGACACGGTTGTGCCCTATAGCCAAAGCATAAAAATGCGCGATGCCTTGCTGGGCGCCCGCAAGGATGTCCGATTTGTGAAACTCGATAAGGAGGATCACTGGATGTCCAAGAATGAGACACGCCTTCAAGCGCTCAAGGAACTTGACCGTTTCGTAAAAGAGACAATTGGCCCCGCCAGGTAGCATTATGCGTCAATTTTGCTTGAGCACGGCGCGCCATGGCTGGCGCGCCGTTGTTTTGTTGCTCCGTTGCTAATTGCCCGCTAAGATTCATGCATTAGGGTTGGGTTATGAGTAACGAAGATTTTGCCAGGCGTTTCGGTCTTGAGGGCGGCGAGTTTTATGTCACCGCGCCGGCGGCTTGCCCCTATCTGGCGGGCAAACGCGAACGCAAGGTGTTTTCCTACCTCAGCGGCGCCGGCGCCTCCTCGACCAATGCGTTGTTGACGCGGCGCGGGTTTCGCCGTTCGCAGAACATTATCTATTTGCCGGCCTGCGAGGGATGCAGCGCTTGCGTGCCGGTCCGCGTTGTCGCCAGTGATTTCAAAATGTCGAAATCGCGCAAACGCATCCTCACCCGCAACGCCGACCTCATCCGCCGCGTGAAAGAGCCGCGCGCAACCGGCGAGCAGTTCTCGGTGCTGCGCGGCTATCTCGACGAGCGCCACGATGATGGCGGCATGGCCGACATGACGGTGCTCGATTATGCGTCCATGGTTGAAGAAACCGCGGTCGACACGATGGTGGTTGAGTATCGCCTGCGCGACAAAGCCACTGGCGATGAAAGGCTGATCGCAACCGCGCTGACCGACAAGCTCACTGACGGGCTTTCAATGGTCTATAGTTTCTTTGAGCCGGACGAATCCGCGCGCAGCCTCGGGCGGTTCATGATCCTCGATCATATCTCGCTCGCCCGCGAATTTGACCTGCCTTACGTCTATCTCGGCTATTGGGTGCAAGGCTCGCCGAAGATGGACTACAAGACCGACTTCCAGCCGCTGGAAAGACTGGCCGCCACCGGCTGGGTCCGCATGGACCGCCAGACGCCTTAAGCACAGCCTCTTTAAAAACGGCCCCTGAATCCGCAAAATTCAATTTTGCTGGAACCTCGCGCGATTATTCAAATTTAGGCCTGAAATCCACCCCCGCTCATCCCCGCGAAAGCGGGGATCCAGAGCCACATCCGACGCGCGTTATTATGGATCTCCGCTTTCGCGGGGATGAGCGGAATGCTAGTGCATGGTTCAGATTTATCGCCGACGCGGTATGCAGAAGAACAAAAAGCTATCGCCGCCGAATCAAGACACCATTCTCCCATCGGCCACTGAGGGGCAATTGCATGATCAAGAGACGTCATCTTCTCGCGGGCGGCGTGGCCGGACTTGCTGCGGGCTGTGAATGCGGCGTTCCCGCCGGGCTGGAAGACATTGGCGGAACGGTGCGCTCGCGCGAGTTAAAAATGGTGACCACCTGGCCGAAGGATTTTCCGGGCCTTGGAACCATGGCTGAACGCACCGCCCAGTTCATCACCGAAATGTCCGGCGGGGCGATGCGCGTTAAGGTGTATGCGGCCGGCGAGCTGGTTGGCGCGTTTGAAAGCTTCGATGCAGTCGCCAGCGGCGCGGCGGACCTTTATCACGGCGCAGAATATTACTGGGTCGGCAAATCACCGGCTTTCGCGTTCTTTACCGCCGTTCCGTTCGGCATGACCGCCAATGAAATTTCCGCGTGGACGGAGTTTGGCGGCGGCCAGAAACTTTGGGACGAGCTGTCGGCAAAGTTCAACATCAAACCCTTCGCCGCCGGCAATACCGGCCACCAGCTCGCCGGCTGGTACAAACGCGAAATCAATTCGCTGGAAGATTTGCGCGGCATGAAAATCCGCATGCCCGGCCTTGGCGGCGAGGTGTTAAGGCGCATCGGCGCCTCAGCGGTGGCGCTGCCGGGCGGTGAGATTTACCAGGCGCTGCAATCGGGCGCAATTGACGGCACCGAATGGGTCGGCCCGTGGAACGATCTTGCTTTCGGGTTTTACGATCAGGCGAAATATTATTATTGGCCCGGCATTCACGAGCCCGGCGCCCAGCTTGGGGTCGGCGTCAATCTCGACGTCTGGGAAGGTATGACCGCACAGGAACAATCGATCATCCAAGGCGCCTGCCAGCGCGCCAACTATCTTTCGATTGCGGAATATATTTATCACAACGCCACCGCGCTCGACCAATTGGTCAACCAACACGGAGTGGAGCTGCGCCGTCTGCCTGATGATGTGCTGGCGGCGATGGCCCGTGAGACAAAAAACGTGCTGGAAGAAACCGCCGCCCATGACGACATTTCCGGGCGGGTGTTTGAAAGCTACAAAACCTCACTCGAACGCAGCCAGGCCTGGAGCCGGATTTCCGACGAAGCCTTCATGAAGGTGCGCCGCGAAATGTTTGAGTTTTGACCAATTCACTTATGATATCAGTAAACCATTCCTTTAGCGTTACGAATGTCGATGGCCGGGCTTATCGATCGGTTCACCCCCTTCGCGACCACTTCCCCCGGCCCGACCGCGAAGGCGGTCAAATTATAACTCGCGCGCCTTCGCGCGCGGGCCGGGGGAAGAAAAGAGGTCGCCTAAATTTCAACCTAATTCCTCCCCCGTTTACGGGGGAGGTGTCCCGAAGGGACGGAGGGGGTAATCCACAGATCATCCAGTCAACCTTTGGAGTTCTGGAACCATGCTGACCCTTGCAGGCGACATATTAAACTGGGCGGCGGCGGGTATCGTCTTTCCACTGATGTTCCTGCCGGCGGCGGCGCTGGTCGCGCATGGGCGCGGGCGCTCTACCTTATTGTGGTTTGTGAGTATCGCCGCTATCGTTTTCGCAGGCCTTACCTTTGCCGCATTGGCGCCAGCCTTGCGCATAACACCGCCAATGCAGACGCTGCTTTTGTATTTCACCATCGTGGCGGCGGTAGGCGGCGTTATATTCTTCGCCGGAGGCCCGGCCCGGATGATTGCATTGCTGTCACCGTTGCTGGACGGCTTCGTGCGCACTACTGGCCGCACGGTGATGTGGCTTATCTTGGTGATGGCCGGGGTGCAATTCGGCATTGTTGTTTTGCGTTACGCCTTTGGCGTCAACTTTATCTTCATGCAGGAATCCATCACCTATATGCACGGCGCCGTCTTCCTGCTCGCCGGGGGCTATGCGCTCCTCACCAACGATCATGTGCGCGTTGATATTTTTTACCGCGACGCACCGCCCAAACACAAAGCTTTGGTTGATTTCCTCGGAACCTATTTTCTGTTGTTTCCGGTTTGCCTGCTCTTGTTGTGGACCGCCTCGCCCTATGTCGGCGCGTCGTGGAGCGTTTTGGAAGGCTCGGCGGAGAGTTCGGGCATTCAGGGCGTATATCTTTTAAAATCCCTGGTTCCAGCCTTCGCCATTCTCCTCGCCATGGCGGGCTTCACCAATGCCGCGCGCGCCGGCGAAACGCTAAAGGCGGGCGCCTAGATGGATTTTGTCATCGGCGATATGCATTTTTGCCTGTGCGCCCTCGCCGGCTGGCTCGACATCATCATGATCGTTGCTCTGTGCGCGATGCTGATGGCCGGATTTCCAGTGGCGTTTTCCCTCGCCGGCACAGCGCTGATATTTGCAATCCTCGGCCTCACCTTCGGCGTCTTCGATGTCAGTTTCGTGCGTCCGTTCCCGCAGCGGATTTTTGGCGCGGTCACCAACACAACGCTGATCGCCGTGCCGATGTTTGTGCTGATGGGGGTTATTTTAGAGAAATCGAAAATTGCCGAAGAATTGCTCGACGAGATGGCGAAACTGTTCGGCTCGCTGCGCGGCGGCCTCGGCATTTCGGTGACGATTGTCGGCGCGCTGCTCGCCGCCTCCACCGGTATTGTCGGCGCCACCGTCGTCACCATGGGATTGCTCAGCCTGCCGACAATGTTGCGGCGCGGCTATGACCCGGCTTTCGCCTGCGGTTCCATCGCCGCCGCCGGCACGCTCGGCCAGATTATCCCGCCGTCGATCGTGCTCATTCTCCTTGGCGACGTTATTTCTAACGCATACCAGCGCGCCCAGCTTGAACAGGGCAACATGTCGCCAGAAACTGTGTCCGTGGGGCATCTGTTTGCCGGCGCGCTCATTCCCGGGCTGATGCTGGTGGGGCTGTATCTGCTGTGGCAGGTTTTTGTCGCCGTCACGCAGCCGCATAAGGCGCCGGCAATCCCTGTCGCCGAACTTGGCTCGCGCCGCGAGGTTTGGAAGGCGGCGATGAAGACGTTGCCGCCGCCGCTGCTGCTCATCATCGCCGTCCTCGGCTCTATCCTTGCCGGCGTCGCCACGCCGACAGAGGCCGCCAGCGTTGGCGCCATTGGCGCGCTCCTCATCGCCGGCGCGCGCCTGCGCCATAAGCCGGCGGCCATAGTCACCGGGCGCCCCGCCATCCTCGCCGGCGCCGGCGCGATTTTCGGGCTGGTCGTTCTCACCAGCGCGCTTGATCTCCGCCTGGGACGCGCCTCCGTTTCAACGCTTGAAATGGCTGGCATTATCGCCGCTTTCACATTGTTCGCCGCGGCGATGTGGTCAGTCCTGGTGGCGCTGGCGCGGCTTCACCATGTCAAGGTTCTCAGCCCCATCGCTGACCAGACCTCGCGCATCACCACCATGGTGTTCACCATCCTGATTGGCGCGGCGTTGTTCTCGCTGGTGTTTCGCGGGCTCGGCGGCGACGATACGGTGCGCGCTGCGCTCGACGCTGCGCCTGGCGGCATTGTCGGCGCGGTCCTTACCGTGATGTTAGTGATGTTCCTGCTCGGGTTCTTCCTCGACTTTATCGAAATCACGCTTGTCGTCGTGCCGCTGGTCGGCCCGCCGCTGCTGGCCATGGGGCTCGACCCGGTATGGCTCGGCGTGATGATGGCGATTAATCTGCAGACGTCGTTTTTAACACCGCCCTTCGGCTTCGCCCTGTTTTACCTGCGCGGCGTCGCCCCGCCGGAAATCTCCACCGCCCAAATCTACCGCGGCGCCGTGCCGTTCATTTTTATTCAAATTTTGGCGCTGGGATTGCTGGCGGTGTTCCCGGCGCTGGCGACGTGGTTGCCGGGGGTGCTTTATCAATAGGGCTGAAAAAATGGCGCCCACCTTCCAAGCGCTGACAAGCGCGCGGCATTACAACCCCTTGAAATCAAACACAATATTTTCCAATCAAACTATTCCAACACTTTGAAATTCTTGACTTTTTACTATTTGTGACATATCTTGCAATCATGAGCGAGCCTGTTGCACATACCTGTAAAAGAACGGTCACACACCCACAAGCAATCCACCGTGAGCGGTTCAAAGTCATATCCGCGATCGAAGGGTTAAGCCTTTCGGACCGGATGACGGCCTTGTTCGATAGGCTTGACGAAGAAAATGCAAGCCCCGAACAGCGGCGCGCGGCAGTCCGTTCAATGATCAAAAGCTAATAGAATCGCGGCCTGCTAATGTACACAGCGGACAATGACCCGCTTTGTTATCAGGGAACAAACGTCTTGAAAAACAAGGCTGGTCTTCGTGACCAAGCCAGTCTTGACGAATTTGAGATCTCAATGACATTGACCCGCTGGGAAGAGCCATGGCCAGACGGGAAATTGGACGCGGCGCATTATCGCCGCCTTCACCGCCACTTGTTCCAGGACGTATATGAATGGGCAGGCCGATACAGACATATCCGAACCGGCAAAGGCAATATCTGGTTTTGCTACCCCGAATATATCGATCAAGAGATGGAAAAACTGTTTACACCCCACACAGGCGGAAAACCTTTCACTCGATACGCTCCCGATCAATTCTCTGTCCATGTCGCACAGTTCTTGGGTTCGCTAAATGCTATACATCCATTTCGTGACGGAAATGGCCGTACACAAATGGCTCTCTTGATTATACTCTGCGAAAATTCAAATTTTCCGGTCAATCTCAACCCGCTCCAACCGGATAGGGTCATGGCTGCAATGATTGAAAGTTTTTCATCCAAGCCCAAGAAATTAACCCGCCTGATCGCTGAAATTATTGCCTGACTGCAGCCATCACCCCACCCCACCGGCAAAATCCTTCAGCGCCTCAATGCGCTTATCAATCGGCGGGTGGGTTGCGAAGACGCCTGCAAAACGCGCGGTGTTTTCTATCATCATTTGTTGAATGTCGTTGGGCGCGTCGATTTTTGAGTGGCCGGAGATTTTCTTTAGCGCTGAAATCATTGCGTCCGGGTTGCGGGTGAGCTCTACCGAGCCTGCGTCGGCAAGGAACTCGCGTTTGCGCGACAGGGAAAAGCGGATCACCAGCGCCAGCAAATAGGCGATGACGATCATGGCGACGGCGACCAGAATGAGAACGCCGCCGCCGCGGCTGTCACCTTTGCGCGAGCGCGTGTGTCCGCCGGCGCGCAGGCCGGAGCGGAACATGCTGCGAAACACCAATTCGCCGATGAATGAAAATATCCCGACGAATATCACCGCGATGATGAGAAGGCGGACATCGCGGTTCATGATATGGGTAAGCTCATGGGCGAGCACCGCCTCGATTTCGTCCTTGTCGAGCGTATCGATCAGCCCGCGCGTCACGGTCACCTTGTAGTTTTTATCCGTGAGGCCGCTGGCGAATGCGTTGAGCGCCGGCGTCTCAACAATGTTGAGGCTCGGCATGGTAATACCGCGCGCGATGCAAAGATTTTCCAGCAAATTATAAAGCTCCGGCGCTTCCTTGCGCGATAGCCCGCGCGCGCCGACCGAGAGGTCAATGATTTTCTGATAGGAAATCCACGCAATAAAAAACCATACCCCCGCGCCAAGAAAAGCAAACGGCCAGATGCGTTTGAGATGGTCGAGCGCAAGCACAAGGCCTTCGCCAGCGCTCGCCACCGGCGCGGCGACGGCGACATAGCCCACCGCCAGGCCATACATCAGTAGCAAGAGCAAAACCGGAAACCCCGCCATCAAGGCGACGGATTTTAAATTGTTGTTCCAGATATGGGTTTGCAGGCCGAAGGCGCCCATGGCTCAGTCGCCCTGAAACGCATAGGCGCTGGCGGCGGCTGCGTGCAGCGCGGTCGTATCGAACACCGGCAACGCCACATGCGCCTGCGACAAAATCATGCACAGCTCGGTGCAACCGAGGATGACGCCGTCAGCGTCGTGGCGCGCAATAATCGCCTGCAAGGCGGCGCGCGAGGCCTCGCGCACCTCTCCCTTCACCAGCTCATCAAGAATGATGCGGCCAATCTCTGCTTGTTCCTCTGTGGTCGGAACAAGCACGTCCCCATGATAACGCTGCGCCAGCGCCGGGAGATAGTGATCGCCGTTCATAACCACAGGCGTTCCGAGCAGCAGCGGTTTTTTGGCGCCGGCGCTGTTCATCGCGTCGCTCAGCGCGTCAAGCATGTGAATGAGCGGCAGGCCGGTCGCTTCTTGCGCCGCCTCCGCCGCCACATGGGTCGTGTTCGACGAAATCACCAGCGCCTGCGCCCCGGCGGCGGCGAGGCATTGCGCGCCTTTAACCACTTCGGCGATAAAAGCCGGCCAGTCTCCGGCGTCGTAATGGCCGATCATGGTCCCGTAATCGAGCGTATAGAGAACAATATTCGCCGAATGTGTGCCGCCAAGGCGCGCCCGCGCCGCCTCGTTGAGCAGGCGATAATAAATCACGGTGGATTGCGGGCTGACGCCGCCGATGAGGCCGAGCAGTTTCATGACGACGCTCCCACCGGCCGCATCATGCCCAAGAGCTGTGGCGCGCCAGCGGGCAATGCGAGCGGCGCTATCGCCTGAAACCCCAGCCGATCATAAAGCGGCGTGTTTTTCGGGTTTGAATTTTCAAGGTAGGCCGGCGCGCCGGCCTCATCAGCGCGGCGCAACCCCTCGCGGATGATGCGCCCGCCAAACCCCTTGCCCTTCATCTTCTCGCGCACGCCAACCGCGAACAGATAATAATGCGGCGTCTCGGGGTGGCTGGCTTTCATTGCTTTCTCTGTCGTCTGCCCCCGCTGCAATGCGCCAAGGCCGCCACTTCGAAAAATGGACATCAGCAAGCGCAATTCACTCATAAGCGGCAATTTTTCCTCAACCCCCGCCGGCAACCATAAAGCCGTCGCGCAGTCATCGACAATATGGCCGAAGCCATCACGCAGATAGACGCTCTTGGCCAGTTCGAGAAAGGTCCCCCGCTGTGACCCGGCTTTGCCATACATCCAGCGCATGAATGGATCGTCGCTAAACGCTTCACCCAGAATATCTGCAACCTCATCGGCGTCGCTCATGGCGGCGCTGCGAATATCCGGCTGCGGATAAGGTCTCTTATCCATCTAGGCTAAAACTTCACATCCGGCGCCGTTTCAATCTGTGCGCGGCTGGCTTCGGGCACTTCGAAATATTCTTTTACGGAGAACCCGCCCAGCGGCGCTACGAGATTACCCGGAATTTGCTGGATCGCAGTGTTAAATTCCTGCACCGCATTGTTGAAGAACCGCCGCGCCGCGGCAATCTTGTTTTCAACATCGGAAAGCTCACGCTGCAACTCTAAAAAGTTGGTGTTGGCTTTAAGGTCGGGATAGGCCTCCGCCAGGGCAAACAGCTTACCGAGAGCGGCGCCGAGAACGCCTTCGGCCGCGCCTTGCGCCGCCGGGCCGTGGGCGGACTGCGCGGCGTTGCGCGCGGTTATCACCGCATCCAACGTATCTTTTTCGTGCGCCGCATACCCTTTCACCGTCTCCACCAGATTGGGGATCAGGTCATGGCGCAATTTTAGTTGCACATCGACATCGGCAAAAGACTGTTCGGTCCGCTGGTTAAGCGCGACGATGCGGTTGTAGATCGTAACGACAAAAATAATGATCGCGACAACGAGCAGAACAAATATCAAAAAACCGGACATGGGATCTCCTTTTTGACTTGGCGACGCGCCAAAGCCGGGCAACACAGCCCGAACCATTCGAATCAATGGCATGCGGCGAAATTTCCAAGTAATGTTAGAGTGTTCGCCGCCGCCGGGCAATCACCGGGACGAGCCGTCCATAAAGATAAGGGATCATCCGGCGCCCGCATGATCCGGGTTGACGGCCTTATTGCGCGGTGATGCCGCCGTCGATCTTGAATTCGGATGCGGTGACAAAACGCGATTCATCCGACGCCAGATATAAGATGCAATAGCCCACATCTTCGGGCTCGCCGAGACGTTGCAACGGGATTTGCCTGACCAGGCGCCGTTCGCCCTCCTCGCCGCCGCCGCCAAGCTCCACCAGGGGATCGATAATCGGCGTACGCGTGAACACCGGATGCACCGAATTGCAGCGAATATCATAGCCGGACCGGGCGCAATGCAGCGCAATAGATTTGCTCATCATCCAAACCGCGGCCTTGGCGGCGTTGTAGGACAGCATCATACCGTCGGCGATCAATCCGGCGACGGATGAAATATTGATAATCGAGCCCGGCTGATCGTCTTTCAGATAAGGCATGGCGAGCTGTGTGCCGATGAAAATCGAATCGACATCGATTTCCTGGGTGCGCCGCCAGCCTTCCCATGTCTCGGTCTCAATGCTGCCAGCCGTACCGATGCCGGCATTGTTGATGAGAACACTGATCCCGCCCATCGCTTCTGCGGCCTCGCCGAGCGCCTCAACCCAGTCATCTTTGCTGGTAACATCATGCTTGATCGCAATCGCCGCGCCGGGATGGGCTTCGTTGATCGCCGCCGCGGTGGCTTTCGCGCCGTCAAAATTAATGTCGGTGAGCGCGACTTTCGCACCCTCATCGGCGAGCATGCGCCCGAAACAGGCGCCGAGCCCCTGCGCGCCACCGGTAATGACTACTTTTTTTCCAGCTACGCGCGCCATGTCATCTCCTTGTCAATTTAGTGCTGTTTTTAAACACAGAAATTGCGCGCCGCCAGTAGCAATAACAGTCGCCGCAGCGATACTTACGGATCAGGCGTATTATGCTCGCACCAAAGCGTCCGCCATTTCTTCAAGCTTCAGGCATGTTCGCCAATTTCGGCTCGTGCCGTCAGAAAACACGCGGCCAAGCTTTTCCGCAGCTTTCGACCTGCCGATGCCCGCTGGCGCATGAAAATATATCGCCGAGCGCACCGCTTTGACCTGCTCATCATTTAACAGCAACGCTTCAACATCTTTCAACCGCTTTTTGTCAGCGGGCTGCGTGAGGAAGAGCACATGCAGCTTTGATGGATCATCGTTTATTGCGGCAAACGGATTACTCTTAATCACGACGCCCAACATATTGTGATCGAGCATCAAGATATCCGGCTCAAAGCCAAAGTCTTTATGGATTGCCGCGCGAAGTTTTTTTGCAAACGATTTCGCGCCTGTTTTCGGCGATCGAAAAACAATGTTGCCGCTTTGTATATAGGTGGAAACGTCGCTCGCGCCTTGCGCCTCGGTAAGTGTTCGAAGCGCCTGCATTGGCAGCTTGTTATGCCCGCCGACATTAATGCCGCGCAACAAAGCAATCAGTATTGTCATGTTGGCGACCTAAGTTCGGCTACCCCTCATCCTGAAGCTGCTGCATCGCCTCGGCCATGAACTCATCCATGTGCCGGCGAATCTGATGGTCGGACAGGTCAACGCCGCCAGCGTCAAAATCACCGCGAATTTTCCGGAAAACATCCTCGTCGCCAGCCTCTTCGAGGTCGGCCTTGATCACCTCGCGGGCATAGACCTCAGCATCCTTGCCGTGCCTGCCGAGCAGCTCCGCCGCCCACAGGCCGAGCAGCTTGTTGCGGCGCGCTTCGGCCTTGAACCGCAATGTGGCGTCATGGGCAAATTTCTTCTCAAATTTGTCTTCGCGGTCGTCAAAAGTCGTCATTCATCACTCTCCAGAACAGGGGTATTTGCTCGCCCGTTAGGGTTACTTATAGGCGGTTTACGGGCTTCGCAATGCAGCGAGGGCGCTGATTTTGACAAACCCCTTTTCAAGGCCGTCCCGAAGCCCTAAATCCCGCTTCTCCATCCGCCCGAGGCGTGGTAGCGAGACCTTAGCCGACCCCCGTCAGGCGAGTCGCAGCGGGCCGCCTGCCAACATTTTCTGACCACTAAAAAGACCCGCATAAGGCTTTGAAAGGATTATCCAAATGGCCCGCCGAAAACAGATTTACGAAGGCAAGGCTAAAATCCTTTTTGAAGGGCCGGAACCGGGCACCATCATCCAGTATTTCAAAGACGATGCGACCGCTTTTAACAACAAAAAGCATGCAGTTCTTGAGGGCAAGGGCGTCCTCAATAACCGCATCTCCGAATTCATCATGGTTGGGCTGGAGCGCATCGGCGTGGCGACGCATTTTATCAAGCGTCTCAACATGCGTGAACAGCTGGTCCGCCAGCTGGAAATCATTCCGCTTGAGGTGGTGGTGCGCAATGTCGCCGCCGGGTCGCTGGCGAAACGGCTCGGGCTGGAAGACGGCACCGCGCTGCCGCGCTCGATCATCGAGTTTTATTACAAAGACGACAAGCTCGGCGACCCGCTGGTCTCCGAAGAACACATCACCGCCTTCAACTGGGCCAGCCCCCAGGAGATCGACGACATGATGGCGCTGGGTCTGCGGATTAACGACTACCTCGCCGGGCTGTTCGCCGGCGTCGGCATCAAGCTGGTCGATTTCAAGGTCGAGTTTGGCCGCCAATATGAAGGCGACATGATGCGCCTCATGCTCGCCGATGAAATCAGCCCCGATAGTTGCCGCCTGTGGGACATGGAAACCAACGACATCATGGACAAGGACCGTTTTCGCAAAGACCTCGGCAATGTCACCGACGCCTATCGCGAAGTCGCGCGCCGCCTCGGGGTCCTGCGCGAGAACGAAAACACCGGCGCGCAGGGACCGGTGCTGGTGAGCGATAACGGGGAATAACCCCCCTCTCCTAAAGACAACCGTCTCAACTATTGCGCTTTGGACTTCACTCCTCAGCCACCGGCCCAGCCAGTTCCTTGATCATGATGATCCAGTGATCGAGCCCGCCGTAAAATGAGCTGACCAGGCGGCGCTCATTGAGGCCATGCGCGTGGGACGACTCTCCGAATTTGCCGAACCCTGGCCCGACCCCATAGGTCGGGATGCCGGCGCGGCGGAAATGCATGCCGTCAGTGCCGCCGGAGCTCATAGCCGGGACAATTTTGATATCGGGGTAGCGCGCGCCCAATGCTTTCATCAGCGCGGCGGTGATGTCGTCACGCGGCGTCGACGCCGGGCTTGCGACATAGTCGTCTCTCAAAGGCTGCACTTCCAGCGCATCATTGTCGATGACCTCGACCAGGGTCTGGCGCACGGCGTCGATCTCAACGCCCGGAAAAATCCGGCAATTGACTTTCGCCATCGCCGATTGAGGTAAGGCGTTATCAGCGTGACCGGCCTCAAGCATGGTTGCAACGCATGTGGTGTTCAAAATATTGGCGAAGTCATTGCTCGCGCGAATGGTTTTGATCGCCTTCTTGCTCGCAGGGTTTTCTGAAAACTTGATCAGCGCCACACCCAGCTTATCGTCCATCTCCTCGCCATCGGCGAGCGCCGCGGCGCGGGTGATTTCATTGGACATGACGGGGAATTGATAGGCTTCGATTTCCAACAGCGCTTTGGCGAGATCATAGATGGCGTTGTCGGCGCGGGGGCGCGATGAATGCCCGCCGGGATTGCGCGCGGTGATGTTGAATGTGGCGTAGGTCTTTTCCGCCGCCTGCATATAGAATGGAAGCGTCGTTCCATCTTCCAGGGTCGCACTGCCGCCCGCATCGGAATTCAGCGCATATTCCGCATCGGTTAAATCCTTGCGATCATAGGCAAGCATGCGCGTGGTCACCATGCCGGTTTCTTCGTCGCCGCTGAAGACGAGAACGAGATCACGGGTCGGCGTAAAGCCCTCTTGTTTCAGACGCATGAATGTTTGCGTGAGATTGACGACGCCGGTTTTATTGTCGGCCGTCCCCCGGCCGAGGAAATACCCGCCCTCTTCGCGCAAGGTGAACGGATCATGCTCCCAGTCGTCGCGGATCGCATCGACCACATCCATATGGGCGAGGAAGAGTATGGGTTTGGCGTTTGCCGATCCGTCGCCGCGATAGCGAACGACCAGCGCTGCAGTTTTCTTCACGGGAAGGATATGGATGTCTTCTGCGGCAAACCCGGCGGATTTAAGCTCCCCCGCCAGATAGGCCGCCATGGCCGGCACATTGCCATGGCCCTCGGCGGTGCGCATGGCGATCACGGTTTGGTAGATTTCCCGCGCCTTGGCTTGCGCCGGGGTCAGATCGTGGTGGGCGGCCTCGGCGGCAACGGCGGAAACTAACACGCAGGCGGCGGCGCTTAATAATGTGCGAATCATCAACATCCCCTATTTCTTCGGTTGGCGCGAGCATAGGTCGAATTCTTGGATGACGGCAAGGTTGGTTGAACCCAGTTGCCTGCCAGCGCCGTCCAGCGTATGGCCTGTCGTCAATATATAGACGGCAATGGCGGGAAAGAGTGATGAAGGCAAGAATCACGGTGACGTTAAAAAGCGGCGTTCTCGATCCGCAAGGAAAAGCCATTGAAGGCGCGCTAGCCGGGCTTGGTTTTGCCGGCGCGTCGGAGGTGCGTCAGGGTAAAGTGATAGAGTTAAAGCTCAATGAGAGCGACGAAGCTGCCGCGCGGGCCAAAGCCGAAGAGATGTGCAAAAAACTGCTCGCCAATCCGGTGATGGAAAACTACGCGATCGAGATTTTGGCTTGAGCATTCTCCTCTCCCGTCATCCCGGACGCACCGCAACACGAAGTGTTGCTGTGCAGAGCCGGGATCGGGCAAAGTCAGAAATAGCCTGTCGCGAAAGATCCCGTGTCTGCAACGCACCGCTGCGCGCTGCGCTGCGCACGGGATGACGAACGGATAGTATTATGAAACCTTCTATCATCGTCTTCCCGGCTTCCAATTGCGATCGCGACGCCGCCGCTGCGCTGGAACAGGCGACCGGCAAGGCGCCGTTGATGGTCTGGCATGGCGAGGCCAGCCTTCCCGATACGGATTTTATCATTCTGCCGGGCGGTTTTTCTTATGGCGACTATTTGCGCTCCGGCGCGATGGCGGCGAAATCGCCGATCATGCGTGCGGTGATCGACAAGGCCAATGCGGGAACGCCGGTGATCGGCATCTGCAATGGCTTCCAGACCTTGTGCGAGGCGGGTCTTCTCCCCGGCGCGCTGTTACGCAATTCAGGCCTCAATTTTGTCTGCCGCACGGTGACGCTGAAAGTCGAAAACAACCGCTCGATGTTTACGAGCGGATTTGAAAAGGGCGCCTATCTCGATTTTCCCGTCGCCCATCATGACGGCAATTATTTCGCTGATGACGAAACGCTCAATCGCCTCGACAGTGAAGGCCGCATCGCCTTCCGCTATGTGGACAATCCCAATGGCTCCGCCCGCGATATCGCCGGCATTTTGAACGACGCCGGCAATGTCCTCGGCATGATGCCGCATCCCGAGCGGGTCATCTCCCCGCTCCTCGGCGGCGTCGATGGCGCGGCGTTCTTCAAAGCCGTGGTTGAGGCGGCGGCGTAAACACTGCGCTCCGCTCTTTGGCATTGCCCCGCAATGGCGTATGTTTCCTTCAAACTTCAGGGAGAGGTCGAGCCATGAAATTTTGGATTATTGCAGCCGCCGCGCTGGCGCTCACCGCATGCGGCGAGAAGGCGACGACTTCGACGCCCGCTGACGCGTCCTATCAGGAAACCCTGATGACGCAGCTCCTGGACGCCCAGCCTGGCGACATCATCGAAATCCCCGAAGGGACCTTCTCCTTCGACCGCTCGCTCAGCCTCGCCGTCGACGGCGTCACCATCCGCGGGCAAGGCATGGACAAGTCGATCCTCACCTTCAAGGATCAAGTCGCCGGGGCGGAGGGCCTGATTGTCACCGCGAGCGATTTCACCATTGAGGATTTGGCGATTGAAGACACCAAGGGCGACGCCTTAAAAATCACCAAGGGCGAGAACATCATCATCCGCCGGGTACGAACGGAATGGACCGGTGGCCCGAAAACTTCCAATGGCGCTTACGGGATTTATCCGGTGCAGACCAAGAATGTGTTGATGGAAGAAAATGTCGCGATCGCCGCCGCCGACGCCGGGCTCTATATTGGCCAGTCACAAAATGTCGTGGTGCGCAACAACCGCGCTGAATACAATGTCGCCGGCATTGAAATCGAAAACACGATGGACGCCGATGTCTATGGCAATGTCGCGACCAACAATACCGGCGGCATATTGGTTTTTAACATGCCGAATTTGAGCCAGCCGGGCGCCCGCACCCGCGTCTTCAACAATGACGTCACCAATAACAACACCAAAAATTTCGGCCATAAGGGAACCCCGGTCGCCTCCATTCCCGCCGGCTCCGGCGTGGTGGTCAACTCCAACGATCAGGTCGAGATTTTCGGCAACCGCATCACCGGCAACAAGACCGCGAACATTATCGTCGCCAGCGTTTATTCATCCGGCCTGTCGCAGGACGGCATGAGCGCGGATTTCGATCCCTATCCGGAGGGTATTTATGTCTATGACAATGAGTTGGGTGACGGCGGTAAAAACCCGGACGGGCTGGACTTGCAAGCGTTGAAGATTGCGAAATTCGGCCCCTTGGGCGCGCTGCCAGATGTGTTGTGGGACGGTTTTGTCAATCCGGACAAGCGCGACGGCGCCGCATTGCCTTTGACCGAAATCCTTTGCGTTCAAAATGACGGCTCCGAGATTATCAACGTCGATGCGCCCAATGGATATAAAAATCCGCGTCTGGCCGCGCGCGATCATGATTGCGCCATGGAAAAACTAACGCCGATAACACTGACGGGACCGCTGGCTGAATAATGCGCAAGCTCGCGGCATTGTTGGTTTTACTTCTGGCCGCATGCGGCGGCGATGAGGCGCCGCCGCCAACCTTCCATGGCGATAATAACCCGCAACGGCTCAGCGACTGGGGCATGATGGCCGCCGATCAGGACGCATTGCAATTGGGCGATGGCGTGACGCCCTACGATCTCGCAACGCCGCTATTTACTGATTACGCACTCAAGCTGCGCACCGTTTGGATGGCTGAGGGCGCCGCGACTTATGACCCCGAGGATGCATTCGACTTCCCTGTCGGGACCGTCCTTACAAAAACCTTTTTCTATCCCGTCAAAGGCGATGAGTGGACTGGCGCGGTGAGCTATGGCGACGAGCATACGGTTAAAGACGGCGTCATGACGCTGGACGGCTACCGGCTGATGGAAACCCGCATTCTGGTGCGCCGCGACGCCGGATGGGCAGCGCTTCCCTATATCTGGAACGATGACCAGACCGACGCGGTCTTAAAACGCACCGGCGCGGTCATGCCGCTAACGCTCCACCGCCCGGACGGACGCGCGGAAGACTTCGCCTATGTCGTTCCCAACGCCAATCAATGCGCCGCCTGCCACGCCACCAACGCGATCACAAAAGCGCTGCAACCGATCGGCCCGAAAGCGCGCCACCTCAATAAGCGCTCCACCTTCTCACCAGCATTCAACCAACTCGACTACTGGATCGCCGCGGGGCTTTTAACCGGCGACTTCACTGATGACGCCACGGCTAAACAAAGCGCCGACTGGACCGATGGGTCCTTGCCCCTCGCCGCGCGGGCGCGCGCCTATCTCGATATTAATTGCAGCCATTGCCACAACCCTGGCGGCGCGGCGGACACTTCCGGACTCGACCTTGAACCGGACGCCACCGGCCCGGCAATGGGCCACTGCAAGTCGCCGATCGCCGCCGGTAGCGGCTCGGGCGGTCGCCCTTTCGACATCGTCCCCGGCCATCCCGAGCAATCGATCACTGTCTTCCGTATGGAGACAACCGACCCCGGCGCGATGATGCCGGAGCTCGGCCGCTCTACCGCTCATGACGAGGGCGTTGCGCTGGTAGCACAATGGATCGCCGAAATGGAAGGCGCCTGCGGCTAGCGCCAGCGTGATTTGACCCCAGCGCCATTTCGATCTCATATGATCGTCGCGCGCATTCAAGATAGCCAACCCCTTATGCAAACTCTCGATCTTTATTTTCGATTTGCCGGCATTACGCTTTTGCTGGTTCAACTGGTGCTGATCGTTCGCGACGCCTGGGACGTTCGCGCGGCGCGCTTTGGCGCTTTGCTTGTGATCTCCCTGATCAATATCGTTGGCGCCTACGAGCCCGGCGATGCGTTTTTGCCTATAGGACTGCAATATGTGCTGTCCGCGCTGTCCATGAATACGGCTATTTTTATCTGGTGGTTCGCGCTTTCCTTATTCGACGATGATTTTCGTCTCGGCCGGCTCGAATGGTCCGTCGCGATTGTCTGGCTTTTTCTCGGCCTGTTCAATTTCAATGATTTCGTTCTTGAGCAGCCGCTTTCCGCGCCCTGGGCGGCCTATGTCCGGTCGGGTATGGCGGTCGCTATCGTCGCGCATATCGTTTATCGCGCGGTCACCGGGCGACGGACCGACCTTGTCGAGGGGCGCAGACGGGTGCGGGTGCTTTTCTCCTTCGCCATTGCGGGGCTCTTTCTCATCGATTTATGGAGCGAGCTGGCTTTCGGATTTCACGCCGAGCCTTTGTGGTTCAGCACGGTCGAGCACGGCCTTTTCTTTGCGGTCATCTTGTGGGGGGTGTTCTGGCTGTTCCGCCTTGATAAACACGTTTTGATGTTCGATCCCACGGTCGAACCCGCCGAGGCGCCCCGGCAAGCGTTGTCGCCCAAAGAGCAGCTCTTGCATCAAAAGCTGATTGGCGTTGTCGAGACCGAAAAGGCCTATCTTGAGCCGGAACTCTCTATTAGCGCCCTGGCGACGCGAATTGGCGCGCCGGAACATCAGGTCCGCGCCCTCATCAACAAGGCGATGGGCCACCGCAACTTCCGCGCATTTTTGAACGGCTATCGCATGACCGAGGCGAAGGCAGCCCTCGCCGATCCGCAAAAGGCGGCGCTGCCAATCCTCACCATCGCCATGGATGCCGGTTTTGCCTCGCTGTCCTCTTTCAACCGCGCATTCAAGGAAAGCGTCGGACAAACGCCGACCGCCTTTCGTCATGCGTCGCTGGGCGGTAATCAGCCTTCTCAAAACTGAAAAACCCTCACCATTTCCGAAAATGATCAGGGTTTTTCGGCATCGCGGAGCCGCCTTAGGCGATTTCTGTCA
>JAJFFY010000027.1 GCA_021776415.1 Hyphococcus sp.
TGGAGCCAATCTCGCAACGCTCGCAACGGTGGTCGGTCGCTCCGGCCTGCCGGACCGGATCGGCGAGGGCGCGCTGGTCGGGCTGGCGTCGGCGGCGCGCTGGCCGTTTTCGACCGCGGAGAAGCTGGTGATGGAGAGCCGACTGCCGGCGATTGAGGATATGCCGCCGCCGGTTTTCATCCTTGGCCATTGGCGCTCGGGCACGACCCATCTTTACAACATCATGTGCCAGAGCGGCGCCTGGGGATTTGTCCCTCCGGTGGCGACGGGCCTGCCCTGGGATCTCTTTGGTCTCGCCAAAGTCTTCAACCCGTTGCTGGAGCGCGCGCTTCCCGAGCACCGCTATATCGACAACATCCCGGTGCGCCCGGACAGCCCGCAGGAAGATGAAATCGCCATCGCCAACATGTCCGATGTCTCGTTCTATCACGGCATCTATTTTCCCCGCGCGTTCGCAGAAAATGTTCAGCGCGGGCTGTTTTTTGATGGATGTTCAACGGCGGATATTCGCGGCTGGCGCAAACAGTTTACTTATTTCCTGCGCAAGCTCTATTTGCATCAGGGTGAACGACCGTTACTGATAAAAAATCCGGTCTATACTGGCCGGCTGGCGATGTTGCACCAGATGTTTCCGGGCGCCAAATTTGTCCACATTCACCGCAATCCATATGACGTATTCATCTCGATGCGGAATTTTTATACAAAGCTATTGAAGGAGCTGGCGCTCCAGAGCTATGACCATGTCGATGTCGATGAGACGGTTTTGTCGGTCTATGACCGGATGATGCGCGCCTATGAGAGCGATGTGCAATCGGCATCATCTGAGCAGCTGGTTGAGCTGCGTTATGACGACCTCGACGCAAACCCCTTGCAGTCGGTTGAAAAAATCTATGACGCCTTGGGCCTGCCTGGATATGAGACAAGCCGCGGCGCCTTTGAGCGCTATCTTGCATCGGTTAAAAGCTTTGAGAAAAATAAGTTCGACTATAGCGATGCGGCGGCGGCTAAGGTTGAAGCGCGGCTTGGTCGCTATCTTGAAAAATGGGACTATCATCGTCCCGGCAGCCAGAGCGGTGAAGGCAAAGAAATCGGCGAGGGGATGCCCGGTGCGGGGACTGCGGCTTAAATATCTGGTTGTCCTGGGGCTCGGCGCGCTCAGCGCCTGCGGCCGGGCGCAAATGGGTCCGTCGCACTATTTCGACGCGCAATGTCGTCGGGTGGCGCTGGTTGACGCCGTCACTGGCGACAGGTTGGTCGGCGCGGAAGATTTCGCCATCGAGCCCTTCGATGGCCGGCTGTTTATCTCCGTCTATAATCGCCGCGTGGTTGAGCGCGCGGCGCGAAAGCGTAAGTCGACGATACCCGAAGGCGGCGTTTATGAAATTACATTGTCGGAGATATTTGCGGGCAAGGCGACGTCGCTAAAAGCGAGGCCGTTAATTGCGCCCGGTGAAATTGCCGGCGGGCTCAGGCCGCACGGAATTTCTTATGATCCGGCGAGGCGCGAGCTGGTGTTCATCAACCGCGCCTATCAGCGCTCCGGACGCGGATGGAAAATGCAGCCGCATTTGCAGCGCATTGGCGATGGCGGCGCATTGGTGGTGGCGAAAAAAGACAGCGTTCCCTGCAACGCCAATGATGTTTTGGCGGCGATCCATGAGACCTATACCAGCTTTGATCACAGCGCCTGCAATTGGATGGCGGGCGTTGAGGACATCTTCCGCCTGAAGCGCAGCGGCGTTATCGACGCCAGCGGCGCGCGGCTTTTTGAGCGTGCGGCCTTTGCCAATGGCCTTACCCAAACCTTGAGCGGTGAGATCGTCGTCGCGGCGACGCGCGAGAATGCGTTGATTTTTCTGACGGAACACGCCGGCGTGCTGGCGGAAAAGGCGCGCATTAAAACACCCGGCGGGCCTGACAATTTGACCCTGGCTGATGATGGCGGCGTTGTTGCGGCGGTGCATCCGTCGATGTTTCGCCTGGCGCTCAACCGTAAGCTCGGTATTGGCAAAGCGCCGTCGCGGATCGTTAGGGCGGACCCAAAAACTGGCGCGCTGCAAATCCTCTTTGATGATCCTTCGGGCAAGTTGTTCAGCGCCGCGACGGTTGCGATCCAAACCCCGGAGGGGCTGGTCGCTGGATCGGTAACCGATGAGGGGCTGTTGGTCTGCCGGGCGACGGTGTGAGCGATCTTACGCTGGTCACCGGCGGTGCAGGCTTTGTCGGTAAGCAGCTTGTCGAAAGCTTGCGGGCGCGCGGCGAGACCGTGCGCAGTTTTGATATTGCCGCCGAGATGCATCAGGACGATGTGCAAGGATCGATCACTGACCGCGACGCTATGCGCCGCGCCATGGCCGGCGTTGCAAAGGTTTTCCATCTTGCGGGCAACGCCCAGCTTTGGTCGCGTGACGCCAGCATATTCGACCAGGTCAATCGTCTTGGGACGGAGATTGTCGTTGACGCTGCGATGAAAGCCGGCGTTCGCCGCCTGGTTCATTGTTCGAGCCTGACGACACTGGTCGGGCGCGCTACGCCCATAGGTCCGTCGAGCGCCGATGAGGCCGTGCGGCTGGAGCCGGGCGATATGCTCGGCCCCTATCCGCGCTCAAAGCTGGCGGCGGAGCGTATCGTTGAGGCGGCGGTGCGCGAAGGGCTCGACGCTGTGATCGCGCTGCCGACCGAACCGCTGGGGCCGGGCGATGACAGCCTGACGCCGCCGACGCAAATGATCCTCGATTTCGCCAATGGCGCGACCCCGGCTTACATCGATTGTATCTTGAATTTTGTCCCCGTTGAAAGCCTGGCCGAGGGGCTGATCGCCGCCCGCGACAAGGGCAAGGCAGGAGAGCGCTATCTGCTTGGCGGTGAAAACATTCCCATGAAAAAACTCCTCGCCATGCTGGAAAAACTGACCGGCCGGGCGATGCCGAAAGCCCGAATGCCATACGGTGTCGCGCTGGCCGCCGGGGCGATAGACACCGGGATCATCGCCGCCATCACCGGCAAGCCGCCAAAGGCGCCGCTGACCGGCGTGCGCCTGGCCGGCAGGCAGGTTTCATTCTCCAGCGAAAAAGCGCGCCGCGAGCTGGGCTGGGCGGCGGGCGATGTTGACGCCGCGCTGGCCAGGACACTCGAGTGGATGCGGCAAAAACAGCTGCTGAAACAGGTTTGAATTATTGCGAGGCTGCGCAATCATGAAGCCGAGAGGTCATAGATGAGCGCTGAAACTGGAAAGCAAAGCGATGATGTCATTGCGCCCTGGTTGAATGGGCGCTCGATTGACGATTGGCGCGGCCAGTTTGATCGCGACGGTTATATCACCTTTGAAAAAGTGCTGACGGACACACAGCTCGACGATATTAGAAATGCGCTCGCGCCTTATCTTGGAGCTAACGTCACCGGGCGCAACGAATTTGAAGGGCGCAAATCAAACCGGGTCTACGCGCTGGCGGCGAAGTCGCCGGTGATGGCTGAGCTTGTTATGCATCCGTTGGCGCTGCATTTCGTTGAAGCGGATTTGGGGCGCGATTGCCTGTTGTCGGCGTGCCTGGCGATTAATCTGCAACCCGGCGAGACCGCGCAACCCTGGCATTTTGACGACAGTCATTACCAGTGGCCGCGCCCGCGTCCCTCGCTCGGCGTCAGTGCGTTTTGGGCGATTGATGCGACAACGGACACGAACGGCGCCACGGAGATTTTATCGGGCAGTCACCTCTGGCCAGAAGATCACATTGAGGGCGCAATCGTGGAAACCGATTTCTCCCGCATTGGAAGCCGTGATGGCGATCCTGGCGCCCGCGATGATGCGGTCAAGCTGATGATGTCGGCCGGATCTTTGACCTTGGCCAAGGGAACCTTGTGGCATCGCGGCGGGGCCAACCAGTCCGACGCCGCGCGGTTGATCATAACCCCGCAATATTGCCCGGGCTGGACCCGGCAGCTGGAGAACATGTCGCTGGCGGTCCCGCCCGAGGCGGCGCGGGCGCTTCCTGAGCGCGTTCAGGAGCTTCTCGGCTACTCGATATGCTCGCCCTTTATGGGCTATGTTGATGGGCGTCACCCGAAACGGGTGCTGGCGCCGTGAGAATGTGGTAGCATGTCTGCGTGATAATTGCGGCGTCTTGTCTCATGGGATGCGCAATATTTGAGCCCATCTCTGGGTTATAGCGGACAGGGAGAAATTACACATGCATTTTAAACGCATTATTGCCGCGGTTGATATTTCTGATGAGTTGGCATCGGATGTTTTGCGGGTTGCGGATAGTTTCGCGCAAAAGAACGGCGCGAACCTCCGTGCCGTGAGTGTTTGGCCACCGCTGAGTGTTGAGACATCCGCCTTCGCCACCGACATGGGTGTTACCGGCGCGGTCGCCGGGCGAACCTCCGTTGAGTTGCACCAAGAAGGGCGCGTTGTGTGTCAGGAGCGTTTGGGCGAATTGGTGAATAAATATGCGCCGGGCGCAAGCGCCACTATGCTTGACGGCGACGCCTCTCAGGCGGTGTCGGATTTCGCTGAGGAAGTCGATGCGGATTTGATTATTATCGGCTCGCATCAACGAGGGTTTTGGGGTTCCCTATTCCAGGGCAGCGCATCAAAACATTTCATCCATGATGCGCCTTGCGCGGTCTTTATCGTCACAAAGGCCTATGCAGAAAAACTGGATTGGTAGTTTTTTACTCGCCCGCGAAAATGAACGCATTTGTGGGTGCGGCTTTGGCGATGAACATTTGTAAAAGCTGAGCTGGTTTCAGTAAAATATTCTCACCGCCGGTTGAGACCGCATTAAAAGGCTCGCGGCGCAATTGCCTGCAGGCGCGCCATGCTTCTGCTTCGCTGGTAAAGCCATCAACAAACGCGGTTGCTATCGCGTCGGTAACGGGTTTGCCGATTTTCTCATAGACCAGCTCGACGTAAAACGGTCCCAATGGCTGAATATCGTCACTTATCATCACATCCTCGCATGTTCTGCGTATCTAATCAGACGCTTTGATGGTTAATCTTGTGTTTAGATCATCAGTACAGCGATTGAAGATGAGAACTATACGGGCACAGAGCGTATTTTAGACGGCGCTGGCTAATCGGGCAGTAACCAATATGAACAAACTAATAAGTTCGCCCTTTCCATTGCCCGCCTTCGCCGCGCCAGTGGCGCAAGGCGGAAGCCACGGTCATCATCGTATATAGCCCCGCAGCAGCAGGCAAAAAGGCCGCCTCCCATGGCGGGCGGTCATAGAATTTTAGTGTCGGCCAATAGGTGTAGGCCATCAGCGCCCATGCCAATGACGCATATAAAAATACGGTGAAATTCCAGTGCCAGGCGAAGGTCAAAACAATCAGTGGTCCGGCGAGGTAGACCAGCGCCATGCCAACCAATGTTCCAATAAGGAGTATCGGTGAAAAGGAAAGTTGTGCATAGGCGGTGCGCGCCACCATGTTCCATAGCGAAGAAAACGACCGGTTATCGCGCAGGCTCACCGCCTCGTCATCGGCCAATCCCAACCATATGTTTGTGGACGGCGTTAAATCCTTGATACGGCTGGCGAGCGCACAATCATCGATTAGCGCATGTTTGATGGCTTCAATGCCGCCAGCTTTTTTCAACGCGTCGGCCCGCACCAACATGCAACCGCCGGCGGCTGCGGCGAGGCTTTCGTTCGGGTCGTTAACCTGCGGAAATGGATAGAGCTTTTGGAAAAAGTAAATGAAGGCGGGTATCAGCAATTGCGCCCAGCCGCCGCGTGCATCAAGCCGCGCCATTAACGATGTGAGGCTGAGGCCTTCTTGCTCGGCCTTGCTGACCAGCATATTCAATGCATCCGGCGCAAGCATGATATCAGCATCGGCCAGCAAAATATATTTCGCGTCGGGCGTGCGCGCTTGCGCCATGGATAAGCCCTGATGCACGGCCCATAATTTCCCCGTCCATCCCTTGGGCAGCGGATCGCCAGGCAAAATCTCCACTGTGTGCCCGCTATGGGCTTGCGCCGCCTCGCGGGCAATATCGGCAGTGCCATCCGTAGACTGATCGTCGACAACCAGAACGGAGAATAGGCCCGGATATCGGCAGGTGAGATGCGCGCTGACAACGGCGCCAATGGTATCGGCCTCGTCGCGCGCGGGAATGATGGCGACCACCTCCGGCCAAGTCGCGGGCGCCGGAGCTGCGGTAAGGTGCTCGCTCGCGCGCCAGAACATGCCGCGAGCCAGGGCGAGGTATATCCAGGCGATGAGGGCGGCGGAGGCGATCAGGGTGAGGCTCATGGGCCCTTGCTTACCGCGCCGCCGCCGCGCCGGCAAAGGGCGTTTTCAGCGCAGCCAAAGCGCTTGGATTACCAGCCAAAATGCGTAATGTGCAGGCCATGTCTGAGACCTTGAAAACAGCGCCGGATACAACCGCACCCGACGCCCCGGGCGAGGCGAGCGAGACGCCGTCCGGCAAGGGCGCGGGCGACGAAAACTTCCCCGTTGGCTCGTTCCTGCTGCCAAAACATCTGCGCCCCCATGTGGCCACCTATTATGCGTTTGCGCGTGCGATAGACGACATTGCCGACAATCCAGAGCTTGCGGCGGAAGAAAAGATCTTGCGGCTCGGCGCCTTCGATGCGGCGTTGCGGGGCGAGGAGCGCCATGACCCGCGTCTCGCTAAGGCCCATGCCCTGCGCGAGAGCCTTGCCGAGACCGCCGTGACCACTAAGCACGGCTCTGATCTCGTCGCCGCTTTCGTGCAGGACGCGAAGAAAAATCGCTATGCGACCTGGAACGAGCTGCTCGACTATTGTGCGCTGTCAGCAAATCCCGTGGGGCGCTACCTTCTCGACCTCCACGGCGAGGACAAAAGCGGCTATCTCTATTCAGATGCGCTCTGCACGGTGTTGCAGGTAGTCAATCATTTACAAGATTTTGGCGATGATCGGCGCACGCTTGACCGGGTTTATTTGATCGGTGACTGGATAGCGCAAGAGGGCGCCTCCATTGAGGATGTGGATCGCGATGCGCTGACGCCGGGCCTGCGCCAGGTGATGGACCGTATGCTGACCTGTTGCGAGGAGCTAATGGTGCTCGCGCGTGAATTGCCGAGGGCGCTGCAGTCGCGGCATCTGGCGATGGAATCGGCGGTGATTGTCAATCTCGCAGATCGGCTGATTGTGTTGTTGCGGCGCGGTGATCCGCTGGCGACGCGCGTGGCGTTGAGCAAGCTCGATCTTGCCTCAGCTGGGTTGCGCGGCGCTGTCGGCGGTTTCTTCGCCGCTGGCCGGGGTGCGCGGCGATGAGTGTTGCGGCGCCGGCCATATCTGTCGTTGAAGCGCGCCGTCATGCGCAGGCGACGGTCGCAAAATCAGGCACGTCGTTTAGCGCCGGCATGCGCATCCTGTCGCGGGGGCGGCGCGAGGCGATGTATGCGATTTATGCCTTTTGCCGCGAGGTGGACGATATTGCCGACGAGCCGGGGACACTGCTGGAAAAACAGTCCGGGCTCAGCGCCTGGCGGATGGAAATTGAGCGGGTTTATCGAGGCGCGCCGACGACACCGACGGGCGTGGCGCTGCTGGAACATATCAAAGACTATGATCTGCCTAAGCAGGAGTTCACCTTAGTCATTGAAGGCATGGAGATGGACGCGGCCGGACCGATTATCGCACCGACCATGGACGGGCTGCTCGCCTATACGCGCCGCGCCGCCGGCGCTGTGGGCATGCTGTCGATGCCGGTATTCGGGGCGCCGCGGAGCCAGGCGGCGGAAGATTTTGCCCTGTCCCTGGGCGACGCGCTGCAGCTCACCAATATATTGCGCGATGTTGAAGAAGACGCAGCGGAAGGCCGGCTTTACCTGCCGGCGGAGCTGCTCAAAAAATATGATTGCCCTCTCACCCCCGACATGATCGGGGCGACCCCCGGCCTGCCGCAAGTGCGCGAAGAATTAGCGGCGGTTGCACGAGATAAGTTTGCGGCGACGCGTGCGGCGCTGGTCCATCTTGACTGGAAGATGCTGCGACCCGCGCTCCTTATGATGGGCGTTTATGAGGCCTATCTTGATAAGATGTGCGCTCGCGGCTGGGCCAATGGTCAATCTAAGATGCAGATTTCGAAATTCGAGAAGTCATTGATTGCCCTGCACTGGTATTTGGCTCCAAGATTGGCCAAATAGTGTTGGCCTTGGGCGGAATGTAATAGTGAGATAATCGGAGTTGATGATGACCAATTATGACAGCAGTGGGTATCTGGCCAATAAGTCAACCAATCCCGATGACTGGCGTAGGGTTTGCCCAGAGATGCCAGCCGGGATAGTGGTCAACAAAAACACCATCCCCCCCGGCATGTTGATGGTTTATAATTACTTTGATCCTGCATTTTGCCGGGCGCTAGTTGCTGAATGTGACGCGCACACAGGCACTCGCCAATCCGTTACGGATGTTAATGACACGTCGAAAGTGATTACCAATGATGAACGCACGTCCGAGCTTGTCGATACGCGCGCCCTTTCAACTGATGTAACAGGCCTTGTTCGTAATGCCTATGAGCACGTAATAGCGCCGCATTTCGGCAAGGAAATTGAGTGGTTCGAGTTGCCTCAGATCCTACGCTATAAACAAGGCGGCGAGTATAAGCCGCATGCTGACAGTGAAAACTGGATTGTGGAAGATAAACAATGGCGGCGGGACATTAATCGCGATCTATCAATTTTGTTGTACATCAATGATGACTATAGTGGCGGCGAAATCGTTTTTCCAAACTTTGGCGTTGGTCTAAAGCCAGCGGCGGGCATGCTTGTGGCTTTCCCATCGGACCATCGTTATGTGCATACGGCGCGCCCTGTTACCGCGGGTGTGCGATACGCTATTGTTTCCTGGGGAGCTATTAAGGGCAGCCCACGCATGGATGCGGGCCCACCGTCTGACATCATTCGGCTGTAACACAAAGTGAGCCGCACACATATCATTGGCGCCGGGCTGGCGGGACTTGCCGCTGGCGTTCGCCTGACTGAGAGCGGCTGCGCGGTGACGATTTATGAAAGCGCCAGGCAAGCGGGCGGCCGCTGCCGGTCATTTTATGACAAACATCTCGAGCGTGATATCGACAACGGCAATCATCTTATCATGTCGGGCAACAAGTCGGCGCTGACGTTTCTTGACACGATCGGCTCGGTTGACCCGCTGACGGGACCGCCTTTTGCCGCTTATCCTTTTGTCGATGTGAAAACCGGCAAGCGCTGGACGGTGCGGATTAATGAGGGGCCGATCCCGTTCTGGGTGTTCGACAAACAATGGCGCGTCCCCGATACGAAGGTTTGGGATTACGTAAAAGCGGCGGGCATCGCCCTTGCGGGCGCTGACAAGACCGTCGCCAACGCCATCGATCGAAACGGCGTGTTGTTTGAAAAGTTTTGGGAGCCGTTGACGCTGGCGGTGTTGAACACGACGCCGGAGCGCGGTCAGGCGCGGCTGTTATGGAGTGTCATTCGCGAGACATTCCTGCTTGGCGGGCAGGCGTCAACGCCGTTGGTTGCCAAACGCGGCCTCGGCCCTGCGTTCATTGATCCGGCGGTGAGTTATATCGAAGCCAATGGCGGGATTGTTCGCTTCGGCGCGAGACTGCGCAGCGCGTGGATGGAAGGCGGTGCGGTCACCAGCCTTTCCTTCGCCGACGAGACGGTGACTCTGGAGGCGGGCGATCAGGTAATCTTCGCGATCCCGCCATCGCGCCTGAAACAGATCATGCCGCAGCTGGACCCGCCCAATGACGACGCCAGTATTTTAAATGTGCATTTTCGCGTTCCCTCCGCGCCGCCGGCCAAGGCGCTGGGTGAGGGACCGTTTATTGCGCTGACCTCCAGCCTCGGGCAGTGGGTGTTTGTGCGCGATGACGTCATCAGCGTGACGACCTCAGCTTCCGATGCGCTGGGCGCCGATGACAAACCCAATGACGAGGTTGTTGAACAGATCTGGCGCGAAGTTCAGATCGCTCTGGAGCTGGAGACGCCATATGACCGCGTCCGCGTGATCCGTGAGAAACGCGCGACGCCGGACCAGTCGCCAGCCGGCGCCGCAAGAAGGCTTAAGCCCGAGACCCAATACCGTAACCTTTTCCTCGCCGGCGATCATACGGATACCGGCGTCCCGGCGACGATCGAAGGATCGATCCGCTCGGGGAATCGCGCGGCGCGGTTGGCGATGGATGCGATTGCATGAGTATGGCGACAGTTGCTCTTCGCTTGCCTAAAAGGTTACAAATTGTAGTGTTTGTATATTTGTTTCCAGCCTAATTGCGGCTGAAATTCCTTGTCAAATGGTTTCATCGTTCTGGGACCAGAAGAATTGCTGTAGAGTGCTCTCAATGCTTTATTTATTTCAAGCATCTTTTGGGTATCTATATCATTAAGCAAGTTTCCTGGCATGAATGACTCGCTAATTGCCTCAACTTGCGTTTTGTATTCTGCCGTAGATTCATCATTGTAGAATGCGTCTATGTATTCGAGGGCATAGCCATTTTGAAGAATCAATTTGAGGTGCTCTTTGACCATGTTTTGTTTCAAAAACCCAAACATGTTCTTGCCTCCTCTTTCCGTCATGTATTGACTAATGGAGCCGGTCGGAGATGTATAGAATGAATACTGATGACAAATTCATCGCCGTCATCTGCGGATTGAAATCCGAGGCGCAAGTGGTTGCGGGCGTGCTTGGTGCAATGAATATCCGTGTTGGGGTTTCCGGCGCTAATGCTGCGCGCGCAGAAGAAATTGCGCGCCAATTTTGCGACGCTGGCGCCGCTGCGATTGTCAGCGTCGGCATTTCCGGCGGGCTTGATCCGTCGCTTGTACCGGGCGATTTGATTATCGGTGATCGGATAGTGTGCGGAGATGGGCAAGGTTATGACAGCGACCGGAGTTTGTTGGATGCGATAGCGCAAGAGCCCGCCGGTGCGAGTGCGAAGATTGGCGATTTGTTCGGCGCTGACGATATTATCGAAAGCATCGAGAAAAAAGCGGCGCTCTATCGCGACCACGGCGCGCTCGGCGTCGATATGGAAAGCCATGGCGCCGCTCGCGCGGCCGCAAGCGCCGGCGTTCCTTTTCTTGCTGTTCGTGCGATTGCCGATCCGGCGGACAGAGCGTTGCCGCCAGCGGCGCTGGGCGCTATTGCGCCAGACGGGTCGACGCGCATGCTGGCGACATTGGGCGCGGCGTTGCGCGATCCCAAACAGTTTCCGGCTTTGATGAAACTCGGCGCCGACAGTTCAGCAGCGATAAAAACCCTAAGCCGCGACCTCGGCCCGTTGTTTGGCCGCCTTTTTCTCAGCCTCGATCTTTGACATTTCCGCTTCCACCAGCTTTTCGTGGACGTCTTCGGCCGGCCGGGCGTTGGAAAGATTGATCTCCGGCGCCATCGGGCCTTCGGTTTTGATCTTGAACATGTTCGGCAGCTTGAACATTTTCAGCGGGTTTTTAACCGCGTCCATGGCGGCGGTCGGCTCATAGCCGCAATGGGCCATGCAGTTCGAGCATTTCTCATACGCGCCGGTGCCGTACTGATCCCAGTCGGTCGTCTCCATCAGCTCCTTGAACGATGACACATAACCTTCGCCGAGCAGGTAGCAGGGTTTTTGCCAGCCAAACACGCTGCGTGTGGGGGAGCCCCATGGCGTGCATTTATATTCCTGATTGCCGGCAAGGAAATCGAGGAACAAAGATGAGTGCGAGAAATTCCACAGGCGATTGCGGTCTTTGCCGATTTTGAAAATATCGCGGAACAGCTGTTTGGTTTTCTCGCGCGACAAGAAGTGGTCTGCATCTTCGGCGCGTTCATAGGCGTAGCCCGGCGAGATGGTAATGTTGACGCCAAGGTCGGTGGCGAAGTCGAGATAATCTGCAACCTGCTTTGCGGTCATATTGTCGAAAATCGTTGCGTTGACATTGACTTGAAAGCCGCGCTCTTGCGCCGCCTTAATCGCTTTGACGGCAATCTTGAACGTGCCTTTTTGGTCGACCGCGTGGTCGTGTTCTTCTTCAAGCCCGTCTAAGTGAACGGAGAAAAACAAAAACGACGACGGTTTAAACAGGTCGAGTTTCTTTTCCAAAAGCAGCGCGTTGGTACATAACGAGACGAATTTTTTGCGCGCGACAATGCCTTCGACGATTTCGCCGATGTCCTTGTGGATCAGCGGCTCGCCGCCGGGGATCGCCACAACCGGCGCGCCGCATTCATCGACCGCGTCAAAGCATTCCTGGACCGACAGACGTTTGTTGAGGATTGGCGCCGGGTAATCGATCTTACCGCAGCCGGGGCAAGCGAGGTTGCAGCGAAACAGGGGTTCGAGAAACAGCACCAGCGGATATTTTTTACGGCCCATAAGGGTTTGCTTGACGACATAAGCGCCGACGCGGGCTTGCTGGTGTAATGATACAGACATATTCGTCTCCAGACGGTTCTTATTGTTACTTAGACGTGTTCAACGGGACTAACGGCCCAGGCTTTCATTGCATCTTCCGGCCGCGGAACATCAGCGAGTTCACGCGGCAGCTTGAAATGCACATTTTCTTCAACCCCGTCGAGGGTTGAGACCGAGACATCACGGTAATTGCGCAACCGCGCGATTGTGTCTTGAACCAGGCTCTCCGGTGCTGACGCGCCGGCGGTAATGCCGACCCTGTTCACGCCCTCAAGCCAGGCGGGGTCAAACATCGATGCGTCTTCGATCAGATAGCTGGGGATGTGATTATTCTCGCCGATTTCACGAAGGCGGTTTGAATTAGAGGAATTGTGGGCGCCGACCACCAGCAACAGATCAACCTCTTTGGCCATGGCGATAACGGCGGTTTGCCGGTTTTGCGTGGCGTAACAGATGTCTCTGGTGTCGGGGCCAATAATATTTGGAAAGCGTTTTTTAAGCGCCGCGATGACGTCTTTAGTGTCGTTCACCGACAGGGTGGTCTGGGTGACAAAGGCGACGCGGTTTTCATCGGTGACGCTCAATGCATCAACTTCGTCCGCTTCAGAGAGAACATGAACGGTCCCCGGAATTTGTCCGAGCGTGCCCTCGACTTCCGGGTGGCCGATATGACCGATGAGGACAACGTCATAATCCTTTTGGGCGTAGCGGCGGCCTTCCTTGTGCACTTTGGTGACCAGCGGGCAGGTTGCATCAATCACGTCCAGCAATCGCTCAAGCGCGCCGTTCTCGACTTTTTTTGCAACGCCATGGGCGGAAAACACGGTAACCGCGCCGGTTGGTACTTCATCGACTTCCTCAACGAAGATGGCGCCGCGCGAGCGCAGCGTATCGACGACGAATTTGTTGTGGACAATTTCGTGGCGGACATAGACCGGGGCCCCGAATTTCTCCAACGCCCGCTCGACAATGTCGATTGCCCGCTCAACGCCGGCGCAGAAGCCGCGTGGTTGTGCTAGCAGAACATTCAGCTTTTCGGTCGCCGGCATAGCGCCCCCTCTTAACCCAGAACATTACTCTGTGTGTTATTTCACGCGACCGCGAGGCCGGCAACCTCATACGTCCGGTTGATTCCTGATGATATAGCGGTTCTGACGCTGCAGTGCAAAACAACGGCGATCACATATTTTTGTCGAACATTGCAGCCACTTGGCTCCAGCGCGGTGCTCGTGTAGCGTCCGCATTCGGGGAATGGGTAAGGGGATTTCATGTTCAAGATGTTTTCTAATGGCGGCAATGAGGGATCATGGCCGCTTTCGAAGATCGCCACGGCGCTGAAAGGCGCCTATGGGGATGTTGAAACATTGGGAGAAGACGGGCCGTTAAAGGTCTATGGCGTCAAGGAAAACGGGGTCAATTTCGTCGTCGCCTTGATGCAGTCTACTGCCGGCTCGGGCAAGGTGGTGGAAATTGGCTTTCTGGCGCGGTTTGTCGGATTCTCGGTTTCCGTGCAGGCGATGGAAGGGCTCAACCGCAATCTGCATATCAGTGTCGTGGCGTTGGAGGGCGAGGATTTGTTCTTGATGGCCGGTTTGCAGATTACAGGCAAATATGATGACGGTCAGTTTGGACTGGTGCTTGAGGCTTGGCGACGCGATCTGATGGTGCTGCTGCACGGGTTGAGTGGTGAACAGGCGTCGATGACGGCGGCGTTTCCCGTAGCGAAAATGGCGGCGGCGCGTAAATTCGCTACGAATAGAGCGCCCAGTTTAGAGCCGGGCGCTGATTTTGACATGCTCTCGAGTTTCCTCGGCACGTCAGCGTCGAAAGAAATTTGCGACGAATGCGACGGCAAGGGCAAGCGCGGGTTCATTGCGCGGACCTGTGTTGATTGCGACGGGTCAGGTTTTGTTGGGCCACGCCGCCACTAATTTGCCCGGCGGGCATTGAGCAACTCAAACGAGCGCGCTAGAGCACGATCAATTTTGTCAATGCAGATCGTGCTCTAGAGTCTTAGCGGCGCGTGATCGAACCGGAAAACCGGGTTCCACTTTTCCTGATCACGCGCTATTAGCCGCGCTCGTTTTGCAATGTGAAGGCGGCCATGTCTGTATTTTCCCAAACCATCAAGGAAACCGCCGCGCTGGTGGAAGCCGCGCTCGATCAGTTTCTGCCCACCCAGGGCGGCCCGCTCGGCCGGGTTGCGGACGCCATGCGTTGGGGGGCGCTCGATGGCGGCAAAAGGCTGCGCCCGTTTCTGGCGGTTGCGGCCGCGGATATGTTTGCTTGCCCGCGCACCCGCTCGGTCCGGGTCGGCTGCGCGGTGGAGATGATCCATTGTTACAGTCTCATTCATGACGACCTGCCGGCGATGGATGATAGCGATCTGCGGCGCGGGCGGCCTTCGGTGCATAAGAAATATGACGATGCAACCGCGATCCTTGCGGGCGATGCGTTGTTGACCCAGGCATTTGAAATTCTGGCGGAAGCTGAAACCCACCCCGACGCCAATATCCGCTGCGCCCTGGCGCTCGAACTTGCCCGCGCGAGCGGCAAGGCCGGCATGGTTGGCGGTCAGATGATCGATATCTATGCCGAGCAAAAGAATTTCGATTTTGCAGGCGTCACGCAATTACAACGGCTGAAAACCGGCGCCATCATTCGCTTTTCAGCGATCGGCGGCGGCATTGTTGGTGGCGGGTCAGCCGACGAGGTTGCTGCGCTCAGCGCCTATGCGGAAGATCTCGGTCTCGCTTTTCAGATCGTTGACGATATCCTCGATGAGACCAGCGACGCGCAAGCGCTCGGCAAGCCGGTCGGACAAGACAGCGAAATGGACAAGGCGACCTTCATCAAGCTGTTCGGCATGGACGGCGCCAAAACAAAAGCGGCTGAGCTAGTTGAAAGCGCAAAAGCGCATTTGGACAGGTTCGGGGATGCGTCAGCGCCGCTGAAGGGCGCGGCTGATTTTGTGTTTGAGCGGAAGAGTTAATTTAGGGATTAGGTTTTAGGGATTGGGGATTAGGATGTAGATCGTAAACCCCTAACCCCAATTTCCTATTCCTACCTTAAGCTACAGCTTCCACTTCCAACCGGTCCAGCAATGCATCCACCCCGTTGATCGAGATAAACGACGAAAATTCTTCTCGCTTGACTAACATGATGGAAACGCCGGAGACGATGATGTCGATGGCTTTGCGGTCGCCGGATCTCAATTCGCGCACGCGCCAGTCGACCATGATTGGTGCGTTGTCCTTGCGCTCAAACTGGGTGCGGACAATGACGTCGCGCGCGCCGAGCTCTTTCGCATCAACCACTTCAAGCGGCTTGCCGACAATCTCGTCAAACTGTTCTGCATAGAGTTTGGTAATATATTGCGGAAAAATTGCGTTGTAGCGCGCGGTTTGTTCATCGCTCATGGTTTTGCGGGTGCTGCCGAGCATGAACTTGCCGATGGTGTCGAGTGCGAGACCGTCGGCGAGAACCACGCGGAAATTTTCAAGCCTTGTCGTCTCGTCGGTGGCCTCATCGGTGAGGGCGACGGTGGCGCCGTTGGTCAGCGCTTTGGCGAAGGCGACCGCGGCGTCGATCCGCGAATTTTCAGCTTCCACCGCCGCTGCGTCGTCACCCGCCTGGAGCGGCGCGGTAACCGAGGCCGCGGCGATCAGCGCGGCAAAAATGCGAACCCGAGACATAAACATCGATACTACCCTGTCATGATGCGCGGCTCGCTGCCGGCGTGAGATTTGAAACTATATGGTCTGATTGCGGCGCTATTCCAGCGCCATATCGACAATAAGATGGCGGGTGTGCTTTCCGGCCCGCAGGCAGGGGCTTAGATCGGCTAACCTAATCTCATCGAAATGCTAGGTAGTTTATTGTTTATACTAGCCAATATTTCTATTGGCCATGCTCTCAACGTTTTTCTTGAGGCGCTTGTCGGCGTAGTTAAAAGCTGCCGGCAGAACCACTAGAGTACAAATTAACGTGATGGCGAGGGCGATGGTGAGCAACTCGCCCATGCTGGCGGTGCCGCGGTGGGGCGACAACATCAGGCTGCCAAAGGAGGCAACCGTCGTCAGCGCCGCAAACAGGACCGCCCGCGGCGTTGATGTGCCATAGACGCCTTCGCCGGCGGTGACCTGATCGTGGCGCATGACCAGATGGATGCCGCTATCGACGCCAATGCCGATCAGCAGTGGCAAGACGATGACATTTGCGTAGTTAAACGGCGTGTCCAGTATAACGCCGGTCGCGGCGGTCAGGATTGCAGCGAGCAACAACGGAAACAGAACCAGCAGCACGGTGAGGATGCGCCGCACCAATAGCCACAGAAATATTGCAATCACCGCAAAGGCAATCATGGTCGCCTGAAGCATTGCATTGGAGATGACGTCGCCGGCTTTTTTCGATTGCAGCGCACCGCCGGTGAGGTCGGGAAACAGTTTTTCGACCTCAGCGACAAATGCGTCGAGAGCGTTGCTGTCGCGCAGATCCTCATTAGGAAGAATATCAACGCGCCAGACGCCATCGGCCGATAAATACCGCTCGCGCAAGGAGGCAGGCAACGCATCAGTATCAATATAATCGGCGTTCATCTGCGCCGTCAGGCGATCAACCAGTTGTGGCCAGTAGCGAAAAATATTCTGCTCAAGGCGTTCGATAGCGACTGGACTGTCCGCTGCTTCCAGCTCGCCAATAAGGGCGGCGAGGCGCGCGCCCGGGCCGTCCGTATATGCCTCTTTGAGCCGGGCATGCAACGCGGCAATGCCTTGCGCCGCCGGCGGTCCGTCAATGCTGGCGGGCGTTGCGGCGAGTGCGAATACGAGTGTTCCCGCTGCAAAATCGATCAATTCGAGTTTTTCGTCCTGATCTTCAGGCACAAAATCCGGCAGTGACCGGGTGCTGGCGACCAATGGCAGGGCTGCCGCCCGGTCAGAGGTCTCGCGCGCCGCCGCTTCGTTGTCGACCAGCCGGGTCAGCCGATAAGGCACGGTCGCCGCGTCGTCAAAAAGCATATTGAAACCAATGACGGAGGGCGCTTTGGGATTGCGCAGCGCCAACTGGTCGGCGTCAAAGCGCACCTGGGGCATTAGCAGGAGCGCAAAAATACCGAGTAGAATTGTTACGAAGGCGACCGGCCCTGCGACCTTCGACAGCGCGTGAAAAACCGCGCGAATACGGCCGCTTCTCTTTTTTATTTTGGCGGCGGGCAGACGCGACAGCGCCGCCGGCAGGAAAGTCACTGAAACCATGAGGGCGATAATCACGCCAGCGGCGGAAATCATGCCGAGTTGTGCGATGCCGTCGAATTTGGTCGGTACAAAAGACAAAAACGCCAGCGCCGTTGTCGGCGCCGCAAGCGCCAATGCCGGTCCCACCTCATGCAAGGCGCCAGTGAGCGCGGCGGCGTTGTCTTGACCATCGTCGCGGCGCTCTTGCACATGCAGAAGGAGGTGGATCGCAAAATCGAGGCCCAGTCCGATCAACAAAACTGTGAAGGCGACCGAAACCAGATTTAACTCGCCCATAAACGCAGCCGCGAAAGCCGAGGTCAAAACCAAGGTGATGATAAGACCGCTCAAGGTCAGC
>JAJFFY010000028.1 GCA_021776415.1 Hyphococcus sp.
ACGATGTATGGGGTAGTGTTATCTTATTTGTATTGGTTTGTTTATTATTGAGCGCCGGACCACGGCTTCACCCCCGCCCAATCCCATGCTTACGCACAATCCCCCGGATCTGATCATAGCTCAGTGACAACGCCTTGGCGGCACGTTTTTGGTTGTCTCCATTGCGCGCCAGCGCGTTGGTGACCAGTTGTTTTTCGATTTCATCTAGGCGCGCGCGCAAATTAATGTCGTCGCCGGCGACGCTCTTAATCTCAGGCGCCATTGTCGCCGATGGCGGCGCGGTCTCATGCTCAGCCTGCCAATTATCCATTTTGCTGAGCGCCGGGAACGGGTCGATAATAATCTCGCCGACCGGGCCGGGCATCTCGTTCGCGCGCCAGCGATAAAGCGATCGCTCGGCGGCGTTCTTTAACTCGCGCACATTGCCCGGCCAGTTGTGGGCGCGCAGCTGCGCCATGGCTTCAGCGGTAAAGCCGTCATAAGGCTGGTCCATCTCAGCAGCCATGCGCGCGGCGAAGCTGCCGGCCAGCTGGGCGATATCTTCGCGGCGCTCGCGCAGGGGCGGCGCGACGATGACGTCGAAGGCGAGACGGTCGAGCAGATCGGCGCGAAATTTTCCCTCACGGGCCTGGGCGCGCAGATCGACATTCGCCGCCGCGACGATGCGCACATCCGCGATCAGGGTTTTCTCACCGCCAACGCGCTCATATTCGCCATATTCTATCACCCGCAGCAGTTTTTCCTGAACCCGCAAGGACGCCGAGGGGATTTCGTCGAGAAATAACGTGCCGCCCTCGGCGCGTTCAAACCGGCCGAGATGTTTCTTGGACGCGCCGGTAAACGATCCGGCCTCGTGACCGAACAGCTCGCTCTCCAGCAGCTCCTCATTCATCGCCGCGCAGTTGACCTTGACCAGCGGGCCCTCCCAGCGCGGCGACAGGAAGTGGATGCGCGCCGCGATCAGCTCCTTGCCGGTGCCGCGCTCGCCAATAATCAGCAGCGGCCGGTCGAGCGCCGCCGCCTCAGACGCATGGGCGAGGGCATCGAGAAAGACTGGCGATTGACCGAGAAGGTCTGGGGGTTGGGGTGCGTTCATAGGTGTATATTACCATATATAACGGTTAAATAAACCTTGACTTTGGTAATAATTACCGCTATAATTAACTCCATTGATAACGCAATATGCGTTTTTTTCCTTACAAAACAATCTCTTATGAAATTTGCGCCAGTTTGGCACGCTTCTGGCAATGCAGATGGCAGACGGGTTAACCAAGCCGCGAAAGCCAAAGGAGCCAATTATGAGCCGATCAAGATATGACGACCGCTACTGGGAAGGCCGACTGGACCGGCTGGTCCGCGGTCGCTCGGGTTTTGCCTGGGGCGCATTTTTCATTGGATTCATCCTCGGCGGCATTATCTTTTAAGGAGTATGGTCATGGGCGTTTTTTCAAGACTGAGCGACATCGTTAACTCGAACATCAATTCGATGCTCGACCGGGCCGAAGATCCGGAAAAAATTGTCCGGCTGATCATCCAGGAAATGGAAGATACGCTGGTCGAAGTGCGCTCTAACGCAGCGCTGGCGCTTGCCGACCGCAAGGAAGTGGGCCGCAAGAAAGAAGAGTTTTTGCGCCGCGCGAAAGAGTGGGAAGCCAAAGCCGAACTTGCGATCTCCAAAGGCCGCGACGACCTCGCCAAGGGCGCGATTGCCGCGCGGCGCAAAGCTGAGGAAATGATCGAGCTGTTGGAGCAGGAACTGAAAGCGATCGAGGCGGCGGTTGATAAAACCAACGACGATCTCGCCAAGCTTCAGGCTAAACTGAAAGAGGCGCGCGCCAAGCAACGCTCGCTCGAAATACGTCGCAATGTCGCATCCGACAGTGTGCGGATCAGCCGGCAGGTGCATGATGGCCGCATCGATGAGGCTTTATCGCGGTTTGACCGTTATGAGCGCCGGATAGACGAATTGGAGGCCGAGTCCGAAAGCTGGGCGCTGGGCCGGCCGCGGACGCTGGCAGACGAATTTGCCGAGCTTGAAGCGGAAGATGCGGTAAATGCCGAGCTTGATGAGTTGAAACGGCGCGTTGCAGGCCGCACATAACGGATGCGGAAGATTAGATACGGGAAGGGAGAATGATGGGTGATATGATTTGGGTTGTTGCAATTGTTGCGATCATATTTGTCGCATGTCCGGCGGTGTTTATGCACTATCAGGCGGAGCTTCGAAAAACGAAATCGATTTCCGTCGATGATGAGCGGCTGGTCGATGATCTCTGGAAGACAGCGCAGCGCCTGGAGCGGCGCGTGGAAGCGCTTGAAACTTTATTGGACAAAGAAGCGCCGGATTGGCGCAGCGAATATCCGGAGCATCCTCATGCGTGAAAATCACCATCACCACCATCACCATCATTGGCGTGATCGCGGCGGTTATGCCTACCGGGCGGGCGCGCCAGGACCGGGACCGAACGTACACCGTCTTTATAAAGACAAAGACCGGGCGATGATCGCGGGTGTCTGTGCGGGCATTGCAGACTATTATGGTTGGCGCCCGGACGGTATTCGCGTCGCGCTTGTGATATTGTCGCTGTTTATGTTTCCGTTGCCGGTCATCGCCTACTTCATCGCCGCTATGGTGATGAAACCAAAACCCGCGGCGCCGCCCTCTCGGTCAGCAGAAGAAGAAAAATTCTGGCGAACTTTTTCGACGCGGCCAAAGGCGACTTTCTCGGAGCTGAAACATCGGTTTCGAGCCCTTGATACGCGCCTGGCGGATCTTGAAGCGGCCGCGCTTTCAGAAGAATACGGATTGCGAAAAGCCTTTAATGACCTCGAACGCGGGGCGTAACTGCTGACTAAACCGAATGACTGAATACCGCTCGAAAATGAGCGAACGGGGAAGGTGCGTTTTGCGCCGGAGGAGAGAGTATGAATACGGTCCTTATCATCACCAAAGTGGCGCTATTGATTATGCTGGCCGGCATCGCCTTTGCGACGCTCACGGTCGGCGTCGGCGGACTGGCGGAGGCGCGCGAGGCGCAACTATGCGCAGCGCCCGTCGCTCCAACCTGTTTCTTCGCCATCCTCTGACGCTGCGACGCCTGCGATACGGCGCGGTTGCTAAATTTTGCATCTAGTCCTTAGTTTTGGGCGCTTCTTTATCCGAAAACCGGTTCCCCCTATTCGGGAAGTGCTGTAAAATCATCGTCATGTCAGCGCTGAGAGCGGCGATGCGAGGATGCATATTGTGAGTAATGGGGAGAGCGCCGCTGCAACCGGGGATCGCCTGTGCGATTCGGGATCCCAACAAACGGATAGCAGCCGTCGCGGGGACAGGCCTTCCGGCGTCAGATTTGCGGCCCTCGATCTTGGTACGAATAATTGCCGCTTGTTGATTGCCAAGCCAGATGGCGAAAACCTGCGCATTGTTGACGCCTTTTCCCGTATCGTGCGTCTCGGCGAAGGGCTTTCCGCATCCGGGGTATTGTCCGATGCGGCAATGGCGCGGACGATTGATGCGCTCAAAGTCTGTGCGAGCAAAATTAAACGGCGCGGCGGAGCGACTGCGCGATGCATCACAACCCAAGCCTGCCGCACAGCGGATAATGGCGAGGCTTTTCTTGAACGGATCCGCGACGAGACCGGTCTCGACCTCGAGATCATTACCACCGAAGAAGAAGCCCGATTGGCCGCCGCCGGATGCGCCGATCTGATCGATGAAAGTGCTGAGGCAGCGCTGATCTTTGATATTGGCGGCGGCTCGACGGAAATTTCCTGGATGCGGCCTTCTGGCGAGAACAAGCCTGAAGACACCAATGGTTTTGACTGCGCCGCCTGGGCGTCGATGCCGTTTGGCGTTGTTAATCTGGCAGAAAAATGGGGCGGGCGCGATCTCGATCTTGAGCGCTATGAGGCGATTGTCGACAGCATCCGAAGCGAGATTGCGGCCTGCGGCGATCCGGCGGGGCTCAAAGCCCATTTCAACGACGGCAAAGCACATGTCTTGGGGACGTCCGGCACCGTTACATCGATCGCCGGCGTCAGCCTTGGGTTAGTAAAATACCGCCGCGACCGCGTTGACGGCTTATGGCTGGAGGTGGACCAGGCGCGCCGTACGATCGAGAAGCTTCGTGCAATGAGTTTTGATGAGCGCGTGCGCGAGCCTTGTATCGGCCCCGACCGCGCCGACCTCGTGGTATGCGGCTGCGCCATCCTGGAGGCGTTGATCCGGGAATGGCCGACAACCCGCATCCGCGTCGCCGACCGGGGCCTGCGCGAAGGCATCCTCGCCGGCCTCGCCAGTCAGGCTAAAACGCCGGCGCCGTAGACGCTGCAAAAAAGCGAGGAAAGCTACGTAGAGAAATTGGGTGCGGGCGGGGGGGTTGGACTATATAGATCCGGCGCTGACAACGCCGAGTCTATGAAGTTGGTTGCTGGGACTGGATTTGCGTTTTGCAGGAGAAAATATGCTGGATATCGGAAATCGCTGATATGTATCCGGCCTGTTTGATCGGCGAACAAGCGCTGCACCGAAACATATCACATATGGGCATCATAGGTTTTATTCATAACTTCAATAGAAATATTATTGTTTCTATAGTTACCAACAATTCGGTTGACCTTAAGCTGCTTATTTCGAACAAAGTCAATAAAGGCTCTAGTGTAATTGGGAATTACCTTAGCTATGGTATTGTCCAGGGGAATGTGAAGAAAGTGTGCTTGAAAAATAACCCCGCTATCTTTGAAGTATACAAAGCCCTGTCTTTTTGAGTGCATATTTTCCAGTACATAAAAATGCGCACCATCAATGACTTGCTCATGTTCAATAGTTCTGAACTTGAATCTAGTGATATCGTCAGCAAAGCGCGGGTAGGCTTTGATGCCAGCTATACTATATTCATCGGCAATAATCTCGATACCCTGATCGACAAAGGCTTTGAGACCAGCAATTTGATGACCGTGGGGATGGGTAACATAAACTGAGGTGATTTTCTTTTTGGGAAACTGGTCAAAAATAAGCTTTATTGTCTTCTCTGCTACGCTGGTATTAACACTTGCACCAAACACCGTAATTTTATCGCCATTCACTCTAAACAAACTATTGGTCACAGCTGAAGAGTCAGTAACAAGATAAAGATCTGGTGCAATTTCTTTTGATACTAAAATCCCGTCGCCCCTCGGGAGTATGGGGCCATATCCTTCCGGAAGTTGCAGTCTGGCTGGGTCTACTTCCTCAATGATCTCAAAGTGATCATTGAATTTCATGTAGGTCGGTTCTGTATCGCCGTTGTAGTATGAGTTTACAGACCGGGCATAGGTTATGCCTCTCGTTGTTTGATAGTCATCATAGACAAAAATTCCGCGTAGGGGCCGATGGTTGATCGACATCAGCTGCAATGGATTGTTACTAAATTCATAATCGACAATATTATCGTCAGAAATTTTATGTATGAGGGTTGTTGTATCCGATACTCTATCCTGCTGAAGAGTTATATTGCCCTCAATATTGGTTTCTTCAAGGAGCGGCCTTACCGCCAGAAAATCAATATTCATGACCATATAGC
>JAJFFY010000029.1 GCA_021776415.1 Hyphococcus sp.
CCACCGGGCGAAGGCTGGTGCGGATGAGAGGACTCGAACCTCCACGCCTCTCGGCGCCAGAACCTAAATCTGGTGCGTCTACCAGTTCCGCCACATCCGCAAACTTCAAAAAAGCCGCGCAATAAATAAGCGGGCCGCTGCAAACGCGGCGACCCCTGAATTCGGCGGCTTCTATAGCAGACAAACCGGCCCTGTCGAGCATCACAGGCGCTTTTCGAACCACATAACGTCGTGGAATCGACCAAATTTCCGTCCGACCTCGCTTAAAGTCGCAACATGGGCGAAACCGACGCCCTCATGGAGCGCGACAGAGGCCGGATTGGGCGTCACGATCAGGGCGTAGGCGCGATGAATATCGGCCCCGGCAAGCGCCTCAAACAGGGCTTTGTAGAGCGTGCCGCCAAGGCCCCTGCCCTGGCCCGCGGGCGCTGCAAAGACCGAGACCTTGACCGATGTCTCATAGGCTGCGCGGGGATCGAACGCGCTGGCGCTGGCGAAGCCCAATATACGCCCTTGGGCGTCCACGCCAATAATCACCGGATATCGCGGATCGCCCCGCCGGTCAGCGAGCCAGCGCCGCCGCGCCGCCTCGCTATATTCGGTGGTTTCAAATGTCGCCGCGCTATCGCGGATGAACGGGTTGTAGATCGCGTTAATGCCGGACGCATCATCGCTGACCGCCGGGCGGAGCGTGATGTGCATCACGCTTCCCCGGCCCCCGCTTCAGCCTCGGCGGGCTTTGGCGGCGTCAACAATGACCGCAGCACTGCCGGAATTGCGCCGGGCAAATCCTCTGCAATCAGGCCCGCCCCGACAACCTGACCGGCAGCGCCATGGAACCACACGCCGGCGCAGGCAGCTTCAAAACCGTCCATCCCTTGCACGCGCAAGCCGGCGATCAGTCCGGCCAGCACATCTCCCGACCCGGCGGTCGATAGCTCCGGCGGTGCGTTGACGTTGATCGCCGCGCGCCCATCCGGCGCCGCAATCACCGTATCGGCGCCCTTAAAGACCACCACCGCACCGGCTTTGCGGCTGGCCGCAAGGGCGGCTTCGAGCTTGCCGCCGGCATCGCCGCCATCACCGAACAGACGCACAAACTCACCGCTATGCGGGGTTAAGACATCGCTCTCGCGCAGCGCCGAAAACAGACGCGCCGGATCGTCGGCGAAACTGGTGAGCGCGTCGGCGTCAAGAACCGCCGCCGCGCGCGAGGCTAAGATCGCCAGCACCTTGTCGCAAGTTTGCGCGCCAACGCCCGCCGCCGGACCGATGATGACGGCTATCGGATATTTATCCGCACCCTGTAGATTGTCGCTGATCTCTGCCGCCGTATCCGCCTCGCGCAGCATGATCGCGGTCAGATGCGCGCTATGGACTGCGGTCGCCGCGCGCGGCGCCAGCACCGTGACCGCGCCTGCGCCAACCCGCAACGCGGCCATCGCCGCCAGCCGGATCGCGCCGGTATTTAACGGCCCGCCAGACGCCGCCATGACATGACCACGGGCATATTTATGCGCCTGCCAGCCCGGACGGCGAAACTGCGCGCTCCAGATCGGCGGCTGGTTTTCAAACGTCGCCGGTTTAATTTGCGCCACATGCTCGGCGGTAATGCCGATATCGGCGACATCGATGATGCCGGAATGGGCCCGCCCCGGAAACAGGAGATGGCCGGTTTTCTTCTGAAAAAACGTGAGCGTGCGCGCCGCCTGGACCGCGACGCCCATTACTGCTCCGGTATTTGCGTCTATGCCGGAGGCGATATCGACCGCCAGCACCGGCGCATGGTGGGCGTTCAACGCATTGATGAGCGCCGCGCCCGCGCCCTCTATGGGTCGCGCAAGGCCGGTTCCGAACAGCGCGTCAATCATCAGCTCCGCGCCCGCCAGCAGCGCCGGCTCGGCCGCTGATACTTCGCCCTCATAAAGCCCCGCCATCAGCTTGGCGTCGCCCTTCAGCGCATCCTGCTCGCCCAAAAGGCCAAGCTTTACCGGCCATCCGGCCTCGGCGATCTTGCGCGCTGCGACAAACCCGTCGCCGCCATTATTGCCCGGCCCGCAAAGCACCACAACCGGGCGGCGGGTCCAGGCGCCCATGGCGCTCTCGGCGACCGCGGCTCCGGCGTGCTCCATCAGCGCCGCAGACGCGACCCCGGCGGCGATGGCCGCGGCTTCCGCCGCGCGCATCTCATCGGTGGATAGAAGAATAAGTCCCGTCACGCTTGACACCTCATATGGGTCGGTCTTTGTGGTATAGCGTATTGAATTGAATGTTGATTGAAAAAGACCGCGACCCATGAAAAAGATTGAAGCTATCATCAAACCGTTCAAGCTCGACGATGTCAAAGAGGCGCTTCAGGAAATCGGCCTCCAGGGCATGAGCGTGACCGATATTCGCGGCTTTGGCCGGCAAAAGGGGCATACTGAGCTTTATCGCGGCGCGGAATATGTCGTCGATTTTCTGCCCAAGGTGAAGATCGAAATTGTCGTCGATGACGCGATTGTCGAGCGTGCGGTGGAGACCATTGCCAAGGCGGCGCATTCAGGCCGTATCGGCGACGGCAAGATCTTTATCATACCGGTCGAGGATGCGGTGCGCATCCGCACCGGCGAGACCGGTCCCGAAGCGATATAACAAACGTTGAGTAGGCGGCTTTAAAAACCCATGAGTGAACTGGCCCAGGATCAAATATTTAAAAGCTTCACGACGGCGCTCGGCCGCGCGGAAAGCTTTGACGCGCCCTACCGGCACTGGTTTATGGAGCGCCCACTCCCGGAAGATATCATTGAGGACTTGCAAAATACGCAATTTCCGACCCCCGATCTCGGCGGCGTTTCCGGCAAGCGCGAATTGCACAATGACCAGCGTCATTATGTGGATCAGGACAACATCGCGCGGCTGCCCGCCTTCGCCGCGCTCGCCAACACGTTTCAGGCGCCCGAAATGATCGGTGTGATTGAGCAGTTCTTCGACATCGACCTCGGCGGCACATTCCTGCGCATCGAATATGCCCAAGACGTTACCGGCTTTTGGCTGGAGCCGCATACCGATCTCGGCGTTAAGCGCCTGACGGTATTGATTTACCTATCGGACGGCCAAGGTCATGATAATCTTGGCACGGACGTCTATACCGGCGACAAAAAATGGATGAAGCGAAGCCCGTTCCGGCCTAATTTCGCAATGGCGTTCGTTCCCGGCGATCATACTTATCACGGCTTTGAAGCGCGCGACATTTCCGGCATGCGAAAATCCCTGATCTTGAACTACGTCACCACCGACTGGCGCGACCGCGAACAGCTGGCGTTCCCGGAACAGACCGTCTCAGTGGGGTGAGACCGTGCGGTCATACCGACATTCGCAGATAAACGTTACATCGACATCGACGGATGAGAACGCTCCTCCATCCGCCCCAGAATCAGGTCTGCTTTGCATTCGATGGCGGCATAAAGAGCGTCTAGAAGCGTTCTAACGCGGCGGGTCTTGATGAGATCCTCGTGCGTGATAACCCAAATATTCCAGCCATGCTCGCGCTCAGCCGGCGTCAACCTTACAAGGCCATCGTCCGCGTCTCCAATAAAGCACGGAAGCTCGGCAATCCCGCCCCCATGTTTCACCGCCGCAACCTTGGAAAGCATGCTGTCAACACGAATGCCGACGCGGTAACCCGGAAACTGGGCGCCATGGCGCCCGGGCGGTGCATCCTCATGATTCCATAGAATCCATTTTTCGGCTTGTGACCCGCTATACGAGCCATAAACCGCATACGCAATTTCAGTGAGACGCCGACCAACGAGGTACTCCTCTGGCGCATCGGTGAGCCGAACAGCAATATCCGCTTCGCGGTTTTGTATGTTGCTAACACGGTCAGACACCAGCAGCCTGATTTCGATTTCCGGATTGGCGGCCGCGAACGCGCAAATGTCGGGTAGCAATAGCGGCGTCAATATGCTTTCGGGAATGTTGAGCCGAATTTCGCCGCGCAGTTTGGAGTCGCGCCCATAGACGCTGCGATCGAGCGCAAAGGCGGATTGTTCCATTTCCTCCGCATATGGAACAATTTCATCACCGTCAGGCGTCAGTTGATACCCCGACGGTAATTTTTCAAACAGACGGCAGCCGAGCCGCTCCTCAAGCGCAGCGATCCGGCGCGAAACGGTTGTATGCGAAACGCCATGATGCGCGGCCGCAGCGGTCACCGAGCCCTTGCGCGCAAGCGCCAGAAAATATCGATAATGATCCCAATCCATGGGCGTGCATTTTTGCACAGGCCCTGTTCATATTCAATGGTTTCATAGACTTACGAGATCAGGCAGATATACGGCCTATCGAATTCGGCCGTCCGCTTCGCGTTCGGAGGCGCGATCGCCGACCAACCAAACGAGGATCAAATGAGTTATCGTTCATTGTGCCGCAGGTCGATTGCGGTGCTGGCGGCCATATTCGCCGCGTTTAGTTTTGTAGGATCGGCGAGCGCCGATCAGAAAGACCAAGCCTATTTTATTGACATTCTGCATCTTCGGGAAGGAAAAACCCTCGCCCATGCGAAGGCCTATTTTGATGCGATTGAACCGATCGTAGCCAAGCACGGACTAAAGCGTGTGGACCCGGCATTCGCTATCGCCAAGGTAATGAGAGGGGATGAAGGAGCAGATATTGTCAATGTCTGGACTGTCAGCAGTCCGGAACAAACATTCGACAAAGTATTCTCCGATCCGGATTATGTCGCAAACATTCCGGTACGCAGCGCAACGTTCGACATGTCGCGCGCTCAGATGATTTTGATGATGCCTGCTGAGTGGTAGGCTGAACAAAAAACTAGGCGCAACTCGAATATGCCCGTGGCTGCGCACGTTCCGTCTTCGTCCGCCGCCATTGTCATACGCCAGTTTCAGAAAAAGGTTTCTGGAACTGGCGGCAAGCAGGCGCTCTCTTATCGTGTTAGATCCCCTCAACAAATGGCCGCCCTTTAGACCGCCCTCTCGCCACCCGCCGTTTAATCTCGCTCGCGATCTCATTGGTCGCATCGATCGGCGCGCCGGCGAAGGATGCAACCTCGCCCTCAAGCGATCGCACGGCGCCCAAGCCTTCAAGCTCATCGACGAACCAGCCGAGTTTGTTGGCTAATCCCGGCGGGCGCCAGGCGTAAACACCGGTTCCGGTCGCGACGGCTTCGCTCATCATGTTGTGGGAATCCGCCGTTACGATCAGCGCATTGGCGTTCGCGAGAATATCAATATACGGATTATCTCCGGCGCCGTCCCAGACATAAACATCCGGCCCAGTGACAGCCTCGCCAACCGCGCGCAACAAATCCGCCGGCGTGCGCCGCGACGCCACCACCGCCAGCGAGGCGAAGTTTTTCTTTGCCTCAAGGATTTTTTGCGTGAGCGCCGCCGTGGCGCGGGCGCTAAAACGCGCGCTGCCGCTGGGGCCGCCAAGGACAACCCCGAGCATGGGCTTCGGCAATTTGGCGATCACCGGCGCCGGGTTTTCCCGCGCCTCGGCGAGCTTAACGGCAAGACCGTGGGGCGAGGTTAGCGTCGAGACCACATTGGCGCCCGTCAGCCGGTCATGCTTGGGCGCCCAAATGAGGTCCGCATGGCGCGGCGCAATCCGCGGGTCTTTCATGATCACCACAAAGGTCTTGCCGCCGCTGGCGCGCTTGACCGCACGGGCATAAGGGACCGCACGCCGACCCGATGCGATAAGCAGATCGGGGAAAGGCGGCGCGATCGGGCTCTCCTGCCTGCGCGGCGCATCACGCGGATCAATCGGCCCCCATGGCGCCAGCCACTGCCAGGGCGGGTGCGGTGCAATCACGCGTTTTTCAAAATCCGGCGACAGCGCCCCGGCCACCGCCAGACATTGCACATCATCGCCGATCTTGCCGTCGGTCAGCACCCACAGGCTCAAAGCCCGGCCCGCAATAAGGGTGTCAGAGGATGCAGCGCCGACAGTCAAAATTTCGTCTCCCTTTTCCCTACCCGGTATAGGCGGCCGCAATCTGGAACAAGCCAGCTATATTCGCCAACCACTCTCGCGCAATTATATTGCGGAAAGTTAGAATATTCAGTCAAAGCACATCCATCCTTGCTGCAGTGCAATATTTTCGCTTGCCTCGCCGGCCGAATTTTGCGCATCCTTAATTCCGGTCGCTGCGCTGCCGGGTCAATCAAAGGGAACCGAACGCGGACGCAAAGCGGCTCGGTGATAGACAAAGTTCAAACGCAGCGCCTCAAGCGACCGACCGGTCGCCGGCCGGTCAGGCCGCCCCCTCGGAGGCGTGAGCGAAGCGAACTGCCGCGAGATATGGTAAATGCGGCGCACCCGCACGATTGAACCCTTTAAGGAGCAAGCCCCCGATGAGCGCAGACGCAGTTTTGAAAAAAATCAAAGACGAAAAAATAAATTTCGTCGATCTTCGATTTACCGATCCACGGGGCAAATGGCACCATGTGACCTTCGACCAGTCGATGGTCGATGAGGATTTCTTCTCCGAAGGCTCGATGTTCGACGGCTCGTCGATCAATGGCTGGAAGGCGATCAACGAATCCGACATGGTGCTGGCGCCGGATGCGACGACGGCGGTGCTTGATCCTTTCTTTGCGCAGCCGACGCTGGCGATCTTCTGCGATATTTTAGAGCCGTCCACCGGCCAGCCCTATGCCCGCGATCCGCGCACCACCGCCAAGGCGGCCGAGGCTTATCTCGCCTCTTCCGGCATTGGCGATGCGGCGTTCTTTGGCCCGGAGGCTGAGTTTTTTATCTTCGATGATGTGCGCTGGTCGACCGAGCAAAATCGCATCGGCTTTGCGGTGGATTCGTCCGAAGGGCCGTATAATACGCCTACGGATTATGAAGGCGGCAATTTGGGCCACCGCCCCGGCGCCAAGGGCGGATATTTTCCGGTGCCGCCGGTAGACGGCGCCCAGGACATGCGCTCGGAAATGCTGAGCGTGATGGGTGAGATGGGCATTGAGCCGGAAAAACACCACCACGAGGTGGCGCCGTCGCAGCACGAATTGGGGATGCGGTTTTCTTCCCTGACGACCATGGCCGACCGCATGCAGATTTATAAATATATCGTCCACCAGGTCGCCGCCGGCTATGGCAATACCGCAACCTTTATGCCCAAGCCGATTTACGGCGACAATGGCTCCGGCATGCATGTTCACCAGTCGATCTGGAAAGACGGGCAGCCGCTTTTCGCCGGCGACCGTTACGCCGATCTTTCTGAAACCTGCCTTCACTATATTGGCGGCGTCATCAAACACGCCAGAGCCATCAACGCCTTCGCAAATGCGACCACCAACTCATACAAGCGCCTGGTGCCGGGCTTTGAGGCGCCGGTGCTCTTGGCGTATTCAGCGCGCAATCGCTCGGCCTCGGTGCGCATTCCGTGGGTGTCTTCACCGAAAGGAAAACGCATTGAAACGCGCTTCCCCGACGCCGCCGGCAATCCATATCTCACCTTCTCAGCGCTCCTGATGGCTGGCCTTGATGGTATTGAGAACAAAATCCACCCCGGCGATCCCATGGACAAAGACCTCTATGATCTGCCGCCGGAAGAACTCAAAGACATCCCGACTGTGTGCGCGTCTTTGCGCGATGCGCTCACCTGTCTCGATGCGGACCGCGAGTTTCTGAAAAAAGGCAATGTCTTTAACGACGACCAGATCGACGCCTATATCGAGCTGAAATCGGAAGAAGTCGAACGGTTCGAATCAACGCCGCACCCGGTCGAATTCGATATGTATTACTCCTCGTAACGAACAGTCATATATTTGCGGAAAGGCCGGGCATAAGCCCGGCCTTTTTGTTATCACCGATTTTATTCGGGCAAAGAAAACGCAATCACACTATCGCCGAGAGGCGTGCCCATATTCGACTGGCCGCCGGCGTAAATAACCACATATTGCCGATCGTTCCATTCATAGGCCATGGGCGTTGCCTGCGCGCTGGCGGGGAGTTTGCCTTTCCAAAGCTCCGCACCGGTCTCAACGTCAAACGCGCGCAGATAGTTGTCCATGGCCGCGCCGATGAACACCAGCCCGCCGGCGGTGATAATCGAGCCGCCGACATTGGGCGTGCCGAGCTTTAATTTCAGGCCGGCGGCAAGTTCTTCAACGGTGCCGAGTGTCTTGCGCCAGACGATTTCGCCGGTATCCAGATCAACGCCGGCAATCACGCCCCAGGGCGGCCGCGTACATGGCAATCCTAACGGCGAAAGCAGGACTTCGCGCTTCACCCCGAAAGGCGCGCCCGCCTGCGGCGCTATTTCCGCATCATGCATCACCTTTTTCAATGCCGCGACGTTATCCGCCGGGATGAGCTGCACATGATGGGCGAAGTTGCTCATATTGACGACCAGCAAATTGCGTGCGGGATCAAAAGCCGCCCCGCCCCAATTGGCGCCGCCGGCATTGGATGGATAGATCAGCGTTCCCTGCTCTGATGGCGGCGTAAACAAACCTTCCGCACGCGCCGCTTTAATCGCATTGGCGCAATAGCGTTTGTCGAGCCAGGTAATGCCGAACGCGTCGCTGGCGGACAGTGTATTGGGAACGATCGGCGGTGTCGCGACGGGCATCGGCTGCGTCGGCGACAACGCCTCGCCAGCCGCGCCGCCTTGCGGAACCGGCATCTCGTCGATCGGCAAAAACGGCTCGCCGGTGTCGCGGTCGAGCACAAACACCAGACCGGTTTTGGTAACCTGCGCCACCACATCATGCCTGCGGCCGTCGCGCCATACAGAATATAGTCCCGGCTGGGCGGGAAGGTCATAGTCCCAGACATCGTGATGGACGGTCTGAAAACTCCAGACAACGCTGCCCGTCTCGCCTTCGAGCGCGACCACCGAGTTTGCATATCGGTTGTCCCCGGGCCTCAGGCCGCCGTAAAAATCAGGGCTTGGGCTCGACGTCGGCAGAATGATCAGCCCGCGGGCTTGGTCAACCGACATCGGCGCCCAGACATTGGCGTGGCCCTCTACCGGCGGCTGGCTTCCTTTCCAGTCGCCCATGTTCTCGGCAATGGCCTCGCGCGGGATCGCATCGAACGTCCATTTCGGCGCGCCGCTGCGCACATCAAAGGCGCGCACCGCCCCGCTCGGCGCCACAACGCGCGCATTGTCGGAAATCGCCGAGCCGACAACCACAACATCGTTCAAGATCACCGGCGGCGATGTAATTTGAAATTCGCCCGGCCACAGAAGATCTATGCCGGGGTCGATATTGACGACGCCGCCAGCGCCAAACTCCGTACAAAGCGCTCCTGACTTCGCGTCTATGGAAACCAGCCAGCCATTATTGGTTCCCATAAATATCCGCGAGGCGCACTGGGTGTCGGCCGGCGCGGCCTGATCGCGCCAATGGGCGACGCCGCGGCAGATAAATTGGTTGGCCGGTTCCTGATCGAGATTTATTTGCGGATCAAAGCGCCACTTTTCTGCGCCAGAGCCGGGATCAATGGCGATGATTTCATTAAACGGCGTGCAAAAAATCAAGGCGTCATCAATAAGGAGCGGCGTGCCTTCCGTGGCGCTGCGATGGCGCGCGCCTTCCGGCTTTTCCATGTCGCCGGTTTTATATTCCCATGCGACCGCCAGCTCACCGACATTTTCCGGGGTTATGTTATCGATGGCGCTGTAGCGGGAGCCGCCGGCGTCGCCGCCATAATGCGTCCACCCTTCGCCGGCAGGCGCTGCCTCGCCCCCGTGCGGCGACGCAACGCCTTCAATATCAAGCCCCTTGGCGCCGCCCAAAAAGGCAAGCATGGAACCGCCAAGCAGCATGAAGGCGACAACAACGGCGACCAGCGCGCCGGTCCAAACAAACAATTTTTTCATTTCATGATCCCCGCATACTCTGCGCTATGGATGAACTCTATTATATGGCGTGGCGTCCGCCAAGCGCGCCCAGCGCGGACCCATCCAGGGGCTTGCGCACGGCTTCGGCGAATTTTTCATGATAGAGCGGGTGCTCGGTTTCCATCAAACGGTCCCACCAGGTGAAATAGAGCCCGTAGTTCCAGCCGGCTTGCGCATGATGCAAGTCGTGATGGGTCACGCTTGTCAGCCAGTCGAACACCGGCCGTCCCGATCGCCAGCTCGGAAACAATTCATAGCCGCAATGGCCGATCGCATTGCGCAACATCATATGGACGAGAAATATGAGGATCGCGGGGCCTGACGAGGGGATGAGAAACAATCCGATTGGCAGATAGATCGCGTTGAGAACCGCCTCGCCGGTATTAAACGAATATGACGTCCACGGGCTTGGATTATGTGATTTGTGATGCAGACGATGAATATGCCGGAACAATCGCGGGTGATGGATCAGCCGGTGGGTCCAGTAAAACCACGCGTCGTGCAGGACGATCAATGCGGCGAGATTAAAGGCGAAATAGGCCCAGCCGCGTGCGCCAACCCCCGCATCAACCTCGATCACGCCGGTCTCGATCCCGCCGCCGACAAAAGTCGCTCCGATGAACGCAAAGATCGCCACGGTGCGCATGGACGCCCAGAACTCGCGGCGCATCTGCGCGCCGTCCGGGCTCTTCTCGCGGATCTTGCGGCCGGCAAGCGCTCGCGCGAGCAACAGATTAACGGCGAGATAAACGCCCCCCGCGCCAATGAGGTATCTCAACAAATCCGTCGGCAAGACGCCTATATAGGTACGGCCTATGAACGAGGCGACGTCGATGAGGGCGGTGAACGCGTATTCCATTGGGCTGGGCTCCTTTGCTTAGCCAATGGAGATGAACAGCCTTGCCCGCCAAAAATCTCCGCAAACTCGAAAGACTCTGCGCGTTTTCGAATATGACGAAAGATTTTCAAAAGCGGTTAGCGCATCAGGCAATTCCTGTTAATTGCCTGATGCGCTAGATTCGGTATTGCGCGCCTTCGCGCTAGATTCTGGATTGCGCGCCTTCGCGCGCGAGCCGCGAAGGCGGCCGAGTCATATTTAGCGCGCCTTCGCGCGCGGGCTAGGCAAGCATGTCTTTACGAAATTCCGTCGGGGTTTTGCCGGTGGCGTCTTTGAAGGCGCGGTTGAACGGCGCGATCGAGCCATAGCCAAGATCAAGCGCGATCTGCAGCACTTGTTTGCGGGCATTGGCCGGGTCGCCGAGCAGGAGTTTGGCGTCGTCAATCCGGCGCGCATTGAGGAAAGCCGAGAAGTTTCTAAACCCGAGGCCGCCATTGATCAGTTTTCTGAGCTGGTGCTCGGGAATGCCAACTTTTTCAGCAAGCCCTGCGACGGTTAGACCTTCCTGCCGGTAGATCCCCTCCGCCATCAGCATTTCCAGCCGGTCATAAGCCGGTCGGTCTGCGGCGCTGATCGCCGAGGCGGCGCTGGCCGCACCAACCCCGAGCAGCGCCGACGGCTTGGCTTCGGCAAACAAGGCCTCGCGCGATGTCAGAATCCACGCGCCAAAAACCATATTCATCGTGAAGATCGTCGCTGCGTGAAAAATATGCAGCAGACGGGGGATGGAATAGAGGCTCGAAATTATATCCGCAGCCGCAATGCCAAGCCCGAACACGGCAATAATAACCGCGATCACAAAGCGAAACCGTCGGCGCGGATCGACCAGATCGTCGCCCGCATTGACGACGGCAATGCGAAACACATCGGCGAACAGAACCGCGTTAATACCAAGATGAATATATAGCAGCGTTGAAGAGACAAGACCGTCTGGGGTTATTTCCGTTCCGACATGCAAAACCGGCAATAGGAAGAGCGGTGCAATCCGCCACCACCGCCAGCGGAAATTGTCATCAAACAACGCCGCCGCGAACCACCAAAAGAACACTGTCGCCACGATCGCGAAAAACGTTCCGACAACCAACAAAGGGCCAAACATCGGCTCCAGCGCAACACCCGTGGTCAACACATAAACGCCCACTGAAAACGTAAACAAAGCGCCAAGCCGTTTTACGCGCGCACGCACTTCACCGCTGATGAGCACCAGCGCCAGCAAAAAGGAGATGCCGGCGGCCGCGCCGCGCAATGCTGTTTCGAGAATGTCGCCTTGATCAAACATGAGCGCGGACGCTGCTGCGCGCCTTGCCGTCTGTCAACGCCCAGCGTGGTAATCCCCCCATATTGCCGACAGTTGACAGCTATAAAATATTATGTAACCAACTAGTTACATGTTAGAAACCAAAGATATGGACGCCGTATTTCAGGCGCTCGCCCACAAAAGCCGCAGACGCATGCTCGACATCGTCAAGGATCAGCCCGGCATCGGCGTTGGCGCCCTCGCGTCAGAGTTCGACGTCAGCCGCATCGCGGTGATGAAACATCTTCGTGTTCTGGAAGACGCCGACCTCATCGTTTCGCAAAAGGACGGGCGCGCGCGCAAACTCTATTTCAACGCCGCGCCGATCCGTATGATCCATGACCGCTGGACAACCGATTACAGCGCTTACTGGGCGGGTGAGCTGACGCGGATCAAATATCTCGCCGAAGTGCGTGAGGCAGACACGCAGACCGCAACCAGAACCACCAAAGCGGGGAAAGCAAAAAATGACCGATAAAAAATATCTAGAAAAACAGATCTATCGTGTGCAGATCAATGCGCCGATTGAAACGGTATGGTCGGAGCTTGTGAAGACGACGGCGCCCCGCCCGTTTTTCTGGGACGGCAGTTGGGACACGCCCGACTTTGCACCCGGAAATTCTTATCGCATGCTCGCCAATGGCGGCAAATCCGTCGCCGTTATTGGTAAAATCCTCGAGATGGAACCGCCCAACAGACTTGTCACCAGCTTTCGGTTAACGAACCTGCCCGACCCGGCTTCCACCGTCACCTATACGCTGACAGAAAAAGACGGCGGCACGGAATTTTGTTTGGTTACAGAAAATATTGTCGCCGGCTCGAAGAGCGAAAACTCCATGGATCAGGGCGCGAAGTTCATCGTCGAAAATTTCAAGGCTTATATGGAGACCGGCAAGGTTACTTTCGGGGCGCGCATGATGCTGGCGATGTTTTCGCTGATGGCGCCAATGACGCCGAAGTCTATGAGCGCGGAAAAATGGCCACTAGACCAATAAGAGGAGAAAACTATGTACTATTCCAAAGCACCATTTTTAGCGTTGCTCTTTGTCGTAGCTTTATCGGCATGCGCCTCAAGTCATACCAACAAAGCCATCCAGAAAACAAATAGTGGTTATGATGAACAACTTGCCGAACAATTGGGCGTTGATGAATATGGTATGCGGTCATATGTATTTGTTGTCCTTAATACCGGTCCTGCTGTCATAACCGATGAGAACCGCCGCAAAGAAATATTTGCAGGCCATTTTTCCAATATGGGAAGACTGGCAACAGATGGAAAACTGGTCCTTGCCGGCCCTTTCATTGAGGGAGGCAAAAAAAGGGGCCTTTACATATTTAATGTAGCAACCATTGAACAAGCAAAAGCACTGGTCGATACAGACCCCGCAGTCGCAGCCGGTATTTTCACTGCCGAATATACAAAATTTTATGGTTCTGCAGCGTTATTGGAACTCAACAAGATACATAAGACAATTCAAAAAACTCAAATTGGTTGAAGCACTAAAGGGGAATTCTAATGGCGCAATCACCCGACGAGATGGCCAATGCAATGATCGCCAATATGAAGGAAAAGACCGGCAAGACACTGGCCCAGTGGATTACAATTGCGAAAAAAACAGGCGAGGAAAAGCATGGGCTTATCGTCAAGCACCTGAAAAGCGAGCACGCTATGACGCATGGCTTCGCCAATCTTGTTGCTCACAAGACTTTGAAAAGCGACGCCGGTAGCGCTGGCGGCGATGACGCGCTGGTCGCGGCGCAATATGCCGGACCCAAAGCCGACCTCAAGCCGGTCTATGACGCGCTCATCAAGGCGGCGACCGCGCTGGGCAAAGATGTCGAAGTTGCGCCGAAAAAAACGTATGTCAGCCTGCGGCGCAATAAACAGTTCGCGCTTATTCAGCCGTCAACGAAGACGCGCGTTGATCTTGGGCTCAACATTAAAGACGCGCCGGCCAAAGGCCGTCTTGAAAAATCTGGAAGCTTTAACGCCATGGTTTCCCATCGCGTGCGGCTGGAAAAACCAGGCGATATCGACAAGGACGTCAAGGCGTGGCTGAAGAAAGCCTATTCGCAGGCCTAGAACATCAAGCGAAAAGTGTGCAACGGTTTTCGCGTCGCGCGATGCGACCACTAAAAGACTATATCTACCATCCAGGGAGAGACAAATGTCCGAGACCGCAACAAAGCCAATACCAACCTGGTTCTGGTTCGCCGCCGGCGGCGCGTTGATCTGGAATCTCATTGGCGCGTTGAGCTATATCGCCAGCGTGACGATGAGCGTTGAGACGGTCGCGCAACTCACCGAGGCCGAACGCCAATTGCGCGACGCAACGCCCGCCTTCGTCACCGGCGCCTACGCCGTCGCGGTCTTTGCGGGAACCTTCGGCGCGGCGTTCCTCCTGTTGCGCAAGAGCTGGGCGGTGCATGCTTTCAGCATTTCCCTCATCGCCCTGCTGGTGCAGTTCGGTTATCTATTCCTTGCCATGAACATTATCGCGACGGCCGGCGGCGCCACGACGATTTTTCCCGCCTTTATTATTCTCATTGGGCTTTTATTGCTGCGGTTTTCGCTTTCAGCGCAGCGAAACGGTTGGTTGAAATAACAGCGCGGGAACTGGCCGCCAGCTAGTGATCATTTTTGTGTCAGTATAATTATTAAGCTGCTGACGCAGGCGATATTCCTGGCTTTAGCTCTGCGCAAGATTTGATCCCCACGCCACAGCACTCATCAGAATTGAACCAATACGGGCATCCGGCAATGGGTCGCCCGATGACAAATTACGACGCCAGCGCTTTTCGAGACCCGACTTGGCGGGGCAAGTGCGATAAATTGTCCTTTTGCTCCCGACGCCGGATTCATCGCTTGGCATTTTGGCAAGATGCTCTAATAAGTGAGTAAGTACTAGCTTACTTATTAGGAGGCAGAAGTGCCAAAATCACTATTTGTCGGGGCCATAAGCGTTATAGCGCTGACAATCGCTTCAACGGCCCACGGCCAAGAGCAGCAGAGCGATAGCGTTGAGGATTTCACGAAAATTCTGGAAAGAATTGAACTTCTTGAAGCTGAAAATCAGGCCTATAAGGCGCGCCTGCTGGAAGTTGAACAGGAGCTCGCAGTCCCAGTGGTTGTGCAAACAAGCACAGCTACAGACGCGCGGCCAACGTCCGCGAGCGCTGACACATCTTCAGACAGCAATACCGGCGTTATTCGATTCAATCACGATTATGCCTATGGCATGCTCGATCCGACCACCAACATCAATAGTAAGCAACTCTATCTACTGGAGCAAAAACAGGACGGGAATCTCGACAGCGACGCCTTATATATCGGCGGCGCCGTCACCGCGATTGCCGATTACTGGGATAGCAATCGGGACAGTAAATTTGGCTATTTGATGCGCCACCCCACCAGCAACAATCAAATTGGCGACAAGGTATCTGAAGCTGTGATTCACTCCGTACAAACCAATTTTACTGCAAATATTGGCGATTGGGTGAGCGTCTATGGCGAATTTTTGTATGATCCTGAACAAAGCTTTGGGGCGGGCACCATCACTGACTTGAATCGCAACCAGATCCAGTTGCGTAAAGGTTACGTGCTCTTCGGCAATTTGGATGAAACACCAATTTACGCCGCCATTGGCAAAATGAGCACGCCATTTGGATTGACCGATACAGTCAATCCGTTCTCGGCCTCGTCCAATTGGCATGCGTTTGGCGGCATCGCCAATGGCGTGATGGTTGGTTACAAGAAGAACGGGCTGCACATCCGCGCTGAAGCCGTACAAGGCGGCGCGCAATTCCGGGCGGCTAATACGCCGGTTGGCGACACCAACGTTCCAAGCAAGCTAAATAATTATGTGCTTGACGCCAATTACACGTTTGATCTTGGCGGTGAAGCAAACGACTTTATGCTCGGCGGCTCCTACGAGCGCGGCAGCGCCTATTGCCAATCTTTCCCCGTGATACATTTTGAAGCCTGCGAAGAAGCAAATCCGGCCTGGGCTGCCTATGGTCGATTGCGCCTGGGTAATCTCACTTTGCAGAGCGAATATAACGAGACCGTCGATGTCTGGCACTGAACATTCAACCCAACACCGCCATTAGACATATATCCCGCAAGCAAGGTCTCCAGTTTCTCATTAGGCGGGAAATATTCAACCCGGATCATGGACAAACGCACCGACCTCTCTCTCGATTACAGCACATTTACCGCTGGGCCCGATGGCGCTCCCTGGGAGCGGCAAAACCAGTGGGTTCTCGGTTCCGCTTTCTTCTTGAGCGATACTGTCAAACTGTTCGGTGAAGGCGTATTGGTCGAAGGGTATACGCCATTGAACTTTATTAGCGGCGGCAACCTCCTCCCCGGCGAGACTCATAGCGAGAGCGACGCCGAAAGTGTTGGCGCTATTTTGGGCGTGAACGTTGCTTTCTAAAATATGTCTTATCGCATAAGCTCCGTGCCAGCAGCCCGATTCCCCCGCATGGCACGGACATCTCGTATAATGGGTAAACCACACAACACGCGAAAGCAGGAAATCATCGCAGCGGCGATGCAGCTGGCCGCGCATAAGGGCGTTAGCCATGTTTCCGCGCAAGCGATTGCAGATCGTGTGGGCATTGCTCAACCTACTGTGTTTCGTCACTTCAAGAACCGTGATTCGATATTTGCCGCCGCCATTGAGAAAATCGGGCAAGATCTGTTTCAGGCAATAGGTCGCCATTTCACAGATGATGGCCCTCCCGATGAACGACTGCGGCAGGTGATCGATGCGCAGTTGCACTTTATCAGTCGCAACAAAGGCCTACCGCGGTTGCTGTTTTCAGATCGTCTGCACAATGAATCTGTGGCGCTGAAGGCCGCTACTCAATTGATCATGACCAGCTACAACAATCATATCGCCGACTTGATCCGAGAAGGTCAGAGCAGCGGTTGTTTTCGCAAAAGCATTGACGCAGCTGAAACAGCGCGTCTTGTGTCTTCCCTTATTCAAGGCCTCATCATGCGCTGGTCAATTTTTGATTTTGATTTCGCCTTGCAAAAGGAGGCCGGACCCCTCTGGAATTTTTTACACGCCGCCATCAAAGCGTGATCTTCTGCTGATGGCGGCCGCTCCGCGAAATTGTTATTCAATTGTGTGGCTAAATACTATTTCATTTTCGATTGTCGGAATTTGCCGTGAGGGTTTTGTACTTTCCAGTTCGCCAGTTCTCTGTATCCGAACTATAGTATTTTGAAAAACGACGGTCTGAGGGACCGCCGGCCATATTGGTCATCAAGACCCTATCGGCAAAATCAGCAACTATCCTATAAGATGGGGCAAAGGTGGTCGTACGGCCGCCGCTTTGGTAAATCTGGCATTGATGTATGGTTGCCCGCCCGCCAAAGGACGAAAACGGGCCGCGGTCAAATTTTAAAAACTTGGGTAATTTTCCGCCAAAGAAAATATTGGTCATTGTGTATTGTCGTGTATCGCCCCAACGCACTTTCTCACTACTCTTTTCCACCAATATTCTTCGCGCTACATCGGAAAATACCTCGTCACGTTCACGACCGTCAAACCACGGCGATGTTTTTGCAAGCAACACACGGTCAAAATTAGCGTAGAAATCTATAAAGGCTCCGGTTTCATCGCGTAAGAATTTATACACATCCTGGCCGATCCCATTATTACCGAAAACCTCCGCGTACAACTCTTGGTAAAACTCTTCAAACAGTGACGCCCCGAAGCTATCTTTGTCATAACACAAATCCCAATCCTTAAGGACGGTTGCCTGCGGTGTATCCGATAATAAAGGGCGCAATATATCCATAAACAAAGCCGCCTGCCGTGAATACACATCATAGTGCATCTCACACATATCGGCGCTGGTGAAATCATCGCGAGCAGATAGGATTTCGGAAATCCTGTCCGACCGGTAAGAGCCCATCGGCATGTTAATGGGATTGGCCGTGCCATATTTATTTAAGTCTTCATTGGCCGTACAAACGTAGCCGCATTTGGGATTATATTGGCGCGGCATGTCAGCGATGGCTACATAACCCTGCCAATGGTTTTCAGACTTCCACGCAGGCAGCGGCACCAATCCACTAATTCCATCGCGGCGCACGGGAACCTTGCCTGACATTTGGAACCCGATATTGCCATCATTATCGGCAAATACATAGCTCCAGCCGGTTTCTATGGCGCCATATATCTCCATGCCCTGCCTGACGTTTGCAGCCGCGAATAACCCAAAAATCGCTTCAAACGAACGCGCGCCAGAATCCGCCCCCGACCAACGCGTGACAAGGCAATATTCATCCTTGAACGGATTGCCTTGCAAAATCCCCAGTTCATTTTCGTAAAACACTTTTGTTACTGAGGGCTTTTTTTTGCGATGGATAATCTCTTCACGCGTTTTAAACGCGCGCCATTTATCGCCGTCACCCCCATCGGACTCCCGGTAATATTGACCGCCTTCACATTTTTCAATCCATGAATCGATCGTATCAACAAACGCATAGGTCGCCCCCCATGCCAACGCATTATTGCGCCCTATCATAACCCCGGGCAGCCCTGGCATTGTGCCGCCTATGGCCCAGCGGTCCTCACTATTTTCCTCGGTCACTTTTAGCGACATTTCGCACCACACGTTCGGTAAACGATTTACTTCCAGGTGGGGGTCATTGGACAATATGGGTTTTCCGGACACGGTCTTCGTTCCCGACACAACCCAATTATTAGACGCCATCATGCGCGGCGCGCCGGTGTCCCAAAGCACAGAATTTGGCACAATGCGTTCTTCGAGGTTCACTTTGTTAATGAGGTCGCGATCAAGACCGCCGAGCAAGCCCGCAAACAGAGCTTCCAATTTCTCATCCAACACTCCGGCCTGCACCATTTCGATTAATAGATGTTCTATCTCCCCTTGGGATTGCGCCAAGGTCAGATAGCTCACCATGCGCGAAATTAAGACCGTATCCTTCGCTACCCAGGGCGTTGGCTTATAGCCAAACAGTTTACATTCGAAAGGTATCTTCTCCGCAAATGCCTGGTTTACGCCTTTGCAATAGGCATCCACGAACGAACGAGATGATTGGGATAAAGCCTCAACAGGGTGTTCCGAATTGCCGTACCAATTCATCCGCCGGAAAAACATATCGATTTTAAGGCTGTCATCACTGGCGTCCAAAATCTCTGAGACCCGTCCCTGCCCAAGAATACGCATGAGCAACATCTGCATGCCCCGATCGCGTGCATGGGCATAACCTTGCCCTTTGTACATTTCCGCGGTCGAGTTCCCTTCGATATGGGGAATGCCGTTGTCGTCGCGCCAAATGTTAAATGGTGCACTCATCTTATATCCTTACCGCCTCAACGCCTTCGCCGCCTTGGCTTCCTGCATCTGCAATTTAATGAAGGCCGGCAGGATGGCGATTTTTTTCTTTGCCTCCAGCCCGTCGGCGAGGCGGAAAATATTTTCATAAAAAAACGCCATCACGCTGAAGCCGTTGAGGGCCTTGAACAAGGCGACGCTGGAGCTCGGGCCGAAAATGCCTGGCCCGATGCGCAGCGTCTTTTCCCACGACGGGACCGCTTCAACCGCGCCGCTCATCAGTTTGTTGGGCGCGTCCGGGTCGACACAGAGCGGGCGAGCGATCCCGCAAATATCGCAAGCGCCCGACGAGAGCGCTTCTTCCATGCCGTCGCGGGAGCGAAACCCGCCGGTCACCATCAACGGCATTTTTGCGACTTTGCGGATTTCCTCCGCATAGGTCAGAAAATACGCCTCGCGTGCACGGGTCGAGGCGCGCTTTTCTTCCTCATAGCGCTGCTCTTGATGAGGCGCGTCCATGCCCTCAATATCCATCATCGCTGGTTGCTCGTAAGACCCGCCGGAAATCTCCAACAGATCGACGCCGGCGTCGTTCAGCCATGCGGCGACTGCCAAGCTGTCCTCCGGGCCGAAGCCGCCTTTTTGAAAGTCCGACGAGTTGAGCTTGACCGAGATCGGATAGCCAGAGCCGACATTAGCGCGCACCGCCGCGATCACCCGCAGGAGAAGGCGCGCGCGGTTCTCCAGACTGCCGCCCCACTCATCGGTACGCTGATTAACCAGCGGGTTCAAAAATTCCGACAGCAAATAGCCATGGGCAGCATGGATCTGCACGCCGCTAAAGCCGGTTTGCTTGGCGATGGAAGCGGCATGAACGAACCGGTCGATAACGTCTTCAATCTCTTCGGCCAACAGTGCGCGCGGGCGCGCGAAAGTCCCGCCGGGCAGGCCGATTTCAACGGCGGAGGGCGCAACCGGCTCGGTCGCAACAATCTTTGGCGACTGGCGCCCGGCATGAGACAATTGCATCCAGATATCGGCGCCAGCCTCGCGCGCCGCCGCCGCCCATGCCGACAAAGCCGCGAGCTGCGCATCCGACTGGGGCCCGTCAATCACCACATTGCCCGGCCGCTCCAGATAGCGCCGATCGACCATGACATTGCCGGTCAGCACCATCCCCGCGCCGCCCTCGGCCCAACGCCGATAGAGCGTCACATGGCGCGCCGTGGCGCGGTTATGTTCATCGGCCAGCCCTTCAGTCATCGCCGCCTTGGAGATGCGGTTTTTAAGCCGCGCGCCATTAGGCAACGCCAGAGGCGTATTGAGAATTCCGGTCATCGATTTTTTCCCTGTTGGCGCGTGGCGCAAACCTCCCATGTTCGCCAACCGTGAGCAACGCTTGCGCGCAGCTAGCGGCTGCGCCGTAGGGCGGCTTCAGTCCGCCACACATTTGCCGCGGCTTGGCCTTGTGGGTTGGTTATGTTTCAATCGATGCATGCCAGGGTATCGTCGCCTTTACTGGGAAAGCCTATATTGAATCAAAAATTGATGAGTTAAATGATTAGTGTCCTTGGGTGTGAATGATGTCAAAAAAAATTATTACCTTGTCAGTCACCATGTTTTTTGTAGGCCTTATTATTATCACTATAAGTAGTGTTGTTTCCGGCATTTTGGGCAGTGAGATTCCCATCTTTGTAGGCGTAGTTGCGACGATGATTATTGCAATGATTATGCTGTTGGGGAAAGAATAGGCGCTGTACCGGCTTCGCCGTAGGGCGGGCTTCAGCCCGCCACACATTTGCCGCGGCTTGGCCTTGTGGATTGATTGTGGTTCTATCCTCTGACGCCCGACTACCGCCGCCTTTACGTCGATGTGCGAACAAATGGCGGGCAAATGTGCGCCATTCTACGCGATGGTAGCCGCATGCTGGATCATGGAGAGGGGAAGAAGATTAATGTATTCAAAGTTGTTACCACTGGCAATAATTCCATTGGCTTTATTGAGTTGTACGACACAGCAAGCCGGAAGCCAGTCATTTCTTGAAAGCGAGTGCGTCAGAGATTCGGAAATTATCGTAACCGTTGGCACTAACGCAATCGACACACCCGTCGATGTTCGGCTTTGTTATTCCGGCCGAACAGAAGTCATCGAAATCAACGTCCGTGGCAAACAATTTAGACTTAGGGATCAACTCCATGATGGCGCCAGAGTGCGTTTTGAATACCGCGTCCAGGCCTCTCATGATTTACTGCTAGTGACATATGGATACGATAATACAGATATTCCGTATGAATATGCTCTGTACGAGATCGGAGGTCACGGGGCGATAAAATCGGGAAAATCTGAGAATCAGCCACGTCTCATGGACCTATTATAACATTACCGGCTTCGCCGTAGGGCAGACTTCAGCTCGCCGCACATTTGACGGGCGCAGGCTTGCGGATTGGTTATGCGCCACGCTCGCATCCCTGAACAAAATGCACCCTGCCGCAAACAGTTTTCCACAGACCCATGGTGAGGCCATGGCGCAGCGCAGCGATTCGTCGTAAGTCACCGCCGATATGGTGATATTTGGCGGACAGTATGGCACGGCGCGCGACCAGTAAAAAACACGATACCGATCTTTTCAGCGATTACACCGCCAAGGACATCGAGGTTCTCGAGGGCCTTGAGCCGGTGCGCAAGCGTCCGGGCATGTATATTGGCGGCGCAGATGAGAAGGGCATGCATCACCTGTTCGCCGAAGTGCTCGACAACGCCATGGACGAGGCCGTCGCCGGTTATGCCAGCCGCATCGAGGTTGAGCTTTTCGAGGACGGCTATCTGCAAGTCACCGATAATGGCCGCGGCATTCCCGTCGACCCGCACCCGAAGTTCAAAAAGAAGTCGGCGCTTGAAGTCATTATGACGACGCTGCATTCCGGCGGTAAGTTTGAGGGCAAGGCTTACGTCACCTCGGGCGGGCTCCACGGCGTCGGCATCTCGGTGGTGAACGCGCTGTCGGATGATCTCATCGTCGAGGTTTGCCGCGGGCGCACCATGTACCGACAGTCCTACGGGGACGGAAAGCCGCGCACCAAGCTGGAGAAAGTCGGCCCCGCGCCGAACAAGCGCGGCACTAGCGTGATGTTTCACCCAGACCCGAAAATCTTTGGCTCCAAGCTTACGTTTCGCCCGTCACGGCTGTTTAAAATGGCGCGCTCGAAGGCCTATCTCTTTGGCGGCGTTGAAATCCGCTGGAAATGCGCGCCTTCCCTGCTCACTGACAAGAATGCGCCCCCTGCGGAAGCCGTCTTCCACTTCGAAAGGGGGCTTACGGATTATCTGCAAACCCTCGCCGGCGGCAAACCCACCGTCACCGATGACATGTTCACCGGCAAGGTCGAGCGCAAGGACGATGGCGGCCACGGCAATGTTGAATGGGCGGTGTTGTGGGGCGCGGCCGGATTCGGCGACGCCGACGGCTTCATCCATTCTTATTGCAACACCATTCCGACGGCCGAAGGCGGCTCCCACGAAGCCGGCCTGCGCTCGGCGTTGACCCGCGGGCTGAAGGCTTATGGCGAATTATCGGGTGTGAAAAAAGCCGCCAACATCACCGCCGAGGATGTGCTCGGAACCGCTGGCGCCCTCCTCTCCGTCTTTGTGCGCAACCCGGAGTTTCAGGGCCAGACCAAAGACAAGCTGGCCACCGCGGAAGCGCAAAAAATTGTTGAGGGGACACTGCGCCCGGCGTTTGACCATTGGCTGGCGTCCAACCCCAAGCAAGCCGGCCAGCTGGTCGAGTGGGTGGTGGACCGCGCCGACGAGCGCCAGCGCCGGCGCAAGGAAAAGGAAGTTTCGCGCGCCGCCGCAACGCGCAAGCTGCGCCTGCCGGGCAAGCTCGCTGACTGCTCCCAGAAAGATCGTACGGGTACGGAGTTGTTCTTGGTCGAGGGCGATTCAGCCGGCGGCTCAGCCAAACAGGCGCGCAACCGCGCGACCCAGGCGATCCTGCCCCTGCGCGGGAAAATCCTCAACGTCGCCTCGGCGCAGCGCGATAAAATCCTCGCCAATCAGGAGATCGCCGACATGACCCAGGCGCTGGGCGCCGGGATCGGCTCGAAGTTCGATCTTGAAAATCTGCGTTATGAAAAAATCATCATCATGACCGACGCCGATGTCGATGGCGCGCATATCGCCGCGCTGCTGATCACGTTCTTTCACCAGGAAATGCCGGAGCTGATCCGCGAGGGCCGCCTCTATATGGCGCAGCCGCCGCTGTTCCGCCTCTCGGCCGGCGGAAAGTCGGTCTACGCCATGGACGAAGACAGCCGCGACAGGTTGTTCAAATCAGAATTCAAAGCCAACCAGAAAGTCGATGTCGGCCGCTTCAAAGGCCTCGGCGAAATGATGCCCGCGCAACTCAAAGTCACCACCATGAACCCGGCGACAAGAACGCTGGCCCGCGTTGTCATCGCTGAGGATAAGGTTGAAGAGGCGGGTGACTTGGTAACGCGCCTGATGGGGAAGAAGCCCGAGGCCAGGTTTCAGTTTATTCAGGAGAATGCTGAGTTTGTTCGGGATGAGTTGGATATTTGAGGGCGCCTACTCCCCGTAGCGCCAGCTGATAAGCGCATACCAGTCATCGAAGTAGCGCCAGCTGTTAAGCGCGTACCAGTCATCGAAGCCGTCCCAGTATTCGTCCCAGATTTTCAAATCTTGCGTATATTGCAACTCAGCCCGGCGATAATCCCAGAAGCAATTCCACATTCTGAACTCGTCGGGCCTAGTGGGCGAATGCTTATCATCAAAGATCTCCGGCATCCGGAGATTGAATTCGTTATTCCGCCTTGGATGCTCAGGCAAACGAGCGAAGGGCGGTGGGGGATAATCATATTTCCACCGTTCTATGGTGTATGCCTTAATGTTATCTTGCTCTTCGAATAATCTTAGAGGCGGCGAGAAGATGGAAACAAAGCGCTCGACCTGGTCTCGACTAGGTGTTCCGTAGGGGAACAAGTAGGCTTTTTGCGTGGTGAAGGCGGCGGCGAGACCCAAAATGAGCACAAGTTGCACCAATGTTTCCAGCCGGTTCAAATCTTTCAGGATGATGACGCGCATCAGCCAGACAACTGCGCACATGCCGATCGCCACAGCGAGCCACTGAAACGCTGAGCTAAACTGGAACCAGCCGGAGACCCAAATCACCGCATATTCACATTCGACGGTCATCACCATCGTGAACATGTGAAAAATCCAGTAGCTGAGCCCAAAACCCAAAATAAATATCGTGAAGGACGAGACAGCGAATGAGCGTCGCAGACGGACAGCGCGCCGTAAATACAACCAACTGCTGGTCCGCATCCCCATAGCTCCTCCTTAGTCGCAATATAGAACTTATAAAGTACGATTCAATATTGACGGATACGGAATTGCGTTTCTTTCAGTAGAGGATCAAGTCAGCGCCAAAGTAATCATCGAGGCAGCCCCCTCCGTCCCTTCGGGACACCTCCCCCGCAAGCGGGGGAGGAATTAGATTGTGCTTGAGGCAGGCCTCTTTTCTTCCCCCGCTTGCGGGGGAAGTGGCCGCGAAGCGGTCGAAGGGGGTTCTTGCTATGAGCTCTCCACTCGCCGTCATCCCGGATGCGCTGCGGTGTAAAACACCGCTGCGCTGGTCCGGGATCTCTCGCAGAGGGTTGGAACATGCCGATAGCGATCCCGTGCTAGCAGCGCGTCACTGCGACCGCAAAGGCGGTCGAACTAACGTTTGCGTGCGTTCGCACGCGGGCGCCGCGCAGCACACGGGATGACGATGCCCACTGCGCCCACCGCTCATTATAAGACCATTCCGAGCCGTGAGGATGAAATTTAATATATTAAATTTCATCCTCACCGTTTCCAGCGGCCCTATACTCCTGCGCAATGCGGATATGGAGAGGCGTTGTTGCTAGCGTTCTTCAATAATCCGGGAATTGCGACCGTAGGAGTAAACCTGATGCAGTGCATCCATATGCAGCGAGTAAAAACATCCCGGCGCCAGGCGCCGCCAGCGCCGTCAATAAAGGCGGCGGTCTTGGATGAAAATGTTGGACCACATTCCGCTGTATGCCGCGTGGTTACAGGGCTTGCAAAACACGCGGGACCTTTTCAGAGGCGCGTCGGCGGCGCGGGCGTCCCGGCGAGGCGCCGCATCGAAGAGGGCCGCGCAAGGCCGCCGGACTTGCAGCGCGGGAAAGCTATGGAAGGAAGAACACTATTCGTCATCCCGGATGCGATGCGGCCCCGCGCGCGAATGCGCGTAAACCATGGCTCGACCGCCTTCGCGGTCGGGGTGATGCGGTGCTGGTCCGGGATCTCACACATTAGGTTGGACATGCCGTTAGCGATCCCGTGTTAGCAACGCGTCACTGCGTGCCGCGCAGCACACGGGATGACGGAGAAGGTAAAACACAAACAGAAAGGAGCTTACAACAAAGTAAAAAAGTCATAACGGATATTGCGGGGTTGCAATTTTTAAAACTCTTCTCTATACGGCCCACTCGTTTGCGCATGGGCGCAATACACATGAAGGAATGATGGATGCAACGCGAACAGATGAGTTGGCTCAACGCCGTCTGAACCGCGCCTCTCTTAATGGGATAGGCGCGCGGGAAGATTTGCGCAGCCTTAATGACACACCCAAGAGAGATAATCCGATGACTTTTCAAAACATCAACGGGACGCACCCAGCTGCGCGAGCGCCGGCCATGGCGCCCGTGAAAGCCTCAACCGGCGGGCCTTATGGTTGGCTTACGCCCTATATCGCAACGATAGCGGCGCAAAATGACGGTGTCGCCGCGCGCGTGCTGATGCTGCGCCGGGACGAGCTGCATTTCATCGCGCTCTGCCTCGCGCTGATGGGCGAGACGCGCGACGACGCCGACCATCTTGGCGTCTTTGCGCGCGGGCTCGGCGTTTTGACGCGCAAGGCGCTCATGGCGAATGCGGCTGACCTTGGCGGCGTCCGGATCGTTCCGGCGCTCGCGAAACTACCCGCGCATTTCGCAGGCGGCGTCTGGCGCCCGGCGAGTTATTTGCGCCTCGCCGCGCTGATGAACGATCCGGCGTCGCGCAAAACGCTGACGCACATGCCCCGCATCACACGGCGCGATGTGTTGACGCTTGGGCGGTTGCCGGAAGCTTATCGCACGCAAGGCGTCGTCAAGCTGGTCAAGCGGCCACAGCAATTGAGCGTTGTATTGTTCGCGATTGAGCTTGTCCGCCGTGTACGGACGGACTTGACCGATCGGCAGATCAAGACGTCGCTCGACAACGCGAAGCCTGGCTACATCCGCTCGTGGGTGATGAAGCACTATGAGCAGGCCCCTTTCCCGCCGGCGCCCACGGGGGCGCTGGTCATAGGCGGCGTCGACGCTTTGCGCCCGCTCACCTGCTACGCTGACCTCGCCCGCGCCGCGCGTGAGTTCGACAATTGCATCCGCACCTATCTCTGGTCGGTGCTGAAGGGCGAGGCCTATTTCTACCGCTACGCGCCGCAAGCCGGCGGGAAAGGCGTCGCGATTGTCGAGCTCAAACCGGCGCCAGCGATCGGCTGGGTCGTTCATGAAGCCCTCGGGCCGAGCAATGACCCCATCCGGGGTACGGACCGCGCCGCTATCGTAGCCGCTTTTCGCAGCGCCGGCATCGGCGCGGCGCCGCAAGCATCGAACCCCAATGCCTGGTTCGATCTCGACTGATGGGGGATTTACTCTCCCGTCAGTCTACGGAGCGTTTTTTCAAGCGCCGCCGAATCGCCAGTGATGGAAATGGTTTTCATGCGCGCGGCCTCGCCCGAAGCCACCGTGAGGGCCGATTTTGCAAGCCCAAGCGCTTTGGCCAGCAGCTTGATGATCGCGGCGTTGGCTTTGCCCTTGTCCGTGGCCGCCGTCACCTTAACGCCAAGGCGTTGTTCGCCATCTGCGCCTTGCCACAGACCGGCGATTTTGTCGCTCGCCGCGCCCGGGCTCACGCGCACAAAAAGTTGTGCGCCGTCATCCGTCAATTTGAAGAAGTCTTCCGCAGCCAACGGCTAGACGCCCATGCGCAGCGCGACCCACTGGTTCATCTCGCGCAGGAAGAAAACGCCGAGGAGCAGGATCAAAGGCGACAGATCAAGCCCGCCCATGGAAGGGAGAATCTTGCGGATCCGCCGCATCAGCGGCTCGGTCATAGTGATCAGCGTACGCCAGATCATATCGACCACCTGGTTGTGGCGGTTGATGACATTGAACCCGAGCAGCCAGGACATGATCACCATCGCGAAGACAATGAATGTATAAAGCTGCAAGATCGCATCAATCAGCAAAAAGAACGGCATCGGGATTATATGCACGCAAAGCTCCTGTTTGGCGTATCACCCGGACTTAAGCGCAGTTGCCGTTAGTTGCAACAAGCGGCCGCGCAGCTCACCGCGCCCCGGGCTCGACCGGCAGACACAAGACCGGGCTGGCAAACCCGCCGACCCGGACAAAGCCGACGCCGTCTTTCTCGACGATCACCAGGGTGACGTCGGCGTTGAAGCCGCCTCGCCCGGAAAGGAAGTCGACATCATCCGCCGCCCAGATCAGCCGCCCGTTCACCGACGCCGTCTCGGCCATGCCGTCCCAGCAGCCGGAATAGGCGCAGACCGAAAAAGCCCCGTCGGCCCGCGCCCAAATATCCATCGGCGTTGTCTCCGCTTCGGCCTTGGCGGTGCACACGCCGTCGGCGCACCAAATCTCAACCTGGTTGCGGCAGGCCCAAACATCCAGCGGAACCTCCGACCGATTGGCGGACAACAAAGCGGCGACAAGAAGGAACAACATGGAAAACCCTCCGGGTTCGCGAGACCCCGATCTTATCGCCCCCGCCAGCGGATTGACAGGCGCCAGCGCGGGGTCTTAAGTCGCGGCCGTCAAGGTTTCGGGGCTATAGCTCAGTTGGGAGAGCGCGTCGTTCGCAATGACGAGGTCGGCGGTTCGATTCCGCCTAGCTCCACCACGGTTTTTATGGAAAAGTATTTTTAGAGTAACATGGTCCATCTGACGAGCCGGAGTGGAAAGTCATATTTTTTTCAGCAAATTTCTAAGGCAATACGAATAGCAGTTGCACCTCGAAACTGACTGAAAGGCTGACGGTTAGCAGGACTTCGATAATTAAAAAAGCCGAGCAAGACGCCCGGCTTTCACTCGAATTACTAGCCAAGTCTATTGATTATCATACTGTTCCAATGGCGGCCTGGCCAACCCCAACTGTTGAAGATTAAGGTCATTCGCAACGTTATCATCCGGCGCAGGTTCGCCCGGCTTGTACAATCGACGTTCCACTTCAATGCTAATTTTTTCTGGAACATTGTTTGCTCCAACCTCAAGCGTTTCAAAGTCTGTAGAGCTAACATCGGCGCTATTTGCGCCAACATTATGCGGCGCCGCAATTTCATTTGACGCAGACGCGTTTTGCGCATTTGCATTTTCGTTAAAATCAATAAATGCGGCGCCCTCAACTTCATAAGCATATGCGTAGGAGCCAAAACAGTCAGAAACAAAACCGTTAGTATATGTGGCCGCTTGTACTTTTGCCGCGATCGCCGGCGTAGGCGCCAAGATAGATTTTGCAAGATCGAGATTACCCATCTCAAGCGGGTAACCGCCCATCTCTCCCAATGCAATATCACCAAGAAACACAGCCTCGCCTTCACCTATGTCAAAGGCCGGCGCGCCAAAGCATAGATCGGTAACGAACTGCGCGAATGAAATGCTTGCTATTTTCCAGCGCCCGGGCGGTATTTTCGCGACAAAATCGTAAAGCCGGCGCTCACCATCTTTCGTCTTCGCAACCTTCCGCCTGCCAATAACCGCAGTCACCGGTGTTCCGTCATACACCACTTCAGTACCGTCACTATGGAGGCGGTGCAGCATCAGGCTTGTCGCATTCAATGTGAAACGGTTGCTACCTCTTATTCTAAGAACTACATATGACGCGCTGGGATCAGCGTTTGCCAGATCATCATCTTTCATAGTCTTGATAGGCTTTGGCGCTTTAACGCCTCGCTCAAGTTTTGGCGGTTTAGGAGGCTTAAGCTTGCCCGCAGCTTCAATCGCTGCATCTGTTATATTACGGACAGCTCGTACGCTTAGGGAAATCTCACCGCGTTTGCCAGCTTCCCCAATCAAAAAATCCCCCGTCGCGAGTTCATTTGCAAATGACCCACGCAAAACAACACCCTTTCGTTCAGTCGCTTCGACGAGCGGCACAAGCGCTGAATGTATAGCAACTGGCTCTTCCAATGCATTTATCAATTCGCCTTGTTCTTCAGAAATACCGACAACACTCCATCCTTTTACTGCCATGCAGTTTTCGATATTTGCAGCGGCGCCTTGCCGATTTTCCTTACTGTCAATCACGCCGCCAACCAGCGCCCCAAAAAACCCGCCGCCGGTGCTGGCGGCAATGCCTGTCATTGCATCGCTACCATTGACGAGCCCGCGGATCGCAACTGCACAGGTGACAAGATCGGTATCATGGGCGTCCATTCCGGCGCCGGCCTTATAGAAATAATGAAATCCGGGACTCGACCCAGTCAATGACTGCGCATTAGCGAAACCAATCAAGCCAATACCCAACAAGCTTCCAAGCGCCAACCAAAATAATCGCACAATATTCCCCTTTGTTTGGTCCACTAGGCAAAAGCCTAGCTTCTTTTTCATGGGTCGCAAAGATCGACGCTCACTTACTTTCCCTTTATTTTGACAATACACCATATATCCCCCAAAAATATGGTTGCTTGAGTTTATAATCGAGTTTTCTAAAGGTCAGATGCGCGTTGCAAATCAGCCTCCCAATCCTGCAAAACATCATACAATTGGTTCGATGCTTGTTCGGTTAGGCCCACCACGCCTTATGGAAAGAACATTATAGGACAGCACGACCGGTTCTATGGGCTGGGGTGGTCCCGTCATATTTTTTCAAAAACCACAGGCGCAATCCAAAAGCAGACGCTATTCGCCGCGATTGATCGAGCGGCAATTTTACACTGGTCGCACCGTAATCAATCCTTAGTCTCGCTGGTCGATTTTTTGGTTTGCTGTCGAAGTGTTATCAGAGCGCCTTCCAGTATTTCCGCATACTGATTTAGCTTGTCCGCATATAGAGTAAGGCGTTTCAGCTATTAGCTGCACTGGATCTTTTCCTGACACTGGACCGGATCGTTGCAGTGTACCAAAACGGCTCATCATAAAACGAGCGTCCGGACTTGAACCATCATTCAGATGGGGGTTGTTAACTGCACGCACCCAATAGGCGTATAAAGAGTCGTCATCTTTCATTGTGAGTGTAAAGTTCCAAGTTTCCACCCAGCCTGACTGGCCATTTTCAGAAAAGTATGAATCCGTCGCCGCAACAACAGCATTCGTTTTATGCGTAACAGAACCAAATGATCCCGGCTTTACCTCCTCCCACACACCATCCGAAACCATATATACTCGAGTTGTGTCTTCTGAAATTTCTATCGCAAAATCAATAAATTTCGGTATCTCGGTTAAGTCTGGCAATACTGAACTGTGTATAAGCGGCTCAATTTTTTGGAATTCGCCTCGCCAAGTCCCGTCAAAATCAGTTTCAAATTCCGCAGCGCCTACCATACCAATGGTCGTCGCAATGCTAATAAAAAATGTTATAATTATCTTAAGTGTAGTCATCATCACGCCCTTTCATTATTCACTGAACAAACATCTTGCCGATCTGTATGCTAGTCAAGTGTAAGGAAAGGATTTATCCAACCCCCCTCTGAAATATGGTTTGTAGATGTTATGGCTGAAGCTCCAATAGATCAAAAAAGTCTTGCAACACGATCTCCCAAGCCTGCAAGATATCAAAAACCTGGCTCAATGTTTGTTCGGTTGGATCCACCATTTTATACATCTCACGGCAATTCGATGTCTGGCGGATTCGCTCTTGCCGGCTTGGCGCCAAAGAAGGTGGACTTTCGCCTTTGCATTCATCACATTCTTCCCAAGCTTTGCGCATTTAAAACGGGAGAATGATTATGCCCGCAGACACCACCCATGCTCTAGGCGCCGATCAATCGGAAGGCGAACACGAGATTGCCCGCATTTTCGCGCTGCAAAAAGCCGCCTACTTGCAAAATCCGTTTCCTTCATACGACCGACGCATTGCTGGCCTCGACAAGCTTATCCAACTGATTGAAACTAACGAGGATGCTTTTGTAAAGGCGATCAGCGCCGATTTTGGCTGCCGCTCAAAACATGAAACCATCATTGCAGAGATGCTGGTTATGGTTTCCGGCGCGCGCATGGCGAAAAAAAGCCTGAAAAACTGGATGCGCCCGCGCGGCGTGCCGACGCCACTGCATATGTTACCGGCGAAAAGCAAACTGGAGCCACAGCCGCTCGGCGTTGTCGGCATTATCGCGCCGTGGAACTATCCGGTATCTCTGGCGCTGGCCCCGGCCATTGCCGCCATCGCCGCCGGCAACCGGGTCATGCTCAAGCCAAGCGAGTTGACAGCGCGCACAAGCGACGTAATGCGCGAAGCCATTGGATCGGTGTTTGATGAGGATGAGTTCGCCGTTGTCGTTGGCGGCGTTGAAACCGGACAGGCGTTTGCCGAAACGCCATTTGACCATTTGCTATTTACCGGCTCGACCAATATCGGCATGCGCGTTGCGATGGCGGCGGCAAAGAACCTGACACCGGTGACGCTGGAGCTTGGCGGCAAGTCCCCGGCGATTATCGACGATAGCGCCGATATTGAAAAGGCTACAAACCCCATCGCCTATGGTAAAATGCTCAATGCCGGGCAGACCTGCGTCGCCCCGGATTATGTGTTGACACCGATGAACAAGCTTGACGCCACCGCCGACGCAATCGCCGCCGCTGCGCGGATGCTGTATCCGGAAATTGATACGACAGCGGATTATACGTCGATTATCTCCGACCGGCACTTCGCCAGACTGAAAGCAATGGTGGAAGAGGCGCGCGACCGCGGCGCGCGGATTATCGAGGTCGGCTCCTCCAACGCGCTGTATCCCCAGCGCAAGTTGCCGCTGACCCTGGTGATCGACCCGCCGGCGGATGCGGCTGTCATGAAAGAAGAAATCTTCGGGCCGATCCTGCCTATCTTGCCGGTCGGCTCAACCGATGAGGCCATTACCCGCATCAACAAGGGAGAACGCCCATTGGCGCTTTATTGGTTCGGCGAGGACACAGATGCCCGCGACCGTGTGTTGCAGCAAACTATCTCCGGCGGCGTCACCATCAATGATACCTTATGGCATGTGGCGCAGGAGCACCTCCCCTTTGGCGGCGTCGGCAAAAGCGGCATCGGCGCCTATCATGGGCGTGCAGGCTTTGAGACCTTCTCGCATTTAAAGCCGGTCTTCTACCAGAGCCGGTTTGCCAGCGGCGGTCTACTGCATCCACCCTATACGGAGAAAACCGAGAAAACCCTCTCTTTCGTCCGGAAAATTCTTTAGGGATAAAATGACCACAGAAAATAATGCCCGCGAAAAGCTGGGCGAATTTGACTATGTGATTGTCGGCGCCGGGTCGGCGGGTTGTGTTCTTGCTAATCGCTTGAGCGAGGATGCATCGGTAAGCGTTTGCCTGTTGGAGGCGGGTGGCGTTGATAAGGACCCGCTTATTCATGCGCCGATGGGCTTTGCATTTTTTCCCGATAGCTCGCCGGTGAACTGGCGGTTTGACACCGTACCGCAAAAACACCTCAACAACCGTGTTTGCTTTCAGCCGCGCGGACGCGTGCTTGGCGGGTCGAGTTCGATTAATGCGATGATTTATATTCGCGGCTCGCGCGCTGATTATAATCACTGGGAGACCGAGGGCGCAGCCGGCTGGGACTGGGACGGCGTCCTGCCCTATTTTATGAAGGCGGAGGACAATCAGCGCGGCAGCGACAATTACCACTCCGTTGGCGGCCCGTTATCGGTATCGGATTTGCGCTACCGCAATCCGCTGTCGGATGTTTTTCTGAAAGCCGCTGCCGAACTACAGCTACCCGATTGCGATGACTTCAACGGCGCCGGCCAGGAAGGCATGGGGTATTATCAGGTGACGCAGCGCAATGGTCGACGCTGCTCGGCTGCGATCGCTTATCTTGAGCCCGCAAAACAACGCCCCAACCTTACCATCATCACCGGCGCATATGCCGAGCGCGTGACGTTCGACGCCAGACGCGCCAGCGGGGTTCAATTTCGTGAAATGGGCGCGCCAAAGTCGGTTGCCGCAAAACGCGAAGTGATCCTTTCCGGCGGCGCTTTCCAGTCGCCGCAAATGCTGATGCTATCCGGTGTTGGCCCGGCCGATCATTTGCGCGGCCATGGCATCGACATCGTCTTTGATGCGCCAGGCGTCGGCGCCAACCTCCAGGACCATCTCGATTACCCCGCGCTTTACAAAACATCGTCGGGTGATTCCATCGGCCTAAATTTTGGCATGGTCAAGAAGTTCTTCCCCGCGCTGTCCTCCTATCGCAAGCGCGGCGAAGGTCTGTTTACATCAAACCTTGCTGAATGCGGCGGTTTCCTAAAAACCAATCCCGCTGAGACAGAACCCGATATCCAGCTTCATTTTATTCCGGGTCTGGTCGATGATCACGGTCGCAAGAAACATCTTGGCGGCGGCTTAACCTGTCATGCTTGCGTGCTGAGGCCGAAAAGCCGGGGCAGCGTCACACTCGCCTCAAGCGATCCGCAAGCGGCGCCATTGATCGATCCGAATTTCCTCTCCGACGAGGACGACCTCAACCGCCTTATAAAAGGCGCGCGGATAATGGAGCGGATTTTTGCAGCGCCAGCCTTTGGGGGCGTCAAGGGCGCGGCGCTCTATCTGGATGAGCCCGCCAGCGACGAGGCGCTGATTGAAGATATTCGAAATCGTTCGGACACGATCTATCATCCGGTCGCCACCTGCCGGATGGGTAATGATGAAAAAGCCGTGACCGATCCGCAATTGCGCGTCAACGGCGTCAGCGGCCTTCGCGTTGTCGACGCCTCGGTGATGCCTTTTGTGGTTTCGGGAAACACCAACGCCCCGACCATCATGATCGCTGAAAAAGCCGCTGACATGATCAAAGGCGCCGTTTAAGCTGCGGGCTTCCGCCATGCAAACTGCTTTGGTTTGACCGGTCTGCCGCAACACTTTACCGGAATGGGTAGGTTTTTGGAAAGAGCTTAGCTTATGACGGCGTGGCGCCAGTCCGTATCGACATTCGAGCGCTGGTTTCGCGACGACGCATTAGCGCTGTGGCGAGCGCAAGGCTATGACGCCCTGCACGGCGGCTTCTATGAATGCCTGGATTTTACCGGCGCGCCGATAACCGGCCGGCCGCGAAGGGTTCGGGTTCAAGCGCGGCAGATCCATACTTTCACACAAGCCGCCTTGTGCGGTTGGGGCGCGGACAACGAAGCGCTGGCCGCCGCCGGGTTTGATTATTTCCTCGCCAAAGCCTGCCCGGACCAAGGCGCGCGCGGCTGTGTCCACCTTCTGTCCGATGACGGAGCGGTTCTGGATGATCGCCGCGATCTCTATGATCAGGCCTTCGCCTTGCTCGCCTGCGCCTCGCGTTGGCAGGCCGCCCAAGACAACCGTGCGCTGGAGCTGGCTGAACACATTATCGCGTTTCTCAACCATGAGCTTGCCTCCCCCCATGGCGGATGGCTTGAGAACGACCGGCGCGAGACGCTGCGACGGCAAAATCCACACATGCATTTACTGGAAGCCTTCATGGCGCTGTTCCGCACCACCGGCGACGGTGTCTATCGCGACTATGCCGCACAAGTTTACGCGCTGTTTGAAGATGTGTTCTACGACCAACGCCACGGCGTCTTGCGCGAATTTTTTGATCAGGACCTTACGCTTAGCTCTGACAAAGGCGATCTTGTCGAGCCTGGCCATATGATGGAATGGGTCTGGCTGCTCGGAAATTACGACGCGCTTTTCGGAACCGATAGCGCCACGCATATGACGCACCTGTACAACCGCACCGAGGAAGTCGGCCTTGATAGCGCCGGCTTCCTTGGGGACACCGTCAACCTCGGCAACCAGAACCCGTCCGGCCCGCGGCGGCTATGGCCGCAGACCGAATATATCAAAGCCGCCATAACCCTCGCCCGGCGCGGCGACAAGGCGATGGCGGAACGCGCCGGCGCCCTTATAGACATGTTGTTCAAGACTTACCTCGCGCAAGACGTCGCCGGGCTTTGGTGCGACCAATTTGACGCCAGTGGCGCGCCGCTGGCGCGTGACGTGCCGGCCAGTATTCTTTACCATTTATTTGAAGCTGTCGCCGATGCTGCAAGCTTTGAGAATGCGGGACAAAAGCGACCATGAAAATTCAACCGGTCATCATGTCAGGCGGGTCAGGCACACGGCTATGGCCGATGTCGCGCGCGGCGCTGCCAAAGCAGTTTTTAAAACTGGTTACCGACCGGACCATGTTTCAAAACACCGCCTTGCGCGTCTGCGGCAAGGAAGATGGCGCCTATCTCGACCCGGTGGTGATCTGCGGCGCCAATCACGGGGCCGTTGTCGCCGAGCAATTGGACGAGATCGGCCTTCAGCCTGCTGAAATTATCATTGAACCCTGCCCGCGCAACACTGCCGCCGTCGCCGCCGTCGCCGCCGCCTGGGCCACGCGCAAAGACGAAGACGCGCTTGTCTTATTGATGCCCGCCGATCATCATATTGCAGATAGCGCCGGATTCCGCGCCGCCGTTGCGCTCGGCGCCAAGGCGGCAGAGGCTGGAAATATCGTCACATTCGGCATCAAAGCGCTAACCCCCCATACCGGCTATGGCTATATCAAGACCGGCGAGCAGCTCATTCCATCTGTGTACAAAGTAGCAGCGTTCAAAGAAAAACCTGAACGCGAAATCGCCGAGCACTATGTCAAAGACGGGCGCCATTACTGGAATGCCGGGATATTTCTCTATAAGGCCAGCGCCATGCTCGACGAGATGGCGCGCTATGCGCCGGAGATCAAGGCGGCCGCAGTGAACGCCCTTGAAAAAAGCGCCTTGTCAGACGGCGCCCTGCACCTTGACGAGGCGGCGTTTTCCGCCTGCCCGTCGGATTCCATCGACTATGCAGTGATGGAAAAAACCGACAAAGCCGCGATCATCGCGCCGGTTGATGTCGGCTGGACCGATATCGGCAGCTGGAGCGAGGTTTCCTCCCAGGACAAAACCGACAATGTCATTTGCGTCAACGCGGCCAATAATATCATCAGAAGCGACGGGCCGCTCATCGCAGCAGCCGGGGTTGAAGATCTGATTATTGTCGCGACCGGTGATGCGGTTCTAGTGGCGCGCCGCGACAATGCGCAGGACGTGCGCGCGATTGTTGATGAGTTAAAAAAACGCGGGCTCCAACACCTTTTGTAGACGGGTAATTCTTATGGCTCAGAAAATTGTCGTCACCGGAGGCGCCGGCTATATCGGCAGCCATGTCGCCGTCGAGCTGTTAAGCGCCGGGCGCCAGATTTTAATTATCGACGATTTTTCCAATGCCCATCCCGAAGCCCTCGCGCGCATAAGCGAGCTGGCGCCAGGCAATCTGGAACTTCTGGAGCGCGACCTCGCCGATCCGGCCCACTGCGATGATGTGATCGCCGCCGTCAAAGCCTTTGGCGCCGACAGCGCCATTCATCTGGCAGGGTTGAAAGCGGTTGGCCAGTCGGTTGCCGAGCCGGTGCTTTATTATCGAACCAATATCGGCGCTTCTTTAACGCTCATCCGCGCAATGGAAGCGGCGAACGCCAAAACCATTGTCTTTTCTTCCTCCGCAACCGTCTATGGCGAGCTTAACGACAGCCCGGTGAGCGAGGCCGGGAAGACCGGCGCGACCAATCCTTACGGTCGCACCAAATTGATTATCGAAGACATGCTCAAAGACCTTGCCGCCGCGGACGGCGCCTGGCGCGTGGTGAATTTACGCTACTTCAATCCCGTCGGCGCCCACCCGTCGGGCCGGATCGGCGAAGATCCGAACGGCATCCCCAACAATCTATTTCCGTTTATCGCCCAGGTCGCCGTTGGCCGGCGCAAGAAACTCATGGTGTTCGGCGACGACTACCCTACGCGGGACGGCACCGGGATACGCGATTATATCCATGTCAGCGATCTCGCGCGCGGCCATCTCGCTGCGCTAGATTATCTGGCGGCACAGGAGGATGGCGGCGCGCTCGACATTAATCTTGGAACCGGCGCCGGCTATTCGGTGCTCGAAGCGGTCGCCGCTTTCAAGCGCGCTTCCAACCGCGACATCCCATACGAAATTGCGCCCCGTCGGGAGGGCGACATCGCCGAAGTTTACGCCAACGCCAAGCTTGCGGAAAAGCTACTGGGTTGGCGCGCGGAAAAAACCATCGACCAGATGTGCGCCGATCACTGGCGCTGGCAAAGCAACAATCCTGACGGGTATAAGGCTTAAGTCGGGGTTTAAGCCGGGTGCTCGGCAAACTGCCCGTATTTTCGGTAGGGCGTCATATAGCTCGGCAAGATCGCTTCCACTGTATGCGGCTGAACGCCAAGATCATCGAGCGTTCCAACATCACCGCCAGAGCCAACCACGTTGTCGTGCTTTAACAGCTTAACCTGATCACGCGTTAGCGGCGGCTCGACAAATGGCGCAATACCCGCGATCTCACCAGCCAAGCCGATCATCGACGCAATCGGAAATGGCACGCGGACAAGCGCCCGCTTACGGCCAGTCTCATACAGCATCAATTCCAGAAGCTCTTTGAACGTATAAATCCGCGGCCCGCCAAGTTCGTAAGTACGGCCCCTGGCTTCCGGACGGTTCAGCGCTTCGCAAATCGCATCGGCGACATTATCTACATAGATCGGCTGGAACCGCGTCTTGCCGCCGCCGATTAGCGGCAGCGCCGGAGACATCGTCGCCATGGCAGCGAACTTGTTGAAGAATTTGTCTTCCTGACCGAAAACGATAGACGGTCGGATGATCGCAGCTGAAGGGATGGCCTCGCGCACCGCAATCTCTGCCTCGCCCTTGGTGCGGGCGTAGATGCTATCGCTTTGCGCATCGGCGCCGATCGCCGAGACCTGGACAAAATTTTCAACGCCCGCCTCGCTCGCCAGTTGCGCAATCGTAGCGGCGCCTTGCGCTTGCACCGCCTCGAAGCGCTGGCGCCCTTCCCGGTGGAGAATGCCGACCAGATTGATCACCGCATCGGCGCCGATCAGCGCATCAGCAATCGAGGCGGGATGGCGGATATTGGCCTGTTTGAGCTGAATCTGGCCTACCGCGCCCATGGGACGTAAAAACTGCGCCAGATGCGGACGGCGCACCGCGACCCGCACGCGCCAGCCGCGCTTGGCAAGCTCGCGCACGGTATTGCGCCCGATAAAGCCTGATCCGCCAAAGACAACCGCCAGTTTTCCCGTCACGCCAAAAGCCTCCACCTGTTTAGAATATGCCGCAAACGCCTATCTGAATTCCTCCGCCGGGACAATCTCACTGTTTGGCGCAGGGGTTCGATGCAACGAAACCTAACCCTGATAGAGGCCGGCAGCGCCCAACTCAGCCCGGCAGCTCATAACCATTGAACATTTTTCGCAGTTCGGTTTTCAGAATTTTCCCGGTCGCGCCGAGGGGGATTTCGTCGACAAACTCCACCGCATCCGGCCAGGCGATCTTGTCGAGCTTGGTTTGCAAAAATTCCTTGATTTCTTCGGGCGACGGATCGGCGCCCTCTGCCTTGACCACAATCAAAAGCGGGCGCTCCTGCCATTTTGGATGATAAACGCCGATAACACCGGCCTGCGCAACGCCCTCATGCATCAGCGCCGCATTTTCGATATCGATGGACGACACCCACTCACCGCCGGTCTTGATCACGTCTTTTGAGCGGTCAGTGATTTGCATGAAGCCGTCAGGATCGATGATAGCCACATCGCCGGTGTCAAACCAGCCGTCCTCGGTGAGCGTCGGCGCGTCTACTTTAAAATATTGATCGACAATCCACGGGCCGCGCACTTGCAAGTTGCCGTCGGCTTCGCCGTCATGAGGAAGCACTTTGCCATCTTCTGAAACAATCCGCATATCAACGAAGGGTAAGGCCCTGCCGGCTTTTAACTGATAGGGAAGGCGCTCCTCGAAAGACAGCGCTTTTATTTTTGGCGGCAGAACATTGACGGTGCCGATTGGCGACATTTCGGTCATACCCCAACCCTGCTGCAATTCAACGCCATATTCCGCATAACCACGAATCAGCGCCTCAGGCAGCGCCGAGCCTCCACATAATCCTTTCTTGAGGTGGGGAAGCTCCTTGCCAGTTTTTTTGAGATATTGAAGAAGGTTAAGCCAAACCGTCGGCACGCCGGCCGAATAGGTGACTTTTTCCGTATCAAGAAGTTCGTAGAGGCTTTCGCCATCAAGCTTCGGGCCGGGATAGACCTGTTTTACGCCAACCATGAGACAGGAATAGGGAACATTCCATGCATTTACATGAAACATCGGCACTACTGGAAGCAGGGTGTCGCCTTCCATAATGCTCATCGCCGTCGGCAGGCAGGCGGCGAAAGACTGCAACACCAGCGCCCGGTGGGAATAGACGACGCCCTTGGGGTCGCCTGTCGTACCCGAAGTGTAACACATGGTAACGGCGGTATTTTCGTCAAATTCCGGCCACTCAAACACATCGCTCTCATTGGCGATAAATTCATCATAGGTCGACGCGCCCTCGCCAGCACCGCCGACATTATCGGCATCGGTCAGAACGAAATAGCCCTTTACGGTTTTGAGCTTTGGCCGCAGCGCCGCGACCAGCGGCGCGAAGGTTGCATCATAAAACAAATAATCGTCTTCGGCGTGGTTGATGACGAAGGCGGCATTGTCCGGCCCGAGCCGCGGGTTGATGGTGTGCAGCACCGCACCGATGCCGCCGACGGCGTAGTACATCTCGAACTGGCGATAGGTGTTCCAGCCGATCACGCCGATACGGTCACCGCTTTTGACGCCCATATCGGTCAGCGCATGGGCGAGCTGGGCGATGCGCTTTGCCGAATCGGCGATGGTGTAGCGATGGATCGGCCCCTCCACCGTGCGTGTCACGATCTCGGTGTGGCGAAAATTGCGCACAGCATGTTTGAGGATATCGGTCGTCAAAAGCGGCCGATTCATCATTTGTCCCATCATCGCGGTCGTCTCCCTGTCCCTGTTTTTCTAAAGCATCGGTCGATTATTAGGAATCGCCCGATGCTTTAAATTTTTACAACGCACCGGCCCGCGCGCGAAGGCGCGCTAACTATATACTCGACCGCCTTCGCGGTCGGCGCGAAAAACCGGTTCCCACTTTTTCGCCCGGCGCTCTATAAAATCGCCGAAAGCGCTCGGGGTCAAATAGGTTTGGCTGTAAATGATCCCGATGGGAAGGGTATAGACCTGACAATGGCCGCCTCAGGCGCGCATGGCGGCGATTTGCGTTTCTAAAATCTCAATGAGCCGGGACGATTCGGGGAAATCTTCGGCGATCCACTGCGCCTCAGTCGCACTAAGAATTTGAGCAACCACCGGGCCCGCCGGCACGCCGGCATCGATAATATGGCGCCCCGAGACCGACATGACCGGCGCCTGCCAGGCTTTCGCAACCGCCAGGATGCGCGCATGGGCGGCCTCATTGAGCTGCTCCAGAGCAAAAGCCGCAGCGGCCGCGTCATGGAAAACGTCGCGCCCGAGCCGGTAGATTAATCCACGCACATCTTTGTCCGAAAGATTTGGAACAATCTGCTCCGCGCCCTTAAGCGTGTTTGAGCGTATGGCCTTTTCCGCATTGGAAAGCCGCAGACGCGCGCCGACGCCGCCCCCGCGCGACCCAAACAGCACCGCCAGCACAACCGGCGCCAGCGCGTTCGGAGCGATGTTTTTAAGCCGGACGACTGCATCAATATTTTCTGGCGCATCCCAGATTCCTTGCAACACGCCGGCGTCCTGCATCGCCCTCAGCGCGAAAGCAGCGCGCGGCAGCGCTAAGATCGCCATAAACTCCGCACCGATGCGCTCCGCCGATAGCCTGGCGATCCCTCCCTTTTGGGCGGCGCAAGCTGCAAGGCCCGTCGCGTCGAAGCTTTTTGAAAAACGCGCCGTGAAGCGGAAAAACCGCAGGATGCGCAAGAAATCCTCGTTAATGCGCCGCGTCGCGTCGCCGATAAACCGCACCCGGCCTGCCTCTATGTCGGCGATCCCCGCAATCGGATCATAAAGCTGTCCATCAGGTGTTAGATAAATGGCGTTGATGGTAAAATCACGCCGGGCCGCATCCACCGCCCAGTCGCGGGTGAAAGCGACGCTTGCCCGGCGTCCGTCTGTCGATACATCCGCCCGCAGCGTCGTCACCTCAACGCCGTAATGATCGACAATCGCGGTCACCGTGCCGTGCTCAAGGCCGGTGGGGGCCGAACGCAGCCCGGCGGTATTAAGCGCCGCAATCACGGCGTCAGGCGGCAGCGTCGTTGCAACATCAAAGTCCTTCGGCGCGGCGCCGAACAACGCGTCGCGCACGCACCCGCCGACAAACCTTGCCGAGCCCGGCTCCGCAGCTTCCAGCGCAGCAATCACCTTTTTAAGCGGCGCTGATCGAAGCCAGTCAAAACGCGCCCGTTGCTTCGCCGTTAGAGGAGTGAATTCATCCGCGCTCATAGCGCCCCGTCATTGTCCTGCCCGCCGTCATCTTGTTCACCTTGCAGGACTTCAGCCATGGTCCGCAATATTCCCGCCGTCAGGCCCCAGATATGAAACCGCCCGAAGGGTGCAGCGAACATATTATATTTCACGCCCTTGTGCTCACGCTGCTCGGTGACATGATTGGCTAGGTTTGCAACGAAATCCAGCGGCACTTCGAAAACCTCGTGGACTTCGCGCGGACAGGGGCGAATATCCGCTTGCGGATGAACAATTCCAACCACGGGCGTCACTGAAAATCCGAGGCCGCCTTCATGAACGCCGAGTTGACCGATAATCTCGACAGCGCTTGGGTCAATATTGACCTCTTCATGGGCTTCACGCAACGCCGTTTCAATACGCGAGGCGTCGCCCTGTTCAACCTTGCCGCCGGGAAAGCTGATCTGCCCGGCATGTGACGGCATGTCTGGAGACCGCACGGTCAGCAATACGCTCGCGCCTTCAGGGCGATTGATAATTGGCACCAGCACCGCAGCATCTTTACGAATATCGCTCCAGCGGCTTTCAAACATTTTGTCGCCGACAAGATGCGGGTTGATTTCGCGGAACAACGCCCGCACGCGCTGCGCGCTCATCCGATCAAGGTTGGACGCAATGCGCGCCCGCCAATCAATCTCCCGCATTAGAGTTTTGCCTCCAGCGACACTCATAACTCTTACCTACTCAAAAATTTCGTCTGCCGGCCCGAACGCAAAGAACACGCCGCCGGACCAGACGCCAAACATTTCTACACCGTCCATCTGGCGCTTCTCACCGAGTTCGACAAGGTCGTAGAACACCGCCCGCGCAATCCGCGCCTCAAGGCCGGCGCGCATATCGATATAGGGCGCTGCCTGGCCGGTCTGTGGGTGTTTGCGGAACACCAGTTGGTGGTCCGGGCCGGCGGTTGCTGTGTCGCCAACATTGGAGGTGAAGGTCAGCTTTTGGGTTTGACCGACTCCTTCCACCTGCATCGCAACGCCGACAAAAGGAGCGTCTTCAACCGTAATTTTAAGTTTCTCGACCGGCGTCACCAGAAAAAACTCATCGCCGTCGCGCCGCAAAACCGTGGAAAACAACCGCGCTAGCCGGGCCCGGCCAATCGGGGTTCCCTCATGAAACCATGTACCGTCGGACTTGATGATAATGTCTATGTCGCCGCAAAATTCCGGATGCCATTTATGGACCGGCGGCAAAGATTTACCGCCCGCGCCTTCCAGCTTTATTGCGTAGCTCAGTAAATCTTTCATATAAAAAACCGGCGCCGCTATCGCAGACGCCGGTTCTTATCTCAGTTCAGAGCCGCGCGATAGCGCTAGCGACTTATTCGCAAGGCCCGCCTTATTCGCAAGGCCTCTATTTGCAAGCCCTCTATTCGCAAGCAAGACACCGTGCATAGGCGGCGTTCGGGTCGTTGAACTCCTCAAAGAAAGCGAGTTGTTCATCGGCCGTGGCAATCAGCTTTTTAACCGCGCCTTGGCGGCGGTTGCTGATTTTGTCTTCGCGCCCGCTCATGACCAAAACTTGCGACGACATATTGCTGAGAATACGTTCGAACGGCGTCTTTTTGTCCGCCATGTCGACAACGTCATATTTCTCCAGCTTCGCCATTTTCGCCGCACTGGCGATGGCGTCATCAAGATTGCCGAGCTTGTCGACCAAGCGCAGGTCTTTTGCGCGCTCGCCGATCCAGACACGTCCCTGACCGACGGAGTCGACATATGTTTTGTCGAGACCACGGCCCTCGCCGACAACCGACAGGAAGCGATCATATCCAAATTCGATCGACTGCTGGATGATATCAGCGATACTATCAGGCAACGGCCCGATGCCCGTCGCCAGGATCGGGGAAAGGTTTGTGGTGCCGACACCATCGACAAATACGCCAACTTCCGCAGCAGTGTTTTCGAAAGTATTGAAATAGCCGAAAATACCGATGGAGCCGGTGATGGTTGTGGGCGACGCCCAGATTTCATCGGCCGGCGCGGCGATCCAGTATCCGCCGGAAGCGGCAAGCGATCCCATAGATGCGACCACTGGTTTTCCCGCCGCCTTAATCGCGAGAAGCTCGTCACGAATAATGTCGGAGGCAAAAGCTGATCCGCCAGGGCTGTCGACACGCAGGACAACCGCTTTGACGTCTTCATCCAGGCGGGCTTTTTTCAAAAGCGCCGCGATCGTGTCGCCGCCCGCGGCTTGTCCGGCCGGCGCCTCGCCGTCAACAATGGTGCCCGATGCGGTGATTACCGCAATATTCGGATCGTCGCCGTCATGCGCATCGTCGATCGCGCTCAGATAACGTCGATAGTTCACATGATTATAGGACTTGCCGTCTTTTTGTTTCCCGAACTCGCTGATGAGAAAGGCGCTCTGTTCGGCGCGTGAGGAGAGTTGATCCACCAGGCCGGTTTTAAGCGCGGCTTTGGCAAAACTCCCATCAACGGTTTTCATAATCGGACCGAGATTATTGGCGTAATTGTCAATCGCACCAGCGTTCAGCCCGCGCGCGGCCTCAACTGCGCTCACATATTCACGCCACAAAACGCCAAGATAGGCCCTGTTGGCTTCTTTAGCTTCCGGCGACATGTCATCGCGCATATAGGGCTCAACTGCAGATTTGAACGTCCCCACACGGAAGATATGGCTGGTGATTTTCAACTTATCCAGGAAGGATTTAACGAACGTGCCGTAACGGCCATAGCCGTAGATGACGATATTGCCATTATTATTCATGATAATTTTATTGGCGGTCGCAGCCAGAAGATATTGGTCCTGGCTGTAAAAATCGCCGACCGCTACAAGCTTCTTGCCGCTGTCTTTGAACTTTTGCAGCTCTGCTGCAACGTAGTGGATTTTACTGGCGCTTGAGGGCGACACTTGCAGCGATCCGAGATCAAGCACGATACCGGTAATGCGCTCATCGTCTTTGGCATTGCGGATCACCCGCACCAAGTCATGAACTTCGATCTGGGTTGGCTGGTTTACGCCATAAGCTTCTTCGATCAGAACCTCGAACGGATCGACCTCTTCAGCCTGCTCCACAAGCACGCCATTGGGGTTTAAGTGCAGCGCGGCGGCGTCCGGAATTGATATGGAAACTTTCTCGCCCTTGCCGGCAATGCCATTGGTGACGGAGATGAGGACGCCAACAAAAAGCAGCATCACCACCAGGCCAATCAGCCCCTGCACCAATAGCAGCAAGCCAATTATCAATTTGCCGGCGCCCTTGATAAAGCCCCAAACGGTGAAATTAGATTCATTCTCAGACACAAACTGCCCCTTTTTCTACATACCTAACGCGAAACATAATGCCGCAATATTTAACCCAATTCATAGCGGCCCCCTCAGCCCTCGACCACATCAACACATCGTGAGCCGGAACCATGACGGTACCGTAAAGAAAATGGGCCCCATGCCGCAAGAGGCAAGAGTTTTGCGACAATCCGTTAGGTTTTCTTGCTAAGCAGTTGCTAACACGGCATTGACCCATGATATTGGAAATTATCACGGAAAAAGAGACATTTGACCCCATGACCGACCTGACGCCCGATCACACTGTCTTACGGAAATTTGAACAAATTACGGCAAACCTCGCGCGCGCGAAGGACAGCCTCTCCAGGGTGGTTTTCGGTCAGGAAGAGGTGATCCGGCTCTGTCTTGCCACATTGGCGGCTGGCGGGCATGGGCTTTTGGTCGGCGCGCCGGGGCTTGCGAAAACCCTTCTTGTGACATCTGTCGCAGATTTGCTGGGCCTGTCGGCAAAGCGCGTGCAGTTCACGCCAGATCTAATGCCCGGCGATATTTTAGGCTCGGAAGTTCTTGAGCAAGCCGCCGACGGAACCCGGGAATTCCGGTTCATTCCGGGGCCGATATTTTGCCAGTTGTTGATGGCCGATGAAATTAACCGCGCCTCGCCGCGCACTCAGTCGGCGCTGCTGCAGGCGATGCAGGAACACCACGTCACCGTCGCCGGCGCGCGCCACAATCTGCCGCAACCGTTTCATGTTCTCGCCACCCAAAACCCGATTGAACAGGAAGGCACCTATCCGCTGCCCGAAGCCCAGCTCGACCGCTTCTTGTTGCAGATCAATGTCGGCTATCCGGATCTTGAGGCAGAGCGACGCATGCTCGGCGAGACCACCGGCGTGGAGAGCACTAAAATCGAGCCGGTGATGACCAGCGCCGATCTGATAGACATGCAGGCGCTGGTTCGCGAGATGCCAATCGGCGAACAGGTTGTCGAGATGATATTGAAACTGGTGCGCTCGGCGCGGCCTGACGAGGCCGCCAGCGCCCGGGTCAAATCGCTGGTCGCATGGGGGCCGGGGCCGCGCGCCAGTCAGGCGTTCTCATTGTCTGCGCGTGCACTCGCCTTAATCGACGGACGCCACGCCCCATCGCTCGACGATGTGCGGGCGCTTGCAAAACCAGTTTTGCGTCACCGAATGGCGCTCAACTTCGCCGCCAGATCCGAAGGGCTCGATACGGATCAATTTATCGACGAGCTTTTGGATAGACTGTGAGTAAAGCGTAAATGAGGACACCGCAGCGCTGATGACCGAAGACCAAAGCGCCATCGCCGTTCGGCGCCAAGCCGAAGAGGCCGCCGCTTTTTTCCCGGCGCTGCTGGTGGAGGCTGCGCGTATCGCCCAGACGGTCGCCTCGGGGCTGCATGGACGCCGCCGCGCCGGACCTGGCGAGACCTTCTGGCAACACCGCGCCTACGCGTTCGGCGACCCGGTCGGGGCCATAGATTGGCGCCAATCCGCGCGCATCGCCGACCGGCTTTATGTTCGCGAAAACGAGTGGGAGGCTGCGGCCGCAGTTTATCTGTGGCGCGACCCCTCGCGCTCGCTCGACTATGCATCGACGAAGGTAACGCCGACGAAAAGACAGCGTGCGGACATTTTGGCGGTCGCGCTGACGATTTTATTGTCACAGGCCGGCGAACGCATCGGCCTGTTGGGCGAAGCGCGCCGCCCGTTTCACGGTCGTGCGGCGCCGTCGCGCATTCTCGAGGCGTTGCATATAACCCAATTTAACGACGCCGCGTCCTCGCCTGCGCCGGCCGAACTCCCACCGGGCGCACGCGTCGTCATGATCAGTGATTTTTTTACCGATCCCGGCGCCATTGAACAAAGCGTCACGGCGCTGGCCGCCGCCGGCGCCCGAGGCGCGCTGGTGCAAATTTGCGACCCGGCGGAAGAAGACTTCCCATTTCATGGGCGGGTCGAATTTCGCGACCTTGAAAGCAACGACCGTTTGACCTTCGGTGAGACCGGCGCGCTCGCAAAAGACTACCGGGCAAAATTCCAGGCGCATCGGGACGCCCTGGCGATGCTGGCCGGCAAAGCCGGCTGGACATTCATCAGCCATCGCACCGACCGGCCGGCGCAAACCGCTTTGCTTGCGCTGTTTGCCGCACTTGGCGATGCGCGACGCTGGACGCAATAATCCGTGGGCGCACTTTCCTTCACCTCCCCCCTTATCCTTGCAGCACTCATCGCTCTGCCGCTGGTATGGTTCTTATTACGGGCGACGCCGCCTTCGCCAAAACAGGCGCGGTTTCCGGCTTTCATCATTTTGCGGCAGCTGACGGCCAAACAAGAAACCCCGGACCGCACGCCCTGGCCGTTATTGTTGCTCAGGCTATTGCTGGTGGTGATTATCATCACCGGCCTTGCCGGGCCGGTTCTAAATGCGCCGCCCGCAGCCTCCGGCGGCGGCCCCATCGCGCTAATTATTGATGACAGCTGGGCGGCGGCGTCAAACTGGAATGCGCGCCGCGACGAGACGCGGCGTGTTAGCGCCGAGGCTGCGCAAGCGAACCGTCCGGTGTTCATCCTCACCACCGCGCCAAAACGAACGCCGGCGCCGCTCAAACCGCTTACAGGACGGGAAGCGCAAGTGCTGGTCGACACGCTGACGCCGCAGCCCTGGGCAAGCGACCGTGGCGGCGCAATGGAGACGCTGGCGGCATTGGACGCATTCGCCGCCGCCAACGGAAGCCCGCGCTGGGACATCCGCTGGCTCTCCGACGGCCTCTCCGGGAACAATGACCAGGCCTTCGCCGACGCCTTGCGCCAGCGCGGCGACGTGGTGCTGTTAACCGATCCGGTCGCACCGATCCTGCGGCCGCTGGCGCCTGCCAATGCCGGACCGGCGTTTCGCATTGAGCGCTTGCACGGCGATGAAGTCTGGGAAGGCGTGTTTGTCGCCGCCGCGCGCGATGGGCGCGAGCTTGCGCGCATTGATGTCACGCTTGATGAAGGCCAAACCGCAACCGATGTCACGGCGCAATTGCCGCTGGCGTTGCGCAATGAACTCGGCGCGGTACGGATAGAAAACGCAAGTTCTCCCGGCGCAGTTCAACTCATCGACGCGCGTGCGCGCCGCGCTTTGATTGGTCTGGTTGGCGAGGCGCGGCCGGTGCGCAACAACCTTCTCGACGGCGCGCATTATTTGCGCCAATCGCTTAATCCTTATGCGGAATTCCTCGCCGACAGGCTGAGCGCCATTGTCGCCTCGGATGCATCGGTGATTATCCTTGATGATGTCGCCGCCATGCGTAGCGGCGATATCGGCGCGCTTTCCGCCTGGGTTGAAAAGGGGGGCGTTCTCATTCGCTTTGCCGGCCCGGTGCTGGCCGAAGCGGCGCAAGACCGCACGCCGCCGCTCCTGCCCGTCGTCTTGCGCGGCGGCGGTCGCGCTTTTGGCGGCGCGCTCACCTGGCAAACGCCGCAACGGCTCGACGCGTTTTCGGCCGACAGCCCGTTTGCAGGGCTCGCGCCGCCCGACGATGTTTTCATCCGCCAACAAATCCTCGCCCAGCCCGGCGGCGAGGCCACGACGCGCAGCTGGGCGCGGCTTGAAGACGGAACCCCGCTGGTCACCGGCGAGCGCTTTGGCGCGGGCGTCATCGTTCTGTTTCACGTTACTGCAACGCCGCAATGGTCGGACCTGCCGGTCTCTGGCGTCTTTAGCGAGATGCTGCGTAGGCTGATTTTCCTCTCAACGCTTGGCCCTGAAAGCGCCGCTGGTGAGACGCCCGCGCGCCAGCCGCCTTTGCGTCTGCTGGATGGTTTTGCGCGGCTCGAGCGGCCACGCGACACAGACCCGGCGCTCACTCCGGCGGAGTTGAACGAACCCGCCGGACCGAACCGCCGCCCAGGGTTTTATGGCGCGCCCGAGGCGCCGCTGGCGCTCAACGTCATCACCGCCGAGACACCATTTGCGCCGCTGGAGGTAACCGGCGTTGCGCACGCGGTTTACGCTGGTGAGCCGCCCCGAAGGCTGGGGCCGTTCTTGTTTGCGGCAGCGCTGGCGCTGTTGTTAATCGACGGGCTGGCGACGCTGATGCTCGCCGGCAAGCTCCGCCTCGGCCGTATCGGGGCCGCTGCCATTATCGCAGCGATCACTCTCACGCCATTGGCGCCGGAAGCGCGCGCGCAACCGCTTGATCCGGAAATTGACGCCAAGACCATCGAGACTACGCTGACCACCAGGCTCGCCTTTGTCGAGACCGGCGATCCAACGATGGACAAGCTTTCCGAGCAGGCGCTGGCTGGGCTCAGCCGCGAATTATACCGCCGCACCGCGCTCGAGCCCGGACCGCCTGTGGGCGTTAATCTTGAGACGGATGATTTATCGGTCTATCCGTTTTTATATTGGCCAGTGGTCGCCGGCGCGGCGGCGCCCTCAGAGGCGGCGCTTGCTAATATTGAAAATTTTATGCGCTTCGGCGGGCTGATCCTGTTTGACACCCGCGACGACGAGCGCGCTATCGGCGCCGGTTCAACCCCGGAGGCGGAGGCGTTGCAACGCATCGTGTCACAGCTCAACACACCGCCGCTGATTGCCGTTGACGCGACCCATGTGCTGACCCGGTCGTTTTATTTGCTGAACGATTTGCCGGGCCGGCTCGATAACAATCCGGTGTGGGTAGCGGCGCAGACCAGCGGCGCCAACGATAGCGTTACGCCGCTGATCATTGGTGGGCGCGACTGGGCCGGCGCCTGGGCGAGCGACTTTCTTGGCCGTCCGGTCAAACCCATGGGCCAGGGCGGCGAACGCGCGCGCGAGTTTGCTTACCGCGCCGGGGTCAACATCGTCATGGTGGCGTTTACCGGCAATTATAAATCAGATCAGGTCCACACGCCGATCCTTCTGGAGCGGCTCGGCAAGTGAATATCGTCTTTGACCCCTTCCTCGCCCATTGGGCGCTTGTCATCGCTGCGGTGATCGCTGTGGCTCTTGCTGGGGTGAGCCTCGCAATGAGCTGGAAAGGCGGCGTCTTTCGCGCCATCGCGATTGCCGGCTTGTTTGCGCTGTTGTTGAACCCACTGATCCGCGTCGCCGAGCAAACGCCGCTCGATGATATCGCGCTCATACTGGTCGATAAAAGCGCCAGTCAGTCGCTCGATGGCCGCGATGTCATCACCGCTGAGACGGCTTCAACACTTGAAGCGGCGGTCACCGCGCTTGGCGGCGTCGAGCCGCGCATCATCGACTATGACGGCGCGGAAAAAACCCGCACCGTGGCGGCGCTGAAATCGGCCCTCGCCGATACGCCGCGCGCGCGCCTTGGCGGGGTTTTCATCATCACCGACGGCCAGGCCGCCGATGCGCAGGACGCAACCCTGCCGCTCGGTGTTGAGGCGCCGGTGCACCTCCTGCTCACCGGACGCAAGGGCGAGCGCGACCGCAAGATCACCCTCACCAATGCGCCGCGCTATGGCATTGTCGGCCAACCGGTGCGGGTCTCGTTCCGGATTGATGATCTGGGCCCCGATGAAACCATCATTGAAAACGCCGCATCGGCCATTGTCGTCCTGCGCATCAATGGCGAGGAGGTTTTGCGCCAGCCCGCGCCGTTCGGCGTCGAGGCGAGCTTTGACACGCCGCTCGACCGGCCCGGCCGGACCATTGTCGAATTGGAAGTTGCATCGCTCGACGGCGAATTAACCACACGCAACAATATCGCCGTCCTGCCGATCACCGCCATTCACGACCGCTTGCGGGTTTTATTGATCTCCGGCGAGCCGCATCCGGGCGAACGGGTGTGGCGCAATCTTTTAAAATCAGACCCCGCCGTCGATCTGGTGCATTTCACAATCTTGCGGCCGATAGACAAAAACGACGGCACGCCGGTCTCGGAACTGGCGTTGATTCAATTCCCGCAAAACGAGCTTTTCATCGACAAGCTGATGGAATTCGATCTTCTGATTTTCGACCGCTACACCTATCGCGCCGTCCTGGATTCGTTTCACTTTGACAATATCGCACGCTATGTCGAGCAAGGCGGCGGGATTTTGATTGCGGCGGGCCCGGAATATAATGGCGCGCGCAGCCTCGCCTCAAGACGAAACTTGTCTTTTATTCTTCCCGCCATCCCCGCCGGCGGCGCGGTTGAACGCGCCTACCGGCCGCGCATCACCGATCTTGGCAAACGCCATCCGGTAACCGACAATCTGCCCGAAGAAGGCTTCTGGGGCCGCTGGCTGCGGATCATGCCGGTGACGCAACTGCGCGGCCAGGCGCTGCTCTCCGGTCCTAATGAGGCCCCGCTCCTCATACTCGACCGTGTCGGCAAAGGCCGCATCGGATTGCTTCTGTCCGACCATGTCTGGCTATGGGCGCGCGGCTTTGACGGCGGCGGGCCGCATGCGGAACTGTTGCGGCGCATCGCCCATTGGCTGATGAAAGAGCCCGAACTTGAAGAAGAAGCGTTATCGCTGACCGGCGAGGGGAATGCGCTGGCAGTCCGCCGCCGGACCATGGGCGAGGACGCGCCCGCGGTCATCGTCACGTCGCCGGATGGGAAACAGTCAGACTACGCCTTAACGGAAATCTCGCCCGGGCTTTATGAGGCGCGCATTGAAAAGGCGCCGCGCGGCCTTTATCGCGCCCGCTCCGATGACCTCTTTGCGGTCGGCGCCGTCGGCCTTGCAGCGGCACCGGAATTTGTCGATGTGGTCTCCAGCCGCAAACCACTGGCGGCGTTGACGCAAACCTCTGGCGGCGGCGTATTTTCAACCCGCAATGGCGATAAAGCCGCGCCGCCATCGCTTCGCAAAGTCCGCAGCGCCTCCGCGCGCGCCGGCGCCGATTGGGCCGGCGTCGTCGCTCGCGGCGCGGCGCGCATCGACGCTATACAAGATAAACCACTGGCCCCGCCATTGGCCTGGCTGGTGTTTATCGCCGCGGCGTTATTGACCGGCTGGCTGGTCGAGGACGGCCGCTTTCGCCGCCGGCGGCCTATATAGCGCCTCGCACTGAATGTAGTTCTAAACGACTGCGACCGCAGTCCGGCGCTTATGCGCCCCGACCGCGAAGGCGGTCGAGTATTAGTGAGCGCGCCTTCGCGCGCGGCCCCGCAGGCCCTCGCGAAGCGAGGATTAGCCGCGAGCGCAAATAACGCGTCAGACCCTACAGCCCAACGATAAAATTTAACCATTTGTTTAACGCCGCCTAAAAACCCTGGGGCCTAGTCTATCCTTCAAATCTGGCATTCGAAGGAGCAGGGCCGCGTGGCGTTTGCAGCATCAAAATCACCCGAAGAGGGCAAACCGGCCAAGCGCAGCCCGCTCGCCGGCTGGCTCGGCAGAAAAAAACCCGCCAACAGCAAGGACGCACTGCCGGAGATAGACATCGCCAGCGGCGTTGACCGCGCCTTGCGCAAGCCGGCGATTGTGGCTGAAGCCCCGGTCGAGAACGAAAAAGAAAATCCGGTGCGCGATGCGCTCGGCGCGATTGAAGCCGCGCTCTATGCGATTGACCGCATTCGCGACACGCTGGAGCAGGCTTGCGAGATCGCCATCTCAGCCAAAGATATCGAAGACGCTGGCGGGCGTGCTTTGCTGGCTGAACATTATGACGAGTTGCGCCTGTCTGTCGATTACACCATCGAACAGGCAGACCCGCGCGCCGCCATCCTGATCGGCAAAGGCCAGCGCCATCTTGATGTCAATCTCGGCGGCACCACGCGCTATTCTGTCTCGCCCGCGCGCCTTGACGCCAGCGAGCGCGGTCTCGGTCTGTCGCCGCCGCGCGATGCCTTCGCCACCTATGAAGAAATCACCCAGGCGCTTGACCAGCTCGACCATGCGCTCGCCAGAGCCGACCGCGCGGCGGCGAATTATTGCCGCGATGCGCAATATCTCATTGCACGGATGAATGACGCCGTCGAGGACTAGAGCATCGAGCGAAAAGTGTGCAACGGTTTTCGCGTCGCGCGATGCGACTACGAAAGAATCTAGAGCAAATCCGTGATTCAATTTAACTCGGATTTGCTCTAGAGCCGCTACTCTTCAACATCAAAAATACACATCTCGCCATTTGACGGGCGCGATACGCGGATTTGTTTGAGGCCTTTAAACTTAGGCTTCAGCCGCGCCGCCGCCCACTGACAGATATTTTCAAGCGTCGGGCGCTCCAGCCCCTCGACCTCGTTCAAGAGGCGATGGTCCAGCGCCTCGCGCAACTCTTCCAGCACATCAGCAACATCGCCAAAATCCACCACCCAGCCGGCCTCCGGGTCCGGCTCGCCGGCGATCTCCACATCCATGGTAAACGAATGCCCATGCAGGCGCGCATAGGGACGCGCGTCAGGGTCATGATCCAGGAAGTGCGCGGCGTCGAACTTAATCGACTTGACGATGCGCATGGCGGGCCTCGTTTTCTTCATCCGAATGACCTGCGTCTCAGGCGATGCCCAGCACTTTATGGGTCTGGACACTGAG
>JAJFFY010000030.1 GCA_021776415.1 Hyphococcus sp.
AAGCCGGAAAAAAACCACATCCAGGTAGAACCCGGGCTTTTCCGGTTGGATTTGACCTGTCGGCGCGCTGGCATGGCTTACATTTGCTCCGGGGCACTGCAGCCCATGATGCGCAGGGCATTGCGTAACACCTGTGCGGTAGCGGCAAGCAGGCACATACGCGCATTGCGCAGGTTTTCATCGTCAACCAGGATACGCTCGGCATTGTAATAGGTGTGCAATTTACGCGCCAGCTCATGGCAGAAGTGCGCAAGCATATGCGGGCTGCGTTTTTCGGCGGCGAGCTGGATCAACTCGGGAAATTGCATCAGGCCACGAATCAGTTGCTGTTCATAGTCATTGGTCAGCAGTTTGACCGAGTCAATACCGATGGCCTGGTTGTAGCGCACACCTTCGTCCTCCAGCTTACGAAACAAACTGGCGATGCGGGCGTGGGCGTACTGGATGTAGTAGATCGGGTTGTCCAGATCGTTTTCCTTGGCCTGCTCCAGATCAAAATCCATGTGCTGATTGTGCGAGCGCATGATGTAGTAGTACCGCGCGACATCATTGCCGACTTCTTCGCGCAATTGGCGCAGCTCGGTAAACTCACCACTGCGGGTGCTCATCGACAGACGTACCCCGGCACGATACAGATTGGCAAACTGCACCAGCAGAATCTCGATATCGTCGGGATCATGCCCCAGGCCTTCGGCCGCTGCCTTGAGTCTGGGAATATAGCCATGATGATCGGCACCAAAAACATATATGGAGGGCTTGAAACCACGTAGTAGCTTGCTTTCCAGATAAGCGATATCCGAAGCGAAGTAAGTGGTGCGGCCATTGTCGCGCACAACCACACGATCCTGACTGTCGCCAAAAGTGGTGGCACGAAACCACTGCGCCCCGTCCTGCTCATACACGTGTCCGGCATCGCGCAGCTGCTGCAAGGTCCGGTCGATGGCGCCGGACTTGTCCAGCTTGTGTTCATCAAACCACTCATCAAACTCGACCCCGAACTCGGCCAGATCGGTACGGATATTGTCCAGCATGGCGTGCAGGGAGGTTTTGAAAACGACACGAAATCCATCCTTGCCGAGTAACTCGCGGGCGCGCTGGATCAATGCATCGATGTGCTTTTCCTTGTCGCCGGTAGCGTCTTCAGCAGCACCGTCAGCCGTGTCGTCGTCGCCATCGGATTTGGCGCCGGGTTTGGCATCGGGTGGCAGGTTGTCACTGACTTCAAACTTGTTGTGACGCAAGTGATCGCCATGCTCGTTACGGATCAGTCTGGCGATGTCGTAGACGTAATCGCCACGGTAACCGCTGCTGGGAAAGGTGACGCTTTCTCCACACAGCTCCAGGTAGCGCAGCCAGACGCTGACGGCGAGGATATCCATCTGGCGCCCGTGATCGTTGACATAGTATTCCCGGTGCACATCGTATCCGGCCGCATCCAGCAGTGCCGACAGCGAGGCCCCATAGGCAGCACCGCGACCATGGCCTACATGCAACGGGCCGGTGGGATTGGCGGAGACAAACTCGACGCAGATGCGTTGGCGCTCTTCGGGCTGGCGGTAGCCATAGAGATCGCCGTCTTCAAGTACATCGATAATGATCTTGAACAGGCAGCTGTCAGCCAGTTTGATGTTGATAAAACCTGGTTTGTCAGCGGTAATATCGGCGATATGTCTGGATCTGGAAGTATGCTCAACCAGCATTTCCGCCAGTTGCATGGGCGGCATACCAGCGGTTTTTGCCAGTTTCATGGCGATGTTTGAGGCATAATCACCCATTTCAGGATTCGGACAGTTCGAGATTTCAATCTCCTCTGCCGGATCCTTGATGACTTCTTTGGGCAAATAGTCTTTTTTGACCAGCTGATGCAGTGCCTGGCCGAGTAATTCTTGGATGACTTCTTTCACGTTAAGCAGGTGCTACCATGACGATGGCATGACTAAGGAAGTTACCATTGTAACGGCCTTGTGGCAGACACAAAAGCAGGACTGTCCCTGAGTATGGAAATTCATCCACACAAGCTGTGGATAAGTCTGTTGAAAAAATGTCAATTTTACTCGAGACTCTTGTCAGTGTTTGCTTTATGACAGATTGGTTAAAAAGTGATCTTTTAAGATAGTTAAGAATATCAATTGTTTACAGTCATGTTATAGATCATAATCTATTAAACATTGATTAAACTTTTGATTTAGTGTGGCCAGGCCCGTGTGTGCATAAGTTTCATCACACAGCGCTGGCAACCGCAACATGAGGAACCGGAATGACCAGAGTGCGCGCTTATCAACAGCATTGGCCCGAGTTGGGAGCCAGAGTCTACATCGACCAGGATGCCGTGGTCATTGGTCGAGTCAATCTGCACGACGATGTTTCGATCTGGCCGGGCGCAGTGTTGCGTGGCGATGTCGAGCAAATTCATGTCGGTGCGGGCAGCAATATCCAGGACAACGCAGTGCTGCACGTGACCCACGATGGGCCCTATACGCCAGGCGGGTTTGCCTTGCGCATCGGTGCCCGGGTAACCGTCGGTCACAGTGCGGTATTGCATGCCTGTGAAATCGGTGATCTGGTGCTGGTGGGCATGGGCGCGATCGTGCTCGATGGTGCCAGTATTGCCAGCCAGTCGATGATCGGAGCGGGCGCGCTGGTCAGCCCCGGTACGCAAATTGGTTCAGGTCAGCTGTGGTTGGGTACGCCGGCGCGACACGTGCGTGACCTCAGTGCTCGTGAGTTGGAAATGCTGGATTATTCGGCCAGCAATTACATCAAACTCAAGGACCAGTACCTGCAGGACGAAGCCAGCGACTGATGCTGGAAATGTTGCCATCGTTGTTGCTGTTTGCCGGTTTGCTGCTGGCCTTGATGGCAGGCTATCCGGTTGCATTCACGCTCGCAGGCGTGGCGCTGCTGGCCGCTGGAATTGGCATACTCAGCGGCAGTTTCGATGCGGTGTTTCTCAGTGCCTTGCCCAATCGTCTGTATGGCCTGATGATCAATCAGACGCTGGTAGCAGTACCGGCGGTTGTGTTGCTGGGCCGGATGCTGGTACGCGACAAACTGGGCGAGGAACTGTTGCTGAGCATGGAGGCCTTGCTCGGCAATACCCGCAATGGCTTGAGCCTGGCGGTGATTGTGGTAGGCGCTTTGCTGGCCGCCAGTACCGGCATTGTCGGTGCCACAGTGGTTACCATGGGCATGTTGGCACTGCCGAGCATGCTGCAGCGCGGCTATTCGACCAGACTGGCGGCGGGCAGCATCTGTGCCGCCGGCACGCTGGGGCAGATTATCCCACCGTCGATAGCGCTGGTGCTGCTCGGTGATGTGCTGGCCAATGCCTATCAGCAGGCGCAGATCAGCTCCGGGGTATTCAATACCCAGACCGTCTCGGTGGGCGATCTGTTTGCCGGGGCGCTGATTCCCGGATTGCTGCTGGTGTGCTTGTACGCGCTGTACGCCGTCTTGCTGGCGCCGCAAGCAACTGCAGAGCAATCCACGCAAGCCGCTGTGCTCGATGAACAATTGCCAGTTCCGGACTGGCGCAAGCTGATCCTGACGCTGATGGCACCGCTGCTGTTGATTGTGCTGGTGCTGGGTTCGATTTTCTTCGGTGTGGCCTCACCCACCGAGGCCGCTGCTGTGGGCGCGGTGGGTGCTACGGCGTTGGCGGGCATTAAAGGGCGGCTAACAAAGACGGTCTGGCAACAGGTGGTGTTCCGCAGCGCCCAGATCACCAGCATGGTGTTCATGATTCTGATCGCCGCATCACTGTTTGCGCTGGTATTTCGGGGCTTTGGCGGCGACCGGGTGGTGGCGGAGCTGCTAGGCAATCTGCCCGGTGGCGTGTTCACCGCCATGCTGGTGGTGATGTTGGTGATCTTCGTGCTTGGTTTCATGCTCGATTTCATCGAGATTACCTACGTTGTTGTGCCGATCGTTGCTCCAGTGCTGTTGGCCATGGGTGTATCCCCCATCTGGTTGGGTGTGATGATTGCCGTGAATCTGCAAACGTCGTTTCTGACCCCGCCGTTTGGTTTTGCTCTGTTTTATCTACGCGGCGTGGCATCGGAGCAGCTTTCCACCCGCGATTTGTACCTTGGCGTGCTGCCATTCATTGTGCTGCAGCTGCTGGTGCTGGGCCTGCTGGCCGTGTTCCCGGCCCTGGCCACCTGGCTGCCGGAAAGACTGGGCTGAAACCAAACCAAACAAAGCGTACTGTAGGAGCCTGCTTACAGGCGAACACACTTCAAACAAAACCAAAGCAAAGCCACCTGTAGGAGCCTGCTTGCAGACGAACAAGGCACAAACTGAAACAAATCATCCTGCAGGAGCCTGCTAGCAGGCAAACATCATTGAACCAAAGCAAATCATCCTGCAAGAGCCTGCATGCAGGCGAGGCGACAGCACCAAAACAAAGCCGTCATTGCGAAGCGGCGCAGCCGCTGCGGCAATCCAGCAACAGTCAATGCAAACCCCAGCGGAACATCAGATCCGGCAACACAACAGATCGAGCAACTCAGCAGACATCAAAAATGCATCACAACCTTGCCATAAAGCAGATTTGCTAATAGAATCGAAGAAAAGAGGAAAAGGGGTGACTCGTGAAGACACTCAAACAAACGCATCCGAACTTGTGGAAGACTGCACCAGCAGGCTGCCGCAAGCGAAATGACATGCGTCCATCTCCGCAACATGCCTGCATCAAAGCATCAAATGGTGATCTCACCCCGGTTATGCCGCGAAGGTGCACGATGCACAGCTGTCGCCAGATGGCCCAGAATCCAATGACATCAATGACACCCACGGGTCGGGGAGGCTCCATGCATGCAGAAAACGCGGTGGTAAACAGCAGAAATGCTGTGTATCTACAAACCCAAT
>JAJFFY010000004.1 GCA_021776415.1 Hyphococcus sp.
AGCTAATCTAACGCGGGCCGATCCTTCGGCGATAAATCTTTCACCCGGAGGTCGTATAAGGTATTAGCAGTCATTTCTAACTGTTGTTCCTTACCGAAGGGCACGTTCCCACGCGTTACTAACCCGTCTGCCACTGTCCACACCCCGAAGGGTGCTTCTCGTTCGACTTGCATGTGTTAAGCCTGCCGCCAGCGTTCGTCCTGAGCCAGGATCAAACTCTCAAGTTTGAGTTTGGATCTGACCGAGCAGGTGAAATAACCTGCATAATTACTGACATTAGTACGTCACAAAACAAAACCACGATATTCAATAAAGAATAAACGAAGTTTGGTTTGTAAACTGAAAAACGTCAGTGATGGTCAGTCCTGTTTGAACCAATAAATTTAGGTTCATATTCTGTTGCCAGAATATCGCCAGGACACCGCCGCCCACGTTTCTCTTCCTCATTATTCAATTTTCAAAGAGCCTGGCCCCCGCCCCCTTTTGAGGTTTGGAAACCCGCCGAATTAACTCCGTGTTAACGAAATCAAGCCGACAAAAAACCGACACTCCCGAGACCGCCCATGGAGCCCTTAAGTCCGGCCCCTGGCGGCCAATTCGGCCGCGTCGGTGAGCGGCGGATTTAGCTACCCGATACCGCCCTGTCAACGCATTATTCAAACTTTTTTTTGCTGAAAGTTTTAGGGCGTTTTTCCCCAGTTTTTTCAGCAGTGTTTTGCCGGCGCCAAAGCCCCGGCAGCCCGTCTCATAACCACGGGAGAAGCCTTATTTAGACGGGCATTGGTGAATATTCAAGGTGCAATTTAGCGCCTGCCCCAATCACCTCCACAGCGGGCCGAAAGGCCGCAGCCGACACCCCGGCGGCGTCCGCCCCTGGAATAGAAAATTTTGACTTTCAATGCGGATTTCAGGGCTTCGTTATCGAATCTGCGCATATTCTGGCCGGTGATGACGGATACAACCACCCTTAAGACGCTCGAACCCAGCGCCAATGGCTCAGAGCAGCCCCGCATGGACAGCGCCAAGCGGCCGGCGATCGGCCTGGCGCTCGGCGGCGGCGTGGCGCGCGGCTGGGCCCATATTGGCGCGGTCCAGCGCCTGGAAGAGCTCGGCATCAAGCCCGACGTCATTGCCGGCACCTCTGTCGGCGCTCTGGTCGGCGGGTTCTGGCTGGCCGGTCATCTGCCCGAGCTGGAGCACTGGGCTCGGTCCCTGACCAAACGGCGGATGCTGACTTACGTCGATTTTATGCTCACCGGATCGGGATTGATGGGCGGAAAACGCCTCCAGAAAACCATGCAGCAATATCTTGGCGGCAAAAAGATAGAAGATCTGCCGTCGCGTTTCGTCGCTGTCACCTCGGAGCTGGCAACCGGCCACGAGACCTGGCTGCGGTCCGGCAATCTCGCCGAATCGCTGGAAGCGGCTTACGCCCTGCCCGGCGTCTTCCCGCCGCGGGCGATCGACGGGCGCTGGCTAATTGACGGCGCGCTCATCAACCCGCTGCCGATTTCCGTATGCCGGGCTTTTGGCGCTCGCCTCGTCATCGCCGTCGGTCTGCATGCCGATACGTTTGGGCGCTCAAGCGTTCAGCGTCGCGAGAAGTTTGAAAATCCCGAACTCCACGATGGTGAAACGCTGATCAAGTCCGCCAAAGCCAATATTGTCGAAAAAGCCATGCTGCGCAGGCTGTTTAGAACCACCGGACAAACCCCAGGGCTTGGCTCGGTGATGCTGGCCTCGTTCAACATCATCATGGATCGCATCACCAGATCACGCCTCGCCGGAGATCCGGCGGATGTTTTGATCCTGCCGTCGGTCGGACATATCCCGCTGCTCGACTTCGACAAAGCGGATGAATTGATCGCGCTTGGACGCCAAGCTGTCGATGAAGCGATGCCATCGATTGAAGTCGCTATCGACCATCTGGCGTAAGGCGCTAACGCAGAAGCGCCTCGTTTTGAAACAAATAATCTGTATAAGGAACGCCTTCCCTCGCCGTCGATTGTCGACGCAATATTCAGATGCCTATCATTCCAACAGGCAGTCCCCATGCTTATCGCCAGCGTATTTTGCCGCCAATTAGGTCGCGATATATTCCTTCAGCGCCTGGGCTTCCTGTTCGGCTTGTTCGATTTTTCGTTTTACAACATCGCCGATTGAGATCACGCCGACGAGAGAGCCGCCATTAGTGACCGGCAGATGGCGAATGCGCTTTTCAGTCATTTGCGCCATCATGTCGTCAACGCTGGCGTCATGCGAGCAGGTATAGGGCTTGGCGGTCATGCATTCGTCAACCCGCATCGCAAGCGCATCAACGCCTTTCATGCCCAGCCGTCGCACGATGTCGCGTTCGGACAAAATGCCGACAATGCCGCCGCTCTTGTCCTCAACGATCACGGCGCCGATATTTTTGCTGTTTAACACCGCCACCGCATCGGCAATCAGATCGCTATCCTTGACCGCAAATACGTCGGTTCCTTTGGACTGAAGGATGTGTTCGGCTTTCATTTTCGTCCTCTTTCTTGCTTTGCCCGCTCTGCGCTATAATGCGCTAAAAATTGACGATTTTCAATAGCTTGCAAAGCCGGGCTAGAGCCATTCGCATTCGAATAGAATCTACGAATGGCTCTAAATTGTTGTTTGTCGCGCTTCTTTTGCGAAAAACCGCGCACACTTTTTCGCGAAGCGCTCTAGCGGAAGGCGCGCGCTACTCGGTCAAAAAACGGAAACGCAAACAGGCCGAAGAAATAACCGCCAAGATGGGCTTCCCAGGCAATATTGCCGTCGCCCGTCACCGCACCGCCAAATGCGCCGAAAACGATATTTGTACCGATAAATACGCCAGACCAGGTCAACACAATCGGGCTTAACAGGGGGGAAAGCGTTGCCGCTTCCGGGCCAAACAATGTCGAGCGGTTAAACGCAAAACGCACAAGCGCGCCCAACAATCCAGACACGCCGCCCGATGCGCCGATTAAAAGCGCATAGTCATTCACATGCAAAACAACATAAGTAAGCGCGCCGACAACACCGCTCAGAAGATAGAGTGTTAAAAATAACGATGCACTGGCGAACGCCGCAGACGATTTAAGCGCATTATCAGCGCCCATGCGCCGCGCAACCGGCGTTCCGAAAGCGAGAAGGAAGGCCATATTCATCAACAGATGGGCGATCCCGACATGAAAAAACATATGTGCGATTAATGGCGAGACCATTTCCAGAACACCGCCATTCGCCACAGCGCCCGCCAAAATACGGCGCGGCAAAACCGCAGCGGCAAACCCTAAGTTCGATGCGGTCTGCTCCGGCAGTACAATCATCAACACGAACACAGCGACGGTCATCAGAACAACGGCCAGAACGACGCCGGGCGTGTTGAATATCCGGCTTGGATCAACCTCGCCGCCGGGACGGCGAAGTCTGTATGACGGCTGGTCGCTAGGCTCAGACATTCGCGGCGGCTTTCCCCTGGCGAACCAGTCTTGATAGATGACTTACAAACAAACAGGCTGGCAAACAAAACAGGCCAGCAAACAAAACAAGCTGGCGCCTTAAAGCCGCTGGCGAAAACGCACCAAAAAACCCAGCCCAAATTACATTCAATATCTAGCAGTCCTTATCGACCGCCGCAAAGCTTTGTTCATTTAACCCGTCTAGAAACAGGACGCATGGCACACTAGCAGGTTATTAAATGGTTAAACCGCCCAAACCCGGGACCGCAAAGGCGAAGCCCACGCCGAAAAGCGACGATGACCGCCGTAAATATCGGCGCGTCGACCTGCCGTTAAAGGGAAGATTTCTCGACGAAAATGGCGATGAACAAGCCTGTCTGGTGATCAATCTTTCTGCCGGCGGCGCTTATATGCGGGCGAAAAATCCACCCGACTTTGGTAAATCCGTCGTGCTTTATGTCGATCAGATGGGAAGGTTTGAAGGCAGGGTTATTCGCTCAAGCGCGTCCAGCTTTGCCGTCACTTACGACAGCAAGCGGGCCAAAACCGCCCGCACCGCCGACGATCTGACGCAAGTCGTCAACCGCGGCAAACGCACCCATGACCGCCGCATCGCCCCACGCATTCAACAAGATTCTCCGGCGCGGATACATTTTGACGACGGGCGCACGGAAGATTGCGCCATATTGGACATTTCGCTCACCGGCGCATCGATCGAGATCAACCCGCGCCCACCGCTCGGCGCCCGTCTCATTTTGGGACGCATGACCGCGAAAGTTGTGCGCCGCCACGAAAAAGGCGTTGGCGTTGTATTTACTGGTGAGGCCGCACGCATGGATGATGTCATTGACGAAGCCTCTAAGGTCGAGCCCACACCCGACCTTGGCGCCCCGATTGCAAAAACCTTCGGCAAGAAGGGCGATCGCGCCTGAAATACGAGGAACCGTTAATGCTTGCTGCTGAAAATTGGTGCGTCAAAGTCGTAGACAAGGTTTACGGCCCTTACACATCAGCGCAAATGCGCAAATATGCCCATGAAGGACGCCTTTCGGCGAAATCTTTGATCTCGCCCGCTGGCAGCCGCGCATGGTGTGAGGCGCGACGCGAGGCGGCATTTTCGAACTTCTTCGGCTACAACACTTACGGCGACAAGAAACCCGCCGGCGAGCCGGTATTTGGGAAATGCGATATCGCGGCTAACGATGCGCACATCAAGGCGAGAAAACAGGCAAAGAAAAGCAGCGTCGAGGTTGCGAATTTCGTGATCATCTTTGACGCTGTCGCGGCAACGGCAAGCCGGGTTGAGGCGGCGGTTGTCGGTCTTGGCAACGCGTTTCGGATCGCCGACAATGTCTGGAACTTGTCTTGCGAGCTAACTGCGGTCGGCGTGCGCAACGCGCTGGCGCCATATCTGTCGCCAACCGAGAAAATTTTTGTCGTCGATGCTACCCGTGGGCGTTCGTCCTGGCAAAATTTTGCACCGGAGCATCATTCGAAAATTTCAGCCGCCTATACCGTCGCGCGCTCAAGCAAAAGCGAGTAAGTGCGGGCGCCAAATCGCTCGAAGTCCCAAATCACTCGAAGCCACTGGGAAACTTGAGTAATCAGCCGCCATGGCGGTCGCCGACAGAGGCTGGGCCGCCTTACGCCGAATACTCTTCGTTGGTTAAATCAGGCATTTTCACCAGCGCAGCGGCGTGATAGGAAGCGCACACCCCAGACCACTGAGCGATTAAAAGAAATCGTCCATGGTCTAGATAGTTTGTTGCGCGCCGGACTTTGCGAAAAACCGGTTACCACTTTTTCGCCCGGCGCTATATGCGACGCCAGGAGATGTTTTGGAATGGGTAAAGGTTACGGTTTCGGCGGCGAGGAAATCAAGGAAGAATCGAGTTGGCGGTATCCAATCGGCATCTTCCTGGCGACGCTCGTCCTGTGCGCTATCTTCCTTTATTATTATGTCGGCCCGAGCGTTGAAGAATTCAAAGGCGACCTGCCGAGCCCGGCGATTACCGAAGAAGCAATTTCTATCCAGATCGCTGACCATGTGTTTGCGCCTGCGGCCAACTACACCGTTTATCCGCGCGCCCGGCGCGGCGGCGCCAGAAACGAAGTTTCGCTCTATGCTCTGTGGCCGAATATGAGCGGCTATACGCCAACCCACCGCCGCGAATTTGTTGACGATCAACCACAAACACGGCGCATCAACATTGTGATTTCAAAACGTACAGCGCCGATTACCGAAGCCGAACGTCTGGATACGCTTTATCTGCCGCACACGGTAGACCGGCGCGGCGTGCGCACACCTTATCTGCTGACAAAGTTTTCCTTCGCTGAGCGGCGCGTGAACGTGCCGACCAATGGCTATGCCGATACCGAACTGTTTGTCGGCGCCGATGAGGATGAAAATACTGTTGCACTGTTTTGTTATAAAGAGCGTGTCGATATTCCGAGCCCAGAATGTTGGCGGGTTTATGAATATAGCGATGAGATCGAAGTGAGTTACCGCTTCAAGCGGCCATATTTACCGGAGTGGCGGGCGATCGATACTGAGGTTCGAAAATATGTCGCCGGCATTGATCGCTCCGCCGAGGCGTCTCAGTAACGCACAATCCTTGCGCTCGTCGCCGTCATCATCGCTGGCGCCAGTATCAAACCGATAAGCGCTGTCGTTAGAAAATACGCCGCCGCGCCAGCGCCGCCCGGCCATGCAAAGCTTTGCGCCGAGACAAAAATCGCCGCCGTCCCCGCCCCGACCACAAACAGGAAACGCCGCAAGCCATCGCTCAATGCGTTTTCTGTTACGTCGCGGGCATTGCGCCAAATCTCACCGGCATCACGCCAACTCACTGTCATATGTGCAAGAGCAATGGCGCAAAATGTAAGACCCGTCAGTCGCTCCGACAAGCTCGGCGGCGCGACGCCAAAAATCGCATAGCCATAATCGGCAAGCACCGCACTGACGGCGAGCAGCGCGACTATCAGCGTAGCAGTGCGCACCGATACAAAAGCGGTCACCGCGGAAAGCCAGACCAGAACGAAAAATATCGCCAGCGCAATCGGCGCGGTAAACCCGGCTTCAAACAGCGCGATGACAACAACGATTGCAGCTATGGCGCTCGCCGCGCTTGCTGTGGTCGGCGGCAGCGCCCGCCGGATCGGGCGCCAGTTGGCGGCGAACCAACCGCGCCGATAGTTCTCGTCAACCGCCGCCTGCTCGCTGATCGGAGCGACCGCGAGCGAGGCGGTAACTGCAACAAGCGATGCGATCATCGCAGTGGCGGCGGCGGTAATGCCCGCCCAGACCACGCGCCATTCGACCGCGCCGAAATTGGCGTCAAAGCTCTGCACGCCGAAGAACGCGGCAACTACAAGCAGCGAGAACGCGGTGATCGCAACCGCGCTATGGCCCGCAGCAGCAGCGGCGCGGCGCTTGGGCGCGCCGGCGGCGAAGAATTTCGCAAAATCAGCGCCGACACTGACCCCGGCGCCAACACCAAGCGTGAGCGCCAGAGCAATCGCAACCGCGCCCTGCGCCGAGCCCCATAATTCCTCAATCGCCAGATAACCGGCCCCGCCAACCGCGCCGATGATGGCGGCGAAGGCCGAGACGACACAATGGCGGGCAACATTGAAACCCAAAGGCGCGAGGACAGAAAAAAATGCGAACAAGCCGAGCGCCGACAAAGTCAACACAGCCGGCGGCGGCGGCAACGATGCGGCAAATGCGGGCAACGAGAGACGGCCGATATCGACAGCAATCATCGCTGCGGCAAAGGTTGAGATGAGAATGTAAAAACAAAATTTGAAAAACTGCCGGCGCGGCTGCATCGCCGCCAACGCCATGGGCAACGCCACAACATAAAGCGCCGTCGCGGCATAAGAGCCAATCAACGCCGCCGGTTCCGCACTGAGCTGGCGCGCGCCAGCGACGCCAAGGGCGATCAGCCCTGCCAACATCACGCAAACAGACAATATCGGCCGACTGGCGGCGACATTACCGACGATGCCGGCGGGGGGTTCGCGCAAAACCCGTCTCTTAGCTTGAAGAGCGATCTGGAAGGTCGATTTCCAGGATCGCCATGTTGAAGTCAAACGACACGTCGCCGTCTTCAGCGTCGCGGAAGATCACCCCGATAAATTCCTCGCCGATATATACTTCCGCCGAATCATCTTTGGTCGGGCGCGGGCGCACCGTCAGCGCCGGAACAGCGAATTTTTTGCACAGATAGGCCTGCAAACGGGCGATATCAATTGGGTCCATGATCCATATCCTTGTCTTCAGTCCCGTCTTAGAGCGCCGGGCGAAAAAGTGGAAACCGGTTTTTTCGAAATACCCGGCGCGCTGCAAAGAATCTAGAACATCGGGCGATTCCTCTTAATCGGCCGATGTTCTAGACGCATCCGCGGCGCGAGCCAACCATGCCGCATTGATCGCCGGGCGCCGCCGCGTTATGGGGCGGCGAGATGGCGCAAAATAACGGCGCCATAACGATTCCGGCAAAATCAGGAGAAGGTGAGAAAATGCGCATCCAAAAGCCCGGCATACGGCCAGTCATTATAGCAGCGCTTGTCGCCGCGCCCGTTATCGCCCTTGGCGCATGCTCACAGGACGGCGCCGACAGCAATGCCGCCGCCACCGCTTGCGAGGGCCCGGGCGTTGTCGTCTCCGAAGCCTGGATGCGGGCTGCGCGCGCGCAGCAGCCCATGAGCGCGGCCTATCTGACGGTTTGTAACGGCGCTGATGCAGACGACGCACTGATCGGCGTCTCCTTCGCCGGGGCGCAACATGCCGAGCTGCATCAGACAACCATGAAAGAGGGCGGCGTCGCATCGATGACCACGTCGCCAGAACTGGCGCTGCCAGCCGGCGAGTTCGCGAGCCTGGCTCCGGGCGGCGGACATATCATGCTGATGGGACTGGAGAAGGCGTTTGAGCCCGGCGATGCGCCGGTGATGCAACTCCAGTTCAAAAATGCACCATCCATAGAGGTTGTTCTGGAAGTGCGCGCCGCTAGCGAGCAGAGCCGCTAGCCCCGCTATTCAAGTCTGTTGCGATCGCGGAAGGTGACGATCTGAAGCTTGTCCTCGCCGACATGATCGCGGATGGTGCGGTCGAGATTGATAATATGAAACCGGCTCCATTCGTTGGATTGAAGAACACCGAACATCATGCCTGTCGCCCTCGCAGTGATCGCGCCTGCCGCCACAAGATAAGCGCCCGCCGCCGCCGCGAAGACGCCGATCACAACTAGCTCCGCACCAGTAACAACCAGATACGCACCAATTCCAGCAAACAGGACCGTGCAGAGGGTCATGCCGCCGACCCAGTAAAGCGTTGTGTTGCGCCGGACTTGGTAGAATTTATTGCGCAGCATGGTCTCGCACAAGAATAATCTTGATGCGAACCAATGATAAGATAGCGTCCAGGCGCCGGCCTCGTCTTTTAACGCATCGCGCTCCGACATCCGCTTGTCGCGCTCAACATTAAGCGCGCGGCGCTTGGCGACTTGAAAATTATTGTTGATGCGTGCGAACTTCGAGGTGACGTAATTATCGAGGTTCATCAAATTGCGTTGCTGCACCACTTTATAGGGCCAGCTATAGACCAGGAATGTCAGCGCCGCGCCGACCAGCGCTGCGGCGCCATAAAGGACGCCGGCCTGCGCCGCCGGGCCGCCCGGGCCGGTGATCAGCCCCATTGGCGCGATAAATATCGCCGCCGCGAACACAGCTAACCCGATGGCCGGAGCCCAATAAAGCAGCATCCGCCTTGTGTTGGCGTTGAGCGTTTTACGAAACAAGGTTGTCACTTCGATAAAGCGCCGATCAATACTCTGTTCACCAAACCCGAGCGCGGCGTTTAAAAACTCTTCTTCAATCTCTTCGTAGAAGAAATCTCCGCGTGGGAATAATGGGAAATTGTATTCGTAAAAGCGCTGCGCCTGCTCGGCGTAGCTTTGCGCTTGTTCAATGGTAAGGTCTGATGCTGATTTTTCGGTAAGGCGCGGGCGCGGCAATTGCGTGAACATCGCCGCTTCAATACCGCTGGGCGGCGCATCGCGATATTCCGTATCAAGAACGGCTGTCTCGTCCACATTGGCGCCGGCTTTTTTAGCAATCGCCGAGCCACTGGTTTTTGCAGCCGTCCGCGATACCGCCGCTGAGCCGCGCGGCCCCATTTTTGCGCCGCGCATAAACAATTTGAATATAGCCCTGAATGGCCAGCTAATAATGCGTCCAAGATTTTTTAAGATCATCCGCCCTCCGCTTATAGAGTTCACATAGGGCGCAGTTGTGTTAAATCAAGAACTGAGCGTGCGAACAGAAAGTGAATTCACAAAAGCT
>JAJFFY010000031.1 GCA_021776415.1 Hyphococcus sp.
TCGCCATCCGAACGCGATGACGCCGATGTTGATTATCTCTTCCTTCAGGTTGTTGTCGATAAGAGTGAGGTCAGCGACAGCCAGAATTGCGGCAACATTCTCGCCGGCGTCGGCCCCTGGGCGATTGATCATGGACTTGTCGAATGCACCGGCGAGACAACGCCGGTGCGCATCCATATGGTCAATACGGCAAGCATTGCGGTTGCGCATGTGCCGACGCCAAACGGCGCGGTCGAATATGAGGGCGAGGCGCGCATTGACGGTGTACCGGGAACTGCATCACCGATCCCAATTGATTTTATTGACACCGCCGGGGCGAGTTGCGGCGCGTTGTTCCCAACAGGCAAGCCCCGCGACACAATCGATGGCGTTGATGTCACCTGTATCGACAATGGCATGCCGGTGGTCCTCTTGCGTGCAAGCGATTTTGGCATTTCCGGAGCAGAGACGCCTGAAGAACTGGAACAAAACACAAATCTGAAACAACGCATCGAAGTCATCCGGTTGAAGGTCGGCCCGATGATGAAGCTTGGCGATGTCGCTGGCAAAACCGTGCCGAAAATGACTTTGACTTCTCCGCCTATGGCGGGCGGCATCATCTCGACACGGAGCTTTATCCCGCACCGGGTGCACGAGGCGATCGGCGTTCTTGGCGCGGTCAGCGTCGCCGCCGCCTGCCTCTCGCCCGGCTCCGTCGCCGAAGGTATTGCTGTGGCCAAGGAAAACACTTCAGGCGTGCACCGTCTCGATATCGAACATCCGAGCGGGTTTTTCACGGTCGAGCTGGACATTCATATCAGCGCCGGCGCGCTATCGATCAAACGGTCCGCCCTATTGCGCACCGCGCGCCCGCTGATGCGTGGCGAGATATTGATCCCGTCAACAATATGGAGCGGCCGATGACAATTTCGCGCATCGCGCTGATCGGGTTTGGCGAAGTCGGGCAAATCCTCGGCGAAGACCTTGCCGCAAAAGGCGCCGCGGATATCTCCGCCTGGGACTTAAAGTTTGACGATGCCGATAGCGGACCTTCACGCGCACTGACCGGTAATTATGTGACCGCCGGCGCGGCTGCGCGCGATGCGGTCAAGGGCGCAGACTTCGTGATCTCCGCCGTCACAGCGGCGCAGACAATCACAGCAGCGCAAAGCGTCGCCCAAGCCATCGGGCCGGGTGTCTTCTTTGCCGATATGAATTCAGCGTCCCCGTCAGTGAAAACTAAAGCCGCCGCGATCATCAACGATGCCGGCGGGCGTTATGTTGAGGTCGCGGTGATGGCGCCAATTGCTCCAAAGCGGCTGGCGACGCCGATGCTCATGGGCGGGCCACATGCGCAAGCCTTGATCGACGACGCGCACGGGCTCGGATTTGACGGCGCAGCTTTCTTTGACGACGACTATGGCAAGGCCGCCGCCGCCAAAATGTGCCGCAGCATAGTGGTGAAGGGTATGGAAGCGCTGCTCACAGAAGCGCTCCTCACCGCGCGACATCATGGCGTCGATGCATCGGTTTTAGAATCGCTCGACGACCTCTTTCCCGGCCGGGACTGGAACCGCCTTGCATACTATATGATCACCCGCTCGCTGGAGCATGGCGGACGGCGGGCGGAAGAAATGCGCGAGGTTGCGCAAACGGTTTGCGATGCCGGCGTCGATCCGCTGATGAGTATGGCTTGCGCCGTGCGACAGGACTGGGCGGCGACGCACAAAGCCGCCATGAACGAGGCCTCGCTGGCGCCAATGCTCGATGCTATCTTCAAAACTATTCAGTCGGACAAGGATGCGGCCTCATGTTGATCATTGATTGCCACGGTCATCATACGGTGGCGCCGCAGGCCCATCTTGACTATCGCGAGGCGCAAAAGGCGCGATTAAAAAACCCTTCCCTGCCGCGTCCCGACCGCGCCGATATCAGTGATGACGAAATTCGCGAAGGCATCGAGACCAATCAGCTAAAACTGCTTAAACAGCGCGGCGCCGACATGACCATCTTCAGCCCGCGCGCCTCACGCATGGAGCCCCATATCGGCGACGCTGGGACCGCGCTCGACTGGTCGATTGCCTGCAACGACCTTATTCACCGGGTGACAGAACTTTACGCCGAGACATTTATCGGCGTGTGCATGTTGCCGCAGACGCCAGAGGGATCGCTCGACAATTCAATTGCCGAGTTGGACCGCTGCGTCAACGAGCTCGGCTTTGTCGGTTGCAATCTTAACCCGGACCCGTCCGGCGGGCACTGGACATCGCCGCCACTGACCGACCGTTACTGGTATCCGATCTACGAGAAAATGGTTGAGCTGGAAGTTCCGGCGATGGTACATGTTTCCGGCTCCTGTAATCCGGCGTTTCACGCCACCGGCTCATATTACATCGCCGCCGACACCAACGCTTTCATGCAATTTATTCAAGGCAATCTGTTTGCCGATTTTCCTGATCTAAAATTCATCGTTCCCCATGGCGGTGGCGCGGTCCCCTATCATTGGGGGCGCTATCGCGGGCTCGCCGACATGCTCAAGCAACCGCCAGTCGAGACCCATGTGATGAAGAATGTATATTTCGATACGTGCGTTTATCATCAGCCCGGCATCGATCTTCTGTTTAACGTCATCGATATCGATAATATCCTGTTCGGCTCGGAAATGGTCGGCGCGGTGCGCGGTATTGATCCGCAGACGGGGCAATATTTTGACGACACAAAACGCTATGTCGATACTCTCAAGCTTAGCGAAGACGACCGCCGCAGGGTCTATGAAGGCAATGCAAGGCGGGTCTATCCGCGCCTCGACAAAATGCTGAAAGCGCTCGGCAAATGAGCAACATGGCGAAATTCGAAAAGACGTCTGGCTGGCTCGACTGGCATCCCGCCCCGTCAAAGCCAAGCTTTGTTCCGCTGCCAGGCGCCGTTGACGCCCATTGCCATGTCTTTGGTCCGGGCGGCGAATTTCCGTTTGCGCCGGAGCGCAAATATACGCCCTGCGACGCTTCGGCCAAACAGCTATTTGCCTTGCGCGACCATCTCGGCTTTTCCCGCAATGTCATCGTTCAGGCGACTTGTCACGGCTCGGACAATCGCGCGCTCATCGACGCCATTGCACAGTCAAATGGTCGTGCGCGTGGTGTGGCGAGCGTTAAGCCGGACATCTCAGACGAAGACTTAAACGCGCTTGATGCAGCCGGCATCCGCGGCGTGCGTTTTAATTTCGTCAAACGCCTGGTGGACGCGCTACCCCGCGAGTCGCTGATGGAACTCGCCGAGCGCATTCGCCCACTTGGCTGGCATATCGTGATCTATTTCGAGGCGCCGGAATTGCCGGAGCTCTATGATTTTTTCTCGTCTCTGCCGACCCTCGTTGTCGTCGACCATATGGGTAGGCCTGATGTGTCAAAACCAGCACACGGCCCGGAGTTTGAACTCTTCATCAAGCTTATGCGCGAAAATGAAAACTTCTGGTCCAAGGTCACTTGCCCGGAACGGCTAAGCAACGAAGGCCCGCCGAATTACGACGATGTAGCGCCGTTTGCGCGCCGGGTGGTGGAAGAATTTCCCAATCGTGTCCTGTGGGGCACTGACTGGCCGCACCCGAACCTTAAGTCCCACATGCCGGACGACGCCTGGCTTGTGGATTTCATTCCCAAGATTGCGACAACGCCGCAGCTGCAACACAAGCTGCTGGTTGATAATCCGATGCGGCTTTATTGGCCGGAAGAACTAGAAGGAGAAGCACAATAATGGCTCTCGAAAAACCTTATAAGGATGTCCCTGGCACGACCATTTTCGATTCAGATATGGCGCGAAAAGGATACCACCTCAATCAATTCTGCATGTCGCTGATGAAGGCGGAAAACCGCGAACGCTTCAAGGCCGATGAGCGTGCTTATCTCAGCGAATGGCCCATGAGCGAAGATCAAAGACAGGCCGTATTGGATCGAAACTACAACGCCATGCTCGCCCTTGGCGGTAATATCTATTTTCTTGCAAAGATTTTTTCGTCGGACGGCAAGAGCTTTCAATATGCCGCGGCGCTGATGACCGGCATGAGTGAGGAAGATTATAAGGCCATGATGGTCAGCGGCGGGCGCTCGCCGGACGGCAATCGTTATATCGGAGAAAACAAATAATGGCTCGTATCACCGCCGGCATCGGCGCCTCTCATGTCCCGCTTATCGGCAGGGCGATCGACACCGGAGACACACTGAGCGACTATTGGAAGCCGTTATTTGATGGCTTTAATTTCACCAGAAAGTGGATAGCCGAAGAAAAGCCAGACGTCATATTCCTCGTCTATAACGACCATGCAACGGCGTTCAGCCTCGACATGGTGCCGACCTTCGCGATCGGCTGCGCCGAGACATTCGAGCCCGCCGACGAAGGCTTCGGGGCCCGACCGGTTCCCACGGTTGAAGGCGCCCCGGATCTTGCCTGGCATGTGGCGCAGTCGGTGATCCAACAGGATTTCGACCTCACCATCGTCAACAAGATGGATGTCGATCACGGCCTCACCGTGCCATTATCGCTGATGTACGGACAGCCGAAAAAATGGCCGGTGAAAGTTATTCCGTTCGCCGTCAATGTCGTTGTCTACCCGACGCCGAGCGGTAGGCGGTGTTATAATCTCGGCAAGGCGATCCGCAACGCGGTAGAATCTTTTGACAAAGATTTAAATGTCCAAATCTGGGGCACCGGCGGTATGAGCCACCAGCTGCAGGGACCGCGCGCCGGCCTCATTAACCAGGAGTGGGACAAGCGATTTCTCGACCGCCTGGCCGACAAGCCCGAAGAGCTCGCTGATATCGCGCATATTGAATATATTCGCGAGACCGGCTCGGAAGGAATTGAGATGGTGATGTGGCTGGTGATGCGCGGCGCGTTGGGCGACAAAGTAACCGAGCTACACCGCCATTATCATGTCCCGGCCTCGAACACCGCCGTTGGTCATATTGTTCTGGAAAGCCAGTCTTAACTGTAATTTGGAGAGCGAACCCATGAAAGTCATTCTCGCCGGCGCCGGCGCCTTTGGCCTCAAACATCTTGACGGCATTAAAAACATCGATGGCGTCGAGGTTGTCTCGCTGGTCGGGCGCCGATTGGAGCCGACGCAAAAAGTTGCGCAGGATTATGGCATCGCCCATGCGACCACGGATCTGTCGGAAGCGCTAAAACAACCCGGCGTCGAGGCGGCAATCCTGTGCACGCCAACGCAGATGCATGCAGCGCAAGCCATCGAGTGTATGGATGCCGGCAAGCATGTGCAGATAGAAATTCCCCTGGCCGACAGTTGGCAAGACGCTGATGCGGTCAATAAGAAACAAAAGCAAACCGGCTTGGTCTGCATGGTCGGCCATACCCGCCGCTTTAATCCGTCGCATCAATATATTCAGAACAAGATCACGGCGGGCGAGATTTCAATCCAGCATATGGATGTGCAAACCTTTTTCTTCCGCCGCAAAAACATGAACGCCAAGGGCGAGGCGCGGTCATGGACCGACCATCTTTTGTGGCACCATGCCGCGCATACGGTCGATCTGTTCCAATATCAGACCGGCGAGAAGGTCACCCAAGCCAACATCATCGAAGGGCCTGTTCATCCAGAGCTCGGCATTGCGATGGATATGTCGATCCAGCTGAAAACCGAGAATGGCAAACTTTGCACACTCACGCTGTCCTTCAACAATGACGGGCCTTTCGGCACCTTCTTTCGCTATATCTGCGACAACGGCACCTATATCGCGCGCTATGACGATTTGTTCACCGGCCGCGAGGAAGCAATCGATGTCTCCAAAGTTGACGTCTCAATGAACGGTATCGAATTGCAGGACCGGGAATTTTTTGCCGCAATCGCTGAAGACCGCGAGCCGAACGCAAGCGTCGGGCAAGTGCTCGCCTGTTACGAGACCTTGCATCTTCTGGAACAGCAATTGAACGCACAAGAATAGAAAAACATGTAATGAAAACCCGCAAGATCGGACAGTTTGACGCCGGTGAAATCGGCCTCGGCTGCATGAATTTAAGTCACGCCTATGGCGAGCCGCCGACGCTGGAAGCTGGCGTCAGAGTACTCCACAAAGCAATCGATCTGGGTGTTACGCATTTCGACTCTGCCGCGCTTTACGGCTTTGGCCGCAACGAGGCGCTTGTCGGCCCGGCGTTAAAGCCGTTTCGCGACAGCATTTTTCTGGTCAGTAAATGCGGCATGCAGGGCGTCGATGGTAAACGCGTTATCGACGGACGGCCAGAGACCTTGCGGGCGACGCTGGAAATGTCGCTGCGCCGGCTCGAGACCGACATCATCGATCTTTATTACCTCCACCGTTGGGACAAAGCCGTTCCGATTGAAGCCTCGGTCGGTGAAATGGCGCGAATGGTTGAGGCCGGAAAAATCCGCGCCATCGGTCTATCGGAAGTCTCCGCTGCTACGCTCAAAAGGGCCCAAGCAGTGCATCCGATTGCCGCTGTTCAGTCAGAATATTCGTTGTGGAGCCGCAACGCCGAAATCGGCGTCATCGACGCCTGCGCACAGATCGGCGCGGCGTTCGTTGCATTTTCTCCTTTGGCTCGAGGCTACCTCGCGGATGACGCGCTTGATCCGGAAACTTTTGCGACAAAGGATATCCGCTACAACATGCCGCGTTTCCAGCCCCCGCATTTTTCAACCAATGCAAAGCTGTTGCCCGAATATCTGCGTATCGCAAACGCCGCCGGCTGCACGCCCGGCCAACTCGCGCTTGCCTGGGCGCTGCAAAAGGCGCCGCACATTCACATCATTCCCGGCACCACTTCGCTCGCGCATCTCGAAGAAAATGTCGCCGCCAGCGCCATTACGCTCAGCCCGGAAACCATTGCCCGCGTCGAGCAGCTGATAAATCAGAGCACCATCAGCGGACCGCGTTATCCGGCAACCGTACAAGCCGAGATCGATACCGAACAATTTCCCGATGAAGTCTAGCGAAACTGCCCTCACGGCAGACCAGGATAGCTGGTCACCAGCTGGATTTTCAAATCGGGAAAGCTGTCTACATACTGAATTTTTACGTCAGGAAAGCTTTCAACGAATGCCCACTCGCCGCATTTGTCTGCAAAGCTCGTGACCACCCTGACTTTCAGATCCGGAAAACTGTCAACGATCTGAACCTTGATATCAGGGAAACTCTCGACAATTTGTACCTTTCCGTGGAGAGCAAACCCCTTGAATGTACAATCCTCACCGACCACGCTTTCCGCATAAGCCAGAGGCGTCGCCCACAGCGCCATCACCGATCCACATACCAATCTTCGAAGTCTCATATCCTGATGATTTTAGGCCACACTTTGAAAAATCACTAATCCGCGCCCGCCCTATTAATTGACATTCCACAGAAAGCCGCCTATCTCGCAGCCAGCAATGCTGCGATGCAGCGCGCGCAACCGGCCATAGGATATGAATTATCCGGCCCTACGATAAGACGCAGCGCTTTAAATTAATCGCATAAGCCATTGCTTTGGATGACGCATCGCTTCCATCGGCGGAAGAGCGGGGCGTTGGATTTTAACCGACCCGCCGATGTGAAAAAGCCGGATAATAGATCCTCGCGATAAGCAGATCGCCGGCAATATAAACCTTACGGAGAGCGAATGTCGTTTGCCGATCTCGGCCTTGAGCCGAAGCTTCTCGATGCTATTGCAGCTGCAGGCTACGAGACCCCCACACCGATCCAGAAAGAG
>JAJFFY010000032.1 GCA_021776415.1 Hyphococcus sp.
TCACAGCCAGGACTGGCGCGACAGCTACCGCACCGTCGAACAGTTCATGACCACCGACCTGTTCACGGTAAGACCCGATGACATTGTCGATTTTGCTGCCAGCCTGATGGAATGGCGGCATATCCGTCATGTGCCGGTGGAAGACGACAGCGGCAGACTGCTGGGCATGTTGTCACACCGGGCCTTGCTGAAGATTCTCGCCGAAGGTGGCAACAATGACAGCGAAGTCAGTGTCCGCGACATCATGACGCCGGAGCCGATCACCATCACCCCGGATACCGCCACCGTTGATGCAATCCGGTTGATGCGTGAACACAAGCTCAGCAACTTGCCGGTCACGGACAAAAATCAGCAGCTGTTGGGTATTGTCACCGAACACGATTTGCTCAAGGTCGCAGCGCGTGCTTTGGAGCATTATTTGAATGAGGGTTGAATATTGGGAATTTTTCGAAAGGGCTGGTAAATGGTCTAAAAGACAATAATTTGCATTAATAAATTTACCTTCTGTACAAAGTATTAGCGGTTTCCAGCTTCCATGTCAGACTTGACAAAAGCAGTAAGTGGTGATAAAGATTGGGTTAAATCACGAGGGATCAATCAAAGGGTACAAATCAATGTCACAGAAATCGGTATCGATTATGCTTGTTGCATTGCTCGCAGCAGGTGTTTTGTATGTAGCTTACTTGAACTTCCCATCTTCATTCGCGCAGAGCGATGATGACGATATACAGTTCATGGATAGCTTCGAAAACTTGCCCCTGCCACCATTTCCATTTTTTGAACCGCCTGACCCGGCAACGGTTGCACCACCAGTAGATACAACGATTCCAGGACATTTCGGTGATGATCTGATGTTTTTGTGTACTGCGCCGGAGCCGGTTCAGCGAGGCGCAGACTGCGCCAGTCTTGAGCCACACCGCGTTGCTGCACTTCGTGGCAGAACCTTCGATGGCGATGGTAAGCCGATGCCTGGTGTGCTTGTACGCGTCTCGGATCACCCAGAAGTTGGTTACACATTTTCCAGGGGCGATGGCTATTACGACATCCTGGTCAACGGCGGTGGTGAAATTACGCTGGAATTCAGCAAAGACGATTTTCTGAAGGCCCAGCGGGCGTTGCGTGTTCGCTGGCAACAGTATGAAACCGTCGATGATGTCTACTTGATCCAACTCGATACTGCAGTCACAGAAATTCTGTTGGGTGAGGGGTTTATGCAGGTACATCAAGCCACTGTAAGTAGCGATGCGGATGGTGAACGACAGGCGACCCTGCTGTTTCCAATGGGTTTGCAGGCAGACTTGCAACTGCCCGATGGTAGCACCCAAGCTCTGGCTACAATGAATGTACGCGCAACCGAGTACACGGTGGGTCCGAATGGTCTTGAGCGCATGCCGGCTATCTTGCCGGAAACCACTGATTATACCTATGCCGTCGAGCTGTCGGCAGATGAGGCCCCGGCATCAGGCGCAAGTCGTGTCAATTTTGATCAACCCGTCTGGCTGTATGTTGAGAACTTTCTGGATTTCCCGGTCGGCATTCCGGTACCGCTTGGTTACTATGACTTCGAACTGAAATCCTGGCTACCATCCAGTGACGGTCGAATCCTGCAGATTGTGGGTGAAAACAATGGGTTTGCACTTGTGGATGTTGATGGTGATGGAGTCGCAGAGGACCCAATCGATTTACAGGCAGAATTCAATATGACATCGGATGAATTACTGCAACTGGCAATACTTTTTGAGCCAGGCCAAAGCCTGTGGCGATCACCGATAACACATTTCACACCATGGGACAAAAACTGGCCATTTGGACCGGGACCGGATGATGAGCCGCCACCTGAACCAGATACAGATGATGATGGCGATCCACCACCTGAGTCTGAAGAAGACGATGTGCCGGGTGATGATGAGCCTCCCGATCCTGAAGAAGGCAGTGATCCACCTGCAGATACCGAGCCAAGTGATGATGAGGGTGGCGATACTGAACCAGAAGTCGAGGATCAGGAAAACCCGGACTGCATGACCGGTAGTATCATCGAGTGTGAAAACCGCGTACTGGGAGAAACCTTGCGCATACCTGGAACTGATTTCAGTCTTACATATCGCAGCAGCCGTTCCCGGGGCGGCAATATGGGAGTCAATCAGGCGATTGTCAGAGTACCGATTGCCAATGATTCTGTGCCCGCATCACTTCGACGGGCATCAGTAAACGTTGCTGTGGATGGAACACCAATCACACGATCCATAGCCCAGGTCAGCCCATTCCAGGTAGAACGATTCAATGTTCCCGCAACAGACCGATTTAGCCGTGATTATCTGATTCGGAGCGCCAAAACAGATGTTGCCCTGACTTACTGGTACGAACCATTCTATTACGGTAATAGAGGAAATTTTGAAAACTCATTCGGCATTACAGAGGGAATAGAGATTATTGGCAATAGACTTGCACTTGAGATTGGTTTGAGCAGACGGTGGGAGACCAGTCTTAACTTTCGCTCAGGCACACCAGCTGTACAAACCTATCTGGCCAAAAGCCAGAAGCTAGGCGGCTGGAACATCAGCGAGCACCACGTCTTCGACGCTAGAGGTGGAAAGCTGTGGAAGGGTGATGGTAGTGAGCGATCAGTTACCAATCTCAGCGATATTCAGATACACCAGTTGCTGCCTTTCGGCCCGGATTTGGCGGGTCAGGTGGAAGATATTGAAGAAATCAGAGATTTTGATATCGGGCCTGATGGTAGCATTGTCGTCGTTACCGGTGGGTTTATTCAGCGTCTTCTTGTAATTGATCCAGAAGGGTTGGTGCATGAAATCAGCCGATCCTGTGCTCCGCCATTTTCACCCATACCAGCAGGCACAGATCAGGGTGAGGTTGAATTTTGTACGGTTGGATTTGGATCTGATGCACTACGCGGAGATGATCCACCGCCTCCACCGCCACCGGAAGATGAATGGTCACAGGGTTGGTCGGTGGCCTGGGGTGACAATGGCCAGATCTTTCTGGGTATGCAGCATTTATTCGGTCACACCGGCATCATCAGGTTTGATGCAGATGGTGTCAATCTACGCAGATTTGAACTGAGTAGTCTGGACAATCCAGTCTGCACCGGACGTGTCAGTGGCAGTGACTTTCACAACAGACGACTGTATTTCACTTGCGCAAATGATTTTGAGTCGGGTTCTGCGTGGATGTTATGGCCGAATGGTTCTTTATTGCCACTTGCGGGGGCGATCATAGAACCACCAGGCGATACCTTGCCTGGGCAGCCTTCATCGGCACTTTGGTTCGCACTGATGAACCCCAGCGATATCAGTGTCAATCCCGATGGCGAAATCTTTATTGCAGAAACCGACAATCACCGTATCCGAAGAATCGATAGCGACGGCCGCATCAGCACTTTTGCTGGCACAGGTTCTGCCGGGTTCGCCGGTGAAGGCACCAGCGCAATCGAGGCCATGCTGTCAAGCCCATCTGCTGTAGCCGCTTTGCCTGATGGCAGCCTTTATATCGCTGACACTGGAAACGGCAGATTGCGACTGGTGGACCGCGCTGGCCGCATATCAACCACCGCTGGTGGCGGAGTTAATGACTCTGTACAATCCGGCGTTGCCCGAGCTATTCAACTGGGCCTATTGCGCAAGATTGGCTTGCATGAGAATGGCAGTGTTGTGCTGTCTATTCACAGCCTGACACAGCTGTTACAGGTTTCATTCAACCAGTTCACATTTGATCCTGATGCCGATGTCTACACCATCCCTTCTGCAGATGGTAGTGAACTCTATATTTTCTCCCGTGCCGGACGCCATCTTGAAACACGCTTGGCGCTGACCTTCGGCCTCAAGTACAGTTTCCAATACAATTCTGCTGGTTACCTGACAGCCATTACCGATGGAGATGGCAATACCACACAGATAGTACGCAGAGCGGACAATCTGGCTGAATCCATTATCAGCCCATTTGGTGTAGTGACCAGCCTGGAATACAATACGGGTGAGGATTTGACAGCATTGGTAACGGCTGATAACGCACGCTGGGAGATGGATTATCAAACCAACACCGGACTTTTGGTCGAGTTCCGGGATCCCAGAGACAATGCCAGTGAGTACAATTACACCTTGACTGGCGATCTTGCATTTAACATCAACTCAGCCGGTGGCGGATGGAATATCACCAAATGGGTCAATCGACGCAACGACGAATTCCAGGTGACCATGACCAACAGCAACGGCGATGCTGCTAGTCACTATGTCAATACCACCGCTACCGGCCGTGAGTATCGCCGGCGGTCTTTCCCTGGCAGGATCACATCCGAAGTTTCCACTCCGGCCTTCGAAAAAACCGTATTAACGCCTGAGAAGTCCAGTATCTATACCATTATGGGTCCCGATCCCCGGTTTGGCCTGTTAGCTCCAATCACAGCTAAGGAAATCATCAAAACGCCTTTTGGATTGGAGCGTAAAACACTTCGTGAGCGGACTGTGCTGGCGCAGCAACCCGGTGCACAACTTGGCGAACTGGACATCAGCGACACCATCACGGTCAATGGCCGTGTCTGGCAACAAGACTACGACGCCGCAACATTGACCTGGTCCTTCACCAGTCCGGAAGGTCGTCTCAGCAATTTTGGTGTAGATCAACAGCAGAGACCTGTGCGAACACTCGTGCCCGGCTTGGCAGCCATTGAATTCAACTACGACGCTCGCGGACGCCTGGCCAGAATTGTACAGGGGGAAGGCGATGAGCAGCGCGAGGTATTGCTGGATTACGACGAAGCCGGTTTTCTTGATTTGATCCAGGACCCTATCGGCAGAGTGACCACTTTCATAAACGATCCTGTCGGGCGTCCGATATTACAAGCGCGACCGGACGATGAGATGATTACCATGGGTTATGACGCCAATGGCAATCTGGATACGCTGACGCCACCGAACAAGCCGGAGCACGGCTTTGACTACAGCGTGCTGGATCAGCAATCGCTGTATGCCCCGCCTGACATTGGTCTTGATATTGAGCAGACCACCTACAACTATGACGGTGAGCGCAGGCTGCTCAACATGCTGCGTCCGGACGGATTGAATGTGGCACTCAGCTACCTGAGCGGTGACCTGATTAGTAACATCCAGCTCAATCATGGTAGTCATGCCATCACTTATCATGATACAAACCTGAGTAGCTCCAGGCCAGCAACCATTACATCTCCCGGCGGTGTCACTCTTGAATTTGGCTACGACGGCCCACTGCTGACACGCAGCACCTGGCTAGGTCCGGTAGCAGGCACACTCAGATTCAGTTTCGACAATGATTTGCGCCTGGCTGCCATTGAAATTGCCAATGCCACAGGTGGTGATATCATCAACTACGGCTACGATCAGGACAGCCTGCTGCTTTCTGCAGGTGACCTAAACCTTGCCCGCGATCCACTAAATGGCCTGCTCCAGGGCACCAGCCTGGAGCAGATCAATGACAGCTACATTTACAACCTGTTCGGTGAAGCCAAGGAATATCATGCCAGATTCAGCGTCAGTTCCCTGTTTCAGCAACATTTTGAGCGCGACAAACTGGGCCGCATCACACTGAAAACCGAGACCGTGCAAGGCATCAACCGGGTGTATGATTACACCTATGATCTCGCTGGACGACTGGAAACTGTAACAGTGGACGGAACGTTGCAAGCCACCTATGTCTACGACGCCAATGGCAACCGTCTCAACCACATCACAGCCACTGACAACACCGGCGGCAGCTATGACAACCAGGATCGGCTGTTGAGCTATGGTGCCAACACCTACGAGTACACCGCCAACGGCGAGTTGCAGCGCAAAATGAACCCCGATGGTGAAACCCTGTACCAGTATGACGAGTTGGGGAACCTGCTCAGTGTGCAACTGCTCGATGGAAATACCATTGAATACATCATTGATGGCCTGAACCGGCGCATTGGCAAAAAGCTGAATGGCATACTGGAACAGGGCTTGTTGTATCAGGACAACCTGAACCCGGTGGCAGAGCTGGATGGCTCTGGCAATGTTGTCAGTCGCTTTGTCTATGCCAGCAAGCTTAATGTGCCGGATTACATGATTAAGAATGGCCAGCGCTACCGAATCATCAGCGATCAGTTGGGTAGTCCCAGACTCGTGATCAATGCGCAGACAGGTGCTGTGGCACAGCGGATCGATTATGATGAGTTTGGCAATGTGATTGCAGACAGCAACCCTGGGTTTCAGACGTTTGGGTTTGCTGGGGGCATTGCAGATCGTGATAACGGGTTGGTCAGGTTTGGGGCGAGGGATTATGATCCTGCGACTGGTCGGTGGGCGGCTAAGGATCCGATTATGTTTGAAGGAAACGACTTTAATCTTTATGTATATTCATTCGGAGATCCGATCAATTTTGTTGACTCAACTGGATTAGTTGGACTATTTGGAACCTCTGTGACGTTGAATGCATTCAAAAGAGAGCCTAATAGACTTCCTGACGAATTCGCGATACAACTTACAGAAATATCAAATAACTCAGCCCTGGCAGCAAGCGCAGGACTAGGCTTGACGCTTGCTCCACCATTCGTTGCTGGTGCTGGCGGAGGAGCAGTCACAATTGGAAGAGCCTCATGTGATTTCGCTGCATAAAACAAAGAAGCATTACAAAAAATCAGCCTGCGCGCTTGACATTATAGCCTGTGCTGTATCAGATGTAGATAAATTCAACAAACTTAGAGGTGGCGCAGAACAAAGTAGAATTATTTCTGA
>JAJFFY010000033.1 GCA_021776415.1 Hyphococcus sp.
CCATACTCGTGGTGATCGCGACATGTATTTACCTGCTGTTTATCGCAGCAGGCATTTTCGGCTTCAGGGCGAATTAAAAAAAACCGCCAATGAAAACTTGTAACCACCACGATAGCATCAGCCACCACGGCTGAGGATTCAGGATCAGTTATGACACACGCAGACACGCACAACCCCGATCGCTACTTTATTCCCCACAATGCGCCCTGGCCCATCGTGGGATCCATCGGCATGACAGCGCTGCTGGCAGGTGCGGCGATGGCCATGAACGGCAGTGCAAGCGGTAAAGTTACCATGCTGACTGGAGTCGCATTCATCATCGTCATGCTGTTCGGCTGGTTTGGCCAGGTGGTCAGAGAAAGCGTCGGCGGCTACTACAACAGCCGGGTCGATACATCCTTTCGCATGGGCATGCTCTGGTTCATCTTCTCGGAAGTGATGTTCTTCGGCGCGTTTTTCGGCGCGCTGTTCTACGCCCGCGTATTTGTGGTGCCGTGGCTGGGTGGCGAAGGCCATGGCGTTATGACCAACGCCCTGTTGTGGCAGGGCTTTGATCCGGTCTGGCCGACCAACGGACCAGCCGCAGTTGGCGGTAACTTTGACACCGTGCCAGCATTTGGCGTACCACTGGTCAACACCTTGATTCTGCTGACCTCCGGGCTTACCGTGACTATGGCGCACTGGGCATTGAAAAATGCACAGCGCCGCGCTCTGGTGCTGTGGCTGGCCGCCACCGTGACGTTGGGATTCCTGTTCGTCTACCTGCAGGCCGAGGAATACATTCACGCCTATCAGGAACTGGGTCTGACATTGGGTTCCGGCATCTACGGATCCACCTTTTTCATGCTCACCGGCTTCCACGGCATGCACGTTACGCTGGGAGCCATCATGCTCACCGTGATCACGTTCCGCGCCGCCAAGGGCCATTTTACCGATGCCAATCACTTCGGTTTTGAAGGCGTAGCCTGGTACTGGCACTTCGTTGATGTGGTCTGGCTGGGATTGTTTGTGTTTGTGTATGTGGTGTAAACAGGCAAGCTGATCTGTGGTAAACAGTAGAAATGTTCGTATTTAGCGGCCTACATGCTTGGGGTAATTATCAGCGTCGATGAATGCCCGCATAGCGTTAACTGTCCCAAATCGAACGAGGCATCAATACTGATATAGGCTCAAATAACATGTTCAGACAACTCATCATTTTGAGCGATCATCTTGCCAATAGAGCTGTTGGAGCTGCGCCTGTTTAAGGAAATATTGTCTTGACTCAAGATCCATATCCGCGCCCGGATTGAATTCGAGTCGATACAAGTCATAAAATTCATTCGGGCCAAGCAGGTCAAGATCATGTAAAACCAGAGGGGCTACCTGGTTGGCAGCCACTCGCATAGGAAGCTTCGCTGTATCCGCATAGTTTTTGTGGTAAATAAAGACGGTGTCTTGCAAATTGGATGATTCCCCATTGTCGAATCCAAGCTGTTCGAACACTGAGCTCAAAGCTGGCAAATGATCACCAAAGTAAAACAACACAGTCGGCCTGTTTCGTTGATCCATCCAGGCAATGAGATCAAACAAGGCCTCTTCCGAATACTGCAATTGATAGAGATACTCTCTCAGCTCTGTCTGCTGTTTTGGTTCAAGATTACTCGGCACCTCAATCATTTCAAGCCGTTCTCTGTCAGCGATATTTCTGTCACCCCAGGGACCATGATTTTCCATTGATATGGCCAACATAAACGTCGGCTGATCATCTGACTTCAAGTGCAGTTTAATTTTATTGTTCAAGTCAATGTCATTGATGTAAGTGCTGTGCTTGGGTGAAATATGGACAAAGTCCTTGCGGCTGATGAAGTTATCAAAACCAAGCCTTGGCATGGCTATGTGGCGACTGTAGAACGCTGCTCTGTTTGGATGAATGGCAATGGTTCGATAACCTCGTGTTTTCAGGTCCCAGGCAATCGAATTGGCAAAATTGCGAGTAAGTTTTCGATAGGGAGAACGAAGCTGATCACCGAACTTGTATGGGTCAATACCGGTCAGGACTGCAAATTCAGTGATGGTGGTTCCACCTCCGAACGCGGATACATCAAAATCACCCGCAGCACCTGATGCTCTTAACTGGCATATTTTCTGCAAGAATTCACACTGATCTATACCTTTAACGATCCCTGGATCGAAAAAACTTTCACTGAGATAAAAAATGATATCTGGCCGCTGTGCAGTAACAGTTTGTGCTGTTGCCCGTGAATTATGAACCTTCTGCAATGCTTTCCTGTCAAGCTTTGGCACACCGGCTTTTGAGTTCACCATGGACTGCGCAAATGTGGTCACGAAACCATTCTGATTGAGGTTATTGCTTTGGTACCAGCTAATGTCTATGATCCCGGCGTTCTTATAGAGGCGCTTTACCAGAGCCTTTTCTGGGACAAGTACTAGCAAGACCACAATCATCAGCACAAACTGAATCCTGCGTTGCAATCGCAGTACGGGTCGCTCTCTAGCTATCAGAAAGATCAAAACAGCAAGGATCAGTAACAGTATGGTGACTTTCGATACCCGAATAGACACATACCGAAACAGTAAGTCTGTCGACGCAACGGGACTTTGCAGAAACATCATGTCTTCAAACAGCAATGGAACGGTGATCATCTTGAATTTCAATGCATTGATTGCATTGAGCACGAACACTGCTAAATGCGTTATAGCAGCCGATAACAGTGTGCGACCTGTTGCCAGTAACAACGCCAGAAACAACAGCGCAATCGGCACCAGAGAAATCCAGTAGATGTATTCCGGCTCGGCGGAACGCAGGAAGCCGTCATAGCCGGGGGTGTAGAACAGCGTTGCCACGACTGCCAGACGCAGCAAAGCGCCAAACCAGCGCATGCCGACGGTGACCGTCTGATCATTTCCGAACAGACTGCCGTACAATTTCTTAATCCAGATTTGCATATACCTCTTATCCGCGAATTTCACTAAACCCTTTAACTCCCATCTGAGCCCCATTTTAACGTGCCTGGCATGGACTCGTCTGTTAACTTTGTCGATGTGCAAGCCCTGTCAGCCCGATATGTTCCCTCATTTATCCATCTCTATATTTAGACTTGACTCTAATTAGATTATAATCTAAACTAGGCGCCATGAAGATCGGAACCCTCATTCAAGCCCTGAACCATCCCATCCGCAGGGACATCATTGTCCGCCTGCGTGAGGGGCCAATGAACGCTGGTGATTTGGCGGACGCCTACCCTGTCTCCAAGCCAACCATGTCGACACATTTTGCAGCATTGAAGGATGCAGGGCTGATTGAAGGCCGCAAAACTGGCGTCGTCATTCATTATTATCTCAACGCAACGGTGGCAGAAGAGGCCATGGCTGCATTGATGGAT
>JAJFFY010000034.1 GCA_021776415.1 Hyphococcus sp.
TATGAGACGGCCGCGTTTTGGGGAAAAACGCGGCCGGTACTCACTGTCGTGGGGTATGGTGGGGTATCTTCTCGGGAGAAGATATTCTTAACTTCTCATCAAGGTCTTAACATAAGGTTAACACCCTTAGGTTGTGTGGTCAGCACTGATTCTGCCGATTCGCGCTTACTCAGCCGGCCCCCATAGCGGGTTGGGCCGCGCGGACTGGCCATCCTGCGCCCCGCCCAGGTCGTCCCCTACCGAATCGCCGTAATCGCTATCGGCAGAGGCGCCTTCGCCAATTTTTGGCTGTTTTTCGCCGGTCCACGCCCAACGGTAGAAGCGCGCAATATCGGCGCCCACCGCATACATCGCCGGAACGAAGATCAGCGTGACGAAGGTCGCGAAAAACACGCCGAAGGCGAGCGACACGATCGTCGGCTTCAGGAATTGTGCATCCGTCGAGCGCTCGAACATGATCGGCAAGAGGCCGATAAAGGTCGTGAATGATGTCAACACAATCGGCCGGAACCGCCCGACGCCCGCTTTGACAAGCGCTGCGTAGGCGCCCTCGCCTTTTTCGCGCAACCTGTTGACGTAATCGATCAGCACCAGATTGTCGTTGACAACGACACCCGCCGCTGCGCCAACCCCGAAGAAAGAAAACAGCGCAAAATCAAGACCAAACAGAAAATGGCCAAACGCCGCACCCATAAAACCAAACGGAATTGCGGTCATGATCAGCAATGGTTGCCAATAGGACGAAAAAGCAATTGCGAGGAGCATATACATCGCAAACAGCGCGACAACATAAAGCGATAGAAATTCGCCCATGAATTCGGCCTGCTCTTCTGCATCACCGCGTTGGACGAGCGAGGCCTCAGGGTGCCGGCGTTTCCATTCGGGTACGAATTCCTCTCGGTAAATTTTCATCAGCGCCGCACGATCCACACCCTCGCGGAGTTCTGCTGTGACCCGTGAAGAGCGCTGGCGATCACGACGCTCAATGCGTTTATAACTTGGCGCAAATTTCGCGTCCGCCACCGCCGATAACGGTACTTCACGGCCATCGGGAGTGCGAATACGCATGCTCTCAACGGTCGTCAGTGACTCGCGAGCGGCTTTGGGGTAGCGCACCATCACCCGCACATCCTGACCCTCACGAGGCAAGCGCTGCACCTCTTCGCCGTAAAAGGCCTGGCGCACCTGGCGCGAGACTTCAGCCAAAGTGATGCCAAATCGTTCCGCACCCGGCTTTAACTCAATGCGGAGTTCCGGCGTTGCTGATTGGAGATTGTTTCGCACATCAAAAACGCCCGGCAGCGTCCGCAGGTAATTTTGCAAATCGACCGTCGCCAGCCTTAGATCTTCAAGATCGTCGGCCTGAACGCCAAAGGATAGATCCGGGCCGCCGTCATTTTGAGTGAAGCCGATATTGATTTCTTCCGCATCGGGAATTTCCCCCAGCTCTTCGCGAAACATTTCCGCGATCTGTTTCGTCGATTCTTTCCGGTGGTTCGCATCAACAATTGTGACATAGGAAGTCACTTCACCTTCGTCCGCCGCGATATAGATCGACTGAACATAATCGAGATCGTCAGCCTTGCCGAGTTTCTCTTTCAAATTGTTGGCGGCGCGCTCGACCTCGTCATAAATCTGCTCTGTGCGGGTAAATGAAGAACCCTCGGGAAGGCGGACATTCAGCGAAATAAATGTACCCTGAATTTCAGGCATAAATTTGAAAGATATCCACCCTTGCGACAACAACGCGACGGCGACAGCGAAGCTGACAATAAACCCGGCAACAGTGAAATAGCGCAACCGCAGCGCCAGCTTGATGATCGGCCGGTAAACACTGTCGGCAAATGTCAGAATACCTTCCGCGAAGCCTCTCTGCAGCCGATAATAGACGCCGTCTTTATTCTGCGGCTTCATGTGCGAAAGATGCGCCGGCAGGATCAAAAATGCTTCGATCAGTGAAAAACCCAGCGCATACATGATTGTCAGGCTGATCTGACGGGTAAATTGCGCTGTGCCGCCACCAATAAACAACCATGGCGAAAACGCGATCATTGTGGTCAGCACAGCAAAAAACACCGGCTTCAGGACAAGCTGCGTGCCGAGCACAGACGCATCCGCTCCTTGAACACCGGATTCCACCTGATTGTGAATACTTTCGCCAATAATGATGGCGTCATCGACGACCACCCCGATCACCAGAAGAAATCCAAAAATTGAAAGGAAGTTCAGCGAAACACCCGTTGCCGGCATCAAGATAAAGGCGCCGGCAAAAGCGACTGCAATACCCACCGCAACCCAAAAGGCCACAGCTGGCCGCAAGAAAAGCATCAACACGATCAAGACAAGAATGAGACCGAAAACAGCGTTTGAAGAAACCAGATTAAGCTGGCCGTTAAACGGATCGGCGGCGTCGAACCAGATGTAAAGCTGAGCTTTGCCTTTCAGTTCTTCGTTCTTTTTTTCTACCCATTCGTTCAGTGTCTTAGACAGGGTAGGCAGGTCAGAAGTTTCTGGCGAACGCACGGCAATCGAAATCGACTTCTTGCCGTTGAGCGTACGGATCTGCCGGCGGTCTTCAAAACCGTCAATCACGGTTGCAACATCGCGAACCCGGATTACCGAACCATCGGAATTTTGGCGCACTACAATGCGTTCAAAGTCTTCTTCTGAATCCGCAAGCCCGCGCGCGGCAATTTGGAGGTTGCCGGTTTCGGTCCGAACCGTACCACCAGAAAGGTTGATCGACGACCCTCTGATCGCGCGCGATACGTCGTCAAAGGTCAGGCCGTAGCGCCGCAACGCTTCTTCGGACACTTCAATTGAAACTTCCTCACGCTGTTCGCCCCAGAGAAAGACCAGCGGCGAGCCGCCCGGCAGCTGTGAGAGTTCGTCACGAAGCTCGCGCGCAAGACGGTTAAGTTCGCGGTCGCCTATATCACCGTAAAGCGCCAGGAAGGCGCCGGGCTGAAAATTACTCCATTGTGACACTACCGGCGGAAAAACATCCTGCGGCAGCGTCGAAATACCGTCGACGCGGTTTTTAACCTCGTTCAAAAACCGCGTTGCGTCGATATTGTCGTCGCCTTCTACGTTGATAGAGGCGCGACCCTCTCGGGCTGTAGAATCAACATGTTCAACGCCGTCAATACCGGCAATCGCCTCTTCGATCCGTAAGACAATCTGCTCTTCAACCTCGCGCGGCGAAGCGCCGGGCCAAAGAACATTGATCGACGCGCCGGTAAACGTCGCGGACGGGTTTAACTCGCGCTCAAGGTTGGTAAAAGCGATAAAGCCGCCAACAAAGCAGGCGACCATCAATAGGTTTGCGGCGACCCTGTTCTTGGTCCACCAGGCGATAATTCCGTCCACTAGTTATCTCCCACGTTAGCGGCAGCGCTTGCAGCGCTGGCCGTTAGGTCAATATCGCTCGTTGGGGTGATTTCATCGGGATCTACTGGCGAGACCTTGTCGCCGTCGTCTGAGCCGCGCAACGGTGAGATCGCAACGCGTTCACCGGCGCTAACGCCGCCGGAGATTGTAATGGTGTCGCGATCGGTGGAGACAATATTGACCGTGCGCCGGTCGAGGGTTGCATCGGCGGCAATTACGTAAACTGTGTCGCGCCCATAAAGCGCTGAGCGCGGCAAAACGATGGCGTTATGAAAAGGCTTGCCGCGAATGGTCGCATCGACAAACAAACCCATGATAAGGGGCATGCCATCATCGGCGCCAGCCCCGTAAGGGTCATCAACTACTGCGACAACAAACACCTGCCGAGTGGCGGCGTCGATCGATCCGTCGGCGCGGGCGATGCGCCCAATCCACTCATGATCGGCGCCAGCGACAAAAGCGGTCAACACCACCGGTGGGCCGGGATTTTCCTCTGTCGCGACAAAAGCAATCGGCAGGCCAAGCTTGGTAAGGTCAGAGTCGGTCAGCGGCAGACGGATTTCAGCGACATCGGTTGAAAATATCCGCCCCAGCTGAGCGCCGGGCGAGACGAATTGGCCAACACCAGCGATGCGCTCGCGCACACGACCGGTGAACGGCGCACGAATGCGGGTGCGCTCAAGATTCAAAAGGGCGGCGGTATGTTCAGCTTTCGCCGCATCGAAATTCGCCCGCGCCTGTGCGAGCTGCGGAATGCGCAACGCCAGCTCAGTTGGATCATCCTCGCGACCAAGATCTTCATAGTCCCTGCGCGCCAGCGCGCCTTCCGCTTCCTCGCGGCGCAGCGCTTCTTCCGCTTGCGCAACCCGGGCCTTCGCGCCCGCAGTCACGGCGCGATACTCAGCATCTTCGATCCGGATCAGCGTATCATCTTTGTCAAAAGCGCCGCCATTAACAAAATTTTCCGCAGTAGAGATCACGCGGCCAGAAACTTGCGCTGTCAATGAAATATCTGTCCGTGGACGAACCTCGCCTTGCGCCGTCACATCCAGGGTGACGGAACCGGTTTCAGCGGTTGAATAGAACACTGTCGGCGGCGTGACCTCCGGGGCCTGACGCTCCGGCTTCGGGCGCATCTGCCCCATCAGGGCGATGAAAGCAAAGCCGCCAACTAAGATACCGATTGTGCCGAACAATGTGAAAAATTTACGGAACATTACAATTACTCACTCTTCTCCCATTGACAGCGTTGCGAGTTTTGCGTCGGTGAGAAAGTCACCGCCAATCGCAAGATAGAGTAGAACGCGGTTGGAAACTCGCTGCTGCTGGGCTTGTATATATTGGCTCTCCGACAAAATCCGGCGGGTCTGCGCATCCAGAAGATTAAAAATTGTCGCCGCACCACTAGCGTAGCGTCGCTCGGTCAGTTCTTCAGCCGCTGCTGCTTCCTCATAGGCCAGCTTGAGCGCGTCTTCGCGCACTGCAAGGAATGATTCTGCGGCGAGTGCATTTTCCGCTTCCTCGTAAGCAACCAGAACTGTTTGTGCATAATTAAACAGCGACGCCTCCGCCACTGCGTGGGCGCGCTTGGCGTTGGCGCGAATGCGCCCCCCCTGGAATAGTGGCTGGAACAGACCGCCGACGAGATTACCCGCCAGTCGTTCCGGATCAATCAGGTCGGCAAGCACCGGACCGGACGTGTTGATCTGCGATGTCAGCGTGATCTGCGGCAACATTTGCTTGCGCGCTGCACGGGCGCGCAAACCGGACGCTTCCATGCGCGCCTCTGCGGCGACCAGATCCGGGCGTCGCGCTAATAAGTCGCCCGGCGCGCCGGCGCCGGCAAGTCTGGGTAGTTCAGGCAAGCTTTCCGCTGCTTCAAGTTCGGCGGCGGGATAGCGACCGAGTAAAACTTCAAGACGGCGCGAGGCTTCAAGCTCCAGCCGTTGACGTAAGGCAAGACTGGCCTGGCTGGACCCAAGTGCTGACCGCGACAGCCTCACATCAAGACTGGAAGCAACGCCCCGTTCATAGCGCCGGTCGGTCACGCGCAAGTTGCTCTCGCGCGCCTTAACGTCACGTTCGGCCAACTCGCGTTGCTGGCGAGCCTCGATAAGCCCAAACCAGGTTTGCGAGACCCGCGCGGCAATAGACAAGCGCGCGCCGATTAGGTCGGCCTCGGCGGCGGTCGCATCGCGATAAGCCGCTTTGGTTTGATCAGTCAGGCGGCCCCAAAGATCAATTTCCCAACGAATTTGTGCGCCGAGAGAGTAATTGTTGATGTAGAATCGCCGGTTCGGCAAGTCCGTTTCTGCCGTCCCATTGCCATCAACATCCAGACCATCGAGCTTGCCGTCGCCATCGACGTCAATACCGAATTGGTCTTCAAGGTCCTGCGCGCGCACCCGCGCGCCGCTCCCGCCAGCGCCGCCGCCCGCCGTGGCGGCAGTTGTCGGATCGGTAACGATGGCGTTGCGGCTGGAACTAAAACTTGTGTTCAACGACGGCAGCAAATCCGCTCTAGATATCTTAGAACTCGCCCGCGCCTGCTTCAGATTGGCGGCGGCGGCGAGGAAGGTATTGTTTTGCAAAAGCGCTTCATCGATCAGCCGGTATAGAGTGTCGTCGTTAAATGCAGCAACCCAGTCGCCAGTCAGCGGCGTTCCCGCTTGCGCTTCACTCGACCACACTGCGGGCGTGTCCGGCAATTGTGCTTCCAGTAATTCCTGATTGATGCTTGCGCAGGACGAAGCAAGCAGCGCCGATAATGCTACTGCACTGGTACGAATTGGCGCCTTGTTTGTCCGGTCGGTAGAACGCATTTTTGCCCCTCATTGGTGTTTAGGCGATACTTGTAGCCCTGGGAGAGGAACTGCAAGCCATATTCGGCGGGCGGTTCGGAGGATGCGATGAACGCCCGCATCCTTCCGCAGACCACGCACCAACACGCTATCCGGCGCCCCCTAACATCATGGTAAACAACTCACCAAATATAAGGTCGGACTGAGATGAAATGTGGTTCAATCACCAATTTTAGCGCACCCAGTGCGCAAATTTGATTGATTTCCCAGAAAAAAATGGAGGCCACGGCCGGAATCGAACCGGCGTACACGGCTTTGCAGGCCGCTGCGTAACCACTCCGCCACGTGGCCATCCAGAAAAGCCCGTCGGGCTTTGGGAGTGGGCCGCTCTCTTAGCGCGCTGACCGGGCCCGGTCAAAGCGAAATATGCCAAACTGCCGAAGGCGCGCAAAACCGCCTCACGCCGCCTTACTATTCAAGCTTTGGTCTTCCGCAGGAGAAGTAACTCAAAAACCAAACCCGCTGCGCACAATCAGCGTTATCGCCGCTGGCGTTTCATAGGCGCCAAAAGCCTGGTGAATGATGTTGATGTCGAGGGCGCCGAGCGGTCCGTTCTGGAGCCGATAGCCAACTTCAAAATCAAGACGCCGACCTGCAAAGGCGAGCGGCGCGGACACGGTTTCAAATGACAGCGCCTCAGTCTGTTTGTTAAAGCCGGTCGGAAGAGTGAGCCGTGCTGAACCGGTTTCTATCTGCAACGGCTGCGATACTCCGAGCCATAAGCTGTCACTCGCACTGACCAGCCCTTCACGCACTAGCGCGATCGAAAACTGCGTCGTCGTCAAATTTGAAAAATCGTCAATCAACGCTCCGAAGCCGTCGGTTTCAGCCATCGTATAACCGGCTGCATAGCGCCCCTTCAGCCGCCACCCTGGCGCCGGCGCCCAGTCCGCCTCAACCGCGCCATAAATGGTGGAGCTGGAGGTGTTGTCGCCGGAAAAACGCGCGTCAAGAATCGCGCCCTGTTCGCGGCGCAGCCCCTGTTCTAAACGCATGTGCAGATTGCGCGTATTATAGCTGAGCCCGGCGCGTATAGTCGCTGCATTGCGCGCTGGCGCGGCGGCGCCATCCAGCGTTAGGCCAAAAGTATCAGCGTAATAATCATAGGCGTAAGAGAGCAGGAAGTCGGCGGCAGTATGTTTTGATAGCGGCGTCTTCATAATCGTGGTGACTGCAGCCTTGGCGTCCGGCAGATAGCCGTCTGTAAAGGCGCTGCCTGCAAGAAACAGCGTGCGCCGTGTGGGTATGCTCATCCGGTCGGCAGCCTCGGCGGTAAACCCTTGCGCTACCATTACTGTGCGCCCGGCGCCAAAGTCATTGGTCAAGGCGAGCGCGAACGTATCCTCGATGACCTCGTTGCGGGCGAAGGCGCCGTCAAACGCCGCCGCCTGGTTGAGGCCAACATCGGTATAAGAGTGATCGCGAGAGGTAAGACGCATGCGCATGGTCATGTGCTCGTTCACCCGCTGGCTGGCATAGGCGTGAGTATCAAACGGGCTGAACACCTGTTCAACATTGAACCCGCTCAATTCAGCAAGCCTCACCGTTGCGCCAAAGCTGGCGCGGAAATCGCGATTATATTTATCCAGCACCACAATATCGTCGATTGCCGTAAGGCCGCCGCCAAATACGGGCGACAGCTGTGCTGTCGCACCGGTCACTTCTGCAACCGAACTGGTAACGCTCGTCACCGTCACGCCGCCGACCGGCGCCACCGCCGCGCCAACATTTAGCAGCCCGCGCCCGAAGATCGGGTCGGTCCCGGGTGCGCCGAGATCGGTTGCCGTATCAAGAAGGATTTCAACCACTTCGCTCGCCGTCAGCGCCGGCCAGAGATGGCGCATAAGCGCCGCTGCGCCGGAAATATGCGGGGTTGAAGCGCTGGTGCCGGAGAAAAGTTGCGTCTCGCCTGGAGCACCGCCTAACCGAACGGTTGGTATCAGCGTACCCGGCGCGACCAGATAAATATCCGCCCCAAGACCGGCTTTATTAGAAAAACCCGCCAGCGTGTTATCCGCCCTCACCGCACCGGCAATGATTGTCGCCGATGCGCCAACGACATCAACCGCACCGAGTGCGGAACCATCCGGATCGGCATTGCCATCATTGCCCGCCGCAGTTACGGAAACGATGTCGTTATCCCGAGTGAATGTAAAAAGGGCGGCAAATTCCGGCCGCGCACCGGCTTCATCCGTCCCCAGAGAAAGATTGAGTACGCCGGCGCCAATAGCTGCCGCCCGAGTGACGCCCTCATCTATAGCCTGGCCAAAGATGATCGGGTCCGCAACCGAATCATCGTCGCCGCGAAAAATCAGAAGCTGCACCTCCGGCGCAACGCCGTGCACGCCGATATCATCGCGTTCGGCGCCGATAATGCTCGTCACTGGCGTGCCGTGGTCATCTTCGTCCTGTAGCGTGGGTATCGCACGCACATCAGCCGCCGGCACCACGCCGGCAATCACCAGATCCGCGCTTTGCGGATGAATACGGTTTTGAAATTCAGGATTATTGAGGTCGATACCGGAATCGATAATCGCAACAATAACGCCCGCGCCACTTGCGCCCAGATTATAAGCGGCAAGCGCGTTTATCTGCTCGAGACCAGGCTGATTGCGGAACTCCGCAGTATCGAAATTCTGGGGTGGCAGCGGCGGTGGTGGCGGTGGTGGTGGTGGCGGCAAACTTGTCATTGGCGCGCCGCCGCCCGTTGAACAGGCGCTGAGCATCGCGCCCGCGCTCAGAAGAACCACTGCAAGCAGACGCCTTCGGGTACTGAAAACCATATCACCGTCACCATCGAGATCCGCGAAAGGATCAAACGGGATATACCCAAAAAGGTAAAGCGGAGTTACTCAGTGGTATTATTAAAATGATAACGAATATTACTAGATAGCCTAGCAAATTTGTGATTTCTACTACACATCCGGCCCGAATTTCTTCGAAGTTGGAAATCCCTTCGGTGCAATGCGTCCGGCCTGGGCGCGTTTTCCAAGATATGGCTTCCAGCCATCAACCGTCTGGATGCGCCCTGACCGATCAGTCCAGGTCAGGCCGTCTTTTTTGGAAAAGACCTTAGCATCGGAAAGTCCGCCTTTTTGGAATTTTTGTAGCGTGACGCCTTTGCCGCGTGTCATTTCTGGTATTTCCATCGAGGGAAAGACCAGGAATTTCTTATTGTCGCCGATCGATGCGATCATATGCTCGGCATCGAGTTTGGTTGGCGCGGGCCGGCAAACGGCCGCCTCCGCGCCCGCCGGCACATTGAGCACCTGCTTGCCCTTACGGGTATTGGAGAGGCAATCTTGTTCCGCCACAATAAATCCGTGTCCCGATGATGACGCGACAAGGAATTTTCGCGTCCCAAGGTAGACGAATGCGGCTGTAATCGCATCGTCATTGCCCATATCCACCATCAGGCGGATCGGCTCGCCATGGCCGCGCCCGCCGGGAAGCGTTGCAACATCCAGGGAGTAAAATTTCCCATTGGTCGCAAACAACATCAGCTTGTCGGTGGTTTGAGCGTGGATCACAAAACCCTCGCCGTCACCGTCCTTATATTTGATCGTCTTCCTGTCCTCAACATGCCCCCGCATGGTCCGCACCCATCCCTTTTCGGAGATGACGGCGGTGATGGGTTCTTTTTCCACCAGAATTTCAAGATCGATATCGTCAATATCAGGAGCGTCGGCAATTTGTGTGCGCCGGCGGCCAAGGTCTGATTTCGGATCGAAAACCTTACGCACTTCGCGCAGCTGATCGCTTATTTTCGCCCATTGCGCATCGTCGGATTTCAACAGCGCCCGCAGCGCCGTCTGCTCTTTCTTGAGATTCTTGTGCTCGGTTTTGATCCCCATCTCTTCAAGCTTGCGCAAGGACCGCAGGCGCATATTCAAAATCGCTTCGGCCTGAATATCCGACAGCTTGAACGTCTTCATCAGTTGCGCTTTGGGCTCGTCTTCAAAGCGGATGATGCGGATCACCTCATCGAGGTTGAGATAGGCGATGAGAAAACCATCGAGAAGTTCAAGGCGCCGCGCAATCTTCTCAAGCCGGAATTTGGCGCCGCGCACCAAAACTTCCTTGCGATGATCCAGATAGGCCTGGAGAACGTCGCGCAGCCCCATGACGCGCGGCGCGCCATTAGCGTCAAGGACATTGAGGTTTAACGAAAACCGCGATTCCAGATCGGTCAGCTTAAAGACGTTTTCCATCAATGCCGCCGGATCGACATTGCCCGAGCGCGGCTCGAGAATGAGACGGATGTCTTCCGCGCTTTCATCGCGTACATCGGCGATGGCTTGCATTTTCTTTGTCGTGATGAGGTCGGCGATTTTCTCAATCAGTTTCGACTTTTGAACCTGATATGGAATTTCAGTGATAACAATCTGGTATTTGCCGCGCCCAAGGTCCTCGCGCTCCCAGCGGGCACGCACACGAAAGCCGCCGCGCCCGGTCTCATAGGCCTCTTGCATGGCGGCGGCATCCTCGACGCAAACCCCGCCGGTGGGGAAGTCGGGGCCCTTTACATAATTCAACAGCGTTTGGGTGCGCGCATTCGGCGTCTTGATGAGATGCAGCGACGCGTCGATCAGCTCGGCGACATTATGCGGCGGGATGGACGTCGCCATACCAACCGCAATGCCGGTGGAACCGTTGGCCAGAAGATTGGGAAACGCCGCCGGGAGAACCACCGGCTCATTGTCCTCGCCGTCATAGGTCTCGCGAAAATCGACGGTGTCTTCATCGATGCCATTGAGGAGAAGCTGCGCCGCCTCTGTGAGCCGGCTTTCGGTATAGCGCATCGCCGCAGCGTTATCGCCGTCAATATTGCCAAAATTTCCCTGCCCGTCGACCAGCGGCACCCGCACGGAAAAGTCCTGAACCAGCCGCACCATGGCGTCATAGATCGCCTGGTCGCCATGGGGGTGAAAATTCCCCATCACCTCGCCGACGACTTTCGCCGACTTCTTAAAGCTCCCGCTGGCGTTCAGCTTCATCTGCCGCATGGCGTAGAGAATGCGCCGGTGGACCGGCTTCAGCCCATCACGAACATCGGGCAGCGCACGCGAAGTGATGGTCGAAAGCGCGTAAGCGAGGTAGCGATTTGAAAGCGCCTCGCCGAACGGCTCGAGAAAGATGTCCTCCGGCTTTGCCGGGGCGGCGGATTTCGCGGGTTTGGTTTTCTTGGTGCGTGCCATGGCGCATCCCATAGAGCATTTTCCCGCCAAGTGGATACCGTTGGGCGCCAATATTTGCACAGCCGTTGTTTGATAGCCGGCGGCTTTCGGCTATGCCGGAGATATGCAGTCCGTTCTCGCCGAGATCTTCACCTTCCCGCTGGCGCTGGTTGAGCTTGCGACCGCGGCCATCGGGTTTTCCACAGGCGCATTTCTGCGCGCGGCGAGCTCAACGGAAGCGCAAACTGCGGCGTTCGTCATCGCCTTCCTCGCCGGGGTCTCGGAGATGCTGGGCCAAAGCGTCATTTTAGTGGTCAACCGGATCGCGCTTTACCGGTTTCTGGCAAGCCTCGCCTTCACCGGCGTATCCTATGTCATCACCGCCCTGATCTGGGGGCTCAGCGTGTTTGCAGTGGCGCCGCTGACCCGGGTCGGCATGCTCGGCCCGGGTGATATCGCTGGCGTCACCGGCATCCTCGCACTCGCCTTCGCGCCGCGGCTTTTCGGCGTGCTGTCTATTGCGCCCTATTTTGGCGCCGCGCTCGGCAATTTCTTCGAGGTCTGGGCGATGGCGCTGGCGATTTTCGGCCTGCGCGTCGGGCTCGACCTGCCGCTTGGCGCGGCGGTGTTCTGCGGCGGCGCCGGTTGGCTGGTCTCTTACGGGCTGCGCAGCTTTATCGGCCATGCGCTGGCGACCCCGCTCGGGCGCTTGCGCATTCTGGTGAGCGGATCGGCGCTCGACCGCACGCCGCAGCAAATCATCGACGACCTTGTCCACGCGCTAAGGGATGAGAAAAAATCATGATTTCAACGATTTTGATGACCGCCATCACGCTGGCGATGTTAGCTCTGTTGATCACCGCTGCGCTCTCGCCAATAGAAACCTTGAGCTGGTGGGCGGGCTGGACCGAGGCGGAAATTGAAAAGGGCGGCGCACCGGAAGCTGCCGCCAGGCCCTGCGCCAGCCCCGCTGACGCCAAGCCGAAGGCGCTTTATATTGTCTACCTCTCCGGTATTTCATCACTTTCCGGCCGCTTCCTCATCCCACGGGAAAAAGTGTTTGTGCAGGGCCTCGCCCAACACTTTCCCGATGCGGCGGTGATCGATGACGTCTTTCCCTATTCGCCGGCGGGCCTGCCGCTGCTCGCCAGCACGCGGTGGCTGGACCGGGTCTGGCGCCTGGTGCAGCGGATAAAGCTCGAAGGCCACGCGACAGTGTTCTCTATACTGATACATATGCGAAATGTCTTTCAGGTGATGATTTCCGCCGACCATCGCTATGGGCCGATTTTCAATCAAGGCGCGGCGACGGTGATTGAAGAAGCGCTTGCGCGCGCCGGCTACCGGCAGGGCTCGGGCACGCCGGTGATCATCATTGGCTATAGCGGCGGCGGGCAAATTGCCATTGGCGCGGCGGCGTTTTTGAAATTGCATCTAGAAGCGCCGATTGACGTTATCTCCATCGGCGGCGTTGTCGCATCCGATCCGGGACTGCATTTCGTCCGGCGCCTGCATTATCTTTATGCCGACGGCGACAATATCCAGAAGGTCGGCGCGGTGATGTTCCCCGAACGCTGGGCGGTGATGGCCTATTCAGAATGGAACACTGCAAAGCGCCAAGGCCGCATCATGTTTCACAAGATAAACCGCATGCTCCACGCCGGCGCGCGCGGCTATTTCGGGCTGGTGAAATTTGACGGCGTCACCAACAATCATCGCACGCTGGAGATGGTGGTCGATATTCTCGCTCAAATCCCCGAACAACCTCAGGCAAGCAGCGCGGCGCCGGTTATCAATCAAGCCCGGCCTTCAACAACTCAACAACCCTGATCCGCGCCTCCGGCAGCGGCTTGTCGGTGAGGTGCAATATCCGGGTTTCAATAAAATAGCCGGTGGTTTTGAGCGCGCCAAGCGCCTCTTCAAGGCTCGCCTCAACGCTTTGCCCACGCAGGAACGCCGGCAGCGGCAGCATTTTATCCTTATACGGCGCACCCGCCTCCGCTGAGACGGCGCAAGCCGAGCGCGGCGACACGTAAACGAGGTTATCGCGGGCGCCGGTCGAAGCGCAGCGGTCAAGCGTCAGGCCGAAGCCAAGCTCGGCCAACAGCCCCAACTCCCAGCGCGCCATCAACGCCGGCCAGAGATCTATCGCGTCAAGATTATCGAGCAACACCGCCATCGCGGTATAGGCGCGCGCATGAACCTCGCGCTCGGGCAAAGTCGCCAGCGCCAGCGCGCAAGCCGCAGACAGGCCCGCCAGCGACAACCGGTCCTGCATCGCCTCGCCGGCGCGCGCCCGCGCCATCTCCAGCGTGAAGTGCCCAAGCGAATCCTCGCCGCGTCCCTTCCACTCAACGCTAACCTCATTGCCCGGCTGCAAGACCGGACGCATGCGCTTGCCCTGCCCGCCATAAACAAGACCGGCCCAGCGACCGTGCTGCTCGGTAAAAATATTCACCACCGCCGCCGTTTCGCCGTGCGGGCGTGCGTCGAGAATGATGCCTTGGTCGGTGAAGTTCATTGGGGGAGTGTGGCGAGGCCAGCAGCCGAGTCAATGACCACAATTCGCCAGACGCAGATTGCAGCATAATTTGCGAACGGCAGTTTAGTGGTGCTTTTCCACCTTATCCGTCAGCGGCCTACTTGGCGGTTTTAATCCGCTCAGTCACAACGCTCTTCAAACCGTATATTTTATCTTGAGATTGAAGATAGTTTCAGGGCTCTGTTTCCTCGACTTCGATCAATTCAAAAGTCGCGGAAAGTCTGGTTTTATAAATTCCCTGAGCAGGTCGGGGCATAAAAATTGCGACGTGCATAAGCTCTTCACAAAAGGCGCATGGTTTATTTTAGGATATACCATAGAAATTTCTGCGAAGTATGCAGCTTTTTTCAGGAGTTCTTTTGCCTCCTCGAACCCTATGTCTTGTAGCTCTTCGATTCCGTCTATCAATTTCTGTATTTCTTCGAAGTCTTCTGGGGTTTTGGCATAATCAATGGCGAAACACTCAGCTTCCGCGAACCAATTCAGTCGATTTAATTCTTCGTCGTCAATTTTTCCATCAATCCATTTTTCAGCACCAAGAATACCCTTTCTCAAACGCTCTTGTGGAATAAGGTGTTGGATTCTCCAACAACAATCCAGAAAGTAACGATGCAAGACCGGTATGAGAGTTTTGAAGTAGTTGGGGTTTTGGATGTGTAAGGCCGTAAGCATATCGGGTGCTGACCTTGATGTCTCCCATTCTTCTCTAGTCATAAAAAATGCGACACTTGTCGCTAATTCAATTGATGTGAATTCCAACAGTAAGCGCCGCCCAATCAAAAGCTAGGAATAAACTTTTGTCCAGTAAAGAAGTAACGCGAGTGCCTTATTTTGGGTGATTTAGGAAGCTGGCTATGGCAAGTTAGCGCCAGTTTTCGGACGTTCATTTCGAAGGTATGGATGTCGCAAATGGGCCAACAACGGCCACTCACTCCACTACATCCAGCCCAATATTCCTTAACCTTGCCGCTTCATCCGCCCAGCCTTGGCGGACTTTTACGTGGATGAAGAGGTGCACTGGCCGGCCTAAGAGTTCGATCAATTCTTCGCGCGCGGCCTGGCCGATGATTTTGAGTGTTGCGCCACCTTTGCCGAGGACGATGCCTTTTTGGCTGTCGCGGGCGACGAAGATGGTCTGCTCGATGCGCACGCCTTTTTTGGTTTCTTTCCAGTCGTCGGTCTCGACCGTGGAATCGTAAGGTAATTCCTGATGCAGGCGCAGGAACAGTTTTTCGCGCGTGACTTCCGCCGCCATCAGCCGGTCGGAAATATCCGAGAGCTGATCTTCCGGGTATAGCCACGGACCGGCGGGCGCCTTGTCCACGAGGAACGCTTTCAGATCGCCAAGCCCGTCGCCGTTCTTTGCCGAAATCATAAATATATCACTGAACACGCCAGCCTCGTTCAACTCCTGCGCCAGCGCCAGCAATTTCGGCCGCGCGATCTCGTCGATTTTGTTGAGCGCAAGGACAGCTTTGCCGCCGGCTTTTTTGAGCCCCTCGATAATCCGGTCCGCATCGATACGAGACTTACCGGCGCCGCCGCGTTCATTTTCACCTTCGAGATAAGCCGGCGCATCAATGATCAACAGCGTCCGGTCGGCGCCCTCAATCCCGCCCCATGCGGCGGCGACCATGGCGCGATCTAGCCGGCTTGTTCGGGAATTTGGGGGGGGCGCAAAAATCCCCGGCGTGTCGATAAAGACCAGCTGCGTATCGCCTTCAACGGCAATGCCGCGAATGCGCGCCCGCGTGGTCTGCACTTTCTGGGTGACGATCGAGACTTTCGCGCCAACCAGCGAATTGACGAGCGTCGATTTCCCCGCGTTAGGCGCTCCAATTACAGCAACCATTATGCATTTCATTTCAGGCTTACTCATCACCGTTCCAAATCCCTTCGCGGATCAAAAAATTACGCGCCGCATCCATCTGTGCTTTGCGTTTTGATTTGCCCTCTCCTTGCGCCGGTTTTCTGCCCTTCACCTGCACTTCAATGGTGAAGGCCGGCGCATGCGCCGGGCCGTCCGCATCAAGGACAGTATAATCCGGCGTACCAAGCTTCTTGTTCTGTGACCATTCCTGCAGCGCGGTTTTGGCGTCGCGATGATATCTCGACAGATCCTCAAGATTGGGCGTCCAATACCGATCATAAACAATGCGCGCCGCATCAAGCCCGCCATCAACATAAATCGCGCCCAGCAACGCCTCCATCACATCACCGAGGATGGCTTTTTTCTTGCGCCCGCCGGCGCCCTCTTCCCACTCCGACATCATAATAAATTCATCGATGCCGAAATGGAGCGCCGCCTTGGCGCAAGTCTCCTTGCGCACCAGCGCGTTGAGCCGCGGCGCCATATCACCCTCTTCAAATTCTGGGTAGCGCCGCCACAACTCTTCCGCAGTTAACAGTCCCAACACCCGGTCGCCAAGAAACTCCAGGCGTTCAAGATCGCGTACGACCCTGGCTCCGCCGGAAAGACTTGAATGGGTCAGCGCCCGCACCAGCAGATTCGGGTCGTTAAATTGCCATCCAAGGCGGTTCTCAAGTGTTGAAAATTCTCGTTTTGTCATTCCACCGCAGCAAAGATGCGCCCATAGCGGATTACAAAGGGCCATTTCCAAACTTGCCAGAGGCTGGCATCATCTCCGTCTACGGAGAAAAATAGCCGTTCCGCCCGGCCGACCACATCCTCCAGCGGCACATAGCCGACCTGTGGAGTGACCCGGCTGTCCTGTGACTGGTCGCGATTGTCGCCCATCATGAAAAAATGCCCCGCCGGCACTTGATAGGGACCGACATTATCCAGCCGCCCTTTGTCGCCATGACATTCCTGCACCAGATAGGAGATGCCATTGGGGAGCGTTTCGCGATAAGTCGGTGCCTGCGCCGGGCGTTGGTCGCAAATGAGACCGCTCATCTCGACAAAATCCTTTCGCACCGGCTCGTTATTTATGTGCAGGCGCCCGCCGATCATTCGGATCTCGTCGCCGGGCAGGCCGATGACGCGTTTGATGTAGTCTTTGTTGCCGTCTTTGCGGTTTTTGAAAACCACAACATCGCCGCGCGTCGGCTCTCCCGAAAAAATGCGTCCGTGCACCGGCAGACGCGTCAGCGGATAGACCAGCGATGCGCGCGAATACCCAAAGGTCGGTTTCGACACGACAAGGAAGTCGCCGATAAGAAGCGTCGGCTTCATTGATCCGGAAGGAATATTGAAGGGCTGGAAAATAACGATGCGCAACACCAGCGCGATCGCCACCGCAAAGAAGACGGTTTTGGCCAAGTCCCAGGCTTCTTCACTCGGCGTCATTTTAGGCGCTTCGGTCTTGATCGTCTCACCTTCAACGCCGCTCTTGCCGCCTAAAAACTTTTTCAGGGAAAACCCCATAACCGAAACCTTTCGTTGCCCCACCCGATAAACTTGACTGTGCTCTATTTAGCCCGCGCGTAGATTATGACAATGGCCTGAGCTTGGGGAAATTCATCGGTGATGGTGAGGTGGATGTCGGCGACATGGCCGTCGGGTGTGATTTCATCGAGCCTTTTGGCCGCTCCGCCGGTCAAAGCCATGGTCGGTTTGCCGCCGGGCAGGTTCACAACCCCCATATCGCGCCAGAACACCCCGCGGGAGAGCCCCGTGCCGAGCGCCTTGGAGCACGCCTCTTTGGCGGCGAACCGCTTGGCGTAGGACGCTGCCCGGTTGTGGCGTTTGTCAGATTTCGCCTGCTCAACCTCAGTGAACACCCGCTTGGTAAATCGCGCGCTGTGGCGCGCAAGCGTCTTTTCCACCCGGCGGATGTCGATAAGGTCGTTGCCAATGCCGATGATCATGAGGCCCCTCAATAATGCGCGCCGGTGCGCGCGTCCTGCATCAGGCGTTTCATTTCCTTCACCGCCTCGTCAAGCCCCATAAACACCGCCTCGCCGACCAGAAAATGTCCGATATTGAGTTCGACGATTTGTGGGATGGCGGCGATCGGCTGCACATTCCAGAATGTCAGGCCGTGACCGGCATGAACCTCAAGCCCCAGACTATCGGCAAGCTCGGCGGCGGCTTTGATTTTCTCAAACTCCACAGCTATGCGCGCGGGCTCTGTCGCCGCCGTCGCCTCAAAATAGGCGCCGGTATGGATTTCGATCACCGGCGCGCCGGTGGATTTCGCCGCCTCGATCTGGCGCTTCTCCGGATCAACGAACAGCGACACCCGTGCGCCTATGTCCGTCAGCTCACGAACAAATGGCGTAATGAAATTATGCTGACCGGCGACATCAAGCCCGCCCTCGGTGGTGCGCTCTTTGCGATTTTCCGGAACCAGGCAGCAGCCATGGGGTTTTACATCGCTCACCAGCTGTAGCATCTCCGCCGTCGCCGCCATTTCGAAATTGAGCGGCAGTTCGATCTCTTCCTTGAGACGGCGCATATCGTCATCGACAATATGACGTCGGTCCTCGCGCAGATGCGCGGTGATGCCGTCGGCGCCAGCGCAGGCGACCAGCTCAGCGGCGCGCACCGGGTCCGGATGCGCCCCGCCCCGGGCGTTCCGGATTGTCGCGACGTGATCGATATTGACGCCAAGGCGCAGCGGTTTTTTATTCACTGACTAACTCCGCGGCTGCCCGGTTTTATCGCCGGCGTATTTTGCAAGTGCTCAGGCAAATCATCGGCAGGCCAAGCGTCGACTTTCAATTGCGCCAGGGCAATCACCGGCGCGCCAATCTCAGCCTCGCCGCCTGAGCGGTCCACCAGGCAGGCCAGCGCCAGCACCTCGCCGCCGGCATTTTGCACCGCTTCAATCGCTTCACGCGCCGACAGGCCGGTTGAGACAATGTCTTCAACAACCAGCACCCGCGCACCCGGTTCGATCGCGAACCCGCGGCGCATGCAAAACGCGCCGTCAACGCGTTCGAGAAACATGAACGGCACGCCAAGATGACGCGCGGTCTCATAGCCGTAGATGATCGCGCCCATGGCCGGCGAGATCACATAGTCGATCTTGCCGGTGATTGCAGTAGCAGCCTTCACCGCCAGCGCCTTGCACAGCCGAGCGGTGCGGTCCGGATACATCGATACGATCGACTTGTTGAGATAAGTATCGCTATGCAGACCGGACGACAAAATGAAATGGCCTTTCTGCAAGGCGCCGGCTTGTTCAAATTCGCGCAACGCTTCAGAGCTGTTCATCGTCTTCGATCCCCATTCGTTCCGCCGACAGGACGGTCGGCGCGGCGCGAACCCCCGCCAGCGCCTGCGTCAATTGACGGGCGTCTTTGACTTCAACGTCCATCACAATATCGATAAATTCCTTGGAGCGATTCTGCAGGCGCATGCTGGCAATCGAAATGCCATAGCGCGCGATAATCCCGGCGATTTCGCTGAGGACGCCGACGCCGTTCTGCACCGTCACGATGAGACGCGCGAACGCGCTCAGATGATCCGAATCATTGTCGCGCCATTTCAGATCGAGCCAGTGGCTTTGCGGCGGGTCGTCTCTGGCGAGCTGTTCGCAGTGGATCGTGTGAACGGTGATGCCGCCATCGTCGCCGCGAATGCCGACGATACGCTCGCCCGGCAGCGGCGTGCAGCACCGCGCCATGCGAACCGAGACGCCGGGCGTAAGCCCGGCAATGGCGACGCTGGGCTTGAACTCCTTCAGGCTCGCCGGGCGGATTTCCCCCTCGCTCGCCGCCGAGGCGCCAGGATAAACCGCCTCAATCAAATCGTTCACCGGCAAGTCCCCGCGGCCGATGCTGACGAGCACGTCTTCGACGGATTTCTTGCCGAGCTTTCTGAGGCCCGCGCGCACGCCCTTGAGCGAAAACTGGAGATGCGCGCCGATAAAAACACTCTCCGCAATCGACCGGCCCAGAGCCAGATGTTCGTCATATTGCATCTTCTTGATGCGGCGGCGGATGGCGCTGCGCGCCCGGCCCGAGACGGCAATGATTTCCCATTCCGCTGGCACCGGCGCATTTTCCGAGCGCAAGACCTCAACCACGTCGCCGGTCTCCAACAGGGTGCGCAAAGGGCGCTGTATACCGTTGATTTTGGCGCCAATACACTGATCGCCAACATCGGTATGCACGCCATAGGCAAAATCCAGCGCCGTTGCGCCCTTGGGCAGCGCGATTACGCGGCTCTTCGGCGTGAAGCAGAAAACCTGATCTTGAAACAACTCTAGCTTGGCATATTGCAAAGCTTCCTCGAGATCTTCTCCACCTTGAAACATTTCGACCAGCCGGCGTGGCGTCTCATAGGGGTCGTATTGTTTAGGACCGACAATTTCAACGCTGGCGCCATGGCCGCCCGCGTCTTTATATTGCCAGTGCGCGGCAACGCCGCGTTCGGCGGTTTCATGCATTTCATAAGTGCGTATCTGGATCTCAATGCGCTGGCGACGGCCGTCGCGCCATGGCGGACCGACCACGGCGGTATGAACGGAGCGGTAATTATTCGGCTTCGGTGCAGAGATATAATCGTCAAATTCCGACGGTATCATGCGCCAGCTGGAATGAATGATCCCGAGCGAGCGATAGCAATCCTGCACAGTGTCAACCAGCACACGGAAAGCATAAATATCGGCCAGTTCGTCAAACGACACATTCTTATGCTGCATTTTTCGCCAGATCGAATAGGCGCGTTTTTCGCGGCTATAGACCTGTGCATCAAGCCCTTCAGCCTCAAGCTTTTGACGGAGCACATTGGCAAGCTCCACTACGCCGCCAACCGAGTGCTGATGTAACTCATCAAGACGCCGGCTGATGGTTGCATAAGCGTCAGCGCTTAATTCGCGAAAGGCGATGTCTTCCAACTCTTCGCGAAACCGCTGCACCCCGATGCGCCCGGCGAGCGGCGCATAAATCTCCATCGTCTCAAGCGAGATACGCTGTCGCTTCTCAGGATTCGAAATATAATGGAGCGTACGCATATTGTGCAGACGGTCGGCAAGCTTGACCAGCAAAACGCGCACATCGTCCGCCATGGCGACAACAAATTTGCGGAAGTTTTCCGCCTGTTTGCTGGCCTCATCGCGCAGTTCTATGCGCGAAAGTTTGGTAACCCCATCCACAAGCCGTGCGATCTCTTCGCCGAAATGCGATTGGATATCGCTGATTGTATAGTCGGTATCTTCAACAACATCGTGCAGCAGCGCGGTGACCACGGTTGCTGGATCAGCGCGCAGTTCGGTCAGGATCGCCGCCACAGCAAGGGGATGGGAAAAATACGGATCGCCCGAATGCCGCGTCTGGTCGCCATGGGCTTTCAAGGCAAAAATATAGGCGCGATTGAGTATATCTTCGTCGGCGCCAGGATCATAGGCCCGCACAAGGTCGACAAGCTCGGTCTGCCGGATAAAGCCAACCGGGTGCGACGCCTTACGCGGCGGCGAGCCATTGGTTTTATTTTCGAAATTGTGCGCCTCGCGCGGTGCAGAACTATCTTGCGGCTTTTGCGCAGGACCGGTGTCGGTTTTTGAATTGGCCGTCAGTTTATCAGCCATTTCCCATCGGCCATTTTCGCGGCGCGTTCAAAAACTTTCCGGCGAAACGCTGCCGGTATGTGTGCTCTCTTCTTTGACCCTTAGCCCTTGGGCAATGTCTGCGGGGTCGTCATCCCGGCAGCCTGGATCGCCTTGAGGTAATCATCTTCATTCATCTGATCAAATTCCGGCGCATCAGCGCGTTCGGACCCGGCTTCCGTCTCTTCGCCCTCGTCGTACTCAACCTGTTTCTGCAGCGATTGCACCAACTCTTCGTCAAGCTCGGTTGGCTCAAGCGCGGTTTCGGCAATTTCGCGAAGCGCCACGACCGGGTTCTTGTCATTGTCGCGATCGACCAGGAGCGGCGCGCCGGAGGCAAGAATACGGGCGCGATGCGCCGCCAAAAGGACGAGGTCAAAGCGGTTGGTAACCTGCTCGACGCAATCTTCTACCGTGACGCGGGCCATTCAAGTCTCCTGATAATCGAACTAGCTGAGATATCGCCCCTCCTGGCGAGATACAAGCGCTGCAATGCAAAAAACCGCCAAATTATCGTAATATTTGCTGCGCCGCACGCACCGGCAGGGCGGCCAGCATTTCACGCACCGTTTTACCGGTTTCCGGCGAGCGCCAGTCAGGGGCGATATCGGCCAGCGGGGCGAGCACGAATTCCCGCTCCGCCAGGCGCGGGTGCGGCAGCTGAAAGCCGGCGCCGCTGCCCACAGCGCCCTGACCATCACGGCATTCCTGGCCATAGGCAATGAGATCGAGATCAAGCGTGCGCGGCGCGTTTTTACGCCGGCGCAACCGTCCAAACCCTGCCTCAATCGCATGCAACACCGCCAGCAGGGCCTCGGGCCCAAGATCGGTCTCAATGGCTGCCGCGGCATTCACAAATGGCGGCTCGGTCGCATAGGGCCAGGCGGGCGTGTGGTACAAGGGGGAGACTACGCGCAGATCCGTGAGCCGCCCCAACGCAGAAAAGGCGCTTAAAACAATCTGTTGCGAATCAATGCCGCAAAAAGGCAAACTCGAACCGGCGGCGATCAGGATCATTTTTCAACCTTTGGATAAACGACGCCACACGAAAACCGATATAAAAAGCAATATTTGAGGCATTTATGGCAGATTTCTTAGGACTGCGCGAAACCGAAAGAACCGCATTCTTTATCGACGGCGCCAATCTCTATAAAGCCGCGCGCAACCTTAATTTTGATATTGATTACAAAAACTTGCTGGCGAAAACGAAATTAGGCTGTCAGCTTTTGCGGGCCTCCTATTATACCGCCATTCAAGAAGATCGCGATCAGGATTACTCCCCGCTCCGCCCCCTCGTCGATTGGCTCGATTACAATGGCTACACCATGGTCACCAAGACCACGCGGGAATTTACCGACCAGCAGGGCCGCAAGCGATTTAAAGGCTCAACCGATATCGAATTGGTCGTCGATATGCTGCTGCTCGCCGACCGGCTCGACCATATCATCATCTTCAGCGGCAATGGCGATTTCCGCCGCGCCATCGAAGCGGTGCAAGCCAAGGGCGTGCGCGTCACTGTGGTCTCGACCGTCAAGTCCTCGCCGCCGATGGCGTCCGACGATCTGCGCCGTCAGGCCGACAGTTTTATCGACCTCGCCGATCTGGAAAAGGTCATCGGCCGGTCTGCCCCGCCGGCGCGCAAGCCGCGTGCGGAGAAGTCAGATTACGACGATGATTATGAAGATGAATTCGACGATGAGTTTGAAGATATAGACTAAGGATATACATTTGAGCGATCGCCATGCGATAGACCCTGCGCCCGACTGCGCGCTTTGTCCGCGGCTTGCCAATTTTCGCGCCGAAAACAAATCCGCCTATCCGGATTATTTTAACGCCCCTGCGCCGTCTTTCGGGTCGCGCAATGCATCGCTTCTCATTGTCGGCCTCGCGCCTGGCCTACATGGCGCCAACCGCACCGGGCGGGCCTTCACTGGCGATGCTTCTGGCGACTTGCTTTATGCAACGCTGGCAAAATTCGGGTTTTCCAATGATCGTTATGCATCGGCAGCAAATGACGGATTGCGGCTTAATAAAACAGCGATCACAAATGCAGTCCGCTGTCTGCCGCCAGGCAACAAGCCCAATGGCCTGGAAATCAGGACTTGCCGGTCATTTTTAACAAACCAGATCAAGCACATGAAAAAACTACGCACGATTTTGTGCCTCGGCCGCATCGCCCACGCCTCCACCATTGCCGCCCTCGACATCAAGCAGAAAGCGGCGCCGTTCAGCCATGGCGCCCGCCACCCGGTTCCGGGCACGCAAATCATTCTGTTCGACAGCTATCATTGCTCCCGATACAACACCAATACCGGGCGACTGACCGCCCAAATGTTCGAAAACGTGTTCGCAACGATGAAAACCTGTATAGAAACAGCGCCCGCAATCGCGGCCGAATAAGATACCGGCGGAGAGAGCTTGCCATGCCCAGAAATTGGGGCCTGCCTGCGAAGGACCAGCACGCTGCGTTCATCAACGCAAAGACCGCAAAGCCGTTGCTGACGCTAGTTGTCTCGGCAATATTCGGCGTGATCGGCGCGTCGGTTGCAGCGGTCAGCTTTGCTCAGGCGCGCGCGCTTTTACCAGACCTTTTTCATGGCGCGAGCTTGGTCCCCGCCGTTATCGCGGCAGGTTTTGGCTGCTGGAGCTACATCTGGCTGGCGCGGCCGCGTTTTGCCGCCCAATTCTCCGGCCAGGGCGATGCGTTTTCAGGCCTGTTGCGGTTTTACATGCGCGCTGCAATTGGGTTGTTTGTGGTTTTAATCGTCGGACAAAATGCCCACATCCTGACGCCGGATATCATCGGTGTACTGTTGTTATGCACATCCGGCGGCGCCGGCGCCGCGGCGGCGTTCCAGACAGTGCTCGCCTTTGTTCCTTATTATGAATAGCCAACACCGCTTCGCTGCGCGCTAAATCCAGCGCCTCGTCTTTGTGCGGTAGTGATCATAGTCCGGCCCGAACCTACGCGCGAGATAGGCTTCCTCCGGCGGGATGACAAAGAAATTGAAAATAACACCTGAGGCGATGGTGGTTGCGATGATCCACGCATTGAGTGTTGCAACGCCAAACCCGACGCCGAACATCATCATCGCCAGATAAATTGGATTGCGCGAATAGCGGTAAACACCGTCGGTAAAGAGCTTACGCGAGGGCGTACCCGGAGGTAATGTTTCGCCAGCCTCGGCAAAAGCTGAAATCGCCGCGACCACAAGCGCGACTGCGCAAAGCAATAAGAAACCGCCCACGCCTTCAGCAAATACGCGCGGCATGGCGAGCCAGCCGCCAGCGAAAACGCGAATGATGTAACCGATCAACAGCGCCGAGAAAAACACCGTAGGTGGATGGATCGAGACATGCGGGTGGTCTTCATCATTTGTGCTCATCGTCATCCTCTGTCACGCAATAGCCGCTGCTTTGACCGCGCCCAGTCCCGGTCTTTGGAGGTTTCGCGCTTGTCATGCATCTTTTTACCCTGGCCGATGCCGATTTCCAGCTTGGCCATGCCGCGTGCGTTAAAGTACAACCGCAGCGGCACCAACGTGAAGCCTTTTCGTTCAACCGCCTGGACCAACCGCACCATCTCACGCTTGTGCAGCAGGAGTTTACGCGGCCGTTTGGGTTCGTGGTTCTGGCGGTTGCCAGCGGAATATTCCGGAATGTTGGCATTGATCAACCAGATCTCGCCATTCTCCGGCGAGGCGTAGCTCTCGGCAATATTGACCTTGCCTTCGCGCATCGCCTTCACTTCGGTGCCAGTCAGCACAATGCCAACCTCGAGCACCTCATTGATCAAATAATCAAAACGCGCCCGGCGGTTTACTGCGATGACTTTCCTGTTGTCATTCTTTGTGTCGGCCATCAATCAATCAGACCCAGACCTTCAAGCGCGGCGCGGACTTTAGCCTTTGCCACATCGCTGGGCGGCGTCATTGGCAGGCGCACTTCGTTTGTGCATAGGCCCATCAATGACAGGGCGTATTTCGTCGGGCCCGGCGACACATCGCTAAACAACGCCTCGATCAATGGCGCGAGCCGGTCCTGAAGCACCAGTGCAGCGCTAAAATCTCCACGCAATGTTGCGTTCTGCATTTCCGCGCAAAGACCCGGCGCAACATTGGACGCCACCGAAATACAGCCTCGCCCGCCCATCGCATTAAAGCCGACCGCGGTCATGTCCTCGCCGGACAGTTGTACAAAATCCCCCTCGCAATAAAGCCGTTGCAGCGCCACACGCGCAAGGTCCGCGGTTGCATCCTTGACGCCGACGATCCTCGGCAATCTCGACAACCGCGCCAGCGTCTCAACAGAAAGGCTGACTGTCGTGCGCGCCGGAATATTGTAAATGATAATTGGCATGTCAGTGGCGCTATGAAGCGCCTGATAATGCCCGATTAGACCGGCTTGATTGGGGCGATTATAATACCCCGTCACCGCAAGAATGGCGTCGGCGCCGAACTTTTGCACCCGCTGCGCCATGGAGATGGCATAGGCGGTATCGTTGGATCCGGCCCCGGCGATCACCGGCGCACGCCCGGCCGACGCCTCAACACAGAGCCGGACGACCCGCTCGTGCTCAGGGTCTGACAAAGTCGCAGATTCGCCAGTCGTGCCCACCGGCACCAGTGCCTGTGTACCCGCATCGACTTGAATATTAACCATTTTCTGGAAAGCATCATCATCGATGCGGCCATCTTTGAAGGGCGTAACGAGGGCGGTGATGGACCCTTTAATTTGGTTCATGAGCTCATTTTTCTGAATTGTGACCGATCGATAACGTCCTATTTCAAAATCAGCAAGAGACGGGCTATTTTGAACCGGTGCGCTTTAGGGTACGCTAGCAAAGCTGCGTTCGTTGTGTGGGAGAAGTGGAAATGATGGAATCAGCGCGCAAGTGTCTGACAAAGCTGATTTTTGTCGTTTTAACGGTGTTTGCCTTCCATGGCACAGCGGCTGCAAACCTGTCGCCGCGACTGAAACCAACACCCCCCGGCCCGGTCTACATGTCCCGCGCCGATCACACCACACTCACCACAGTCGCAGAAGCGCTAAAGAGTAAACGGTTTTCCGACGCCCGCAGCGAAATCAAACAGATCAGTGATCCAATTGCCGCCAGCCTTGGCGAATGGATGTATTTCAAAGCCGAAGACCCGCTGGTCAAGATCGCCGACGCTGGTCATTTTCTTGACTATCATAACGACTGGCCGGCCGTGAGCCGGATTCAGAGCTTTGTTGAAAGACGCATCAGCAACACCACACCGAGCCAAAGCGTGCTCGATTTCTTCGACACGCGCGACCCAATCACTGGCGGTGGAAAAATTCAACTGGCGCGCGCGCTCTTTACCACTGGCGAGAATGACGCCGCGCTAATCCATCTGCGCGATGCATGGGTGAATCACAATTTCAATGTCGCTGAAGAGCGCCGCATTCTTAAAATATATGGCCGGCGACTTACCAAGGAAGATCACGCAGCGCGTGTCGACCGGTTGTTATGGGCGCGTCAGGTGACCAATGCGCGACGGATGTTTTTTCAACTGTCCTCCAATGAGCGCCGTAAAGCGCGCGCGCGCGCAGCGCTGTTATTGCGCTCTACAAACGGACCGAAACTGTATCGCAGCCTGTCGCATGACAACCAGATGGACCCCGGCATTCTACACGCTGCGGTGCGTTATTACCGGCGCAGCGGCGCTGAGGAAACTGCGCTCGCGCTTTCCGCCAAAGCGCCGAGCGACGCCGTCGCGTTGCGCAACCCGGCGCGCTGGTGGGATGAACGCCAACTCTTGATGCGCTGGGCGTTGAAGGAAGGCCGCTTTGGCGACGCCTATGCCCTCGCCGCCAATCATGGGCTGGAAGCGAGCGAAGATCTTTCCGAAGCAGAATTCAACGCTGGCTGGATTGCGCTTCGCTTTTTAGAACAACCAGCCCGCGCGGAGACGCATTTTCTGGCTCTGGCTTCCGTTGTCGGCACGCCGATTTCGCTCTCGCGCGCCTATTACTGGCTCGGCCGCGCCGCCGAGGCGGAAGGCAAGCCAGAGCTTGCAACATCTTATTATGAGGCGGCGACGCCTTATTATTATTCTTTCTACGGACAGCTTGCTGCGGAAAAGCTGGGGGGTATGGCGCTTCAAAACAGGTTTGGGCCCGTAGTTGTCGCAACGCCGGAAGACCGGGCGCTGTTTTCCGCCCGACCGACTGTAGCGGCGCTGCGCATGCTTTCCGACCTCGGCCTTGATTATGAATTTATGGTCTTTGCCTATCACGTCGACGACCGGCTTGAGCGCCCCGGCGAATATGTTGAGCTGGCCAAACTCGCTAATGGCGAGGGGGCGCCGCATCTGACGGTGCGCGCCGGCAAAGTTGCGATCCGGCGGAGCGCCTTTGCGGCCAATGTCGCTTATCCGACCGTCTTCGTTCCGGAAGAAGCAAAGCGTTTTGTCTCACCAGAAATCATTTTGGGTCTGTCGCGTCAGGAAAGCGAATTTAACCCGCGCGCATTTTCCAGAGCCGGCGCCCGGGGCATGATGCAGCTTATTCCGTCTACGGCGCTGATCACCGCGCGTAAGGCGGGCATACGCTATTCACGCACTGCACTTCTGGACGACCCGGTCTATAATCTCACTCTTGGCTCTGCGCATTTATCTCATCTACTGAAGCAATTTAACGGCTCTTTGGTGTTGACCTTCGCAGCCTATAACGCTGGCCCTCACCGCGCCGAGCAATGGATTAAAACCTATGGAGATCCACGCGGATCGGGTATCGATCCGGTTGACTGGATCGAGCTTGTGCCATTCTCAGAGACCCGCAACTACATTCAGCGGGTGCTGGAAAATACGCAAGTCTATCGCGGCCAACTCAACAATAAGCCAATCCCCGGCCGGCTAGCATCAGACATAGAACGCGGCGGCCCGCGCGGGCGCATCGCGGTTACACAACACCCCTATGCTCATCTTGCAGCCCACTCCGTTGGCAAAGGCGCACAAAAACTGGCGCCCCTCCCCGCAAGCACCGCCAACCGCGCAGCGCAATTCCTGCTAGCACGAACCGAAACCCGCCAATTGCCCGATATTGTCATCGTTGATGACCGAACTATTTTGTCGCCAGCTGTGGAAATGATCAACCCAGCGCCAGGACACGAGGCCGCGCCAAAAATCACTTACACGCTGGAGAAAACGACTACCGTTGTGGATGTTGCCGAAACTGTAGCAACCACCATCGAGCCCGTTGCAACGCCGACAGCGATTATAATATCAGTGAGCGGAGCATCTCAACAGCCGCAAGTCGAAGATATTGAACTAGCGCCAGCTGAGCAGCCTATGGCGACGCCAGTCGCTATTGCATCGACGCCGCTGGCTACGAATGAAATCGCAGACGACATGATCGAACGCCTCGCCGCCGAAGCAATAGCCGACAGGCCGGAACCCTTAAGCACGGCGCCAGCGCTCGCTACCGAAATAGTTGAGGAGGACAATCTGTCCTTTGACTTTCCGGCGCTTGCAGCTGCGCCTGACAGGGTTGTGGCGGCGCCTGCGGCCTTTGACCCTTATCGCGCGCGAATTAATGGTGACCGCGACGAAATCGCCGACGAATGCCTTACCTATGACTACTTCCTGGCGCAAAAGGTCAAAGAAGAGATCGCAGTAGGAGACCTAAATGCAAGCATGCTCGCTGAATTACAGGGCGACGACTACAGCGAAATCGATCCCTGTTAATGAAAGCGCCATGAGAAAAGCCGCCGCTTTGTCTTACTAGCGTTAGGCCAGCCATCCCCATAACCGGCCCTCATGATCCACCTTGCAAAGCCACTCTTTTCCGGGCAGAACCGGCGGCGGAGAGGTGGCCGAGTGGTTGAAGGCGCTCCCCTGCTAAGGGAGTAAGGGCTTTAACTCCCTTCGAGGGTTCGAATCCCTTCCTCTCCGCCATCTTTGATCTCACGGCAATGCGGTTCGCGCGCGCCACCAACGGGACGATCTGTCCGGCCGACGCGCGTTAGGGGGGTAGGCTTGATTATGCTCCGACAAATTCGCCCCCCCCCCCCACCGTGGACCCCTTAGCCATCTCGACCCGCCTCCCTCTCGGCTGTATGACAGGCGCTCGCATCCGGGCGTCGACCCGCTGAACTTGAAGTGATCCCGACAGTCACATGCCTCTTCTCGCCTTACTCTTTTTTATCACGGCTGTACTATACGCCTCGGTCGGCTTCGGCGGCGGCTCGACTTATAATGCGCTTCTTGTTCTTCATGGTGCGGATTACCGAATTCTTCCGTCGATTGCGCTGATCTGCAATATCATCGTTGTCGCCGGCGGCGCAGTTAGGTTTTCGCGCGCCGGTTATCTGGATTGGCGATCACTTCTGCCGTGGATCGCCGCATCCGTTCCCGCCGCCTGGGTCGGCGGGCGCATTCCCGTTTCCGAGACTTTTTTCATCGCCGCTCTCGGGCTGGCCTTGACGGCAGCGGGCTTGCGGCTTGCCTTTGAGCGGCCCCCGGCGGCGGCGGGAGGCGACATTCGCCAGACCCCCGCGCCGATTGCCATCACGATTGGCGCGAGCCTCGGCTTTGTCTCCGGGCTGGTTGGTATTGGCGGCGGGATTTTTCTGGCGCCGGTGCTATATCTTTTACGCTGGGGTGATCCGCGAAAAATCGCCGCCGCCTGCAGCTTGTTTATTCTGGTGAACTCGCTGTCGGGCCTTGCCGGTCAGACGATGAAGCTGGGCGACCTTGGCGGTGTTTCCATGCTTGCTGAATACTGGATGGTCTTCCCGGCAGTGCTGATCGGCGGACAGATCGGCTCTCGCCTCGGCGCATCGAAGTTGAGCCCGGTCACCATCAAGCGCCTGACCTCCGCATTAATACTCTATGTCGCCATAAGGCTGTTATGGCGCTGGGCGCAGATTGTTTTCTAAAGCGTGTTTGCAAAAAGTGTATGCGGTTTTTGGAATGAAACACGCGACCAGCAAAGAATCTAGACTGCGTTCTTGATTCGACAAAAAGTGAACGCAGTCTAGTTGACAATCGAAAACACGCATGAGCATTTTCATCTCAGATGGCGCCCCTAACCGGGCTTAAAAGGGAATCCGGTTTTAATCCGGAACTGTTCCCGCAACTGTAAGCGGTTAGCCGTCAGCCACGATCCACTGGAGCATCCCGCTCCGGGAAGGAGGCTGCCGGCGACGACCCGCGAAGTCAGGAGACCTGCCATCGCGTCGCTCGTTCCCGGCCGGGATAGCCGTAAGAACAAGGTCTGAATTCCTCAGAGGCGACAAAACTTAGACCCCCGCTCTCAAGGCGGATTTTGTCAGCTATCAGCACCCGGATGATCTCCGGGTTGAGGAGAACAGTTATGATTATAAAATACGCGAGTGTTGGCGCGGCGGTGGCGCTTATCTGTATCGCACCGGTTGCCGCTGGCTCTGAAAACCACGACCGCGACGAAATCATTGTCGAGGGGCTCCGCCTCGCGGCGCCGGCCAGCGAGGCCGGGTCTTCGGTGTCGATCATCACCGCGGAAGATATTGAATTGCGCGGCTACGCATTTGCGCTCGATGCGCTGGCCTCAGCGCCGGGTGTGACCCTCAACCAGAACGGCGCCTTTGGCGGCCTGGCCACGGTGCGCATTCGCGGCGCAGCCAGCGATCAGACACTTGTGCTCCTGGACGGCGTGCCTCTGGGCGATCCGACGGCAGTTGGCGGCGGTTATGATTTCTCGCTCCTCGACGCCGCCGATATTGAACGCATTGAGGTTTTGAAAGGTCCGCAATCAACGCTTTGGGGCTCCGACGCCATCGGCGGGGTCGTCAACATCATCACCAAGCGTCCTGAGGCCGGGATCGGCGCCAGGCTATTTGCCGAAGGCGGATCGTTTAAAACCTATCGCGGCGGCGCGGCGATCTTTGGCGCGAACGATGCCGGTGATTTTCGCCTCGCCGCATCAGGCATCGCCAGCGACGGCATCTCCAAAGCCGACGCCGGCGATGGCAATGGCGAGGCTGACGACTATGACGCGCAGACTTATGCGGCGCGTGGCGGATTGAACCTTCCCCACGGGCTGTGGTTTGAAGCCCGCGCCCGCTATATGGAAGGTGAGACCGAGATCGACGGATTTCCGCCGCCGAACTTTTCTCTCGCCGACACAAACGATTATTCCAGGACCGAACAATTCACTACCGCTGCAACGCTGTATGCGCCGCTATTCGGCGATCGCCTCGAAAACAGTTTCATGGCCGGCTTTACCGACATTAAACGCACCGGGAATTTCGGCGGGTTTGCGGCGCTCGACAAAGGCGACCGGTTGATCCTGCGCTATCAGGGCACGCTCAATATTGATGCACGCCATCGCCTAGCCTTTGGCGCCGAGCGCGAGGAGAACGAAGCCAATAGCGATGAGACATCGATCGACAGCTTCTTTGCACTCTATGAGCTAAAGCCGTTTGACGGGCTGACGCTCACCGCGGGCGTGCGCAACGACGACCACAGCCAGTTTGGTTCGGCTACCACCGCCAGAGCCGCCGCCTCCTGGTCGCCCTCGCAATATGTGACACTGCGCGGCAGCTGGGGCGAAGGCTTCAAAGCGCCGACGATCTTTCAACTGACTCAGACCTTCGGGCTGCTGCCGGCGAATGGCGATCTCCAACCGGAGACAAGCAGCGCCTTTGATATCGGCGTTGATCTGACGGCGCCAAATAATCGCGCAATGTTGAGCGTTACCTATTTTGATCGCGACACGGAGAACCTGATCATCTTTGCACCAAACTTTCGTTATGAAAATCTCGATGCAACTAAAGCCAATGGCATAGAGACTGCGCTCGATATCGCAGTTACCGATGCGATCAGCCTTTCCGTAAGCCATGCCTATATCGACGCCGAAGACGCCACAACCGGCGAGCGGCAAATCCGTATCCCGCGCCATTCCGGCGACTTTGCCGTGATCTACAAAAACGGGCCGATTTCAGGTTCGGCGGTGCTGCGCTATAACGGCGCGGAGACCGAAGGCGCATTCGGAACAGATGTTCCATCCTGGGTCCGGGTTGATCTCGCCGCCAGCTATCAGGTGAACGAGACCATCGAACTTTACAGCCGGATTGAAAATCTCTTTGATGAGAACTACCAGCAAATCTCCGGTTTCGGAACGCCGGGCCTTTCCGCTACCGGCGGCGTCAGATTGGTTTTCTAACATGATCAAAAATCTAATCGTCATCATCGCCATAATAACGTCTGCCGCGGCTTGTTCGCGGCAGGCGCCGCAAGTCGCGACCGGCGTCGGCAAGAAAATTGTCAGCCTAGATTTCTGCGCCGATCAGTTTGTGCTGAAGCTTGCTGATCGCGAAAATATTCTCGCTTTATCACCGGATGCGGAGGCGGTGTTTTCCTATATGCACAATGACGCCAAAGGCTTCGCTAAAGTCCGGCCGCGAGCGGAGGATATCTTGCTGCTGGCGCCGGACATTGTCGTGCGAACCTATGGCGGCGGGCCAAATGCAACGGCGTTTTTCGAGCGCGCCGGCATAAAAGTTGTGCAGATTGCCTATGCTGGCGATCTCGACACTGTAAAGCTGAGCATCCTTGATACAGCAAAGGATCTGGGCGCAATTGGGCGCGGCGTCACGCTGGTCGCGGAAATGGAGAACCGTCTGGCGGCGCTGGCGCCTCAAAATGATGGTTCAACGATGCTTTATATGACGTCAAAAGGCGCCGTTGCCGGTCGCGGCACGTTGGTTGGCGAGCTTCTGGAGCGCGCCGGCTACGAGAACTTTCGCGCAGCGCCCGGCTGGGGCTCGCTCCCGCTTGAACGCCTTGCCTATGACAGCCCTGATGTCATCGCCGCCGGGTTTTTCGATACCAGTGATATGATCTCCGATATCTGGACGCCGTCGCGCCATCCCGTCGCCCGTCGCCAACTGTCGAAGCGCCCGGTGATTGATTTGCCGAGCGCCTGGACCGCTTGCAGCGGATGGTTTCTGCTCGATGCGCTGGAAGCGCTTGCCGCAGCGCCAACAACAACCTCGTCCGTACAATGAAAGACCACGAACTCATCCCTCTCCTCTCGGCCATCGCCTTGGCGGCGATTATCGCCGCCTGCCTGATTGGCTCGACGGCAATGTCGCCGGGACGGCTCCTCGCCGCCCTCGCCGGCGCCGGCTCAACCGGCGATGCGATCGTTTTATGGGAGATCAGGCTGCCGCGCGCGATCGCCGCTTTCGTCGTCGGCGCGGCGCTCGGTCTTTGCGGTGCGGCGTTGCAAGGCCTGTTGCGCAATCCTCTGGCTGAGCCCGGCGTCCTCGGCGTTTCCGCCTGCGCATCGCTCGGCGCGACGCTTGCGCTGTTCTATGGTGCGGCTAGCCTATCGCCGATTACCGTACCGATTGCAGCCATATCAGGCGCGCTCGCGGCCACCACGCTGCTTTCAATTGCCGCTATTCACACATCATCCGTCATCACCCTAATTCTCATCGGCTTCGGACTGTCGAGTTTTGCCGGCGCCTTAATGGCGCTGCTGCTTAACCTCGCACCCAATCCGTTCACGCTCTCCGATCTGATCAGCTGGACACTTGGCTCAGTCGCCAATCGCAGCTTTGACGATATCCTGCTGGCGGCGCCGTTAATGGTCGTCGGACTGGTCTTTATCGTCCTTTCGCGCCGGGCGCTCTCAGCTTTGAGCCTTGGCGAGGAAGCCGCCCATGGTCTCGGCGTTGATCTTCCGCGCGCGCGCAGCTTCGTTATTCTCGGAACTGGCCTGATCGCTGGCGCGGCCGTTTCTATCGCCGGCGCGATCGGCTTCATCGGCATCATGGCGCCGCATCTGGTGCGTCCGCTGGTTGGTCATGACCCTGCGCGAACTCTGGCGCCGTCGGCGATATTGGGCGGCGTCATTCTGGTTCTCGCCGATATCGGCGTACGGCTGATCCCGGCGCCGACGGAGTTGCGGCTCGGGGTTGTCGCTGCGTTGATCGGCGCGCCGGCTTTCGTCTGGATTGCCATCGGGCGGGGGCGGGCCAATGGCTGAAATCAACCTCAACAATGTTTGCGTCGAAGCTGGCGGTGCGCGCCTTCTGCAAAACGTCAGCGCCAGTATCCGTTCCGGCGAGCTTATCGCGCTGATCGGCCCCAACGGCGCCGGCAAAAGCACACTGTTGAAATGCGCCCTCGCCCTGATGACGCCGTCTGCCGGCACTGTCACGATCAATGGCAAGGCCATCGCAGACCTCTCACCCATCGAACGCGCGCGGCTGGTTTCCTATCTGCCACAATCGCGTCTGCTCGCCTGGCCTGTGCGCGTCCGCGACGTTGTTGCGCTTGGGCGCTACGCATACGGCGCATCAACCACAAAGCTGAAGGGCGAGGACACAGCTGCCGTCGCTGCGGCGATGCACGATTGCGATCTCAACCATCTTGCCGATCGCCGCACCGATACATTGTCTGGCGGTGAGCTGGCGCGGGTTCACTGCGCGCGCGCCTTCGCCTCAAAGGCACCGCTCCTGATCGCAGATGAGCCAGTCGCCTCCCTCGATCCCAGCCACCAGTTTCAGATCATGTCGCTCATTCGCGCATATGTAGACAATGGCGGCGGCGGCGTGGTCGTTTTACATGACATCGCGTTAGCGGCACGGTTTGCCGACCGCCTCATCTGGATGAAGGATGGCGAAATCCACGCCAATGGCGGCGTGGAGGAAACTTTGACCGAAGCGCGTATGAAACAAATATTTTCGGTCACCGCCATCGTCGCAAAAGACCAAAATAGCTGGTCACTAACCGTTACGGGAGGATGCAGTTGACAAAGCCCTATTTCGTGGAGGTTATGGCGCCGCGCCTTTCAAGATGCAGTCTTTCCAGAAATGATGGCCTTTCGGCTATAAAGTAATGCACAGCGCATCAGATGGGCGTCACATGTCATTCCCGGCATTGTAAGACCGGCTATAGGGGCGCCAGAACGGCTGCTATTGTGCAACAAATCACAAGCGACGTTCCTTCATCATATCCGACAGAGCGCATAGCGCCTTCTCGTCCAAGCGCGCGCGCGCTATCGGCAGCAGGACAGCATTCTCCAAGGCGAGGTGTTGAAGAATGTGCTCCGCGAACCCACGGATGGTCCGGCTAACTTTGCCGTTCAACTTTTCACCCGCCAACAGGCCATTTAAAACAGCCGTTATGTCTGTAATAGTCCCTTCGTCCTTTTTATGTTCGTCGGCCAACCGTTCAATCAGCTTGTCAATATTGTCTTCAGGCGGACAGTGCTGCAACAATAACGGGAAAAAACATAACTCCTCATCAGCGACGTGAACAGCAAAGTCGGTTTCAAGGAAGTCAATCAGCTTTTTAACGCCACCCTTATTGAACTCACCATCCGCGACTAAGTGTAAAATGTTCGCCGCCTGGCGTTGTCGGTTATGCTCGACGAACAAAAATTCGATGGGGCTCTTAATCAACGCCGGCGACGGCGCCTCAATGCCCCAAGGATTGGCGACTTCAAGGCTTTCTTGCGCGGCGCCGGTGTCAGGCTTATGATTTGACGTGTGGCTCGTGACATTCATAACCGCTCTCTCCCTTAATACTGAAACCGCAATGCCGCCCAAATCAGGTTTCTATCCGCGTTGCTGGAGGCCCCGCCATTATATACGGCGCCCTTGAGGTTCACTGACCAGTGTTTGCGAAATTTCACAGACATTCCAGCATCAAATTCGTCGCCAAGATCAAGCGAGCCGACATCGGATTTAAAATCGTGATAGGTAGCGAAAAATTTAACGCCGGTTCCGAACGGCGCGTTCTTCCAGTTATAAGCGATCGTGCCATAGACGTCTTCAAGGCCAGCCGCAGGCGTTGCCAAAAAGACATCAGCAAAGCCTTGAAACTTGTGCAACGTCGCGAGCGGTGTTTTGAAGGATGATACTCCATCTCCGCCAAGCTTTTCGTAGCCCAACTTGCCAGTGAATGGCGCGACGCTTAACGAGGCTTCGCCATGGAGATAATCTTCACTATAATCAATCGGGTTTGCTGCATTGTCTGACTGTGATGCATATTCTGCAACAACGCCAAGCTTGACGCCCGTGTCTTCATCAAGTGTGAGGGTATTTTCATAGCGCACGCCCCAGCTTTGCGAGGAAAGCCCTGGCGCTTCCATCAGATCGAGGACAACGCCATAGCCTTTAACTTTGCCGAATTCACCGCCATCAAAGACCGCGGAAATTACATGGCTATCACTATCGAATTCACCGACCGGATGATCATCACCAAAGATCCGGTGAACACGGCTGATATAAAGATAATCGAGCGTGACGTGGTCAACCAGCTTGGTTGAAAAGCGCGCAGCATCAAATGTCTGCTGGTTCTGGCGAAAATCGACGGCGCCAACGAAGCGATGATTGTTAAGGTTGAAGCGTTGCCGCCCAACCGTGATGGCTGTCTTGTCGATACCAGTAAAGGTAACTTGCGCGCGGTTAATCTCGGTTGCATCGGGATCGGCGATCACCGGAAATTGTCCGCGGCCATTGGTGGTGGAATTGAAATGATCATCGCCAACAGAGGCGACATTTTCAAACTCAACCAAAAATTTCAAATTGTAGACCTCACCGGTTTCAAATCCGAGCCGGGTTCTTATTGTATTTGAATATGCGTCCTGGGCGAAGCCATCCTGGTCCTTTGTCTCAAAGCGATAGCGCACATCGATAAGAAGCTTGCTGTCCTTGATTGCTTCGATAATCGGTCCATCATTATTTGCTTGCTCGCCGTCTTCCCCAAAAGCTGGCGCAGTCGCCATTACAGTTGCCGCGAGGGCAATATATGAAACAGCAAGCCAATTTTTCTCAGTCATCACTCACTCCACTTATTGGCGAGGCCAGGGCCTATTCCACTGACGCCGCAGTTGGTTTTTGATTTGATTGTTGTTTACGGGTCCGGACGATCTGATACCCGCGCCGACCAATGTACCAGACGGGGGCGCTGAGCATGTGCACAAGGCGCGTAAACGGGAACACCAGAAAGATCGTCAGGCCAAGGACGAGGTGGGCTTTGAAGATTGGGTGTGCGTCTGCAATTAACGCTGCCGCACCACCGCGGAAGGTAAATATTCGTTGCGCCCACTCCATAAATTTCACCATCTCATGGCCATCGAGATGGTTTAGCGATACGAATATCGTCGAAAGACCGAGGCACAGCTGGGCAAAGATAAGCAGCAAGATTGCCGTATCGCCAAAGCTTGATGTTGCACGAACGCGCGCATCAAAAAGACGCCGATGAATTAGCAATACCATGCCAACAAAACACATCACGCCCGCAAATCCGCCAGCGACGATTGCAAGTACCTGTTTGGCGCCATGGGGAATACCAAGCGCATCAAACACCCAGATCGGCGTTAAGAGGCCAACTAGGTGACCAAAAAAGATGATCAGGATACCGACGTGAAAGAGAACGCTCCCGACCATCAATTGTTTTCGCCGCAATAGCTGACTTGATCCCGAGCGCCACGAATATTGCCCGTGTTCAAAGCGCATGATTGAGCCGATGAAGAGAACGCTAAGAGCGATGTAAGGGTAAAAGCCAAACAGAAATTGATTGAGATAATCTATCATGACTGCTCTCCCGCCGGCGCGGTATTTTTGACGTCAGTGTTATTCACTCCCATACGCTCCAGCATTTGATCGACTTTCGGACAGCCCTCCTCATTCTGACCAAAGGTTACCGGTTCATCTTCCCAAGCTTCGTCGAGGGCTTTGAGATCATTCGGATCGTCGTCCGGCGCCTTGCGCAACGTGTCGAGTTCGGCTTTTGCGGGCGCGCGTCCGGCGATTGCTTCCAATACGGTAAATACCGCAGAGTAAGAGGTTTTGCGTTTGGTAAGCCGTTCTTTCAGCGCCGCGATGACACTTAATGGCTCTGCGAGCAATGTGCGCGCCTCGCTCGCCGGGCGTGTTGATAGATATTCTAAAAACAGCGGCAGAAAGTCCGGTAATTCACTCGCGTCCGGGTTCAGGCCGCCTTCGGCGTAGAGTGTTTTTAAATCCACCATCGCCTGACCACGGTCACGTGACTCGCCATGCACATGCTCAAACAAGTGAAGCGATAAGGACCGTGTGCGGTCGAATAGGAAGACATAACGCTCTTGTAACTCCAACAAATCGAGGGTTTTCATATCCTCAATCAGCGGCGTCAGCTTGCGCAGGGCCCAGTCCGGCGCTAACGCCTCGTCGTGAATAATCTCGCGAATTTCTTCCACCGCTTGCTGTAAGTCTGCGGATGGGTAGGAAAGAAGCGCGCTGAGGGCTTTGTATGTATTTGTCATGATGCTCGCTTCTTTAAACTTTCTCTCTTGCCGGACCCTTGGCGAAAAGCCCGGTCCATTCCACAGCCTGCTTCGGCTCGCCGCAGCCTTCACCAAAGGAAAAGCCGCATTCGCCTTTAAGGTCGTAAGCGTTTTCAGCGTATTCACGGTGCGTGGTCGGGATGACGAAGCGGTCTTCGTAATTGGCGATCGCCATAAGGTGGTACATTTCGTCAACTTGTTGCGGCGTCATACCGACCTTGCCGGGGAGCGAAGCGTCTTCCGCGCCCTCATAGGATTTCGAGCGCATATAGGCGCGCATGGCGATGAGTTTTTCGAGCGCCAGCGCAACCGGTTCTTCGTCACCGGCGGTTAGCAAGTTGGCGAGATATTTTAGCGGGATGCGCAAATTCCGGACATTCGGCATCGCGCCTTTTTCGCCAAAGGCGCCTGCTTCCGCCATGGACTGTATTGGCGATAGGGGCGGCACGTACCAGACCATAGGCAGCGTCCGGTATTCCGGGTGCAGCGGAAAGGCGATATTCCATTCCACCGCCATTTTATAGATAGGTGATTTCTTCGCCGCTTCCAGCCATGTAGCAGGGACACCATCAGCGAGTGCCTGGCGTTGGACTTCTGGGTCATTCGGATCGAGGAAAATATCGAGATGGCTCTGATAGAGGTCGGTTTCTTTTTCTACCGCCGCCGCCTTACCGATGCTGTCTGCATCATAAAGTACAACACCGAGATAGCGAATGCGTCCGACGCATGTTTCAGAACATACTGTTGGCTGGCCGGATTCAAGGCGCGGGTAACATAGCGTGCATTTCTCAGATTTACCGGAGCTCCAGTTGTAATAAATCTTTTTATAAGGACATCCCGACACGCACATACGCCAGCCGCGACATTTATTTTGGTCGATCAGGACAACGCCGTCTTCTTCGCGTTTATAAATTGCGCCGGAGGGGCATACTGCAACGCAAGCCGGATTAAGGCAGTGCTCACACAAACGCGGCAGATACATCATGAAGGTGTTTTCAAACTGCCCGTAGATTTCCTTCTCAATCTCGGCGAAATTATAATCTTTAGAGCGTTTGAAAAACTCTCCGCCGAGAATTTCTTCCCAGTTCGGACCTTTGTTGATTTTCTCCATCCGCTCGCCAGTGATAAGTGAGCGCGGGCGCGCCACCGGTTGGGCTTTCATTTCCGGCGCAGTTTGCAGGTGCTCGTAGTCGAAGGTAAACGGCTCGTAGTAGTCGTCGATCTCGGGCAGATCGGGATTGGCAAAAATCTTGGCGAGCACCGAAAGCTTGCCGCCCATTTTGGGCAGTAGCTTACCGTTTTTCTTTCGCTCCCAGCCGCCATTCCACTTGGCCTGGTCTTCCCAATTATCGGGATAGCCAATGCCCGGCTTGGTCTCAACGTTGTTGAACCAGGCGTACTCAACGCCCTCGCGATTGGTCCAGACATTCTTGCAAGTCACAGAGCAGGTATGGCATCCGATGCATTTGTCGAGATTCAGCACCATCGATATTTGCGCACGGATTTTCATGTCTCGGCCTCAACTTTTTGCGCCGGGCCATCAAGCCAATCGACTTTGTTCATTTTTCTGACAATCACGAATTCATCGCGGTTCGAACCCACCGTGCCGTAATAGTTGAACCCATAAGCTTGCTGGGCGTAGCCGCCGATCATGTGGGTTGGCTTCAAGATGGTGCGCGTTACCGAATTATGGATGCCGCCGCGATTGCCGGTAATTTCAGAGCCCGGTACATTCACAATTTTTTCCTGAGCGTGATACATCATGACCATGCCCGGTTTGACACGCTGCGAAACCACGGCCCGCGCCGTTAAAGCGCCATTGGAATTATAGGCCTCAATCCAATCGTTATCGACAATGCCGGCCTCGCGGGCGTCATCTTCACTGAGCCAGACAATCGGTCCGCCGCGCGACAAGGTCAGCATCAGCTGATTGTCCGTATAGGTCGAGTGGATGCCCCATTTCTGGTGCGGCGTGATGAAGTTAAGAACAATTTGTTTTTCGCCATTGTCCTTTTGGTTGATCACCGGCGCGATGGCTTTTGTATCGATCGGCGGACGGTAGACGCATAGGGTCTCGCCAAAGGCGCGCATCCACAGATGATCCTGATACAGCTGTTGGCGTCCTGTGAGCGTTCGCCACGGGATCAACTCATGAACATTAGTATAGCCGGCGTTGTAACAGACCTTTTCCGATTCAATGCCGGACCAGGTGGGCGATGAAATAATCTTGCGCGGCTGCGCGACGATATCGCGGAACCGGATTTTTTCATCTTCCTTCGGCAAGGCTAGGTGAGCATGTTCGCGCCCGGTCATTTTGGAAAGCGCGTCCCAGGCTTTCACTGCGACTTCGCCGTTGGTCTCCGGCGCCAGCATCAAGATTACTTCCGTTGCATCGATATCGCTTTCGATGCGGGCCAGACCTTTCGTCGGCCCCTCTTCCGTTACGACGCCATTTAGATCTTTGAGATGGTCGACCTCTAACTCAGTGTTCCAAGAGATGCCTTTACCGCCATTACCAATTTTGGATAGCAGCGGCCCAAGCGCCGTGAACCGTTTAAAGAGGTTGGGGTAGTCGCGCTCGACGACGGCGACAGCCGGCATGGTTTTGCCGGGGATGGGGTCGACCTCCCCCTGTTTCCAGTCCTTCACATCCAACGCCTGGCCCAGCTCGCCCGGTGTGTCGTGTAGGGTAGGTATCAGTACAACATCTTTTTCAACGCCAAGGACTTCAGGTGCAATTTCAGAAAACGACTTCGCTATACCTTTGAAAATTTCCCAGTCGCTTTTGCTTTCCCAAAGCGGGTCCACCGCATTTTGTAAGGGGTGGATAAAGGGATGCATGTCTGACGTGTTGAGATCGTTTTTCTCATACCACGTCGCCGTCGGCAGTGCGATGTCAGAGTAAACGCAAGTTGTCGACATTCGAAAATCGATGGTCACCAGAAGATCAAGCTTTCCTTCCGGCGCCTCATCATGCCAGGGAACCTCTTCTGGTTTTTGCCCGCCTGTTTGCCCGAGATCCTTGCCCTGAATGCCGTGCGACGTACCAAGGAGGTGTTTCAGGAAATATTCATGGCCCTTACCCGAAGAGCCGAGCAGGTTTGAACGCCACACAAACATGTTTCGCGGCCAGTTCGCCGGATCGTCCGGGTCCTCGCAGGACATTTTTAGTGCGCCGGATTTCAACTCACGCGCCACATAGTCTTTCGCTTCCATGCCCACCGCCGCCGCATCCTTGGAAACTTCCAGCGGGTTGCGCTGAAGCTGGGGTGCGGACGGAAGCCATCCCATACGCTCGGCGCGAACATTAAAGTCGATCAGCGAGCCCTTCCATTTGCCTTCCGGCGCCACGGGGGAAATAATTTCATCAACATCAAGCGTTTCATAGCGCCATTGATCCGTATGCGCATAGAAGAACGAAGTGGAGTTCATCTGCCGCGGCGGCCGGCTCCAGTCGAGGCCGAAGGCGAGCGGCAACCAGCCGGTTTGCGGGCGCAGTTTTTCCTGACCCACATAATGGCACCAGCCGCCGCCTGATTGGCCGACGCAACCGCACATCACCAGCATATTGATGATGCCGCGATAATTCATGTCCATGTGGTACCAGTGGTTGAGACCAGCTCCGACGATGACCATGGATTTGCCGCGTGTTTTCTCGGCGTTATCAGCAAACCCGCGCGCGACCGCGATCACCTGATCTGGCGCCACGCCGGTAATTTTTTCTTGCCAGGCGGGCGTATAGGGGATGTCTTCGTCGTATGATTTCGCCACCCACTCGCCGCCAAGACCACGGTCTAGACCGTAATTGGCGCACATCAGATCAAACACCGTTGCGACCAATGTTTCGCCTTCCTTCAGCTGAAGCCGCTTGACGGGTACGCGGCGCTCAAGCACATCGGGATGGTCGGTGCCGTGGAAATAGTCATGTTGGCGGTTGCCAAAATACGGGAAGGCGACATCAACCGCGTCGTCGCGATTATCGATCAAGGAAATTGACAGATCAGTCTCATCACCGGCCGCGGATTTTTCTTCGAGGTTCCATTTCCCAGATTCGCCCCAACGAAAACCGATAGATCCGCGTGGACAAACGGCCCGCCCGACTTTTTTATCAAAAGCAATGGTTTTCCATTCGGGATTGTTTTCTTCATTCAGTGAGCCGTCGAAATCAGAGGCGCGCACCATTCGGTCCGGAACAAGCCGGCCGTCTTTTTTGACCAGCCTTACTAGCATCGGCATGTCAGTATATTTCCGGGCATATTCCTGGAAGTAATCCACCTGACGGTCGAGATAAAACTCTTTGAGAATGACGTGACCGAACGCCATGGCGAGCGCCGCATCGGTTCCCTGTTTGGGTGACAGCCAGACATCGCCGAATTTTGAGGCTTCGGAATAATCTGGCGAAATCGTAACCGCCTTGGCGCCTTTGTAACGCACCTCGGTAAAGAAGTGCGCGTCCGGCGTGCGCGTCTGCGGAACGTTCGAGCCCCACAGCATGATGAAGCCGGAATTATACCAGTCCGCGCTTTCCGGCACATCGGTTTGCTCACCCCAGGTCATCGGGCTCGCCGGCGGCAGGTCGCAATACCAGTCGTAAAAACTCATACACGTCCCGCCGAGCAACGAGAGATAGCGCGAGCCCGCCGCATAAGAGACCATGGACATCGCCGGGATCGGTGAGAAACCAATGACGCGGTCAGGTCCGTGTTTCTTTGCGGTATAGGCGTTGGCGGCGGCGATGATCTCGTTCACCTCCGCCCAATCGGCGCGAAGAAATCCGCCATGGCCGCGCACTTTCACATAGGATGCACGCTTTTCTGGATTTTCAACGATTGAAGCCCACGCCGCGACCGGCTCGCGGACCGCCCGTGCTTCGCGCCAGGCTTTCAGCAAACGACTACGGATCAGCGGATGTTTCAACCGATTACCGCTATAAAGATACCAGCTATAGCTGGCGCCGCGCGAGCAACCGCGTGGTTCGTGGTTTGGCATATCGGGGCGGGTTCGCGGATAGTCCGTCTGCTGTGTTTCCCAGGTGACAATACCGCCTTTGACATAGATTTTCCAACTACATGAGCCTGTGCAATTCGCGCCATGGGTGGAGCGTACGATCTTATCGTGCTGCCAGCGCTTGCGGTAGGCATCCTCCCATGTGCGGTCTTCCTTGGTAAGGACGCCGTGACCATCGGAGAACTCGCTAACCCGGTTCTTGAAATAAGTCAGGCGATTTAAAATGTGGCTCATGTGTTATTCCTGAGTAACGGGCTAGTTGGCGATTGTTCGAGATGCGAATTGCTACGCTTGGCTTATGGGTTTTTCACATAGGCGTCTTTGCGCAAGTAGAACCACCAGTTAATTACGATGCAGAGGAGATAAAATAGTGCAAAACCATAGAGCGCATATTCTGGCGTTGTGGCTTTGATCTGCTCACCGAACACTTTGGGGATGATAAAGGCGCCATAGGCAGCAACAGCAGACGTCCAGCCAAGCACCGGTCCCGCTTGCTCCTTATCGAACACCATCGCAATGGTGCGGAAGGTGGAGCCATTGCCGATGCCGGTGGCGGCAAAAAGGATAAGGAACAGCGTGAGGAAAGGAATAAAATATTCCTCTGGCGTTGCTGAGCCATAAGCCTGCTTCATGAAATACGCGACGCCGAGCGCGCTCGCGACCATCACCACTGAGACAATCTGCGTTACTTTAGCCCCGCCCATGCGGTCGGCGATCATCCCGCCGAATGGGCGGATGAGCGCGCCGATAAAAGGGCCGGTCCAGGCGAACATCAAGGCGCTTGGCCCGTTGGGGTTGGCCAGATCATGGGTCATGACGCCGTCAACCATTACATGCTGAAACCCGAAGATGACTTTGATGGCGAGGCCGAATGCGGCCGCGTAGCCGATGAACGATCCAAACGTCATCGTATAGATGACGGTCATCGCCCATGTGTGTTTGTTGTCGAAGATTTTGTATTGGTGATTGAGGCTTTTACGGATCGCACCGGGAATTAGTTTTAGCGCATAGACCGTTGCGATAATCACCAGCGGGAGCACAATCCATTTGGAGATCTCCCAGCCCGAGCCGCCTGCATTTTCCGGCAACATTAGCCAGAGCCCGGCAGACGCAGTTACCAGCCCGATGGCCAACATGCCGAGGATTTTAGAAAACGCAGCTAATGGCGAGCCGATATTTGGCGAGACATGCGCATCAACAATGTTGTTCATGCCAAACCAGGCGGCGACAACGATCGGGATCAAGATAGCGACCCAGATGAAACCGGCATTATGGAGATAGGTTTCTGTCCCCGCCGGAATTTTGCCGATCAGTGTGCCGGACGTGGTTTCCAAAATCATTGGGGCGCCGCCAAACACCGCTGCGGTCATCACCAGCGGGATCAGGATTTGCATGGTCGTCACGCCGAAATTGCCCAGCCCGGCGTTCATGCCCAGCGAATAGCCCGCCATCTTCTTGGGAAAGAAAAAGCTGATATTCGACATCGATGAGGCAAAGTTGCCGCCGCCGAAACCGGAGAGAAGCGCCATTATCTGAAATTGCCACAGCGGCGTATCGGGGTTTTGCAGCAATATACCGGTGCCCGCTGCTGGAATGATGAGGAGCAAAGTGGTCAGGAAGATGGTATTGCGCCCACCCGCCATGCGAATGAAGAATGTAGACGGGATGCGCAGCGTCGCCCCGGTGAGGCCGGCAATCGATGCGAGCGTAAACAGTTCAGATTGCGCGAAGCCAAAGCCCAGATTAATCATCTGAACCGTGATGATCCCCCAATAAAGCCAGACTGCAAATCCGCATAAAAGCGCCGGGATCGAAATCCACAAATTCCGAGTAGCGATGGCTTTGCCTGTCGCGGCCCATTGTTCCGGATCTTCCGGGTTCCAGTTTTTAATATCTTTGCCCATGACGGTTCCGTCTCCCGATTAGGTTGATGTGGCGGGGTTTGGCATTACGCCGCCGCCAGTGTGTGCTGGCGTGGCAGCGGTGTGTTTTTCTGCGGGTGTACCCGTCGCCTTCGGCGGGTGCATCCCTTCCATTTCCGGAAATTCCGGCAAGTTCCGTGTGTCTCCCGCCCGTGCTTCCATGCGTTTGATAGTAAAGTGCATCCAGATCAATGCGCCGCCGACAAGAACAAAGAGCAGCATGAAACAGCTCGTCCAGACGCCGATCATATCGTTCATGACGCCGTAACTGATCGGCAATACGAAACCGCCAAGACCGCCGATCATCCCTACAAGGCCGCCGACAGAACCCACATGGTCGGGATAATAAACCGGTATGTGCTTATAGACGGCAGCTTTGCCGAGGGACATGAAGAAACCAAGAATGACGGTCAGTGTCACAAAGACCGGCAGGCTAATGGCAATGTCGAATTCAATTGGAGCATTTATTCCTTGTACGATGTAACTCGTCTCTGGATAGCTGAGAAAGAAGCAGATCACGATGCAGGCCGTAAATGTCCAGTACATCACCGACCGGGCGCCGTATTTATCCGACATCCAGCCGCCAAGTGCACGGAACACGCTGCCTGGTAGCGCATAGGCCGCGGTCAGCATGCCTGCCGTGGTGATCTCAAGACCGTAAACGCCGACATAATAGCGTGGCAACCAAAGGGCGAGCGACACGAACGCGCCGAAGACAAAGAAATAATAGAGCGAGAACCGCCAGACCTGAGGATTTTTGAGCGGCTCCAGTTGCAGCAATGCTCCGCGGGGTTTTTCCCCTTTCGCCTTGCGCGCGACCGTTACCGGGTCTTCGTTAGTGAACAGGAAGAAACTTATCGCTGTCACAAACAGGATTACCGCATAGACTTGCGCGGTTTTTTCCCAGCCAAGAGCGACAAGCAGGAAAGGCGCGCCGAAATTGGTGATTGCCGCGCCGACATTGCCCATGCCGAAAATTCCGAGTGCCGTGCCCTGATGTTCTTTGTCATACCATGTCGACGTATAAGCGATGCCAACGGCGAACGATCCGCCCGCAAGGCCGACGCCGAGCGCCGCCACGAGGAACATCGGATAGGTTGAAACCGTTGAAAGCAGAAAGACCGCAATCGAGGTCAACAACATGACAATGGTAAAAACCCGCCGCCCCCCGAACTGATCAGTCCAGATGCCGAGAAAAATCCGGCTGAGCGAACCTGTCAACACCGGCGTCGCAACAAGGATGCCGAACTGCGTATCTGATAAGCCCAGATCCTGCTTGATCTTAAGGCCAATAATCGAAAAAATCGTCCAGACGGCAAAACAGACAGTGAATGAAAATGTACTCGCGCCTAATGCGCGATTTTGTTGGGCCCGCGTTACAGTTGCTAAATTATGCATGACAATCGCCCCGTTCTTTTCGCATAGAGCAGCGTTTTTTCTGCCGCCCTTTTGCCTCCCTCCAGACATCGCTGCAACTGCCAGGCTTCTGAATTTGGTCTGTAGACCGAAGAAACAAGACGATGCAGCTAATCAATCATGCGGGCGATTACGGAACGCAAATAGCCGCCTAACCGACGTCAAAAGACCGCTTGATATTCATCAAGTGATGGCTGGCGCCCCGTCATTACAACAGCCCCCAGAAAGCGATTCGGAAAAGCCGGCGGCGGCGATCATCGCCGCCCTGCTATGGCGTGCGGGGTGCATTTTCGAGGCCGGCTAGCCGGTCCTGATGGCGCTTTCGGGGAATGGATTAGGTTATTTTAGCGATGCGGCTTTTTCGGCGTTTGCTTCAATTTCATCCCATTTTGATTGGGCGATCATGGCGCTTGTCGCGATCCATGAGCCGCCGACGCAGGCGACATTTGGCAAAGCAAGATAGGCCGGCGCTTTCTCCGGTGTGATCCCGCCTGTGGGGCAAAAGACGATATCGGGCAGCGGCCCGGCCAGGGATTTGAGATAAGTGACGCCGCCCGCCGGCTCGGCGGGGAAAAACTTCATCGCCGGGAAACCAGCCTCAATGGTTGTCATCGCCTCGCTCGCCGTCGCAACCCCTGGAAGCGCGGGAACGCCGGCGCCGGCAAGCGCACCAAGCAAGGACGCGCTGGCGCCGGGGCTGACCAGAAAATCCGCGCCGGCGGCGGTTGATTGTTCAACATCAAGTTCGCTGCGGATCGTTCCCATACCAAAGATAAGGCTAGGCGCCGCGATCTTCATCGCCTCCAGCGCATCAAGCGCGCAGGCCGTGCGGAGCGTCAGCTCGATGACCTCAAGGCCGCCCGCCGCCAGCGCCCGCGCCAAAGGCGCTGCATCTTTTAGTTCCACCACTTCCAAAACAGGAATGACGCTCGCTCTTGAGAGCACTTCATTAATCTGCATCACTATGTCCGCCCAATATTGCCGCCGCGCCAACCAATGCCGCGCCGTCATTGACAATCAGATCAACCGGCACATCCTCGACATAATCGCGCATGCGGCCTTTGTCGAGGAAGCGCCGCGTGAATTGACTAGCCAAGAAAATATCGCGGATCTTCGGCAGGATGCCGCCGCCAAGAACAACGCCGCCGCGCGCGCCGGTCGCCAATACTGCGTCTCCCGCGACCGCACCCAGAAGTTCGCAAAACATTTCAACCGCCCGGACCGCGATTGGGTATTCTTTTGTGATTGCCGCTTTGGTGATTTCATCCGCCTTTAGTGAGACGCGCGGCGTGCCCGCGATGGCGCAGAGTGCGCGATGAATGTTGACGAGGCCGCGCCCTGATAACACCCGCTCAACCGAAACTCGCGGATGTTCGCGGGCGATGAATTTCATCACTTCAATTTCTTCATCGGTTCCCGGCGCCAGCCCCACATGCCCGCCCTCGGTCGAGATGATCCGGTCGCGCCCGTCAACGAACAGGACCAGCGCCTGACCGAGACCTGTGCCGGGCCCGATGACCAGAATGGGCGCATCGTGCGCGCCCACGCCCGGCTTCACTGAGGCAAAATCCGATTTTGGCAGATGACGCAGGCTCGAGGCCAGCGCCTCAAAATCATTGGCGACCATAAACCGACCCAGACCAAGCGCGGCTTTGATTTTGGCGACCTCAAGCACCCATGGGGAATTGGTAAAATTGATGACGTCACCGCTCACCGGCCCGGCGACCGCAAAACACGCCGCCGTAGGTTTTACGGCCACAGCTTCAAGATAAGCGTCGGCGGCGTCACGGATGGCTTCGAAATCTTCGGCGCGAAAGGTCTGGCTGTCGCAGATGACAATGCGGTCTTTATCGCGGGTCGCCAGCGCAAAACGCGCATTGGTGCCTCCAATATCCGCGACCAGAACCGGCTCGATCATTGCGCGTCTCCGCGCCGGCGCTCTTCCAGCCCGAATGTCATCGCCCCCTCCTCCGCACTGCCGACCAGAGAGCGCATCCCGGCAAAAAGTTCGCGCCCGCATCCCCAGCGGTCAGCGTCGACATCGCCCATTCCGGCTGCGCGCGCTTTCAATTCGTCAGCATCAACCAGAACCTCAAGGCGCCCATCTTCCGCATCAAGACGGATGATGTCTCCGTCGCGTATCTTTGCGATAGCGCCGCCGCATAAGGCCTCAGGCGTAAGGTGAATGGCTGCCGGAACTTTGCCGCTGGCCCCCGACATCCGCCCATCGGTAATCAGCGCCACTTTAAAACCTTTGTTCTGAAGAACGCCAAGCGGTGGCGTTAGCTTATGCAGCTCCGGCATGCCGTTCGCTTGTGGCCCTTGGAACGGGATCACCGCAATAAAGTCTTTTTCCAGTTTTCCGGCTTTGAACCGGTCCATCAAATCCTGCTGGCTGTTAAAGACAACCGCCGGCGCCTCAACCACTCGGCGCTCGGGGCTTACCGCCGAGACCTTGATCACCGCGCGGCCGATATTGCCGTCGAGCACCACAAGACCTCCGGTTGGCGCTGCAGGATGTGCAACCGGCGTGAGGACCTTCTCATCGCCCGACGCTGAAGGCGCGTCGCGCCAGGCGAGCTTGCCCGCATCCAGAACCGGCTCGCAAGCATAGTGGCCAAGCCCGGCGCCCATCGCTGTGTTGACGTCATCATGCAACAGCCCTGCATTCAACAATTCGCGAATAACAAAGCCGATCCCTCCGGCGGCGTGGAAGTGGTTTACATCCGCCGATCCATTTGGATAAATCCGCGCCAGCAGCGGCGTCACCGAAGAAAGCGCGCTAAAATCATCCCAGTCGATGATAACGCCGACTGCACGGGCCATAGCAACGAGATGGATTGTATGGTTGGTCGAGCCGCCTGTGGCGTTAAGCCCAACGATTGCATTGACGATGGCCCGCTCATCAATGATGTCGCAAAACGGAATATATTTATCACCTAGTGCCGTTGTCGCTGCGGCGTGCCTGGCCGTCTCGGCGATGAACGCGTCGCGAAGCAGCGTACCTGGATTAACAAAAGCGGAGCCCGGCACGTGCAAGCCCATCATTTCCATCATCATCTGGTTGGAGTTCGCCGTGCCGTAAAATGTGCAGGTGCCAGGTGAATGATAGCTCGCGCTTTCGGCCGCCAGAAGCTCATCACGCCCGACTTTGCCCTCCGCATAAAGCTGGCGCACCCGCGCCTTTTCATCATTCGGCAACCCTGAGGCCATCGGACCAGCCGGCAGAAACAATACCGGCATATGGCCAAACCGCGCCGCGCCGATAAACAGTCCGGGTACGATCTTGTCACACACGCCGAGCATCAACGCCGCATCAAAGACATTATGCGAGAGCGATATCGCCGTCGCCATGGCGATGACGTCCCGAGAAAATAGCGACAGATCCATCCCCGGCTGGCCTTGCGTAACGCCGTCGCACATTGCCGGAACGCCGCCGGCGATCTGCGCCGTGGCGCCAATATCGCTCAAGCACTGTTTGATAAGCTCAGGATAGGCGCCAAGCGGTTGATGCGCTGACAGCATGTCGTTGTAAGCGGTAACGATGGCGACATTGGCGCCGCCGCCTTTGGCCAGCGCCTTCTTGTCGCCGGCCGGGGCCGCCGCCGCCGCATGAGCAAGATTGCCGCACGAAACATGACTGCGTTGCGGGCCATCCGACGCCGCTGCGCGCATTTGCTTCAGATAGGCGGCGCGTGTCTCGCGGCTGCGCTCGCGCACCCGGTCCGTCACCCGCTCCAATGTCGTATTCAGTTTCGGCAATCCACTCTCCTTATGGCGCCCATACAGTCCAAAGGTCCGGGCGCTCCTTCAAAATAGCGCGAACAGGCATCGCTTCTACAGACCCGTCCTCTAGCGCCTTGCTATAGGCGTTGCGCTTTTCCTCGCCGGCAATCATCAGCGCAATAAACCGCGAGACTTTGATCTCATTCAAGGTCAGTGTGATCCGACTGACATGCTTACCGGTGACATTGCTTTGCTGAGCATTTACAGCGCATAAAGACTTGTTCGAATGCAAAGCATCGTCCAAGCCTTCCGCATACGGAAACCATGATGCCGTATGACCGTCCGGGCCCATGCCCAGCACCACCGCATCAAACGGCTGGCTCGCCCCCTCAAGCCGCGCCTCCGCCGCCGCCAGACCTTGCGCCGGCGTCGGCGCATCCGACCACAGCCCCACTAAATTGAGCGCCGCCGCTTCGTTCTGCATCAAAGTCTCGCGGATAAACGTCTCGTTTGAGCCCTCCTCGCCCGGCGCGATCCAACGCTCGTCAACGAGCACCGCCGTGACGCGAGACCAGTCAAGCGTGCGCTCAGACAGCGCCTTATAAAGCCCCGCCGGGGTCGAGCCGCCCGAGACCGCAAAGGACGCCGAACCGCGCTCGGCGATGGCCCGCGCAAGCTGCGCCTCGATCATATCGGCAAGGCGAAGCGCCATCGCCGCAGCGGATGCAAACGAGATAAGGCCTGTCTCAAGCACCATCAAACCACGCGCGCCCATCGCGATCGAGCATCATCGCCGCCTGCACCGGCCCATCCGTACCCGCTGCATATTTATGCACGGGCGTTTCATCTTTTGCCCACGCCGCCTGAATGCCATCGACCCATTGCCACGCCGCCTCAACCTCGTCACGTCGCATGAACAGCGCCAGATCGCCGCGCACCACCGCCATCAACAAGCGTTCATAGGCGTCGGGATAACGTGCAGAAAACGCGTCGGCATAGCTCAAATTGAGCGGCACGTAGCGCAAGCGCATACCGCCAGGGCCCGGGTCTTTGGTCACCAGCAACAGTTTTACGCCCTCATCCGGCTGCAACCGGATAACTAGCCGCGTCGGCTGCAAGCCTTCTGCGCCGCTTGCGACCAGCGCATGCGCCACCTCCTTGAACTGAACGATAATCTCCGAGCGTCGCGCGCCCATACGCTTGCCGGTGCGCAAGTAAAACGGCACGCCCTTCCAGCGCCAATTATCGATATTGGCTTTGACCGCCGCAAAGGTTTCTGTTCCGGTCGGCTTGCCCAGTTCTTCCGCATAGCCCTCAACTGCCGCGCCGTCGTTAGCGCCGGGGCCATACTGCCCGCGCACACTCATCTCGCGCACGCTTAGCGCTGTGATCGGTCGCAGCGCACGCAGCACCTTGAGCTTCTCGTCGCGCACCGTATCCGATTCAAGATCAAAGGGCGGCTCCATGGCGACCAGACACAGTAATTGCAGCAAGTGATTTTGCACCATGTCGCGCAAGGCGCCGGCGCTGTCGTAATATCCGGCTCGCCCGCCAGCGCCGATGGTTTCGGCCACCGTTATCTCAACATGGTCAATCGCATTGGCGTTCCAGACCGGCTCAAACAGAGAGTTCATAAAGCGCAGAACGATAAGGTTCTGCACCGTCTCCTTGCCGAGATAGTGATCGATCCGAAAAATCTCATCCTCGGCAAAGACTGAGCCGACCGCATCGTTAACCGCGCGCGCGCTTTGCAGATCATGGCCGATGGGTTTTTCCAACACAATGCGCGCGCCCGGCGTCTTAAGTCCCGCCGCATAGATGTTGCAGCAAACATCTCCATAAAGCCCCGGCGGCAACGCCAGATAAAAAATTCGCTGTTTACCCGCCATATCCCCAAGCTTGTCGGCCAGCGCTTTCCAGTTCGACCCCTTGTCGAGCACATCCAGCTCGACATAAAAAAGCTGCTCGGAAAAGGCGCGCCATTCCTTCTCGTCAATCGTTTCGCCCGGATGAAACTTCTTAAAGCTCTCAAGCGTCAGCGCCCGGTAGCTGTCATCATCAAGCGCCGTTCGCGAGGCGCCGACAATCCGCGAAGTCGCCGGAATTTGCCCGTCGCGCCAGCGGTGAAACAGGGACGGCACAAGCTTGCGCAGCGCCAAATCGCCCGCCGCCCCAAAAACAATCAGGTCAAACGCCCCAACCGGCAATAGCTGTGGGGAGGATGATCGTTCTTCCATACTGATTTCCATTTTCGCCATTATAATGGCTTCGTTTGTCAGCTGTTCAGCATGACCGCCAGCGCATTTTCACGCTGACGAAAACCCGCCATGCTTATTTAACCAACCCTAAACCTTCGGCACACTCATTTATAGATCGGCGCGAATAAAGTCACCAATAAAAGACGTAGAGGAAGATGAGTAATGCGCTAACGATAGCCGCTGCCACGCTTTATAAAATCACTCACCGGAGCCCTGGAGGACCAGACAATATAGTAACGGCTGTGGATATTCACCTGAGATGATTTATCATAAGTTATGGAATCCAAATTTAACAAATCTGTTTGAGGTAATAAATGTGACACCTGTCAGCGAGATGCCCGATATCACCGAGGCGCAAGACTGGTGGCGCGGCGCGGTTATTTATCAGATTTACCCGCGCAGCTTTCGCGACACCAGCGGCGACGGCATAGGCGATTTAACAGGCATCCTGAACGGGCTTGATTATATAGCAACACTTGGCGTCGATGCGGTTTGGCTGTCGCCATTCTTTACCTCGCCGATGGCCGATTTTGGTTATGACGTCGCCGATTATTGCGACGTCGACCCAATCTTTGGAACACTGTCGGATTTTGACCGCATCATAGAAAAAGCTCACCGCCTCGGGCTTCGGATCATCATTGATCAAGTCTATTCACATTCATCCGATCAGCACGCTTGGTTTACGCAAAGCCGTCAAAACCGGACCAACCCAAAGGCGGACTGGTATGTCTGGGCAGATCCCAAAGCCGACGGATCGCCGCCAAATAATTGGCAATCGGTATTTGGCGGGGGTGCATGGGACTGGGACAGCCGGCGTCAGCAATATTACCTGCACAATTTTCTGCGGTCCCAACCTGACCTGAACCTGCACAATCGCGAGGTTCAAGATGCGTTGCTCAACGTTGGCCGTTTCTGGCTGGATCGCGGCGTTGACGGCTTTCGCCTGGATGCACTCAACTTCGCCATGCATGACCCGCAATTGCGCGATAATCCGCCGGCGCCGCGTGATGGCCGTCCATTGACTAGACCATTTGACTATCAGCTACACATTTATAACCAGTCACATCTGGATATTTCAAAATTTTTAGAGCGCATCCGCCAGATGACGAACGAATATGATGACATATTTACAGTCGCTGAAGTTGTCGGGCCTGAACCGCTAGGTGAGATGAAGGCGTTCACCGCAAACGGAAAACGGCTCAATTCCGCTTACAATTTTTCTTTTCTTTATGCGGCAAAATTATCAACCGCGATGACGAAATCAGCCATTAGCGCCTGGAGTAGCGAGAAAGGCGAAGGCTGGCCGTCCTGGGCGTTTTCCAACCATGACGCACCCAGAGCTGTCAGCCGATGGGCCGATGAAGACCATACCGCTCAGGCGGCAAAACTATACGCCATGCTTTTAATGAGCCTAAGGGGCAACGCTTTCCTGTATCAGGGCGAAGAGCTGGGGCTACCCCAGGCGCATGTGCCGTTTGAAGCGTTGAAGGACCCCGAAGCGATTGCAAACTGGCCAATGACGCTAGGCCGCGACGGCGCGAGGGCGCCGCTGCCTTGGGAAGACACCGCGGCGAATGCAGGGTTTTCAAACGCAAGGCCGTGGCTGCCGATGGACCTGCGCCATAGCGCATTGGCAATTAATGTTCAGGAGCGCGACGACAGCTCGACGCTGCATTTCGTACGCAAACTAATCGCCATCAGAAAGAACGCCGCTTCTCTTCGCAACGGAGAGTGCGTCTTCGTGGAGGATGTTGAAGAGTTACTGGCATTTTATCGCATTTCGAAAAACGAAGAAACGCTATGCGTGTTTAACCTTGGCTCAAAGCCGCTGAGCTGGCGACCGCAGGGCGAGCAACGCTTTATACGCGTCATCGACGTTGGCTATGGCGCCGATGATACGGGACTGCCCGAAACACTTCCCGGTCTTTCAGGTTATATCGCTATACGTAACTATTAGCGCCGCAAACACTCACGGGGAATCCACCCACGCCCTTGGCAGAACTGCGAACGGATATCATTCAAAACTTAGCGTTGCTGAGCGTGGACGCCCTAACGTCAGCTCATTTTCGCCTTGATTTTGCCTGGCAAGCGAGGTTTCTTAGTTTGGCTAACAAGGAGGACCTATGGGCATTCAAAAGGCAATCTTTCCCGCCGTTATCGCCGTTCTAATGACTGCATGCGCGGCTGCGCCGGAAGCAGTTGCGCAAAATAGCGACGCGGCGCGCACCATCACCGTTAACGGCGAGGGCCGCGCTAGCGCCGTTCCCGACATGGCAGTCATCTCTATCGGCGTGAAGACCGACGGCGACACCGCCGCCGGCGCGTTGCGCGATAATTCTGCGGCGATGAAAGCAACTATCGACAAGCTGAAAGAGCTTGGCGTTGCGAACAAAGATATTCAAACATCTGGGCTCTCTGTGAACCCGCGTTACGACTATGAAAAGAACCGCGCCAACCCGCGCATCATCGGCTATGTCGCGTCAAATACGATAACGGTTCGCTTGCGCAATCTCGACGACGCAGGCGCGGTTATTGATCAGGCGGTGCAATCGGGGGCCAACTCTCTTGGCGGTATCTCATTCGTCTTTGCCGATCCAAAGCCGCTTTATGCGGCTGCGCGTATCGATGCGGTCAAGGATGCCAAAGCCAAAGCCGAACTCCTGACTGATGCGGCCGGCGTCGATCTTGGTCGCCTGATGATCATCCAGGACGGATATGCGCAAGCGCCGTCGCCACGGCCGATGCTGGCGCGCATGGAGATGCAAGCCGATGCTTCCGTCCCCCTGTCCGCCGGCGAATCCAGCGTTTCCGCCAGCGTCACCCTGGTCTACGAAATAGAATAAAAAAAGCGGCCCGGTGATGCCGGGCCGCCTATAGCATCAACGGAAAATTCTATTTCCCGGAAAACAATTCGCCAAAGAAATCGCCTTGGTTCCAGTGTGGGCGCTCCTCAACATTGGCGAGGTCCTTCGCGATCATGTAATTGACTTCTGCAAAGCGCGCCGCTTCATCATATAGAATTGGCAACGACGTGTCGTCGCTCGGTTTATGGTAGTGGTTTTTCCTGAAATCACTGATCTTTTCTTCGCCGCCATTGGCAAATCCAACAACCAGAAAAACCGCCGGCACGCCCTTCTCCACAAACCGATAATGATCGGACCGTACAAAAAGATTTTGCGTAGGCATAGGATCAGGCGACAGCGCTATGTCCATCTTCGCCGCTGCTGCACGGACAATCGGCCCGATTGACGAACGCTCGGCGCCAAAGGCGATAACATCCGTAAACGGATACAGAACAATCGGCATATCAAGATTGACGTCTGCAGCAAGAGCATCGCCATCAACCGTCGGATAGTGCGCGAAATAATCAGCGCCCAACAAGCCCTTTTCTTCGGCGGTGACCGCGAGAATAAGAACGCTGCGCCCAAGTGAAACCTCGCGCAGCTGCGTTGCAGCCTCAAGCATCGTCGCAATTCCCATGGCATTGTCCATAGCGCCATTATTGATCCCGTCTTCGCCTGCATCGATTTTCTTTTGATTGACGCCGGTGTGGTCAAGATGGGCGGATAGGACAATATATTCGTCTTTCATATCCGGGTTGGAACCGGGAATAAGACCAATAACATTTGGGCTTGTCACAACTTTTGATGTTTGCGAGGCCTTCATCGAAATCGTCACCGCCAGATCAAACCCAGATGGCGAGACGCCTTCAGCCTCTGCTTCTTCACGGATATCAGCAAAGGTTTTCTCAGTCCCGTCGAACAGCACCTGACTGATCTCCGGGTTAAGCACGCCAGTGCCTCCAAGACCGAGGCCCGACACTTCCGCACGCCCATCAGGGTGAACCCATGTCATCCGCGTGCGGGTCGGGTTGGAAATTAACCGCTCCCACGGAAACCGCCTTTCGGTAGCCATGGATAACAAGGAGACCATGCCAACGGCGCCGTGTTTGGCCGCTGCGTCTGCTTTGCCGCCCCTGGAGTTATAATGCGCCCGCTGTTCACTGTCGAACCGATCCGGCGCGCCGCCGATATAGACGACAATTTTTCCCTTCACATCGAGACCTGCATAATCATCGTGGCCTTGATCGGGCGCGTGCACACCAAAGCCAACGAAAACCGCCTGCGCGGTGATGTCCATTTCCGTTTTATCGGCGGACACAAATGTGCTGAAATCTTCTAGATGGGTAAGGTCAACGGTTTCACCATCGGCCTTGGTCACCGTAAATGCCGCAGCCTCAAGAACGGGCGTATTGGCGCGCAGCGGGACTTGTTGAAACCACCCGTCATCCCCTGCTGGCTCCAGTCCAATTCCAGCCATCCGTGTAGAGACATAGTCAGCCGCCTCTTGATATCCGCGCGAACCTGCCTCGCGGCCTTCACGCGCATCGTCGGCGAGAAATAGTACATCAGCCTTAATGCGTTCAGCCGCTGTCGCCGCGTTAGTCGTCTGAGCCGCCGCTTGTGCGATAAATTCTGAGATCTCCGCCGCCGGCGCATCGACATTGGCGCAAGCGCCAAGAAGAATTAGCCCAAGGCAGCCGCCATAATGGCGAATTGATAAATTCACGAGTCGCGCCCTCCATTTTGCAGTACCGATTAACCGCACTCATCATTCACACGTCAATATCGGTCTAGCGTGGAATAAAACCTGATCGTCTCGCGGCGTCACATCGCAATCGCGTGATCACCAAGCCTCCGTCTGTCCGTAAGCCGCCCCATTACCGGCCCCTCGCTAATAATTCTCAAAGAACACTTATAATACAACCCCCTAAGCGCGTTTGCATGTGCGCTTGGAAGCTGGGCGGCGTCATAGTATAATCTCAATGTGGGGGGAATTTATGGACAAGACTGCCCAAGCGACAAATAACCCATCAGCTCTCATTGCACTCATATGCATTGTTGCGATTGCGCCGCCGCTCGCTCTCGCCCATCCCCATGATGACGCTGAAAGCCCCCCGCACCAGCATGATAGCGATTGGCAAGGCAATCACCTGGTCCACGAAAACGGCATCGGCGCCGACCCGGACGGGGACACTAACCCCGCCACCGACACGCGCGTTGTATCCTTCCTGGCCGATGCAGAGACTGCAGACGGCGACCCTCCTTATACGGTCATCACTTTTGAGCCCCCACCCGGCGAACATGGCGAGACCATCCGTCAGGACTATGCCACAAAATTTGGCGTCCAGTTTGGCAAAGGGCTGACATGGCAAATTTGCACTGGCACGCGCCTGTTTTATTACGACACCATGTGCACATATGAAGCGCCGACCAGCGGGAAATATTCCGCCGGCTATCTGAATTACTTGAATGCTCCGTTGTCGATTACCTTTGAAAAACCCGTCTGCGTCGTCACCATGTCGATTTACCCGACCGGCGGCAAAGAGGACGAGCCGTTTGAGTTTAAAATCCAGGGCTGGAACAAGGCTGGAGACAAGCTTTCGGCCGCAACGGCGGAGTTTCGGTGGACGGCAAGCACCGTGCGCTGGCGCAATATGGCGGGCGCCTATTTTGTCGATCAGCGCGCGGCGCACATTACCATCAGCATGCGCAGCAAAGACCCGACGCAAGCAAAAGACACCTTGCGCTACCTGATCGATGACTTCGCTTTTGTCGATGATGGCTGCGATGCGGCGCTTGACGATATTAAGGCGCGCACCGGCATTGATTTGCGTGATAAGGCCGGAGAGGCATCCGAGGAAGAAAGCCCGGCCAATGTGGATGCCGACACTAATGGCCTCGTCAAAGCATCGGATGCTGAAAGGTTTTAACCTGTATGGATTATTTGGCCTGACAGAACCGTCGAACAAGCCTATATATAGCTATAATGTTGCATCTACCCGCCGCAACGCCAGAGAGTGTGCCGTCCGTACACAGCACTTGCACATGTAGCTGTATAGGCGTAATTTAATAAGGCTATATTATTGGGGAGTTTACATCATGCGAATCATACTTGGTGCTCTGGCGAGCATGTTATTGGTCGGCAATGCTGCGGCAAGCTCAGTAACGCTTACCGGCACAATTCGGGATTTTAACGACACACATCCTGACTTCGAAAGCACGATCGCCGTCGATCCAGGCATCGTCGCAACGACGCTCGGCGGCGACGGCAAGCCTGTCTACGCTGGCGGCGCTGGCACCGCCACGACATCTGGCGCGGCGAACTTTGATCAGTGGTACAACGATACGCCTGGCGTCAACATGTCGAAATTTTTCGACATCACGCTTGATGACCCGGATATGGACGGCGTATTTACTTTCTCTGACTCCAGCTTTTTCCCGATTGACGGCGAGCTATTCGGCAACCAGGGACGCAGCCACAATTACCACTTCACTTACGAGCTGGCGTCCTCATTCACCTACACAGGCGGTGAAACATTTTCTTTTACCGGTGATGACGACCTTTGGGTGTTCATCGACGACGAACTCGTGATTGACCTTGGCGGCGTCCACGGTGCCCTTTCAGCATCGGTCGCACTCGATAGTCTTGGTTTAACCGTCGGTGATATTTACAGCTTCAATCTGTTCTTCGCCGAACGCCATACGGTCGCATCGAACTTCATGATCGAAACGTCGATCGTTCTCGAACCCATGAGCGAAATCCCGCTGCCGGCGGCCTTTCCGCTTTTTCTCCTTGGCGCAGGTTTAGTCGGCGGCATTTCCAGACGCCGCCGCAAAGCCTAAAAACACCGACTTCACCACTCAAAAAGGCCGACGAAAAAAACGTCGGCCTTTTTTAGATTATCCCTCCACAACACAAACCGCAAAAACAGTGCGCCTCACAGCGTCTTGCGCATATGGATAACCACATTTCCCGATCCATTGACGCCAAGATGCGCCTCACGGTCAAACTCAATATAACCGCGCGCGAGATATAACGGCTCGCCGGGAACGGTTGAACCGAGCTCGATATGTTTAAAGCCTGCCGCGCGCGCCGCCGCTTCGCCGAGGTCGAGCAGCAACGTGCCAATGCCGCGCCGTGTCCATTCCGGATGGGTGTACATGGCGCGAATGCGCGCTGCATCAACCGCCGGATCAGCGAGGCTATCGTCGCGGCCTTTGGTGTGGTCACCGCCATAAAGCGTCCGGCGCTTGCCCCACCCGCCGCAGGCAACGGGAATAGTTTCGCCGTCTTCTACTGTTTCAATGATGAAATACGTCCCATCCTCGATCAGCGTCTGATCAAGCCCCATGGTTTCCTGCGCTGCGGCAATTTCCTCTGTGGACAGGAATTCCTTCATGTTCTCCGCAATTGAAGCTCGCATGATCAGAGTGATCTGTGGGATGTCGGCATCGCGGGCCACGCGGTGAGTGAATTTATATTGGCGCATGAGAGCGACATAGTAACAGATGAAGCGGCTACGGACAATTTACCAGCGCATAGGCTCAAGCAGAAACTGCGCTGCAGTTCGGTGCAAAAAACGCCGCCAAAATGGCGGCGTTTTCATTAGCGCCGAATTGTCCTTAGTCGGTCTGGTCGTCGACCGTCGCATCGGGCGCATTGCTCATCACCGACGCGATGCCAGCTTTGCAGGACGCTTCGGATTCATAGGCTTGTGATTTTCCGATTACTTCACCATTGCCCGCCTTCAAGACAAAGTATGATTTGCCGTTCGACTGCTCTTTCACTTGGAAATGCTTCTCATCGGTGGCGTTTTTCCTGACCGACGCGATGCCATTTTCGCAGCTCGCCTTGGCCTTGTAGCCCTCGCCGGCGAGGATATTCTCACCATTGCCAGCCTTCAGCCGAAACCGGTATTCACCGGTCTTGTCCTGATAGATTTCGAATTTTCCCGCCATTAATGGCCTCCTTCTGCTCGTTGGTTTGCTCGCCCTTAGCCGCCTCCATAGGCCCGAACTTTGGCGGATTTGCAATTCCTGAAAACAGCCATATTTCTGGATGTTCCAGAATCGTTCTCCTTTTAGTAGAGTATCGCCATGACCACCGATCCCGCCCGCAAACAGACCATTTCCGAACGCGCCCTGGCTCGTGCACGGCCGTTCAGTGCTGGTGATAATTCTGATGGATCAACACCTTACCTTGATGATTTAAACGAAGAACAGCGCGCCGCCGTGGTTGCGACCGAGGGGCCGGTATTGATGCTCGCCGGCGCCGGCACCGGCAAAACCCGCGCCCTGACCACCCGGCTCGCGCATCTGTTGTTCACCGGCCGGGCACAAGCCTGGCAGATATTGGCGGTCACCTTCACCAACAAAGCCGCCCGCGAAATGAAGGAGCGGATAGAGACGCTGGTCGGCCCCTCGGTCGAGGGCATGCAATGGCTCGGCACCTTCCACTCCATCGCCGCGCAGATTTTGCGCCGCCACGCCGAGCTTGCCGGCCTGAAGTCCAGCTTCACCATTCTCGACGCCGATGATCAGGCACGCCTCGCCAAACAGGTTATTGAGGCGGCCAATATCGATTCCAAGCGATGGACAGGGCGGGGCCTCGCGATGGTTATTGACGGATGGAAGAACCGCGGCCTGACGCCGGACAAAGTCCCCGCCAATGAAGCCTATCACTTCGCCGACGGCAAGGCGATTACTCTTTATAAAGCCTATCAGGCGCGAATGACGACGCTGAACGCGGCCGACTTCGGCGATCTCCTGGTTCATAATCTGACGATTTTTCAAAACCATCCCGATGTGCTCGCCGAGTATCAAAACCGTTTCCGCTATATGCTGGTCGATGAATATCAGGACACCAATGTCGCGCAATATTTGTGGCTGCGACTACTGGCGCAGAAGCACAAAAACATTTGCTGCGTCGGCGATGATGACCAGTCGATCTACGGCTGGCGCGGCGCGGAAGTTGAAAATATTCTGCGGTTTGAAAAAGATTTTCCGGGCGCCAAGGTCATCCGCCTTGAGCGCAATTACCGTTCAACGCCGGCCATTCTCGGCGCTGCGTCGGGCCTTATCGCCTCAAACACCACCCGTCTCGGCAAAGAGTTGTGGACGGCGCGCGAGGACGGCGAGAATGTAAAAATCAGAGGCGTTTGGGACGGGGAGGAAGAAGCCCGGCTAATCGGCGACGATATTGAGGCTGAACAATCCAAAGGTCGCTCACTCAGCGAAATGGCGGTGCTGGTGCGCGCCTCGTTCCAGATGCGCGCCTTTGAAGAGCGCTTCAATATGCTGGGGCTTGCCTATCGCGTGGTTGGCGGCCCACGCTTTTACGAGCGCGAGGAAACCAGAGACGCCCTCGCCTATCTGCGGTTGATCCGTAGCCCCGACAACGACCTCGCCTTTGAGCGCATCGTCAACAAACCCAAACGTGGTCTCGGCGAAAAGGCGCTGCAGACCCTCCATAAAATCGCCCGCAGCCAGAATATTTCCCTGATGGTCGCCTCGCGCTTAGCGCTCGAAAGCGACGACCTTCACGCTGCGGCGCGACGCTCGCTGGTCAACTTCCTCGACACGGTCGAACGCTGGGCGCGCGACGCCAAGGACATGGCACCGGCCGACCTGGCCGAACTGGTGTTGGAAGAGGCCGGCTATATCGAGATGTTGAAGAATTCAAAATCACCCCAGGCGCCCGGCAAGCTCGATAATCTGAAAGAACTTATTCAGGCGGTCTCGGAGTTTGATACGCTTGAAGGCTATCTCGACCATGTCGCCCTGGTGGCTGAGCGCAATGAAAACCAGACCGGCGGCTGCGCTTGGCTAATGACATTGCATGCCGCAAAAGGACTTGAGTTCCCGGTGGTCTTCCTGCCCGGCTGGGAAGAGGAAATCTTCCCGTCCAAACGCTCGCTCGATGAAAAGGGCAATGTCGCGCTGGAAGAAGAACGCCGCCTCGCCTATGTCGGCATCACCCGCGCGCAGGAAAGCGTGCGGATTTCTTTTGCCGCGAACCGGCAGATTTACGGGCGCTGGCAGGCGGCGATCCCGTCGCGCTTCATTGATGAATTGCCCGAAAAACATGTCGATGTCATGTCCGAGCCCGGCCTTTACGGAAACACCATGGGCGATCTCGCCAGCCATTCCAGCTTTGCCAGCCATTCCCATATTGATGATGAAAAGCTGAAAGAAGACGCCCATTACGACAATCCCGGCTGGCGGCGCGCACGCGCGGCCAGCTCGCGGCGCGCATCAAATCCGGTGCAGATCGAAGGCAGCGCCCGCGCTATATCGGCGAGCGCTCCGGGCCGGTCAAAATTTAAAAACGGCCAGCGCGTATTCCATCAAAAATTCGGCTACGGCATTATATCCTTGATCGAAGGCCAGAAACTCACCGTCGAGTTTGAACATTCCGGCGCCAAAAAAGTCATCGATACATTTGTCGAGGCTGCGTGAACGCCAACTAGGAGCGATCTCATTACCTTCATAAAAACCATACCGCCATTGCAAGCAACGGGGCGGCTGAAGGCGCTATATGCGCGCGTCGAAACGCCTGACGGCCATGTTGACAATATCATGACCGCCCACAGCCTGCGCCCTGCAAGCCTTGAGGGTCACATGGCGCTTTACAAAAATGTCCTCCACCACAAAGCCAACGTAACGCCCAAATGGGTTCTCGAGATGATCGGGGTTTATGTGAGCCTGTTAAACCGATGCAGCTATTGCGTAGACCATCATTATGAGGGGCTGAAGCGTCTGATCGATGACGTCGAGAAATCCTCGGCAATAAGAAACGCCCTCAACGCGGCGCTTAAAACCGGCGCTGTCACGACGCCGGTCTTATCGGCAAAAGAAATCACAAGCCTTAATTACGCGGCAAAACTAACCACGGCGCCCGCCGCCATAGATGAGGCCGATATTGAGAAGCTGCGCGCCGCCGGCGCGGCCGATGAGGAAATTCTGGAAATCAATCAGGTCACTGCGTATTTTTCCTATGCCAACCGCACAGTTCTTGGCCTTGGCGTCACCACCGATGGCGACACGCTTGGCCTATCGCCCAATAACAATGCCGACGCAAACGACTGGGGCCATCAATGATCCGCTCATTTGCTGCGAAAACGCTCGCCGCCTTCGCTGTTCTGTTGGCAACCTTTGCACACGCGCCTGCGCATGCGCAGGAGGCGACCGAAGACAATAAAAACACCGTCATTGTCCTCGGCATGATCCATAGCGAACACCGGACCAGCGAACGCTATTCGCTGGAATATATTAAACGGATCATTGAAGAGATTGATCCGGATTATGTGATAACGGAAATACCGCCGGATCGCCTGGCCGATGCGGCGACTGGTTTTGCTCTAACGGGCGTCGTGAGCGAAGAACGCGTCGCCCGCTTTGCAGAATATGTCGATGTGCTTTTTCCCATGACCAAGACTGCAAACTTTAAGATCATCCCCGCTGCTGGCTGGACGGCTCCAATGGCTGCATTCCGCCGTGACGCGCTGGAACGCATATCGCAGGACCCTGCGCGCGCTGACGATTGGGCCGCCTACAATGCAGCCCTCAGTGAGATGGAAGAAGCAATCGGTGAGCGCGGCGATGATCCATTTTTTATTCACACTGACGAGTATGATGCGATTACCAATAAAGGCCTCGCGCCATATGCGAAGCTGTTCTCTGACGATCTTGGGCGCGGCGACTGGGAGCGCATCAACGCCGCCCACTATGGATTAATCGAGGCCGCATTGAATAATCACCAATATGAGGGCACGCGTATTTTGATCACATTCGGGGCAGGACATAAATACTGGTTTTTGGAGCAACTGCGCAAACGCGATGATATTGACGTATTGGATCCAACGCCGTTCTTGCAAGCGGCGCTGAATAACTAATTCCTGAAAATTATTGAAAGTATAGTCGATGTACAAACTTAGCTGGACCGGCGGGAAAGAAGCACTTGAAAAATCCGCCAACACATTAACGGATTTTCTGGATCCGCCAGCCGATGCGGTGAGCATGATCAAGCAGGATACGGTTGCCGAGGATGATGAAACCGTCTGGTCGCTCGAAGCTTATTTTCAAGAACGGCCCGATATTGATGTCGTCAACACACTGGTCGCAGATCATGGCGGGCTTGGCGCCGGCCTTGTGGAAGAACTGCCCGACAGAGATTGGGTTGCGCACTCCCTTGAAGGGCTCGGCGTCGTGCGGTGCGGACGCTTTGTTCTTTATGGCTCTCATGATGCGGACAAACTTCCCGATGAAGCCGATGACATTGTCATTCGCATCGACGCTAATCAGGCTTTCGGCACCGGCCATCACCCAACCACGGCGGGCTGCCTGACCCTGCTCGACCGGTTTGCCGGCTGGGCGCCGAAAGCAGTGCTTGATCTTGGTTGCGGTTCGGCAGTCCTGGCGATTGCCGCTGCAAAACTTTGGGGCCGCGATATTCTTGCCAGTGATATCGATGAGACCTCGGTCGCCATCGCCAGAGAAAATGTAGGCCTCAATCAGGTCGAAGATCGGGTTTCATTGCTCACCGCCGCCGGATTCGACCATCCCGATATTGCCGCCGCCGCGCCATTTGGTTTCGTTTTTGCCAATATCCTTGCAGGTCCCCTCTCAGAGCTAGCGCCGGATATGGCAGCGCGCATCGCCAAAAATGGGCGGGTCATGCTCGCCGGGCTGATGACCGAACAGGAGGCTGGCGTCATCAAAGCCTATGAAAAGGCCGGCTTCCGCCTGCTAAACCGCCTTGAGCACGATACATGGCCTGTGCTTTTGCTGGTCAGGCAATAGTCCCCGCCTCTTGAGCTTGGCGCCCTAAAACACGATATTGGCCGCAACCGAATTTCAAAGGATCACAGCCTTCATGTTCCAGACCTATGACCCCGTCTCGGATCGCTCCTTTGCGGGCAAACATCTGCCGGCGCTGCGGGCGGCGATGAAGACCCAGAAGCTCGATGGCTTTATTATTCCCCATGATGATGAATATCAAAACGAATATATTCCCGACTATGCAGAGCGACTGATGTGGGCGACCGGTTTTTCCGGCTCCGCCGGCGGCGCTGTCATCATGGCGGAGCGCGCCGTTGTTTTTACCGATGGGCGCTACACATTGCAGGTCCGCCAACAGGCCGACAGCGCGTTTTTTGATTATGCCGACTACACCGAGATTTCGATCGACCAATGGCTGCGTGAGAACGCGCCGAAGGCCGCGCGCATTGGCTATGATCCGATGCTGCACACGCTGGCCAATGTCAGGAAATTGAAGGCGGCGGCGAAAGCGGCGGGCTTTGAGCTGGTCGCGGTATCTAAAAACCCGGTCGATGAAGCTTGGGCGGATCAACCAGCACTGCCGCAGGCGCCTGTGCGCCCCCATGACATCAAATTCTCTGGCCGCGCCGCCGCCGATAAGCGTGAGGAGATTGCAAAAGCCGTAACGAGCGCCGGCGCCGATGCGGTGCTGATTACTGCACCACCATCGATTGCCTGGCTGTTCAATATTCGCGGCTCTGACGTGGCGCGTTCTCCGCTGCCGCTCGGCCGGGCGATCCTTAATGCCGACGGGACGGCGACACTTTTTATCTCACCGGACAAGGTTGGCAATGCGCTGCCGGAATTTCTCGGCGATGATGTCGATCTTCACGGCGAGGCGGAAGTGACGGCGGCGCTCGAAAAACTCGGCGCCGGCGGCGCTAGCGTTGCGGTTGACCCGGCGCTCTCGCCGTCAAAATATATCGATGAGCTGAGGGAAGCTGGCGCGAGAATTGTCGAGCAGACCGATCCTTGCGCCCTGCCCCGCGCAACCAAAAACGCTGCAGAGATTGAAGGCGCACGAACCGCCCATATTCGCGACGGCGCCGCAGTGACGCGCTACCTGCATTGGCTCGACACTGAAGCGCAAAGCGGCGAGATCGATGAGATTACTGCGGCGAAAAAGCTTGAGGCTTTCCGCGCCGAATCGGACGAATTGCGTGATCTCAGTTTCGATTCGATTTCCGGCTCGGGGCCCAATGGCGCCGTGGTTCATTATCGCGTGACCACGCAAACCAACCGCAAGCTTCAGCGCGGCGAGTTGTTTCTTATCGATTCCGGCGGTCAGTATCAGGACGGCACCACCGACATCACCCGCACTGTGCCGATTGGCAAGCCAACAGATGAAATGCGCGACCGGTTCACGCGCGTCCTCAAGGGCCACATTGCGCTTGCGACGATGAAATTTCCAACCGGCACCACCGGCCATCAGCTTGACGCCTTCGCGCGCAAGCCGCTTTGGGATGCCGGGCTCGATTATGATCACGGCACTGGCCACGGCGTCGGATCGTTTCTCGGCGTCCATGAGGGCCCGCAACGCATCGCCAAGGCGCCCAATGACCAGGCGCTAAAACCCGGCATGATCCTTTCTGATGAGCCGGGCTTTTATAAAGCCGGCGAATTCGGCATCCGCATTGAAAACCTGATCGTGGTAACGCCGGCAACGCCTGTTCCCGGCGGCGAACGCGAAATGATGGCGTTCGAAACCATCACCATGGCGCCGATTAATTTAGACTTAGTGCAAGTGGATATGCTGAGCGATGATGAGCGCAACTGGCTCAACACCTATCACGCTGAAGTTCATGCCAAACTCAAGGCCGACATCCCGGCTGACATGAAAGACTGGTTCGACAACGCAACGCGCACGGTTTAACTGATTACCGAAAAGAGCAGATCACAACCATTGCGGCATTGATGTACCGAGCTCGCATGCTGGTCGCCGCCATTCCATTGGAGCTCCTTCGATATCTACAGCGGCTTTAAGCCGATGCGCCTGCCCCCATGGCGTTTGTTCTTGCGACGTTAGAAAGTCCTCAGGCGCCGGTAGTTTGCCTAGCTTGCCTTCAATGCTCTGCGGATTTGCAATTAAAAGCTCGGCAGATCGCGCCAGAGACAGGCGGGCGTTTCTCAACCCATTACCATTGGCGGCCAGACTGACGGCGCACACCGCAGCCGCTGCCATTAGATACCCTGTTGCATGATCCAGTGCCTGAACGGGAAGAGGCATCGGTTGATCGCGATTAGCCCAATGCATCCCAGCGTCGGCTATACCGCAACTCATTTGCACCAGACTGTCAAACCCACGCCGCTTCGCCCAGGGTCCCGTCCACCCATAAGCATCCAGCGATATCTCAATTAAACTCGGCGAGATATCGAGGCGCGCTTCTTCACTATACCCCAGACCCGCAAGCGCATCGGGGCGGTATCCATGGATCAACAGATCGGCATTTGAGAGCAGGTCTTCAAAAATTTTGCGATCTGCCGGCTGGTTAAGCTGAAGAAAGCTACATCGTTTGCCGAGCGTGATATCCGGAACGACATTTGGCTCATCCCAACCCGGCGGATCGATGCGCAAGACGTCCGCGCCAAACCCTGCGAGCGTTCTTGTTGCAACCGGCCCGGCCAACACGCGCGTCAGATCGAGAACGCGCAATCCCTTCAGAGGGTGTGCTCGAGACGCTGCCCAGCTTCGTATTTGTGAATGTCGAACGTCACCCCAAGTGATGAGGGGCTCAGACGCCACGGCCTGGCCTTGAGGATGCGCACTCCATTCATCGCGCGACCGCATCGCGGCGGCAACGCCGCCCATCTTAACAATCTCGGCTTCAAGTTCGTCCTTAGGCCAAGTTTGCACCGCCGCTTTCACTTTGTCGCGAATGGCGTCGGCTTCAAGAACCGACAGCGCTGCTTTGCGATGATGCGGTAAATTTGTATGCAGCTTAATCCAGCCATCTTGCGTTTCATAATCACCCGCGACGACATCCCAGACCGGCGGCATCTCCCAATCGATAGGATAAATGGATTGTGCAAACCACAAGGATGCAAGCCTTTGGTTGACGCGAACCGAAGGCCGGCATGACACCAAGCCAAGATCGACTGTGAGGCTGGCGATTGAGCTTCCAACGGCGCCAAAGGTCGATGCTGCAAGATCAGACACGCTGTAAACAGACGCGAGACATTCCTGACCAACGGTTTCAAAGTCGTTGTTCAAATCGAGTGCGGTAAATATTTCCTGCATATTTGTTACGAGTATCCTAGATAGAGAAAACTGCCCTAAAGCTCGCCGACACTGATCAGCGCGCCGCCGTCAATTATCATTGATTGCCCGGTCATCCATCGTCCCGCTGGCGAGGCTAAAAACACTGCGGCGCCGGCAATGTCGTCGGGCTCGCCGAACCGACGCAACGGCAATTTCCCGGTCATCATCTTTTCAATCTTTGGGTCCTTCCACAGCGCCTCGGCAAAATAGGTTTTAACGACGCCGGGGCAGATGCAATTGACGCGAATATTGTCGGGCCCGTATTCCACCGCCAGATTGCGCGCGAGCTGCATGTCGGCGGCTTTGGAAATATTGTAAGCGCCGATAGCGCTCGACCCGACAAAGCCGCCAACCGAAGAAATCACGACAATCGCGCCGTCTTTCTTCTGCTTCATTTCCGGCAACACCATATGCGAAAGCCAATGGGCGGCTTTGACGTTGCATGTGAGAATTTTATCAAACTGCTCATCGGAGATATCCGCAGACGGACCAAAATATGGGTTGACCGCGGCGTTGGCGACAAGAATGTCGGCGGGACCGAACCTGGCGCGTGTCTCATCGACCAGGCGTTGCAGCTCTTGTTTATAGGAGATATTGCAAGCGACGCCGTGCGCCGCTTCGCGCCCTTCCGCTTCGTTGATGCTGTCGACGACTTTCTGGCAGGCGTCGAGCTTGCGGCTCGAGACGATAACATTGGCGCCGGCTTGCGTCAGGCGGCGCGCAATCGCCTCGCCAATGCCGCGCGAGGCGCCGGTGACGATGGCGGTTTTATCGGTCAGATCGAAAAGCGACGGCGCAGCACCCTCGGATATCGTCATTGTTCTCGTCCTCTTCAAAAAAGAGGACTTTAGAACGCGACGCAAAAAGTGCGAAACGATTTTAGCACTCGTCAGTGCGTACAATGGCGGCTGAGCTACATAGTGACAACAATTCTATGAGATCAGGATGCTTTCAGACGAACTTGGTTAACCACAATACACAAACCCCGCTCATTCCGGCTTTCGCCGGAATGAGCGGAACAGGGATTCATGGTTCAGATTAGTCGCCGACCAGCATTCTTGATGCTGGCATCGACGCACTTATTCCGCGGCGGCGGCGGTCTCTTCGGCGTCGCTCGCCTCATCGCTCTCTTTGGCTGCAGGCTTTGTCGTTCGTTTCGCGCGCCGGCGTTTAGGTTTTTCCTCAGGCGTTTCTTCGTCTTGCGTCGAAACAGGCGCATCTTCCGGCGTCGCCGCTGCTTCGGGTTTGTCTTCTTCATCGCTCGCCACTACGCGTTCGTTGCGGTCGCGACCCCGACTATGCCGGTCAGGCCCGCGCTCATCGGTCCGGTCATTGCTCCGCTCATTGGTGCGATCGCTGCTATGGCCATTGGAGCGGTCCGAACCATTTTCGATCGACGGTTGCTCATTGGTGGAACCCTCCGACGAGCTATGATGCGGTGATTGCGATTGTTGGGTCTGTTGCGCGGCGCGCAATATCCGAAAATAATGCTCGGCGTGCTGAAGGCAATTTTCCGCTTTAATGCGGTCGCCGCTTGATGACGCATCGCGCGCCAGCGCGATATATTTGTCATAAATCTGGTTGGCTGTGCCGCGAATACGAACTTCCGGTCCGTTCGAATCAAGCGCCCGATTAGGATTATTCCCCGGACGGCGGCGTTGGTTACGACCACGCTTCATAATGTTTTCCTGATTTATGCCCCT
>JAJFFY010000035.1 GCA_021776415.1 Hyphococcus sp.
GGTCGAGCTGAAAACCGGCGAGGCTATGGACGAAGGCGGAAAGCTCGCCAGCGCCGGCGCCGTGAATGACGAAGTGCTGCGGATGATGCTGCTTGCGCCGTATCTGCGCCGCCACCCGCCCAAATCTCTCGATCGCTATGACTTCAAACTTGACGCCGTAATGAAGCTGACGCCGGAGGACGGCGCGGCGACGCTGACCGCCTTTACTGCCGCCTGCATTGAGAAGTCGGAGAAGTTTTTGCCCGAAGCGGTTGGCGAATGGATTGTTTGTGGCGGCGGGCGGCATAATCCGGCGATGATGGCGGCGCTTGGCGACCGGCTTCGCGCGCCGGTCAAGACGGCCGAGGATGCAGGCTGGCGCGGTGATGATCTTGAGGCGGAATGTTTTGCCTATCTGGCTGTGCGCAGTTTAAAAAAACTGCCGCTGAGTTATCCAAACACGACGCGCGCGCCAACGCCGATGCGCGGTGGCATATTTTATCGCTCGCCAATCTGATTAAAGCGCGACGTCGACACCAACCCAGAATGTACGCGGCAATCCCGGACGCAATCCGGCTGGGCGGTCGGCGGCGATGTAGGTTTCATCAAAAAGATTTTCGACCTTGCCGCGAAGTTTTACATTGTCAAAAATTTGCAGATATCCGGAGAAGTCAAAAACCGTATGCGCATCAAGCCTCTCGCGCATGACGATATCGCCTTGCCCGGCGATCGTACGCTGCGCTGATTGATAAAACATAGCGATCTCACCACCCCATTTTTCACCCTCAAGACCAGCGGTCAAAAATAGCTGGTGGTCGCCAACGTAAGGCAGCTCATCGCCAGCGGTGACGTTGCCCCAGGGGCCGAACGTTGAATTGAACGATGTTTTAAATTCCGTCTGGGTGTGTGTGTAAACAGCTGATAATGGTATGTTGAATGGCGTGTCGAACCAGGCTGCGATGTCGGTTTTGGCGACAAATTCCAGTCCATAAACATCGACCGCGCCGCCATCAAACTGGTCGCCAATAAGGCAGTTGCCACCGGTGGATTCAGTGCAGGTGCCGAGCAGGTTTTTGTACTTGTTAAAAAAGCCGATGGCTTCAATGCTTGCAGGCCCATTGGCCCAGCGAAATCCGCCTTCCCAGTTTGTCGATTCTTCTTCGCTTGATTGTGCGTTGCCGGGCGACGGCGGGGCAAAGCCCTTATAGACCCCGCCCAACAAGGACAGCTGATCGGTCACATCATAGACGACGCCAAATGCAGGCGACACTGCAGTCAGAGAGTTTTCACGTATTGAGAGGTTCGCGCCGCTTCTCGTCGGGTCGGTTTTGCCGAAATCACGACGCTCCAAGTCAATAATCTCGATCCGCACGCCAACCGTTGCGTGAAGTCGGTTCCAGTCGAGATTGTCCTGAACAAAGATCGCGACCGCTTCACCGGTCTCGATACGGTTAGAATCTGAACCCAGCGGATCAATGCTGGTGCGGATCAATGCGCCATTATCGATACGAAAGTTTTCAAAATTCTGGAACCGATCGACTTCATCCTTATGCCAACGCAAACTGGCTTCCAGCGTATGATCGATTGCGCCGGTCTTGGTCTGGTAGGTTAAAATCCCTTGCACGCCGTTCGCATAATACTCGCGAGCATTGTGGCGCAGGGCGAGCGCATCATCGGGGCCGGTGAACCCGGGCAGGCCGAGCAGATTTTCAAATTCTGTTGCAAATGCGGTCGGATCAGCAAGCACGCTTGATGTTGAGACGCCTAGGACGCGCTCAAGCTTGAACCAGTCCCGCTCAAATTCCGTGCGGTAGGCGATGATGTTGAGCGCCAGGTTGGGCGTGAATTCAGCTGAATAGCTGAGCTGAAAGGTTTCGTGCTCGCTGTTGAAAACATCTTCCTGCGAGGCGTTATAGCGGCGGACCGGATTGTCGGCGAAGTCCGCGCGGGTAAGACCGAGATAGGTCTCGTTCGATAGCTGATCTGAATACTGATACTTAAATTCCAGGCTTTGCGGAAAGGCCGCGCCATCTTTGGTGAACAGGCCGGCTTTGATCACATAATCGGAAATGTCAAAACCGGTATCGCCGCCGACATCTATCTCTTTGAAGCCGTCGGTTCGGTGCTGGAAGGTTTCGACCAGAATACCGGCGTCGAGCGGACCCACATCACCGCGCCCGCCGGCCCATGCGTGGAGACGCCGGCCATCGTCGGCGCCATAAAGGAACTGGGCCTTTGCTGACCATTCATCCGGGATCGGCGTAGAGAATAGGTTGATGGCGCCGCCGGTTGTGCGTGGTCCGTATTTTACAACGCCGGTGCCTTTGGTGACCTCAACGGCATTGATCCGGCCAGTATAAGGAAAGTAATAGGCTGCCGGCGCCGCATAAGGCGCCGGGGCGATCGGGACGCCGTCTTCCATTATGCTTATCCGCGCTGAGCGATCCGAACCAGAACCGCGAAGGCCAATATTGGGCCGCAGCCCATAGCCGTCTTCTTCCTGGATGTTGAGGCCCGGCGCTCGGCGCAGTATCCTTAAAATATCCGTATAGGATTGTTTTTCGAGTGTTGCTGAATCGATATAGGTGATCGCGCCCGGGACTTCGGCGATCCCGCCGGCGGAACCGAAAACAGTAATGATGTCAGTCACCGTGTAGGCGACATCATATGTCTGTTGGGTGTCCTCGCTCCGCGCGGGACTGAAAGTCGCCATCAAAGCAAGAAAGCTTGCGACGCTAGAATTTAGTGTTCTCAACATGCCTTTGTTTTCACCGGGCTTAATACGCATTTGTTGCGAATGATTTGCAATAGCAGACTTGCTAGCCTTACTGAGAATGACTGTCAATTGCAGTTTTGACGCAGGTGAGAGCTGGCATGCGCTTATCCTCCTTCCTTTGCGCGCGCCCCATGACATTGCGTCTCAACACGACTACATCCGGCACTCAGGCGACCGGAAAGGGCGCAAAATGTCCGAAAAACTGAGCAAAGAGGCGCGGATCCGATTTTTCGCGGACCATCCCGGCTGGATTGCTGTTGAAGGGCGCGACGCAGCTGCAAAGATCTTCAAATTTAACGATTTTAACGCCGCTTTTGGGTTTATGACGCGGGTCGCGATCGCCGCCGATAAAGCCGATCATCACCCGGAATGGTCTAATGTCTACAACAGGGTGGACATCACCCTGACCACCCATGACGCTGGCGGGCTTTCAGAGCAGGACGTCGCGCTTGCCGATTTCATCGAAAAGGCCGCAAATAATGCGTGAGAAAATGCATGAGCATGGCCTTAACGACGAATTGCCACATTCCGGCCCCGGCGGCGCCTTCTATGCGCCCGGCGCAATGCATAGTAAGAAATTGAAAT
>JAJFFY010000036.1 GCA_021776415.1 Hyphococcus sp.
ATGATCATGGATCTATGGCGACAATCGGACGCGACAAAGCGATCGCAGATATTAACGGCTTCAGGTTCAGCGGATTTCCGGGATGGCTTTTTTGGAGCTTTGCGCACATTTATTTTCTTGTCGGATTTCGAAACCGAATAAGCATCGGGCTTAGCTGGTTGTGGTCCTATTTAACGTGGCAACGGGGAGTGCGGCTGATCACTGGCATGAACGAGCCTGTACAAACCGCGCAGGAGAAATCCAAAACGTCTCGCGCGGCATAAATATTGTTTGCGCTTAACGGTGCACGTCAAACCGGATGTACTCTATCGCAATACCCGCCTTATTTCTGAATAAACTCCGCCTCAATGGTAATTTCCACCGCATCGGTAATCAGCCCGCTAAACCGGCTGACGCCAAACGCTGTCCGGTCAATCATGGCGCGCGTAGAAAAACCGACAATATAGGCGCCGCGCAAACGGTCCCGGCCGCCGCCATTAAACGTCACCTCGAAACTCACCGGCGCCGTGACGCCATGCAGCGTCATCTCGCCGATCATTTCGCCGCTATTGTCGCCGGTGAGTGTGATCGCGGTGGAACGGAAGCTCGCTTCTGGGTATGCGCCGGCGTCAAACCAGTCCGGGCCCATCAACGTCGCGGCAAATTCGTCATTGGCGATATCTAGGCTGGTCATGTCGATGACGGCTTCAATGCGCGCGGCTTGCGGGTTGTCCGCATCAAAATCAAGGCTGACATCGAAACGTTCAAACCGGCCGGTGAACGTTGAAAACCCCAGATGGTCGATGCCGAACAAAAGCGCGGCGTGGTCTTTGTCGAGCATATAAGCGCCGTCGCGCAGGGCCGTCGCTTCGGTCCTGACATTGGGTTTGAGCGCCGGCGCCAACACTGAGGTGCAACCGGCGGCGGCAATCAGCGCCGTGGCGGCGAGGACTTTTAAGGACACCGACAAGATCAGCTCTCCAGATTTTGTGCCCCGCAATCAGGGCAGGCGGGGTCGGCCGGCAGCGCGACATTGCGAAACGTCGCCGCCAGCCCATCATATAACAGCAAGCGCCCGGCCAGACTGTCGCCCAGCGATAACAATTCCTTGAGCACTTCCATCGCCGCCAAGGTTCCCATGACGCCGGTGACCGCGCCGAGAACGCCTTCCTCAGCGCAATTGATCTGGGCATCGCGCGGCGGCTCATCGCGCACCAGGCAGCGATAACACGGCAGGACGCCGGGCGCCGCGTAAGGTTTGAATGTCGCCAGCTGGCCTTCGAACCGCCCGACGGCGGCGGAGACCAGCGGCTTTTTCGCGATCATGCAGGCGCGGTTCAGCACATAGCGGGTCTGGAAATTATCAACGCCCTCGGCGACGAGATCATAGTCGGCGATAATTTCCGCCGCATTGTCACCGGTGATGCGCAGATCATGCGGGACGATCCGAACGCCGGGATTGAGCCGGTGAGCAAAGTCTTTCGCGCTCGCGGTCTTGGCGCGGCCGATATCTTCCGTAGCATGAATGGTCTGACGCTGAAGGTTGGACAAGGCGACGGCGTCATCATCGGCAACGCCAATCACCCCCACGCCGGCAGCGGCGAGATATTGGATCAACGGACTGCCGAGCCCGCCAGCGCCAACCACCAGCACGCGCGCAGCCAGAAGCTGTTGCTGGCCCTGGCCGCCAACCTCTTTCAGAAGGATATGCCTTGCGTAGCGCTCGCGTTGTTCCTGGTTCATGGGCTGTAACTTAGACCCGCTGCCAGCTCACGTCATCCCGTGCGCGATGCGTCGCGAAGTGACGCTTTGCAGACACGGGATCGCTCCCGGCAAGCTCGGCCCCGCTGAAAAGATCCCGGACCAGCATTGCATCACTTCGTGTTGCAACGCATCCGGGATGACGGCGTGTCTGCCTTCGGGCTATCCACTAAACCCCGGTCGAGCCAAACCCGCCGGCGCCGCGCTTGGTCTCGTCGAGCGCATCAACTTCTTCAAAGCGCGCCTGCCACACCGGGGCGATGACCATCTGGCCGATACGGTCGCCACGATTGATGGTGAAGTCCTCTTGCCCGTGATTAATCAGGATGACCTTTAATTCACCGCGATAATCGGCGTCGATCGTGCCCGGCGCGTTGACGCAGGCGATGCCATGCTTGGCCGCAAGACCGGAGCGCGGGCGCATTTGCGCCTCCCAGCCCGGCGGCAGGGCGATAGCGATGCCGGTGGGGACCATAAACCGTTCGCCCGGCGCGAGGGTCAGGGGCTGGTCAATCGCCGCGCGCACGTCACAGCCGGCGGCAAGCGCGGTCTCGTAACGCGGCAGGTCGAGGCCGTGGCCATGCGCCAGGCGCATGATCCGCACCACCGGCGCAGCGGCCAGGTCCTCGCGGGCATCCAGATGAACTGTGATTTCGTCGTCAGAGCGTATTTTTGTTGCTGACATTTGGCGTTCCTGTCGCGTTAAGGCGCCATTATCCCGCGATTTGCATCACAGACGAAACTATCTTTCCACAGCTTTTCCGGCAGACTCCCCCAGGTTTTCAACCAGGGAAATGCCCGCAAAAATCAAAATGTCAAAGAGCCCACGCCAGCGAACAAGGTGTGTTCCTCACGCATGAGCGCCGTAAAGGGCTGAATGTGTGTTGCGGCGCTCCCTCGGAGCCGGCCCGCCTGGTTCAAAAACCGCATCTCGACGCTGAGGAGAGTTTAAGGCCGCCCAAATGCGTGAGGATAACTTTTCACCAAATATAGGTTTTATGGCCAACTACCCTCTCAGGGTTGTAAAATCGAAGAATCGATTCGTGCTGGGGTTGTCGGATGAGACCCCATTTTCAGGGCATGCCTGTCAGACTAAGCGCCCCCTCCGTCACTTCGTGACACCTCCCCCGTAAACGGGGGAGGAATTTAAGACCAAGCTGCTGCAAACTTCTTCTTCCCCCGTTTATGGGGGAAGTGGCCGCGAAGCGGTCGAAGGGGGCAGCAGGAAATAAAGGATGGCGCAATAAGACTTTACGCGCAGACCCTCAACTATCTTTATCCTTATCCAATTCCGGAAATTTATAGTAAATAGGGAGTTTTATTTCAGAATATATCTCGCCATAAGATTTCGCGAGAGCCCGTCTTACGCTCTTCGCATCATCCGCAGATAAGACCTCAGTAGATTTTCTATCCAGCTCATTTATCAGTTTTTCAATATTTTCAATCTTCTCGCAAAAGAATTTTGCGAGCTCAAAATCACCGCCAAATCTGTTTGCTATTTCTCTTTTTAAGTCACTCTTCTTCACAGCAACTTTTCCATGTTGAGCTCTCAGATATGTCGAGGCGCGCTACCCCGCCTTCTTCTCCGCAATCCAGGCGTCGATTTTTCGTTCCAGCACTGGCAGCGGCATTGAGCCGGTCATCAGGATTTCATCGTGGAAGGCGCGGATGTCGAAATCGTCGCCGAGCGCTGTCTCCGCTCTTTCGCGCAGCTCGTTAATCTTCAGCATACCGAGCTTATAGGACGTCGCCTGGCCGGGCCAGACAGCGTAGCGTTCAATTTCGCGGGTGATCGACGCGCGGGTGTCGCCGGTGACTGATTGCATATAGTCAATCGATTGCTCGCGGGTCCAATGTTTGTGATGCAGGCCGCTGTCAACCACCAGGCGCGCGGCGCGGAAAAGCTCCGACTGCAGACGGCTGAGATTGCCGAACGGATCACCCTCATACATGCCCATTTCAGCGGCGACCTGTTCGGCGTATAACGCCCAGCCTTCGGAAAATTCCGAATAGCCGAGCATGTTGCGGATCAGGGGCAGACCGGCCGACTGCTCCAGCGAACGCTGGAAGTGGTGGCCGGGGACCGCCTCGTGATAGGTCAGTGTTTTTAGCGTATGCTTGGGCCAATCGGCAGTGTCTTTGAGGTTAATCCAGTAAACACCGCCGCGCGAGCCGTCGAGCGCCGGGCTGGTGTAATAACCGCCAGGCGAGGTGTCTTGTTCATAGACCGGGATGCGGCTCACCTCGACGCTCTGTTCGGGGATGGTCCCGAACCAGTCCGGCGCGGCGGCCATGATCTCCTCGACCTGAACGTTGAGCGATGCGAGAAGCGCCTCGCGGCCTTCATCCGTGTTCGGATAACGCATGTCCTCGCGCGCGCCGATCGCCTCAAAGCGCTCCGCAACCGAGCCGTCCGTCGAACCTTCGGCTTGCAAGATCGCATCCATCTCGGCGGTGATGCGCGCGACCTCGGAAAGTCCGAGCGCGTGAATATCATCGCCGTTGCGCCCGCTCGCGCCGTAAGAATCGAGCGCATGTTGATAAAACTCAGCGCCGACATCGCCGAGACGCCACACCCCGGCCTCGCGGCCAGCCTGTTCGGTGAGGTTTTCAAGCGCCGCCGCCAGCCGCGCATAGGCGGGGTAAACGACATTATCGACCGCCTCCGCCGCACGCCGGGCAAGCTCGCCGCGCTCGTCTTCGCTAAGCTCTTCGATATCGGCGATCTTGGCTGCAAATGTCGTCGCCAGCGGGTTGTCGCCCGGCTCGGAGGAGGTGAAGCCATTGATGGAGCCGACCGCGCCGGCAATTGCAAAATAGGGCGGCACAACGCCAAGCGCTGCATCACCGCCGAGGGATTCTACCACCTCGTCAAACGCGCGTCCGAATTCGCCAAGGCGGGCAAGATAGGCTTCCGCATCGGCTTTCGTCGCCAGGGGCTGCTGGGTCTGCAACAGGCGCGGCAGGAACAGATGCGCGCCGGTGAGTTGGGTGATCGTATAAGGGTTGGCCGAGCCCCAGGGCGTGGCGCCGCCAAACTCAAACTGGTTGCGCCGGGCGCCGGTCTCATAGGCGTCGCGCAACACATCATAGGTGGTGCGCGCCTGCGTTCCGAGCGCGTCGCGATCGAGCCCGCGAATATCTTGCAGGAACCGCTCATTCATCTGGCGCGCCTCATCATTGGCGGCAAAGCCATATTTCCCAAGCCGGGCGTTATAGCCCTCGCCGGCAACCGCCTCGCTGACACCAAGCACGGTGGCAAATTCCGGCGCGGCTTTTAAAACCTCCGCCGCATGCGCCGCCGCCATCTCCAGCAACACGTCATCGGGCGCCGCGACAACGCCATCTTCAGCCGCTGGCGTTTGCGTATCCGCGGCGGGCGCCTGCGCGGCGCCGTCTTTCTCGCCGCAACCAGCAAGCGCAATCAGCCCGATGACAGCATATAAAAATGATGATTTCTGGCGCATGGTTTCGCCCTCCCCGTCATGTTTTGGTTTTTCGTTCACCGCAATCTAGCAATGTCCCTTGATAATACCCAGTCCCCCCCGGGAAAATAATCAAGTGAAATAATCAAGGCGTAATGCGTGGAAAAAGCGTGGGCGGGGCCTCATTGCCCGCCAATAAAGGCGCGCACATCCGCCGCCAGCGCTTTCAGCGACGGCTCATGGATATACATCATATGTCCCGCCTCATAGTAGGTAATCGTTAGGCGATCCCGGTCAAATCCTGGTTGCGCAAGCGTCAGCTCAGTCCCGAAAAAGGGCGTCGCCAAATCATAATAACCGTTTGCCGCAAACACGCGTAACGACCGGTTCTGACGCATCGCCCGCTCAATCCAGGGCGCCACATTAACGTAAGAGTTCTCCCCGCCACCATCGTCCGCGTCCCAATTCCACCCCCGCACGCCGCCAAGCGTCACATAGGGCTCGGCGATCTCAACACCGAGATCGCGGCTGAAATAATCAAGCATTGCCGCGGTGTAGGCAGCATCAATACCGTATGCGGATGGGTCATATTCCGGATTTTCTGAAACGCCATCGGCTTCAACGCCCGTGAAGCGGGAATCCAGCCGGCCGACGGACACGCCCTTGTCGCGCAACAGCTCGCGCATGAAGCGGCGCAACGGAATGCGCATATTGGAGCGCTCCACATAGGCAGGGCTGAGCCCGGTGAAAGCGGCAAGTTTTGCCGCAACCGCACTGCGCGCTTCGCGTGAGGCAAGCTGCCCCTTCAGGAGCACCGGAATATATTCATCCGTGGCGAAGGCGCGCGCCTCGTTCAGAAAACGATCAAAATCGCCGCCCCATTGGCTTTTGTCGACACGATCATGATACCAGGCCGTCGCCGCATAGCTCGGCATCAACCCGATATAGCCAACGTCGTTGCCCGCATCGGTCGCATCAAGACCAAAGTTCAACACCGATGAAATCAGGACAACGCCATTCATGGCGATGTCTGTCCAGCCGCCTTCAAGGGCCTGCAAAAGCGCGCCCGAACGGGTTGTGCCATAGCTTTCGCCCATTAAGTATTTCGGTGAATTCCAGCGCTTATGCTCAACCAGCCAGCGGCGGATAAATTCGCGTACGGATTTGGCGTCCTGTTTGACGCCCCAATAATCATCCGTATCCGTATCACCAAGCGTATCCGACCAACCCGTTCCGACAGGGTCGATAAACACCATGTCGGCGACATCGAGGATGGTTTCAGGGTTGGCGATGATGTCATAGGGCGCAGCGCCGTCATCATCTGGGCCGTCCGGCAGATCAACGCGTTTGGGCCCGAACACGCCCATATGCAGCCAAAGGGAAGCCGAGCCTGGTCCGCCATTGAAGATGAAAGCGACCGGGCGCGTTGCCGGATCGCTATAGCCTTCAGCAATATAAGAAGTTGAGAAAATCGAGGCGGCAGGCTCGCCGTCATCATTATTGATATATGTCTCACCGGCGATAACCCGATAACGTATTGTTTTGCCATTCGCCGTGACCCGGCCTTGGGACTTGTAGATCCGGGGCTGTGCTCCCGCAGACGCAGAGGCTTTATCTTCCGTATTACGCTCATCCTCAGCGGCGGCGCAGCCCGTCATGATCGATAAAATAGCGACAGCGAATATGCGTTTGATCATCCCAAACCCCTGAGTTTTCTTTATTCGCGCCAACCTAACAGGCTTTTTCAGCCCCCTGCTAGAGCATTTCCGGATAAGTGTATTGAGAGGGTCGGTTTATCGCCCACGCCGCGGGCGCAGCAGATAGCGGCCATAGACGAGCGCGAATAACGCGAACGCGCTGCTCCAGACCAGGCCGGCAAAGCCCATGGCGTGATCGTAAGATACCGGCAGCCATGGCGCCGCGACACGCAAAGCCGCACCGATATTGGCCAAGGCGTAGATCGCAATCGTCGCCCTGTCGGCTTCAAGGACAAGGCCTGAGTGACCGCGCGTTGCGCGGCTCATCACCGCCAACGTCATCACGCCCGCGGCGCCTGCGGTCAGCGCATGCAGCGCCGCACTCTGCGCGATCAGAGCCGGCGCCAGCAAGGACACGCCTAACAAGACAAGCGCTGTGGCGAGCCAGAAATAGCCAAGATGCAGGACAAGAACCAGCGGCTCGGCGATTGTGAGCCAGCCGCGCCACCGCAACAGCCGGATATAATGGAGCGCCCCGGCGGCGATCAGAATGCCGCCGCTTGAGAGTGAGCCTGGCGCAAAAAGCCAGGCCAAAACTCCTGCGACAAGCGCCGCGAGCGCAACCTTATCGATTGCCGCAAACGGCGCTTCGAACGGCGCGGCGCCGGTTTTCGCCAGCCAGTTTCGAGTAAAGCTCGGCGTGACGCGACCGCCGATCAGCGCCAGCAGGACAGCAATAACGCCCAGCCCCCAATGCAGGCCAAATGTCCCCGCCCCGCCCTGCGCCAAACCAATGTGCCAAAGGATATTACCCAGCCCGAGAAGTCCAATCAGTATGCAGATTGGTATATTGCGCCAGTTCTTACCGGTGATCACCTCGCGCCATAAGAGCAAATCCAGCACAATCAGAAAGCCGCAATCGATCACCATCGCCAGCGGCGCGCCGAGCAGGTCTGCGGACAAAATTGCCGCCCGCCCGGCGAGCCACAACCCGGCCAGCGCCGCAAGGCGAAGCCCGTTTATCGGCAACCGGCCGGTCCAATTGGGGACGGCCGTCAGAATAAAACCGGCAATCACGGCGGCGACATAGCCATAGATCATCTCATGGGCGTGCCAGGCGATCAGCCCGTTTGGCGGGTTAAACGTAATCACGCCACCCAAAGCCGCCGCCGTCACCAACGGCGTAATCGCTGCGATGGTCGCGCCACCGAGGAAGAACGGGCGAAAGCCGAAGCTAAAGAACGCCGGGCCTTTATATTGTTGCATCTGCTCGGCGGAAGATGTCATGGCGGTGTTCTGTCCAGGTTGCGTCCTTAGCTTTTAAAACTACTCGCCCCCAAAAGATAAGCCCCCGCAAGATGCGGGGGCTTGGGTCGTGTGTGTGTTGTTTTGCTAAAGAGAAAAATCAGTCGCCTTAAGAAATTTCCTTGCCGGTTTCCTGATCGACGATTTTCATCGACAGGCGGACCTTGCCGCGATCGTCAAAGCCGAGAAGTTTGACGAAAACTTCGTCGCCTTCCTTTACGACATCGGTGGTTTTCTCTGCGCGCTCATTGGCGAGCTGGGAAATATGCACCAAACCATCGCGCGGGCCGAAGAAGTTGATGAAGGCGCCAAAGTCCATGGTCTTGACGACCGTGCCTTTGTAGATTTCTCCAACTTCCGGCTCGGCGACAATCGAATGGATCCACTTGTAGGCCGCATCGATCTTTTCTTTGTCGTTGGACGCAATCTTGATCAGGCCGTCGTCATTGACGTTGATCTTGGCGCCGGTTTCTTCAACGATCTGACGGATAATTTTGCCGCCGGCGCCGATGACGTCGCGGATTTTATCCTTGTTGATCTGCATGGTCTCGATACGCGGAGCGTAATCGCCAAGCTCTTCGCGGGCGCTCTCAAGGGATTTGCTCATCTCATTGAGAATGTGCATGCGGCCGTCTTTGGCCTGATCGAGCGCCACTTTCATGATCTCCTCGGTGATGCCGGCGATCTTGATGTCCATCTGCAATGAGGTGATGCCCTCATCGGTGCCAGCGACTTTAAAGTCCATGTCGCCAAGGTGATCTTCATCGCCGAGAATGTCGGACAGCACCGCATAGCGCTCGCCTTCCAAGATCAGCCCCATGGCGATGCCGGCAACCGGTCGTTTGATCGGCACGCCGCCATCCATCAGCGCCAGAGAGGCGCCGCACACCGTCGCCATCGACGACGAGCCGTTGGATTCAGTGATCTCTGAGACCAGACGAATTACGTAAGGAAATTCCTCCTGGGGCGGAATAACCGCCTTCATCGCCCGCCAGGCGAGCTTGCCGTGGCCGATTTCGCGGCGTCCGGTAAAGCCCATGCGGCCAACTTCGCCAACCGAATAGGGAGGGAAGTTATAATGGAGGAGGAACTGTTCTTTATAAGTGCCGGCCAGGGCGTCGATGAATTGCTCATCTTCGCCAGTGCCAAGGGTTGCAACCACCAGCGCTTGGGTTTCGCCGCGGGTAAACAGCGCCGATCCGTGGGTGCGCGGCAAGATGCCGGCTTCAGCGACAATCGGGCGAACGGTTTTGGTGTCGCGGCCGTCAATGCGCTCGCCGGTGTCGAGAATACCGTTGCGGACAATGTCGGATTCGATCGCTTTGAAGAGACCGCCGACAACGCTTTTTGGCAGCGCGTTCTCGTCTTCTTCGTTGCAGAATTCTGCAATCGCTTTGTCTTTGGCTTCGCCAAGCTTTACCTGACGCACCTGTTTGACCTGCTCATTATAGGCGGCGCGAACATCGTCCTCGACCAGAGCGCGAACTTTGCCTTCGTGTTCGGAGTGATCCGGCGCAGCAAAATCCCATGGCTCTTTGGCGCTGTCTTCAGCAAAATCGAGGATCAGGTTGATCGCTTCTTTCGCCGCTTTGTGGCCAAAGCCAACCGCGCCGAGCATGACCTCTTCGGACAGCTCTTTAGCTTCCGATTCAACCATCATCACCGCGTCAGCCGTGCCGGCCATGACCAGATCGAGCTTGGTCTCTGGCATCTCGTCGATCTGCGGGTTCAAGACATATTCGCCATTGATATAGCCAACCCGCGCGGCGGCGATCGGCCCGAGGAAAGGAACCCCGGCAATCGTCAACGCAGCGGAAACGGCAATCATCGCCACCATATCCGGATCGTTTTCAAGATCGTGGCTCAGAACCTGCGCAACGACCAAAACTTCGTTTTTAAAACCTTTGGCGAACAATGGGCGGATCGGCCGGTCAATCAGGCGCGAGGTCAGCGTTTCTTTTTCAGTCGGACGCGCTTCGCGTTTGAAATAGCCGCCGGGCACGCGCCCTGCTGCATAGTAGCGTTCTTGATAGTGAACGGTCAGCGGAAAGAAATCGAAATTCGGGTTCGGCACCTTTGCTGCCGTCACGGCGGCGAGAACCGTGGTATCGCCATAGGTGGCGAGCACTGCGCCATCAGCCTGGCGCGCCACGCGCCCGGTCTCCAAGGTCAGCGTGCGGCCGCCCCATTCGATTGATTTTTTCGTGGTGTTAAACATTTTTTCTTCTCTCTCGTGAATAGCGCCCTACGCGGATCGTCTGGCGCCCTTGGTTATGTAGCCATTGTCAAAAAGGGGAGCTTTGTCTTCCCTATCTCGGCTGCATTCGGATAGCGCCGTCAATTCGAAAGACGGCGCCGTTGATCATTGTGTTGCGGCATATCTCCAATGCCAGCGATGCATATTCTTCTGGTTTGCCAAGGCGTTTGGGGAACGGCACCATGGCGGCGAGCGCGTCTTGGACCTTTTGGTCCATGCCCGCCATCATCGGCGTCCAGAAAATCCCCGGCGCGATTGTGTTAACGCGAATGCCGACATTCATCAGATCGCGCGCGACCGGCAGCGTCATCCCGGCAACGCCGGCCTTGGATGCGGCATAAGCCGCCTGACCCATCTGACCCTCAAACGCGGCGACCGAAGCGGTGTTGATGATCACGCCGCGCTCGCCATCTTCGCCGGGCTCGCGCTTTTCCATTTCGGCGGCGACCAGACGGGTGCAGTTAAACGTTCCGGCCAGATTGATATCGAGAACCTTCTTGAAGCTCTCTATCCGGTGCGGACCGTTCTTGCCGATGGTCTTCTCGCCAATCGCAATCCCGGCGCAATTGATCAGGATGGACGGCGCCCCATGTGCGGCGACAGACTTTTCAAGCGCCGAGGCAATAGTGTCTTCATCTGTGACGTCTACGGAGCAAAATATGCCGCCCAGCTCGGCGGCCAGCGCCTCGCCTTTTTCTGCGTTCAAGTCCCAAAGCGCAACCTTGACGCCCGCTTCATGGAGCGCTTCAGCTGTCGCCGCGCCAAGACCTGACGCGCCGCCGGTAATGATCGCTGAGATTCCGTGTAAATTCACCTTAGAAACTCCTCCAAAGGTCAGCGCAGACCGTCAGCAGGCGACGCATTTTTGCTGGTTCGCCTTCGCGAACGGGGCCGGCAATGATCGCTGATTTATCGGAAAGGTTCATTCTATTTTATTTCTCTCAACGGTAGCGGCCTTTGATCCCTACACCGCTTTTTCCCGCGAAAGCGGGAAGCCAGAAACACGCCAACACATTCACAGCTTGCTCTGGATCTCCGCTTTCGCGGGGATGAGCGGGGATTGGACGCGGACCAACCGCTAGCGCCGGATGCCAAGCGCTTCGATCAGCTTTTTGTAGCGGGGCTCGTCGCCGCGCTTGACGTAATCGAGCAGGCGGCGGCGCTGGGACACCATTTTGAGGAGCCCGCGACGCGAGTGGTTGTCTTTCTTGTGCTCTTTAAAGTGCTCGGTGAGGTTGGTGATGCGCTCAGTGAGAATGGCGACCTGCACCTCGGGGGAGCCGGTATCGTCCGCTTTCTGCGCGAATTTTTTGATGAGTTCAGCCTTACGGCCAACCGTAATCGACATAGTCTTTCTCCGCGGCGTCGCTATGGATTCCGGCCCCGCCGGGACGCCGTCCAGCAGGGTCAGGGATTTGGCGCGGCTTATGGGGGAAAAGCGAAAAGAAGGCAAGCTCGGCCGGTGAACAAAGCCAATACTGAAGCCGGCGCCAAGCAGGCATCCAAGCCCAACATAACAACGGCCTTTCTACCTTCGTGACCGAACTCAAACAGCAAAAAATCAAGCCCATGCGTATTGACGGGGTGATGCATTTCAAATATGAACTAATATTCTAATTCATATTACGAGCCACACCATGCCAAATGCAGCACCAGTCGTTATTCGCCCGCCCCAACAAGCGAGGAGCAGCGCGGCGCTTGCCCGTATTTTCAAAGCCGCCCAGCAGCTGCTCGAAACCGCCTCGTTCGACCAAATTCGGGTAAACGACATTGCCGCAGAAGCGGACGTTTCCGTTGGCTCCATTTATCAAAGATTCAAAAAGAAAGATGATTTGCTCTGGGCGCTATACGACGCCTATTTGACGGAGACCGAGCGACAGTTCGAAAAATTAGTTGCAGAAAGTCACCGCTCATCACTCAGCATGCGCGTTGCGGATTTGATAGAGTTGATATCCAGCCTGTTCAGAGAACGGCGCGGCATCGTCAGATCATTGCTGATAAAGTATCGTCATAATACGAATGATATACCGCCGACTTTCGTTGCGCGAATTGGCGTCGTCTATGACACGGGAGTAAAATTACTCGCGCAGGCGCCAAACTCCAATCACTCTGCCGAAGATGCTCAGTTTGCGTTCTCATTAATCATGTCATTCATGCGTGAAGAGATTTTGTTCGGCGATACGCGCCGCTTAATGCCTGATGAAAAAATCAGCCCTCGTTTCGAAAAGCTACTGCACAAGGCGGTTATGGGCGCATTGAAATAGGATGCAGATTCAATGACAGAACAAACCATGCAAAAATCAGCGCCCGGTGGCAACTGGCAACCTACCACTGCAACATTTTTCGCCCTAGTGACCGTTCTAGTTGCCTATCCCGCCATCCGCGTGGCCATACCCTACCTTAATCTTTTTCCCGCCGCTGGAGGGCGGGAATGGTGGTGGGGTTTGTGGTCAAGCATATTCGTTGGACACTGGATTTGCGTCGCCATTTGCGCAGCCGCCATATCGTCAGAAAAAGGCCGCTGGGCTTCAATTGGCTTTGACTGGAAACTTTTTATTCGAGGCCGTTACGTATTCATATTGATCGTCATTCTCGCCGTCGCAGTTGCTTACTATGCGCCAACATATTTTTATGACGATACGCTGCCGGAACGAATGCGTTCCCATCCTCTAGGGCCGGTATCGTCCGCAGAGCGCATGTTCTGGATCGCCATGGCGGTAACGGCAGGCGTCGCCGAAGAGATCATGTATCGTGGATATGCAATTACGCGACTGCGCAGGATCGTTGGTTTACCGATTGCCGTCGCAATTCCAGCGATATCTTTTGCCCTAATGCACGGCCCGAGCGCCTTTATTCCACAGTTTCTCGGGCTTTATATTTTTTCCGCGTTACTCTTTACAGCCGCATTCCTTTTTCTCGGCTCTCGTCGACTCGAATGGATAATCTTACTGCACATAACGGTAGACCTGGCCTTGATTGCGGCGCCTTAGATGGTCGCGGCGCCAACACGAACGAGCGCGCACCACCTTCCCGGCGCCACTCTAATTCGGCGCGGTAATCTCACGCTGGTTTATCGGCTGCACCGGCCGCGCATTTTCGCCGAGCACGGCCCGCAGTGCATTCAACTGGTCGCTGCTCGCCGGCAGCACATTGGCGGCGACATGCCAGGCGACACCCTCACTGCAAGGCGGCGTCGTTAGCGATCCCGAATAGCGATAGACGGCAAGGTCCGCCGGCAACAAATCTGACGGGTTAAAATCAACACCATCAATCTTGTGCAGCTCGGAGACATCTTGCGGCATATTTGCAAGCACCGGGCTCAGCGCGTCATTATGCGCGCCTTCCTCAAACAACACGCCAATAACCCCAAGCCCGCCATCGTCAGCACGATGAACAAAATGCGCCTCAAGCGGGAAACGCAGCTGATCGACCGTGTGCTCGCTCGGCGTATGAAAATGCAGCTGTAACAGCACATAATCTTTCTCGCCATTGTTCATGGTCGAGCCGGGGGCAGAATTAATCTGCACGGTGTGGCCGTTGTTGAAAATCTCTAACGGCCCGGACGCATAATCAACGCTAAGCGCCGTATCCGAAGCAAGGCCCGGCTGCGTCAGGTCAATTGGCGACTGCGCGGTCCCTGTTGCACAAGCCGCATAGTCCTCGCTTAAGCCGCCCCAATTCTCCGGTCCGTCCTCTCCCGCATAGCTCCAATGCACTGCCTTGACTTCATGGCTGGCGGCGCCCTCCGGCGACGCGTCTTCTGAGACTTCCGCGCTGCGTTCGCAGGCGGCAAGCGCAAGGAGGTCGACGCCAGCGAAAAGACTTGTGCGCAAAGCCGTCTGAAAACGGTTGAGACCGATATATTCTATCATTTTATGCCGCTCCTTATTCGCATTGGCGCCGAGACCGGATCTATTCAAACCTATCATTAAACTAGCAGACCTGTCGCCCTGTCTGGGGCCCAAAGCGTCTGGAGCTCAAAGCGGCCATGGGCTTTTGCGACAAGCCGAAGTGTCACACAGCATTAGATGATGTTATAAACCGCCTTTAATCTCCCTGCCGGCGACGGGCGCCTGCCCCGCCACGATCAAAGAGGTCCCCCATGCGCTTGATTGCCCTGTCTCTGTCCGCATCGATGCTGTTTGCCTGTTCCGGCCCCGACGCGCCCGCGCCAACCGATCCGCAAGCGCAAAGCAGCGGCGTCCCGGCGCTTGAAAAACTATGGGTGCGCTATGGCTTTTCCGCGCCGGAAGGCGTCGCGGCGGCGCCCGGCGGCGGCTATTTTATTTCCAACGTCGCCGGCGAGGGCGACGCCAGAGACGGCGAAGGCTGGGTCACGCATATTTCCCAAACCGGCGACATCTTGAAGGAACGCTTCGCTGACGGCATGAACGCACCCAAGGGCATGGCCGTTCTCGGTGATGTTCTTTACATCTCCGATATCGACACGGTGAGACGGTTTCAACTTCCCGGCGGCGAAGCACTCAGCGATATTCCAATCGACGGCGCGAAATTTCTGAATGATGCAACAGCCTGGAACGGCGCGGTCTATGTTTCCGATTCCGGCATGAGCCGGATACATCGCATTGACGGCGACGCCGCTTCCGTCTGGCTCGAAAGCGACGCGCTTGCCGGCGTCAACGGACTGCTCGGCGACGGCGCGCGGCTTTTGATCACAACCATGGACACGGGGGCGCTCATAGAAGCCGATGCCGACGCGGCCCTGACAACAATCGCCGACGGCATGATTGACGGCGACGGCGTCGGCGTGCTCGCAAATGGCGGCTACCTGGTGTCCGCATGGCGCGGCGATATATTTTTCATCTCAGAAGACGGCAAAGTCGTCAAACTTCTCGATACCCGCGAAGAAGGTACTCTGCAGAACGACCTCAGCGTATTTGGCGATGTGGTTATCGTCCCCAATTGGCGGCCGGGAACCGTCACCGCATGGCGGATTACGTATCTGGATTAAGCTGGCCGCGCCGCCGGGACGTCAACGGCCACAGGGCGTTGCTACTCGGACATTTATCCCTATAGTGAGCGTCAACCATTGGGGGTTATCATGAAAACATCATTTGGCGCACTCTGCGCCGCCATCGCTGCGCTCACCGCTGTCACATTGCTTCCAGGCGCTGCAAACGCCGCCATTATCTCGGTGAATGACAAGGCGGGATTTTTAGCAACATCAGGGGCGACCAGCGCCACTGGCGCGATCCCGATTGCCGGTGGGAATTTGGCCAGCTTGACGGTGGGCTCCGTTACATTCAGCCAGGTAGCCGCAAATTCTTTGAATTTTTCCCTGGACTGGACCACCAGAATTGCAGGTAATCAGTTTGCCATCAACGGCCTTGAAGATCTGGATGTCGATTTTGGCGGGAACGTGTTTTCATTTGGTTTTGATTTCGTTGAACCTGAAAACGATCCAAATGTGAACGCTCCTTTTGTCGATTCCACGTTTGCAATTTCTCTGTGTGATGATGGTCTTTGTTTTGAAACTCTTCAATTTTCAGTAGCAAACGATTTCGCCGCGTTCGTCGGCGTTATCTCGGCTTTGCCTTTTGACCAAGTGTTCATCCGTGAAATTATTGGCGGTATAGAGAACGAATTTTTTGGGGTATTTTATACATCAACAACGCCGGTGGCGGAAATACCGCTGCCTTTGGCGGCACCTCTGTTTCTGATGGGGCTTGCCGGTCTTGGCTCTGTAGCGCGCCGACGCAAACGCGTCACGATTAGAGATTAAACGAGGCCGCGACGACTATCGTCGCTAACCACCTCAGAGATTTTCTCATCCGCGATACGGCGCCCGCGTGTCTCGCTGAATTTTCGGCGGGTTTTCAACGGCGCGCCCTGGCGTTTTTGCGGCTTGCACAAAAGACACCCCGCACGGGTTGATTTTGGACCTTTTCGTTTGTGATGCGCCATGGGGCTGCTCCTTCAAGCCCTCAACATAAGCGGCCAACACGGCTTTTTAAAGGTGCGCCCGAAGACTATAGATATGAGTTACCAAGACTAGTTGTGAGGGATAATCATGTCGCAATCCACGATTAACAAACCATCCGCGATATATTGGATCGCCTCCATCGTTTTGCTGGTCTGGGGGCTGGGCGGCTCTAGTATCTATATCGCCTATTTTATAGAGACGCCGGAAGATTTTGCCGCGACAGCTGAAAGCGCCGCGAATGCACAAGCCTATGCAGACTATATCACAAACATTCCGGTCTGGGCGATTGCCGTCGGCGTGATTGCCGCTGCCGCGCGCCTGCTCGGCGCGATTGGCTTGCTGGCGCGACGCGCCTGGGCGCTGCCGCTTTATGTCATCTCGTTGGTATTTTTTCTGGCAGCCATCTATAGGGCCTTTGTTCTCGCCAATGTCGCCAGCGTCATGAGCCCATCACATATTGCAACTGAAATCATCTTCGTTGCGTTGAGCGTATTCGCCATATGGTTTGCCCACAGAAGCAAATCCATGGGTATACTGAAATAATGACGCATCCCTCAACCAAGTAAGACGCTGCGTGTGCGCCGATCCTACAGATTAAACACCCGTGTCGGTTTCAGCTTCAGCCCATCAAGCTCACAGATCGCCACCGGATCATCGTGCAAAACGGCGAGCACCGCTTCAACGGTCCCGGCATGCTCTCCCCTGACGCCCTTGGCGACCGGCGGGGCGATCACCGCCGCTTGGCCGCGGCGGAGTTTGTCCGCTTGCGGGCCGTCAATCGTCGCCTGCGGTAACCCTGACAATGCAAGAGCAATCGGCGTCAGCGCCGCATCACGGTCTTCCAGGAGGGTAATCTCTTCAAGCTGCGCAATGGTGATCCCATCATCGGCGTGGAACGGGCCAACGCTTAGACGGCGTAACTGCGCCACATGGCCTTCGGTCCCGAGGACGTGAGCGATATCGCGGACCAGGGCGCGCACATAAGCGCCCTTGCCGGTGACCGCTTCAAATACGGTTTCATCCGCAGACGGCATATCGACGATATCTAACTCATGGATGGAGATGGTGCGCGCGACAAGCGCTGCCTCGCCGCCGTCGCGGGCGATATCATAAGCGCGCTCGCCGCCGACCTTAATGGCGGAAAACTGCGGCGGGACCTGCTCGATCTCGCCGGTGAATTGATCGAGAACGCGGCTGATCTCATCACGCGACGGGCGCTTGTCGGAGGTAGCGATAACCTCGCCCTCGCCATCATCTGTCGCAGTCGATACGCCCCACTTTGCGGTGAAACGGTAGCGCTTTTGCGCATCCATGATGTAGGGAACGGTCTTGGTCGCCTCGCCCAAGGCGATCGGCAACACGCCCGTCGCCAATGGATCGAGCGTGCCGGCATGACCGGCTTTTTGCGCCTGAAAAAGCCACTTCACCTTGGAGACCGCTTCAGTCGAGCCGACATCATAGGCTTTGTCGAGGATCAGCCAGCCGGATATCGGCCGGCCCTTTTTGCGTCGTCGGCCCATGGATCGGGCTCCTGTAAATAAGCTGCTTATCTTTACCGCGGCGCCGGTTTGGACGGCATGCGCGGCGAATTTCGCCGGTTCAAACAGGTCCGGGCCGAGCGGTCAAGAGTAGGGCTTAGGGGGAAGTAACACCAAAGTGCAAAATGAACTCATTTTCACTTTGGCAAGGCCGACTGGCCGTCGCGCCTCATGGTGCGAAAGCCTGCGTGGCGCTTGAACGCCCAACGGTCATTCTTTTTGACCGTTGGTAAAAGGGCCAGCCTATTCGTCGCTTAAGTCGCGGGCGACGTCCGGGTGGGAGAGCAGCGTTTCGATCCGCTCGGCTTCTGCAAATGTCTCGTCGCTCAGAAATACCAAAGCCGGCGTATATTTGAGCTCAATTTTTTTGCCGAGCAGGCCGCGCAAGTAAGGCGCGCCCTTGTTGAGGGCTGCAACCACTTCGCGTTGGTTCTCGCCGCCGAGAGGCGCCGCATAAATGCTCGCCTGCTTCAAATCGGGCGACACCCGCACCTCGCTCACCGTCACCGAGACGCCGGCCAGCGCCGGGTCATGGAAGGCCTCGCGCTGCATGATCTCCACCAGCGCGTGGCGGAGCACCTCGCCGGCGCGGAGCTGGCGCTGGGACGGGCCGGAAGAATTTGAAAATCGTTTTGCCATAGGATGTCAAATAGGCGTTCTGGGCGCGGTGTGAAACCCTTATTGCGAGACAAAATCGAGGCTGCGCGGGTAAACGACGCCTTTTCCCTGCCTCAGCCGCCAGCGCCCTGGCGCAGAACAGCGGCAAACGCCTCCAGCTTTTCCGGCACGAGCCGGTAGGCGTCCGCCTTGTCGCGAAGGCCGGAACAGATATCAACGCCGTATGGCCCGACGGCGGCGACCGCACTGGCGACATTGTCCGGGCCGAGCCCGCCGGCGAGAAACACCGGCCTGTCGACCGCCTCGATAATCTGTCTGCTGATGGTCCAGTCGTGGACATCGCCGGTGCCGCCAAGGGTGCGCGCCGCTGTGCCCGGTTTGCCGGAATCCAGCAAGATGACGTCAACATACTCCGCCGCCCGTCTTGCATCATCCACAGCGCCGTCATTTTCCACATGGATAACCTGCATGAGCCGTACAGCCTTATGCGCCTTGCGGATCGCGTCATAGGCGCCGCGTTCCGGCGCATCGACGATCTGCACGGTGTTAACCCGCGTCGCGGCGATATGATCGGCGATCGCATCACCTTCGGTGCGACTGGTCAGCAGCGTCGTCCAGATTTTATCGCCATGACGGCCGCGAACATGGGCTGCAATCTCGGTGATTTCTTCGTCGGATATGGGCCCCGGCCCGTTGGGCATCTCGGCCACAAGACCAACCGCCGCAGCGCCGGCGGCAATGGCCATATCCGCCTCGTCGGCGGAATGGATGCAGCATACCTTGAAGTGAATAGTCATATCGATGTCCTAAGTTTGGCAATGGCGAGATAAATAGCAGCCTTCTGCGCCGGAACTAACGTCACAGATAACATCTGCGTGAGGCGGGCGCCATTCATCGCGCCAAGATATCGCTCCGCCTCATGAAGATTGCCGCGCGCATCCAGGTCCGCAACAAACTAACCAAACTGGAGGTGAAAGTGGGATTTTTTGGAAAAGTTATCATCACGGCATTCTTTGCCCTGGCGGCGCATGTCGGCATCATTGTTATTCTGGCCGGCGGGCAATGGCCGATTTCAAACGCCTTCCTGCAGGAGCTTATTTTACGCTGGTCCATCGCCGCGCTGATTGCGCATTCTATATCCTGGCCGCTTCCGGTGTTTTTAAACGCCGCCATTATCGGCGGCTTGAGCGCGCTCAATATGGCGTTTGTGGTGCTGACCTTTCAGGGACAATTTGCGTTTTTCCTGCGCGCACTCTTAACCAATGGGACCGGCGCCGTGGGCCTTGTGGTCGGCGCCGCGACTGTGGCGATGCTGGCCGCAAAGCGATCCGAGGCTTAGAGCCTCGGGCATAATTCCGGGCGGTGCAACTTCTCAACGGCTTATGTGGGTGCTGACGGCGCCCGCCGCGCTACTGCGACGCTTTCATAGCGCGGCCTCAACCATCTCAACCGTCTTTAAGAGGCTGCGTGGATCTACTTTGAAGGCTTCACCATCGGCCTCGCCAACAACGAACCCGTATTTCACACCAAGCGCCGCAGTCCAGTCTTTAGGAAAATTGTTGAACATCGTTGGCGGACAAATCGCGATGAACCCGCCATTGTCTCTCATAGTATACACTGCATGATCACAATTGCTGCCTTCGATCGAAACAACGATGCGCGCCTCCAACAAGCCGGTGATGATATCGTCGATGGAATCTTTTGTAAGATCAAGGATGACGAACCCTTCCGCCTTCAAGTCAGCGATCAATTCGTCTTCATTCGAGATAATGCGCTTGATTGCACCCCCGTCCCCCCGCCTGAGATAGACCTTGTGTCCGCCATATGTCGCCGCGCATCGCTCCCGGAGCCTTCTCCGTAGCGCCTTATAGCGGCGCGTCTTGTGGCTATTTTGCGCGTGGTCGATAAAGCAGAAAAGTTCATCAAGGTTTGCGTAGTCAACTTCCGCCCAATCAAGGTCGAATATTTGTTCGTAACGAGCCTTGTCTGGCCATGGCGGCGTACGCGTGCACAAAGGCGTCGCAAAGTCGGCCGCAAGCTGGTAGGTCGCGATATCGTCGTGCAGCCAATGGCCGAAATATTGAACCCCGCAATAAGATGACGCTAATGCGTAAGAACCGTTTGTGATGCGGGATGGAGCGCCATTATGCGCAACAGGCGGGAAATAGGTGCGCCAGTTTTTTTTGTAAATCGCCGAATCGCGCAGCTTAACACCTGCAATTCGGTAAGCTGTGGTGGCGGCGTGAACCCCGTCGCCGCCTTTAATGCGCTTGTCTTCCTGCGCCTTGGTCGTTCCAGGAACAAAAGCGCGAACGTGGTCAAGCTGATTAGATAAAAATATCGCGGGCTCGTGGAAAAATGGTTCAGGCTCGGCGACAGTGATCCGCTCTTCGCAAACATCCTCCAGCGTGCCCAGCCCGTTCAAGGTCCGTTCTACGAGGTGTCGAAAGTGAACTGGCGAATAGCTGCGCATTTTCCCCCGGCGCCGTCACAAGCGCTGAAACCCAATACTAAAGCGTCCGTTTGATGGTCTCGACCGAGAAGCACTCAATGGTGTCGCCAACGCGCACGTCTTCGTAATTGGCAAAGCTCATGCCGCATTCCTGGCCCATGGGCACTTCGTTGACGTCATCCTTGAAGCGCTTGAGCTGGGATAGCTCGCCCTCGTGGATGACGACATCGTCACGGATAAGCCGCACCGATGCGCCGCGCTTGACCTGACCTTCGGTGACGCGGCAACCGGCGACCTTGCCTTGTTTGGAAATATTGAAGACCTCAAGAATTTCCGCATTACCGAGGAATGTCTCGCGCAATTCCGGCGCGAGCATGCCGGAAAGAACGGCTTTGATGTCGTCGATAAGGTCGTAAATCACCGCATAGTAGCGGATTTCCACATGGCCGCGTTCAGCCGCATCGCGCGCTTGCTTATTGGCGCGAACATTAAAGCCGAGCACTGGAGCGGCGGACGCCTCGGCGAGAACAACATCGCTTTCGGAAATCCCTCCAACGCCGGTGTGAAGAACTTTAATCCGCACCTCATCAGTGGAAATCTTTTCAAGCGAGGAGACAATCGCCTCAACCGAGCCCTGAACGTCGCCTTTAATGACGATCGGCAGCTCTTTGATTTGCGCATCTTGAAGCTGCGCCATCATCTGCTCAAGCGAAGAGCCGGAGGTTTGGGCGACGTCGCTATCGCGGCGTGCGCGGCGACGGAACTCGCCAATCTCGCGGGCGCGCGCCTCGCTCTCAACGACATTAAATGTATCACCCGGATTGGGAACGCCGCCAAGTCCCAGCACTTCCACCGGAACCGCAGGGCCGGCTTCTTTGATGGTGGCGCCCTTGTCGTCGGCCATGGCGCGCACGCGCCCCCATTCGCCGCCGACCACAATAATGTCGCCGCGCTTCAAGGTCCCGCTCGCCACCAGCAATGTGGTCACCGCGCCGCGACCCTTATCGAGGCGCGCCTCAACAACCGCGCCGCTCGCCGGACGGTTGGGGTTGGCTTTCAGCTCCAAAAGCTCCGACTGCAGAAGGATTGCGTCCTGCAAGCCGTCAAGATTGATTTTCTTCAGCGCCGAGACTTCGACGTCCTGCACCTGGCCGCCCATGGCCTCGACCTGGATCTCGTGTTGGAGAAGGTCGGTGCGGACTTTGTTGGCGTCGGCGTCGGGCTTGTCGATCTTGTTGATCGCGACAATGATCGGAACGCCCGCCGCCTTGGCGTGGCTGATCGCTTCTTCGGTCTGCGGCATGATCGAATCGTCAGCCGCAACAACCAGAATGATAATATCGGTAACGCTGGCGCCGCGCGCGCGCATCTGCGTGAAGGCGGCGTGGCCCGGCGTATCGAGGAAGGTGATCTTGCGACCCTGCCCAAGATCAACCTGATAGGCGCCGATATGCTGGGTGATGCCGCCGGCCTCGCCGCCAACCACATCGGTCTGGCGCAATGCATCCAGAAGCGAGGTCTTGCCGTGGTCCACATGGCCCATGATGGTGATGACGGGTGGGCGCGGCTCTAGCGAGGCTTCATCGTCGGCGGCGCCGTCAAGGCCTTCTTCAACATCGGATTCCGCTACGCGCTTGATGGTGTGGCCGAAATCTTCCGCCACCAGTTGCGCGGTGTCGGCGTCAAGCACCGTGGCGCCGGTGACCATCTGGCCCTGGGACATCAATTCCCTGACCACATCAACTGCGCGCATCGACATCCGCGCGGCGAGGTCCTGAACGGTGATGGTTTCGGGGATGATCACTTCACGGATAATGCGTTTGCCGTCGCCGCGTTGCTGGCGCGCTTTTTTCTCGCGTTCGCGCGCGCGCTTGACCGACGCCAGCGAGCGTTGCCGCTCTTCATCATCAAGCGCATTACCGATGGTCAGCTTGCCGCTGCGCCGGCGGGCGGGCTCTTTGGGTTTTGCCTGGCGGTCATCGCCGGCGATATTGCGTTTGGTTTTCAACCGTCCGCCAAGCTGCGCCAGCGGATTGTTGGCGTCAGCAGCAATTGCGTTGGGGTCGATTTCAGCAGCGGGCTTCCCGCGCGTGTCAGTTTTGGCGGCGCTGCGCATTTTACGCTCGCGCTCTTCTTCTTCAAGCGTGGCTTGCGCACGCTCTTCTGCGATGCGGCGCATTTCCGCTTCTTTGACGCGCTTGTCTTCGTCGTCGGCGCGGCGCTTGCGGTCTACTTCAAGTTTGGTGCGTTCTTCTACTTCACGCGCCTCGCGGGCCTCGCGCTCGGAGGCGTCGCGGATATCCCGCTCAGCTTTGTCGCGGCGCGCTTTGGCCAACGCACCGGCGCGGGCGGTTTTTTCGTCGTTGGAAAGGGTTTTTAAAACCGCGCCTTTTTTCTTGGCGTCATCCGATACTGACGGCGCCGGGGCGGCTTTCGCCGCCGGCTTGGGCGCAGCTTTTTGTTCCGGCGCGGCGTCCGCGGCGGCGGCTTTTTTCGGTCCTAAAACACGGCGGCGTTTGGTTTCGACCACAACCGTTTTTGAACGGCCATGCGAAAAGCTCTGCTTGACCGCACCGGTCTCGGTGCGGCGCAAGGTTAAGGGACGGCGCCCTTTTGCCGGCGTGTCTTCGGTTTCGACC
>JAJFFY010000037.1 GCA_021776415.1 Hyphococcus sp.
AACCGCGTCGATCAGACTCGTGGTTTCCGAAATGGCTATCCGGTCCTGAACCATGATTTCATCGGCGGTGAGTTGCCTGATATCCCGTCCAGATTCAAAAGCACTTAAGATGTCAAACTCACTAATGAAGCCAAGGAAACAACCCTCATCATCAATCACCGGCGCTCCCGCCATTGGCGAAGTCAGCAACTGTTGAGCAACTGACAAGCCATTTTGGTTCTTTTGAAATGTGAGGGTGTGCGTGAGGGGGATCTGGCTTATGGAGCGAAGGCCGACGATTGAGATATTGTGCAAGCTCATAACGATGGGCACCCCAAGATTGTTTTATTCACTCTCTGAATGCTGTTTTTCATGACTATGAAGCGCGAATCTTCGCTTCCAGGAGACATTGACAGACCTGCTCATCCTCAACTTGCGTGAAGTCCTCATAATACAAACCCACGGCCTCAAAGGGAGAGGGTTGGAGGAGAACAACTAGTTCATCGACTAATAGTTTGATTCGCACAAGAGTATCTGGGGGGGCCACAGGAATAGCCGCGACGATTTTCGACACTTTGATATCGCGCAACGCATGCAACGTAGCAAGATAGGTGGAACCAGTCGCCACGCCATCATCCACCAACAACACGGTTCGGTCTTCGAGTGGAAGGAATGGGTCCCCCTGACGATATAATTTCTGCCTGCGCGCAATTTCCTTTCTCTGGACTTCGACTTCCCGATCCAGATAAGTATTCAGAAATTCCTCACTTGCGATTTCATATCTGAGGCCCTCTTCGTTTATATAGACAAAGCCCGTTTCCGCCACAGCCCCAAGCGCAAACTCTTTGTATCCTGGGGCACCAATCTTTCGAGTAATAAACACATCTAAAGGAAGATGCAGATACCGGCTGAGTTCTACTCCCACAGGCACACCTCCACGAGGAAGCGCGAGAATCAAAGCCTTGGGATCATCTTTATAGACGAAGAGCCGGTTGGCCAATAACCTTCCCGCCTCTTCGCGATTGCGGAAGATCATGGGCACATTTTGGATCATGGTTTCCATCCTCTAGGCCTTCTTGTATTTTCCACCACTGCAAAGAGCGTCCCGCTGAAGAGAGACTTCCCAGACAAGAACATGTGTATTCCATTCCATGCCGAGAGTTGATAACCTTTTAAATTCGCCTGACTGATACATTGCTTAAAATCGGCGATTCTCACCAAAAAACTCGTTTTCTGCGTTCAACCAGTCCTCCCAGTCATCACCATGAGCTCGACCCCGTTGTTCGAATAATTCGTGCGCTCGCTCTGCAATCTTCGCTTGAATATCTTCCCCAAGAGGCTCCCTAAACAAAGGAGGATCGTGCCTTTTTCTTTTTTTCTTTTCACCCAAGCCTGTTGAAGTATTTTCTGATCTGAGATTCAAGTTGGCCGACTTTTTTACGCCCGGGGATTTTGGAGACTTCTTCTTATTTTTGGAATTTGTGGACTTTATCAATGCCAAAGCCTTCCTTTTTCTAAGCAACCTCCGCCCTCGGATGGCTCTCACTGGATACAATGTCATATCCTTGATGCTGCTCCTTCTGAAACAACTCGAGGACTTTGTTGAACGCTTGGATCCTGGAATGCACACCCAACTTCCTAAAAACATGCTCAATATGCTTGGAGGCCGTGTGGATCGAGATCCCCAAGATGTTCCCAATTTCCCCATTCGTCTTCCCTTGGATAACCCAGATTAATACTTCCCGCTCTCGTTCAGTTAATCCCTTTACCCTAAGTAACTTTGATGCTGATGTAGTATCAGTCCATTCTGAAAATTGTTGCATGATATTTTGTAAACCTCTTGGTGCTTTGTATTCCCCTCGGCCATGGGAACCGGATGACACCCTAACCCCAGGGCCAACATCACAAACACCCATAAACTCGTTCTTCTCAACATTTCACTCAATTACCTCAATCAATGTTTACGTTAACCGATCGGCTCTTCGCTTCTTCGGATTTGGGTAATTTCACCTCCAACACTCCATTTTTGAAAGAAGCTTTCACTTTATCCCCTTTCACCTGGCAGGGTAACTGCAGCACGCGTGCGAACGCACCGTAGGATCGCTCGCTATAGAAATAATCTTCTTCTTTCACCTCTTCTTCTTTTTTCTTTTCGCCTTTGATGGTCAACCTGGAATCCGTGAGTTTCACTTCGACATCCTTCTTTTCTAGTCCAGGCAATTCAGTCTTCACCGTGACTTTATCTTTGTCTTCAAAGAGGTCAACTACAGGCGTGGACCACCCCAGAAATCCATTCGTTTTCAATCCCTTCAATGGTTACCACAATTCAGGAAAGGGTCGACGAAACACATCTCCCCTCCTCCAGGCCAAGAAATCTGCCATTTTTTCAAAATCTTCCTCCCATCGGGACAACCATTCTGGACTTTTTGGCCTGAAGAGCTCTTTTCGATTTGGCACTGGGTGTTTCCTTTTTGTTCTCTTGATCCATGGTTTTCATGACTACTTCCCGGTCTTATGTCATGAATAAAGAAAAACTTCTGTACTCTCTGCTTCCAATCTAGGTTTTTCGCTTAGCCGCGATTCCTCTTTTCATCTAAAGTTGAAACCCAACGCTATTTTTTTTAAGGCGTGTTGCCACTGAAGAGAACTGGGAAAACCCCTAGATCAGGAAGGAATATGTACTAGGTTGGGCTATACACCCTCTCACTGAGCGGAAGTGGACCCCTCCATCAATTTTTTGATGACCGGGGCGCACGTCGTGCAAAATTTCGGTGAAAAGTTCACCTCCGTGGAGTTGACGCCGTGCCGCTCAAGATATTCCGCCAGATCACACCAGACCTCCTGATTGAGCTGTGATTGGATGTCATCGCAAACCCGCTCACACCAGTAACACACAGCCAGCACATGCGTCGCGGGAACCGATGAGTCCACCATCTGACTCAGGATATTCGGTCTGGAAATCATCCCAACCAGCTTCCGGTTTCGAACCACGGGTAACCGAATAATTCGATGTTCAATCATCAGTTTCAACACATGGAGGAGGGGGGACTCTTCCGTCACACATAATGCCGGTGTATTCATGATATCTTCGGCTTTGAGCAGACTCAGTTCTTTTCCCTCTAGCAAAGCCTGTATTAAATCGAACTCGCTCACGACTCCCACGACTTCCTCATCTTCCTCAACAACCGGCAACCCACTGAATTGTCCAGTGAGAAGTTGTCGGGCTAGAATATTCGCATTGGTTCCCCTTGACGCCGTGATCACTCGTGGATTCATGATTTCCGATGCCGTCCGATTCAGACCCTTCCCCTCCATGGTGGTTCTCCTCTCCCCCTGAAATTTGATTGGTCAAAAATTAATAGGGTGCTATTGTAGACCCACGAGGGCTAGCCATGAACTAGGGGGAACCCCAGGACTGATGATTTTCTTTACTGGCTCTTGGCCTGAAACGTACAAAAAGTAAACAGGTTCTCCCATGACCTGTGGCTTCTCCGTAAATAAATGGCCTTCTTTTTGCTTGTTCGACATATCAGGGCAAGGGCAAAGCTCCTTCATTCTCACACCTCCCAGATGGTTTTCTCATGTCGTATCAGGAAATATTTAGCGGATTTCTCGTGGCATTAGCCGCAGGCGGTCTCATTGGCCTGGAACGGCAGCAAGATCGAGCAGGAGCCACAAAACCTAGGATTGGGGGAGTCCGAACCTTTCCCCTACTGGCTTTGGCTGGAGCCCTTTCGTCACTCATCTCACACAAGATGGGGATTTGGCCCATTCTTGTCGTATTACTCATCGTGGGAGCTTTTCTGGCGGTATCGTACTCCAAGGAATGGGCGACCGACACGACTTCCGGTCTGACCACCCCCCTAGCCGCACTCATTATATTTTTGCTTGGAGTCCTTGCGCTTCATCCTGAAATACCTTTAGCCCCTGGACCCCGTTACATGTTGATTGTCGCCAGTGCTGCGGTCGTGATGGCCCTCCTTTCGTTCAAGGAACCCCTTCACCAAGTCATCCAGCATGTTTCCAATGATGATATTTATGCCACGGCAAAGTTTGTGATTCTCGTGCTCGTGGTGCTGCCACTTCTTCCTAACCACACCTACGGTCCTCTGAATGTCTTGAATCCCTTTCATATTGGGCTCATGGTCGTCCTTGTGGCTGGAATCAGTTTTCTTGGATACATCGCATCACGATTAGCAGGGCCTAACGCCGGTTTGCTGGCCACGGGAATTCTCGGGGGACTGATATCCTCTACAGCCGTAACCGTGAGTATGGCACGC
>JAJFFY010000038.1 GCA_021776415.1 Hyphococcus sp.
TGGTAGCGGGAGCTGGACTTGAACCAGCGACCTCAGGGTTATGAATCCTGCGCTCTCACCAACTGAGCTACCCCGCCAAGAGGTCCGTTCGGCGTTTTAGAGCGCCGAAAGCGCTGCTCTATAGCGGGCCTCGCGGGCGCCCGCAAGCCGGTTCAGGCGACAAGATTGCGCACATGCTCGGCGATCGCGAGGCAGCTTGTCAGGCCGGGCGATTCGATGCCGTAAAGGCCGAGATAACCTTCGATCCCGTGAACTGATTTGTCGGAAAAAATGAAATCGCCCTCCTCGCCCGGGCCGGCGATTTTTGGCCGGATGCCGGCATAGCCGGGGACCAGCCTGGCGGCCTCAAGGTCGGGCCAGAAGCGGCGCGCGGCAGTAGCGAACACATCGCGCCTGGTCCGGTCAACACCATAGTCGTCATTAGTGCTGACATAATGCAAGTCCGGCCCAAGTTTGCCCTGGCCGCCAATGTCTCTGGTATAGTGCGTACCCTGACTATCTTTTGCCGGTATCGGATAGATCAGCCGCGAGAATGGCGCTTTGCCGGAATAGGTGAAATACTGGCCCTTGCCATAATACAATTTCGGGATCGTATCTTTCGGAATACCGGCAATCGCATGGGCGAGTTTGTCAGAGCTGAGGCCAGCGCAGTTAATCACCGTTCTGGCGCGCAATGTTATCGGATCCTCGCCGCCAATATCCAGCTCAATGCCGCCGTCAACCACGCGCCCGCCGCCAACCGGGCTCGACAACGCCATCGCGCCGCCAGCGTCTTCAAGATCGCCAAGCAGCGACAGCATCAACTCGTGACTGTCGACGATCCCGGTGGACGGCGAGAACAGCGCGCCGTCACATTGCAGCGCCGGCTCCATAGCCACCGCCTCAGCGCCGCTCAACAATTGCAGATCGTCAACGCCATTGGTCTGCGCCGTCGCCCGGATCGCAGGCAGCTGCGCGACTTCATCATCGCCATTGGCGACAATCAGCTTTTCGCATCTTTCATGGTTGACGTGGTGCTCTTTGCAATAGGCGTAAAGCATCTTCCTGCCGGGAACGCAAAGCTGCGCGCGCATGCCGCCCGGGCGATAGTAGATGCCGGCATGAATAACTTCCGAATTGCGCGCTGATGTTTCCTCGCCGAAGCCCTCGTTGCGCTCGATAACAATCACTTCACGATCGGCGCGCGCCAAAGCCCGGCCTGCCGCCAACCCAACGACGCCCGCGCCAATAACGATTACATCGACGCTCTCGGGCATTTCTTTCCTAGTCGGTTGTTGCGATCCAGTCCGGATCGTCCTGTACTTCGCGCTCCCACATCAGGAAGTCGTAATAGCCGCAGCGGGTCTGGGTCGGGAATTCGCGGCAAATCTTTGGCCGGCCTTCATAGATGGTGCAATTACGGGTGTCCTGATCGAGAAACATGCAAGCGGTGACGAAATGCTCGTCGTCGCGATGCCTCAAGACGCGCGGATTTTCCTTATCGCCCTTCTTGGTGAATTTCTTCTTGGCCTGTTCCTCAGAAATACCGTGGTGGTTCGCCAGCCGCTTAATGTCGGTTTTGGTCGTCGGTATATGGGTGTAAGTGCAGCAATAGGCCGAGCACTTCAGGCAGTCATATTTCAGTTTCTTCGCCATAATTTTTTCTCAAACAACTTTACTCGCGGCGGTACTGGACGAAGTCGCTGACCGTTGCAAGCTTGTCATACAACACCCTTGCGGTCTTATTATCCTTGTGGGTCAGCCAATAAACCCGCGCGCAATCGCGTTCGTCGCATTCGGCATAGACCGCTTCAATGAGCTTTCGCCCTGCCCCCGCGCCGCGCGCCGCATCGCTGACATAGAGATCTTCAAGGTAGCAATAGTCGGTTTTTGACCATGTCGCCGGGTGAAAAACACAATGCACAAACCCGACAACGCCGGCGTCTGTTTCCGCCAGGCGAGAAAACAGGCGCGGGTCTTCGCACAGTCGGTGAAAGGTCTCAAAGGTGACCTCATCATCAAGCGCGGTCTGGTAAAAATCGAGATAGCCTCGCCACAGGGCGCGCCATTGCGCCTCGTCGTCAGGGCCTAGCGGGCGGATTGAAATACTCATGCGGCGATCTCCGCCGGGTGTGCTTTGGCGATCCAGCCGCCGCCAAGGACGCGGTCAAACCCCGGCTCCGGCGAATAAAAGACGCAAGCCTGGCCTGGCGCAACGCCCTCTTCCGGCTCGGCAAGCTCTACCGCCCAACCATGCGGGTTGGCTTCATCCCAAACCAGCCGCGCCGGCGCTGGCGGGCGGGTGGAGCGAACCTTGACCGCGATCTCCAGCCGCGCGCGCGCGGCGTCCTCGCCGGCGCCGTCGCCGAGCCAGGTGACTTCCTTGAGATCGATGCGGCGGACCATCAACGCCTCGCGCGGGCCGACAATGACCTCCCGCCGAGCCGCATCAAGCCGCACCACGTACAGCGGATCGCCGGTGGCGACGCCAAGGCCGCGGCGTTGACCGACGGTGTAATGAATGACGCCCGGATGGCGGCCCATCAGCGTTCCGTCGATATGCACAATCTCGCCAGGCGCAGCCGCGCCGGGGCGCAGGCGCTCAACGACGGAGGCGTATTTGCCTTCCGGCACGAAACAAATGTCCTGGCTGTCCGGCTTGTCGGCGACCGCCAGCCCAAGCTGGCCGGCAATCCGGCGCACGTCTTCCTTAGGCATCTCGCCGAGAGGAAAGCGCAAATAGTCAAGCTGCTCGCGCGTGGTGGAGAACAGGAAATAGCTCTGGTCTTTGGCGGCGTCGCGCGCCCGGTGCAGCTCCGGCCCGCTCGGCCCGATAGTGCGGCGGATATAGTGGCCGGTCGCCATCGCCGCGCCGCCAAGATCGCGTGCAGTGCCGAGGAGGTCTTTAAACTTCACCTGCTCGTTGCAGCGGATGCACGGGATCGGGGTGGCGCCGGCGAGATAAGTGTCGGCGAAATCGCTCATCACCGCGTCGTTGAACCGGCTCTCATAGTCGAGCACATAATGCGGGAAATCCATCGCTTCGGCGACACGGCGCGCATCTTGAATATCTTGGCCCGCGCAACAAGCGCCTTTTTTCTGGATCGCAACGCCATGATCGTAGAGCTGAAGCGTGACGCCAACGACGTCGTAGCCGGAGCGTTTGGCCAGCGCCGCCGTCACCGAGCTGTCGACGCCGCCCGACATCGCCACGATCACGCGCGCGCCCGCCGGCACGCCAAGGTCGATGCGCGGCGCGTCAATCGTTGATATGTCAGTAATTATGCTCATTTGGCGGCGAACATAGGCATTGCGAGCGCTGAAAACCAGCCTTGGCGCGCGACTATTGCCGCTTTGCAACCCTTCGCCGTTACTGGGCTAGCGCCAAATGTTGGACCACATTTCCCAGCCGGACCGGCGTCGGCCGCCACTCGCGCGCAAATCGCCAGCCTGGCAAATTTATCCAGCCAATCAAATCTATTCAGGGACGCAAACGCCATAAGCTCCGTACCAATCCTTTCCGGGCCTTTCCGGGCGAAAAAACCACCCGAAAGCACTATACGGCGCCCCAAAGACGTGAGGATAACTTTGGCGATTATATACTTGACAAAGTAAGACCATGCAACCAGAACGCGAACGACAGGCCGGCGCTGAAGTTGAAATAACCCCTGCTATGATTGAGGTGGGGGTTGCTTTGCTTTCTTTGAAGGGCGTTTCTTCGGGGCTTTGGGATGGGGGCCAAGCTCTCGCCGAGGACTTGTTTCTAGCCATGGCTGAAGCTGGAGGTTACGTCGCATGGCTGGCGGAAACTGAAGTCCAATCGGAACCCACTGTCTGATTCCTTTCGGGGAGTAGCACGCCACATTGTAGAGACCGGCATTGCCGATGTTAGATAGAGGGTCTTTGGCAACAAGGAATGCCAAAGCGCCTTCATGCGTCATTCCAAGCAGGCGGCTATGCGCTAGAACATTTCTTAGAAAAAGAAAGTCGCGCCAGGTCTGATTAAAGGTTGTATCGTGTGCCACTTTGTATTTTTCGCCCTTGAGCACCGCCAACGCAGCGCATTTTTCTATTTTCGCGCCAATATTCATGACGCCCAAGATTGCTAATGCTTGGCTTTCGTTCGTATTTGTCAGCGACATGAAGTAGAATGTGAGGAGGTTTTCGACGTCAGCGACACACCGAATTATTTGCCCAATTGCCTTGTGGGTTGCGTCATCTATTGTGGCCTTGGAAATCTTCGACCCTTTATTGCTGTAGTCTTTTGCCATGACAAAATCCGATGATAAGAAGTTCAACGAAACGATAAAGGCGTTACTGAAAACGCCGCCCCGACCTCACGAGCCGAAAGCGGAAAAGCCGCCGCCCAAAAAGAAGGCGGCAAAGCGAAAAACTAAGAAGGGGCCCGGCTAACGCCGGACTTTTGACATGCAGAACACAACTAAGCCCGAGGTAATCCGGCTTCAGCCTCGTCTGCCTTACGAACTATCGCAGCGGCAAATATCCTCGCTTCAGCCGGTGTCATGCCTATCATCAACCCCACGTTTGGCAAAAGGCCGGATTCGCTCCGATCGATTCGAAGTTCAATCAGCAGCTCCCGATCGGGACCTATAGCGACAGCAAGTTCTTCTGGCGTTACGACAATGTACTTATCTGGTGTTGTCACGAAATTTTCTCCAGCGAAGGAAGCGCTCTGCTTCCAGTTTATAGCAGGGCTTCACTAGTCCGCCGATATGTCAGGCGCTTGCCTGTGATGCCCTTCAGGGCTTCGTTAGCGCGGTCGGTGTCATTAACGCCAAGGGCGGTGCGATTGGAGAAACGAAAGTCAAACTCGGCAAGGTAGCGATGCAAATGCTTTTCGCTGCAATGCTGATAGACGCCTTTCATGCCTCGTTTGAAGATCGAGAAATAGCCTTCAACCGAGTTGCTGTAGACGTCGCCGCGTACATATTCGTCGGCGCTGTGGCGCACAGTCTCATGTTTGGCGACAAGGCCGGGAACGCCTGACTTGCTGTAGAGATGGCTTTCGTCTGTATGCAAGCGGCTTTCTTTGGCGATGTTCTCGGCAACGATCTTTTCGACCACGGGGCGAGTGGCATAGGGTACGTGAAACGAGCGGGCCTTGCCGCCACGTTCAACCAGAGCGATGACAGGGCGCTTATTGGCCGGACCACGGCCTTTGTTTTGATATTTAACGCGGCCATCAACGCTGATTTTGCGGGTCGATTTGGTTTTGCCTTGGTAGGTTTCGTCCGCTTCGACAACCTTGCTTTTGCCGCCCATGGGCTCCGCATTGGCAGTATCAACGCGCATGGCCTCACGGATGCGATGGAACATGAACCAAGCGGTTTTATAGGTAACGCCAAGAGTGCGGTGAAGCTGATGGGCTGACATACCTTTCTTGGATGCAGAAAGCAGGTAGGTCGCCATAAGCCACTTGTTCAGCGGGACTTTCGTGCGCTCGAATACGGTGCCGACTGTGACTGAGAACTGTTTGCGGCACTCACGGCAGTTGTAGAGGCCGGGACGATGGGCCTTGCCCTTCATGGAGCGAATGCGGGCTTGATCGATGTTGCCACAGTGAGGGCAATATGGGCCTTCAGGCCAGCGCTGAGCTTCTAAGTGCTCACGGGCTTTGTCGGCGTCGGTAAAGATAGGATTTGTAAGGTCAACCATTGTTCTCGCTCCTGTCCTATTGAGATGGGAACGGAGCGTTGCTTTGTCAAGTATATAATTGCCATAACTTTTCACCAAATATAGGTTTTATGCCCAACTACCCTCCTATGCGTGTATTTTCGCAAAACTCATTCCCGTTATTGGGGTGAGGGTTTTCGACCGCTTCGCATAGCGGCTCGTTCACGCCTCGGCATGCGCTTTCAACCCGTCGCGAAACATCGTTTCCCAGCCACTTTGCGCACTTTTGATTGAGCTTTCAGTGATATTGCCCATCAGCGCGTCTGACACCGTCAGCAAGCAGGCGCCGTCCTTTGGCTCCAGCGCCAGCTTCAACATAGAGATTGTCGGCCCGCCCCAATCCGGCGCCATGTAGCCAACGAGATAAATCGACTTGCCCGGCACGCACATCTGAACGCGGTACCATTCCAGGCTTTCACCGTTCTTGCCGGTTTCAACCAGCGCGCCGCCCGTTTCAGTACTGAACGCCATGATTGATCCCTCGCCTAATGCGCGGAAATCGCTCGTCCACCAGTCATTGATCCCATCGGTCATCAATGACCACACCGCTTCCGCCTCGCGCTCAATGGGCGTTTCGAACTGGTATTTGAATATTCTACTATCGGATAATGTTTCCATCAACATGGCGTCCCCTTATGTGTTTACGGTGCCTTCTCCGCGAGCCGTTTGAGCCGCGCCACAGACGCGGCGATGCCGGCGACATGCTTATCGACCCAGCCGCTACAGACCTGGCCGAGCGGCTTTGGATTGAGATAGTTCCACCGCGTCCGGCCTTCGCGCCGCACGATGATCAAGTCGGCGTCTTCGAGTATACCGATATGCTTCATCACCCCGGTACGGCCGATTGAAGGAAACAGATCAATAATCTCCCCGGTCGACTTTGGGCCTTCGGCTAACGCATCAATGATCTGGCGGCGCTTGCTTTCGCACACCGCCTTCCACACCCGGTCTTCAGATTGCGATGTTAATGTCACTTTATAGTGACATATTATAACGTCTGGAAATTGTCAAGCGGCGCAATAATCAGCGCATCGGCGCTTTAAGAGATTGCCCAGTTCACATCAGCAACTTTGTAAACACCGACGATGTTTAGCGCGTGCGCCGTTTCATTCTTTAACCTCTTCACCTGGCGCCAATTGACGATCGCCGCCGTCCTCAATCGGGACGCATTGCGCGTTTGTAGCTTTATACTGAAATCCATGACCGCTCTAATGCTGAGTGTTTTTCTATGCTTAACGCAAGATTACAATTTTGCGGCGGACATAAGCGGCGCCGTCAAACCCTACCAAGATGTTGCAAATATTGAAGCAAACTGCGCCCTGCGCACGCTCTTGTTCTGTATTGATACATTTTTGGGCGTCTTATTTTTCACGAATAATCAACCACTTATAGAAGCTTTTACCATGCTGCTTAGCCGTTTTTTAAAAGCGTGGACGCTAAGGTCCTCACAGTAACCGTTGCGTATTAAGGGGATTGAGAGAGTCCATGACTGTCGTTGCAAACAATGCCGCGCCGCCCGTCAAAAAAGACCCATATGTCATTGGGCCAGACGGCACGCCGCTAACATTAAACGATCTGCCGCCGCCGAGCACCAAACGCTGGGTGATCCGTCGCAAGGCGGAAGTTGTCGCCGCTGTCCGCGGCGGACTGTTGACGCTCGAAGAAGCATGCGAGCGCTATACGCTGACGGTGGAAGAATTTCTGTCCTGGCAAAAAGCCATTGAGCAATTTGGCCTGCCGGGCCTGCGCGCAACCCGCGTTCAACAATACCGCTAATCCCTCCCAAACTTTTCGATTTTTCGAAAAACCCGCGCACCCCTCGCGCGGGTTCTTTTTGCGCGGTGGCCGGCTGCCGCCGTGCCCGGCGCCCGCACAGGTTGAATAGCGGGCAAGCGTTGATATTCCGGGCTAAAATGCGTTTCGGGCTGAGCCGTGTTAGTATAGGATCATCCGAGGGGTATGGTTTAATGCGGGTGTGGGACCTGAGGGTCTTTGTGTACATATGATGAAATTCATCGCCTCCGACCTTGATGCGGCAAAGCGCAAGGCGCGCCGCGCGCTGGGTGATGGCGCGTCAATCATTTCCGTCCGCGATCTGCCGAGCGGCGATGTTGAGGTGACGGCGTCAGACAAAGCCGCCCCCACAGCGCCCGAACCGGCGCCCAAAGCGCAATTTGCCGGCGCCGCAAAAGACGCTGTCGATGAGGGGCCATTCAAAATGGCGGCCGGCGCGCGGCTTAATCAATCGGTGGAGCAAAGCTTTTCCGAAGATGCGCTGGCGCGGGTAAGCGGCGCACTCACCGGCGCAAAGAGCGCACCGCATTTCGACATGAGCGACGCGACGGTGCGGGCGATGGCGGAAATTTTATCGCCCCATGGCGTCGGACAAAAGCTGCTCGCCGCTCTCATCAATGGCGCCAAGACGTCGACCATCAACGAAGACCTCTATCGTCTTGAAGCGGCGTTTGGCCAAGCGTTCTCCTTTGCGCCTTTGCACTTCTCGCCATCGACGCCGATCATGCTGGTCGGCCCCACCGGCGCCGGCAAAACTTCCTGCGCAGCAAAGCTCGCCGCTTCCGCCTCTGACGGGAATGCGCCAGCGTTGATGATGACCGCCGATATCGGCCGCGCTGGCGCGGTGGAGCAAATCAAATCCTATAGCGAGGCTTTGGGGGCCGACTATTTCATTATTGAATCGCCCCTCGACGTGCAGCAGGTGTTGCGCAGCCATCGCCCCGATGGCGCGGTGATCCTCGATACGCCCGGCGTCAGCCCCTATGACGGCGGCGATGTGGCGGCGCTGAAAAGCTACCAGGAGGCTTCCGGCGCCGAGCCGGTTCTGGTGTTGCCGGTGAGCGGCGATGCGGCCGAATATATCGACTGGGCGCACGCCTTTAAGGAGATCGGCGTCAAGCGCTGCATCCTCACCAAGTTCGACGCCACCAAACGCGTCGGCGCCGGTCTGTGCGCGGCGTTTGAAAGCGAGCTGGCGCTGGCGCATTTCTCGCAAACGCCGTTTATCTCCGAAGGGATACTACCCGCAACGCCGGAGTTCCTCGCACGCCGGGTTATCGCCAGCCATCCGGGTCAGCTTGGGTAGAGCAGGCTTGACGATGTTTTGAAACGCAGCAAGTCCCCTCGTCCTTCGCGACGCGAACTAAAATAAAAGAAAAGCGGACCCCGAAGGGCCCGCAAATTATACTCAACTTACTTTCTTATTTCACAAGGCGCGGGGGCTCCCCCTCCCGGGCTATGTTCTTTTAAATTTTACTTCGCACCCAATAATGTCGCCGGATCGATCGACTTCAAATTCCGCCGCACTTCAAAATGCAGTTGCGGCGAGGAGACGGCGCCGGACTGGCCGACTTTGGCGATCACTTGTCCCTGGCGGATCTTGTCGCCTTTCTTGACCAGCATCGCCTCATTATGGGCATAGGCGGTGACGAACCCGCCGGCATGTTTGACCAGCAACAGATTGCCGAACCCGTCAAGCTCCGAGCCGCGATAGACCACCTCGCCATCGGCCGCGGCGCGCACTGGCGTGCCGGCGGGGGCGGCAATATTGACGCCGTCATTGCGCCGGCCGAAATCGGTGATCCCGTAAGAAGCGATCACCTTGCCTCTCACCGGCCACTCAAACATCGCCTCGGGCGTTGCAGCTTTGGGCGTCGTATAGGAGACCGTCTGCGCCAGCTCAGCGACGTTGCGTGGTTTTTGATTGCGCGGCGCCGAGTTGATTTTTGCCGGCGCCCTCGCCGCCCGCGTATTGGCTGCATAGCGGCTGGGCTCTACCCGCGCTTGCGGGATCAGCAATTGCTGACCGGGGCTCAGCGTATAGGGCGGGGCGATGTTGTTGGTCTGAGCGATGGTCTGGACCGGCACGCCGGTGTTGCGGGAGATGGAATAGAGCGTGTCGCCCTGGCGCACCGCATGGAGCTTGTCTTGCGCCACAACTTTGCGCGTCGTTCGTGTATTGGCGGCGGGGGCGTCAGCGGCGCGGACGTCAACGACACGGGCGTTCTTGGGCAGCTTCAGAGTTTGACCAATCGACAACGGATATGGGTGGCGCAATTTGTTATCGGCGATCAGTACTTTTGGCGAAACGCTATAACGCCGCCCGATCGCATAGATGGTGTCGCCGGGCTGGACGATAATTTCGCCGCGCCGGATCTGCCTTGCTGTTCGTACGGGTTGCGCCTTGGCTCTTTGCTCATCGGATAAATAAATCGCCGAGACCGGCTGCAGCGCAACTGGCTCCACATAAGCCGACGGCGCGGCTTGCGGCGCAACCGCGCTCTGGCGCCGATAGGTATCGGTTGGCGCGGCATAAACACTCGTTTGGGCGACCCGAACCGCCCCCGCTTTTTTCTGCGCGCTCTTATGCGTCTCGCACGCCGTCAGCGCTAACACTGAAAAAATCAAAATAACCGAACGCAAAACCATTGCCCGCCCTTTCCAAAAAAACGCCGAAGCGATTCGATTGGAAGTTTGTAAACTTTGGTTAACAATCAGTTAATTTGCGTATGATCGGCGCGATTATCAGGAAATTTTCGCAACGCCCCCAGAAGCTTTCACAGGAGCATTGAGCGATTTTGACAAGCTCGCATGAGCGTCCGCATGGGTCAGCGCCAGATGCAGCGGCGTAATCGAAATGCGCCCCTCATAAATGGCTTTGATGTCTGTGCCTTCAGGTGGGTTCGATAATTCGCCGGAATAGCCGTACCAATAATAGGTTCCGCCGCGCAGATCTTTGCGCTCCTCGGCGTAAAGCTGATACGCATCGCGATGGCCCTGAGTGGTGACTTCAACCTCGGTGATCTCTTCCGGCGCACGGTCCGGGAAATTGACGTTGATGACGACGTCTTTGGGCCAGCCGGCTTTTAACAATTGCTCGACAATCGGCGCGCCATGGGCTTCCGGCGACGCCCAGCGCGCTTTTTCACGTGAAAACCGCGCCAGCGACAAAGCGATCGAGGGAACGCCCATGGACATGCCCTGAAACGCCGCCGCGACCGTGCCTGAGACCGTGACATCCTCGGCGATATTCTGGCCGTTATTGACGCCTGATAAAATGAGGTCGGGTTTTTTGTCGGTGAGGACTTTAGTTATCGCCATCAACACCGCATCGCTCGGCGTGCCGGATACGGAAAACCGCCGGTCGTCATATTTGCGGATCCGCAACGGGTGCGCGAGGGTCAAGGCGCGCGCGGCGCCGGATTGTTCATCCTGCGGCGCCACCACCCAGACATCATCGCTGAGCGCGCGCGCAATCTTCACCAGACTTTCCAGCCCGCGTGCATGGATGCCGTCATCGTTGGAACAGAGAATACGCATTACTCGACCTTTCCGTCATCCCGGATGCGATGCGGCGTGAAACGCTGCTTCGCTGGTCCGGGATCTCTATCTACTTGTTGCACCCGCCGTTAGCGATCCCGTGTCTGCGTCGCATCATCAAGATGCTGCAACGCGCACGGGATGACGAACTCACTTAATGGCCTCAATCGTCTCCACACCGCCCATATAGGACCGCAACACATCAGGCACCGCAATCGAGCCGTCCGCCTGCTGATAATTCTCGAGAACCGCCACCAGCGTGCGCCCGACGGCGAGGCCGGAGCCGTTGAGCGTGTGGACGAATTGGGTATGCTTGTCGCCCTTGGGCCGGAACCGCGTATTCATCCGCCGCGCCTGATAGTCGCCGCATTGGGAGCATGAGGAAATCTCGCGATATTGCCCCTGCCCCGGCAGCCACACTTCAATGTCGTAAGTCTTGCGCGCAGAAGCGCCCATATCGCCGGTGGCGAGCACCATGGTGCGATAGGGCAGCTCTAGGCGCTGCAAAACCGTCTCGGCGCATTCGGTCATGCGCTCATGCTCGGCGCCCGACTGGTCCGGCGTAGTGATCGAGACCAGCTCGACCTTGGAGAATTGGTGCAGACGGATCATCCCGCGGGTATCGCGCCCGGCGGCGCCGGCTTCGGACCGGAAACACGGCGTCCAGGCGGTAAACCGCAAGGGCAGCTCCTCGCCGGCAAGGATTTGTTCGCGGACGATATTGGTGAGCGGGACTTCGGCTGTGGGGATGAGGTATTTACCCCTCGCATCACTAATTAGACCCGCAATATGCTTAAGAGCTTGTTCTGTGTTACTTGCTTTTTGAAGATCTTCATCCGTTGAAATCAGGTCGCCCATATCGAGCAAATTTTGTATTCGCTCATTTACTTCAGAAATATCCCCCTTTATGTGAAAAAGATCTTCCGCAAACTTCGGCAGCTGCCCGGTTCCAAACAGCGCCTCGTCCTTCACCAACAATGGCGGCTGGCACTCCGTATAGCCAAACTCCCCCGTATGCAGATCGAGCATAAAATTGGCGATGGCGCGTTCCAGCCTTGCGAGGCCGCCCTTCAGCAACACGAATCTTGAGCCGGACATCTTCGCCGCGACCTCGAAATCCATCTGGCCGAGGTCTTCGCCGAGATCGAAATGTTCTTTGGCGCTGTTTATTTTGCGTGGCGCGTTGTCTGGATCTGGCCATCTGTGATCTTCAACATTCGCTGCTTCGTCGTCGCCATCGGGAACGTCGTCAGCCGGCAGGTTGGGCAGGCCGGACAGCATCTCGTGGATCGCATCGAGTTTTGCCTTCTGCTCAGCTTCGGCGGCCGGCATCTGCGCTTTGATGGCGTCGACTTCCGCGCGCAGGCTGTTGAACAGCGCATCATCGCCCTTGGCTTTGGCCGCGCCAATCTCCTTGGAGGCGGCGTTGCGGCGCGCTTGTAGCGCGTTGAGGCTTTCGGTGAGTTTGCGCGCCTCAGCGTCGAGGGCGATGATTACGCTTGCGCAAGGGGCGACCTTGCGCCGGGCAAGACCGGCGTCGAACGCGTCGGGGTTCTCGCGGATGAATTTGATATCGAACATGGCCGCTGATGTAGCGGGGTCAGGCGCCATGGTCCAGCGTGAACAACTGGCTTACTCCCTCCCCCGTTTACGGGGGAGGTGTCAGCGAAGCTGACGGAGGGGGCCCCCTTCGACCCGCGCC
>JAJFFY010000039.1 GCA_021776415.1 Hyphococcus sp.
ATCACCCCACGATTACTGAACCTACTCCCAGGAGAGAAATAACATGAGCATGTCGCTTTGGTTGGTCATTTTGGCCGGCTTGGCAGCCATCGGATATGGCGCCTTCACCATCAATTCCGTCCTGTCGATGCCCGCGGGCAACGACCGGATGAAAGAAATCGCCGCCGCCATTCAAGAGGGCGCAACGGCATATCTCAATCGTCAGTATACAACCATCGCCATTGTCGGCGGCGTGGTGTTTTTAGTCTTGCTGGTCGCCTTCGGCCTCGACTGGATCCCGGCCATCGGTTTTGCCATCGGCGCCGTTCTTTCCGGCGCGGCGGGCTTTATCGGCATGCAAGTGTCGGTTCGCGCCAATGTTCGCACCACGCAGGCGGCAAGCGAAAGCCTTGGCAAAGGTCTTTCCGTCGCGTTCCGCTCTGGCGCCGTTACCGGCATGCTGGTCGCCGGTTTCGCGTTGATCGGCATCGCCGGTTATTATGGGCTGTTAACGGCGGGCCTCGGCCATGCGCCGGAAAGCCGCGACGTTGTCACTGGCCTGATCGCGCTGTCGCTTGGCGCCTCCCTGATTTCCGTATTCGCCCGCCTCGGCGGCGGCATCTTCACCAAAGGCGCAGATGTTGGCGGCGATCTTGTCGGCAAGGTTGAGGCCGGCATCCCGGAAGACGATCCGCGCAACCCGGCGACCATCGCCGACAATGTCGGCGACAATGTTGGCGATTGCGCCGGCATGGCGGCCGACCTGTTTGAAACTTATGTGGTCACGCTTGCCGCGACCATGGTGCTCGGCTCGATCCTGTTCACTACGAACGCCGCGAACTTCATGTTCTACCCGCTGGCTATCGGTGCTGTGTGCATTGTCACCTCGATTATCGGCACCTACGCCGTCAGCCTCGGCAAAGGTTCGACCAACATTATGGGCGCGCTTTATAAAGGCCTTGTCGTCACCGGCGTTTTGTCGCTGGTTGCGATCGCGATCGTCACCTATCAGATCTTTGGCTTTGGCGAGACCATTGGCGAAACTGCGGGCGGCGCATCGTTTACCGGCCTCAGCCTGTTCATCTGCGGCGCGATTGGACTGGTCATCACCGGGCTGATCGTCTGGATCACCGAATATTACACCGGCACGGAGTTCCGTCCGGTCCAGTCAGTGGCGAAAGCTTCTGAGTCGGGCCACGGCACCAATGTCATTCAGGGCCTTGCGGTTTCTATGGAGTCGACCGCCCTGCCGGCCCTGGTGATTGTGGTTGGCATCGTCATCACCTCAAATCTCGCCGGGCTTTACGGGATTGCAACTGCAGTGACGACCATGCTGGCGCTTGCCGGAATGATTGTTGCGCTCGACGCCTTTGGCCCGGTCACCGACAATGCCGGCGGCATTGCCGAAATGGCGAAGCTTGATGAATCGGTTCGCAAAACCACAGACGCGCTTGATGCGGTGGGCAACACTACAAAAGCCGTCACCAAGGGTTACGCAATCGGCTCAGCCGGGCTTGGCGCCTTAGTGCTGTTCGCTGCGTACACAGAAGATATAAAACATTTTGTTGCACACCCGGCGGAGTTTCCGTTCTTTGCCGATGTGGCGGTCGATTTCTCGCTGTCCAATCCTTACGTCGTTGTTGGCCTGTTCATTGGCGGGCTTTTGCCATACCTGTTCGGTTCCATGGCGATGCAGGCGGTGGGCCGCGCAGCGGGCGCCGTTGTTGAAGAAGTGCGCAAGCAGTTCCGCGAAGATCCGGGCATCATGGCCGGCACGTCCAAGCCCAATTATGGCCGCACCGTCGATATGCTGACGCGTGCTGCGATCAAGGAAATGATCGTGCCGTCGATGTTGCCGATCCTCTCGCCGCTGGTGCTTTATTTTGTAATCAATCTGGTTGCAGATAAATCGGCTGCACTTTCGGCTGTCGGCGCGATGTTGATGGGCGTGATTGTCACCGGTCTGTTCCTGGCGCTTTCCATGACCGCCGGCGGCGGCGCATGGGACAACGCCAAAAAATATATCGAGGATGGCAATTATGGCGGCAAGGGCTCTGAAGCCCATAAAGCCGCCATCACCGGCGACACGGTTGGCGATCCTTACAAGGATACCGCCGGTCCCGCGGTTAACCCGATGATCAAGATCACCAATATTGTGGCCTTGCTGTTGCTGGCGTTCCTCGCCGGGTAGCAGCACTGCGCTGATCAAAAAAAATAAAAAGGGCCGCGCCATTTGCGGCCCTTTTTTATTGGCTCTGCGCCGGTTAAATAATCGCTACGCGCTGCATGGCGATCCGCGTCGGCACAAATTTAAGGACTAGCCAATGATGGCGGATAATTTTGCGGCGGTGATTTTTGATTGCGACGGGGTGCTGGTCGATAGTGAAGTCTTGGGCCTTGATCAGTCTACAGCCTATCTGCGCGAGCATGGATTTAGCTGGTCGCCGGCTGATCTTGTGCGGTTATTTACCGGGCTCCGCGATGACGTGTTCTCTGAACGCCTCACGCAAGAATACCGCGCCGTCAATGGGCGTGCGCCTGATGCCGACTTTTTTGACGGGTTGCTGGCGGTTCGGCGTTCGCGCCGCGACGAGTTGCAGCCGGTCCCTGGCGCTGAAGCGGCGCTTGCTGCATTGTCGAGGCCGATGGCAGTTGCGTCCTCCTCGCGCACGCAATTTCTGGTCAGTAAATTAAAGCGTACCGGGCTGTACCGGTTTTTCGACCCCCACATCTATTCCGCCGATCGCGTCGCCAACGGCAAACCGGCGCCGGATATTTTCCTTTATACCGCGGAGAAAATCACTGCTGATCCAGCGCGCTGTCTGGTGATTGAGGACAGTGCAAACGGCGTTCTGGCGGGCCGGGCTGCGGGAATGACGGTTTGGGGGTTTGTCGGCGGCGGCCATTGTTTTGACGGCCACGGGGCGACGCTGGAGCGCGCTGGCGCCGCGCGCATCGTCGATAATTTCGCCGACCTTGCTTCATTGCTTGACGCTTGAGCCGATGAGCGCGAGGCTCCACACATGAATTTTGGTTCCGACAATTGGGCCGGCGCTGCGCCGGAGATTATCGACGCTATCGCACGCGCTAATGAAGGCCCGGCGCCGGCCTATGGCAGTGATGAATTGACGGCGCGTGTCGAGGCGCGGATTTCGGAGATCTTCGAGACCGATTGTGCGGTTTATTTCGTCGCCACCGGTGGCGCCGCAAATGGCCTGGCGCTGTCGGTGATGACGCCGCCTTACGGCATGATCTTATGCCACGAACAAAGCCATGTGCAGATGGATGAATGCGCCGGCCCGGAATTTTTCACCGGTGGGGCGAAACTCCTCCCGGTTGCCGGGGGCGCCGGAAAGCTAACCCCGCAGGGTGTCGCTGACGCCCTTGCCGGTTTCCCCCATCGCCCGCCCCATGGCGCGCCGGGGAGCGTTTTGTCGCTGACGCAAGCAACCGAATGCGGCACGATTTATTCTGCTGACGAAGTAAAGGCGCTTTGCGATTTTGCCCATGGCGCGGATTTAAAGATTCATATGGACGGCGCACGGTTTGCGAACGCCGTCGCGGCGTCGGGGGCCTCCCCGGCGGCGTTAAGCTGGCGGGCGGGTGTTGATGTTTTGTGTTTTGGCGGTACAAAAAACGGCTGCCTTGCCGCCGAGGCGGTGATTTTCTTCGACAGACAAATGGCCCAGGACTTTGAGTTCCGCCGCAAGCGCGCCGGGCACCTATGGTCAAAGATGCGCTTTATCGCCGCCCAGTTTGACGCCTATTTCGCCGATGATCTGTGGCTGAAGCTGGCGGGCGGCGCCAACGCTATGGCGACGAAATTATCGAGCGGGCTGGCGGCGACGGGCGGCGTCGAGGTTTCATATCCGAGCGAAATCAACCAGGTTTTTGCGTGCTTCCCGGAAGGTGTTGCGGAGAAGTTGAAAGAGGGCGGCGCGGCTTTTTACCCATGGATCACGCCCGGTGATCCGGCAAATGGCAAAATGCACCGGCTGGTGACATCGTTCAAAACCACGCCGTCCGAAGTTGACGCTTTTATAAAGGCAGTGGCTGACGCGGCGTCTTAGTCATCACGTATATTTAGCGTGATGGCTCTTCGCGCCACCATGGCCGCGTATAATAGGCAAACAGGGCGAAAAACCCGAACACCGCAAGAAGTGTGACCCAACCGATCCAGGCTTGCTCCATCATCAATGCGCCAACGCTGACAAAGGCGAAAATCGGCAGCGCCATGCCGACCGCCGAGGTCCAAAGATAGGTGCGAATCGTCACCGGGCTGAGGCCGGATCCATAATTAACGACCGTATAAGGAATAAACGGGATCATCCGCGCAAGCAGAAGGAAGACCGCGCCGCGCTGGCTCACCTGTTTTTCAAAACGCGCCAGCGCTTTTTGCGGCAACAGGCGATTGACGATCGGCCGGCCCAATAATCTTGCGAGACAAAATGCAAGTATGGCCGCAACCATTGCGCCAATCCAGCTCAACACAAAACCTTCCAGCCGACCAAAGGCGGCGCCATTGGCAATTGCGATCGTTTCTGCGGGGAGCGGCAGAAAAGACACCACAACCATCGCCCCGATCGCGCCCAGCGGCGCCCACGGTCCCATACCGTCGATCATCGCCCGGTATTTTTCCGGGTCCATGAAGATCGACCAGAATTCAGCGTCGAATAATTCCATTATGATGCAAGCCTATCCGAAAAAGGGCGCCGCAACCTTAACCCGTGACAAGGTTGCCGCAAGAGACCTCGCGATAAGGTGTTTACTTCGCATGACAGACCGAGCCGGCGAGCGCGAAATTCTAAATCCACTCAGCCGCCTCGCGGCGGACTATGATTTTGAGAAGCTGGGCCATCTCCGGCGCATCATTGAGGCAGGCAATAGTTTTGAACTGTGCGCCGCCCGCCGTCAGAAAAGTCTGGCGCAAGCCGATATCGATTTCTGAAAGAGTTTCGATGCAATCAGCGACAAAGCCCGGGGTTATGACGGCGATGTTTTTAACCCCCTCGCCGGCGAGCTTAAGGGCCGTCTCCTCGGTCGCGGGCGTCAGCCATTTTGCGCGCCCAAATTTTGACTGGAAGGCCATCGGCGCATAATCTTCCGTCCACCCCATCTCAGCGCGCAATCGCTGAGCCGTCTCACAGCAATGCGCGTAATAGGGATCGCCAGCATCGACATAACGCTGCGGCAAGCCGTGAAATGAAATAATCACCCGCTCCGGCGCCGCGTCGCCAAGCTGCTCACGCGCAACACTGGCAAGCGCTTTGATATAAGCGGGCTCGCCCGGAAAAGCCGCGACGGTTCTGATTTCCGGTCGCCAGGCCAGGTCGTTGACCGCCTTCATAACGGCATCATCGACGCTTGCCGTCGTGGTTGCGGAATATTGCGGATATAGCGGGACGATCAAAAGCCGGGCGCAACCCTGATCGCGCAAAGCGCGGAGGCGGCCGGCGACCGACGGCTGGCCATAGCGCATCGCCCAGTCGATCACGGCATCATCGCCGAAGATCTTTGCGACAGCTTGCGCCTGGGTGCGCGTATTATAGCGCAAAGGGCTTTCATTGCTCTCTATACGCCATATTTTGCTATACTCTCTCGCCGTCGCTGCGGGACGTATGTTGAGGATAAGCCCATGAAGAATGGGCAGCCATAAGATACGCGGTAGATCGACAATTCGGGGGTCGCTCAGAAACTCGCCGAGATAGCGCCGCACGGCGTCCGGCGTCGGCGCATCCGGCGTGCCGAGATTGACCAGCAAGACGCCGGTCCGGCCTTGCTGTTGGTTGGACGACATATGCCTGTCTTGCTGAGCGATCTCGGACCTCTATTCACGCGGTATCAGTCACGGCATTTCAATGAACGCGGCGGTAGTGTTTTTGCGCTGATGCGCGGGAAAAATGAAGGGCTGATCGCAGACGCTTATGACGCAGTCGGTCCATTGCGAGGTGAATAGCGCGCCGCCTTGTCTTTTGCCCGGTAACGGGCGTCGTCCTGAAAACGGAATTTGCGGCGCATATGATCGGCCTCACCAAGGGCGCGGTAAGCCGGCGCCGGCGCTTCCAACCTTTCCCCATCTAGCGCATCGCGTCGCTCATGGGTGCGCACCGCCAGACGGCTTTTGATGCGATAGGACGCGCGGGCGGCGTCCGGTTTGGCGGCCTCGAGCTCTTGCGACAGAGCCAGTAAGCCGCGCTCACCGTCGCTGCCAGCCGCTGTATTTTTGAGATACCAGACCAGAACAACCGCGAAGGTTGCTAAAATTGCGACGAATTCAAGCGCTTCCAATGTTAACGTCCCTGCATGGGGGCCGCTCCCCCGGTTTGCAGGGAATGCTGCAATTGTCGTGCAACTTTGTCCTGCTTTAGAACATTAACCCGCCCCTGAGGCGGGTATCCATTGCCGCTTGCCGCTGGGCGGTGCTGGCCATTGAGGATGGTCGAGGCGGTTATAATACGTATGCGGCGCACATTTGAAATGCGCTTTTATGGTTCAAACCCTTCACTGTGGCGAGAACTTGACGGCCGTAACCAAAAATGCTGGATGCCGGATATGACCTATACTGGAAAATGGGCGCTGATAACCGGCGCATCGGCGGGGATCGGCGCGGTCTTCGCTAGGGCTTTGGCGGCTCGCGGCGCCAATCTCGTTCTTGTCGCTCGGCGCGAAGACCGGCTTAAGGCTCTCGCTGAAGAGCTGAAGGCGGCGCACGCAATTGATGTGCGGATCATCGCCGCCGACCTTGCTGTCGATGATGCGCCGGACACGATCTTCGCACGGTTGAAAGCCGACAGCATTGATGTCGATATTCTGGTCAACAATGCCGGTTTTGGCATGCCCGGCGTCTACACCGAGAACGATTGGCAGGCGCACCGCGATTATCTTGAGTTGATGGTCACGGGCTATGCGCATCTGACGCATCTGTTTCTGCCGGGGATGCTGGCGCGGGGCTATGGCCGCATCATTCATGTCTCGTCGGTCGCCGGACTGGTTCCGGGCTCCTCCGGTCATACGCTTTATGGCGCTTCAAAAGCATTTCTTGTCAGCTTCGCGCAATCATTGGCGGCGGAAGGCGACGGCAAGGGCGTCAATGTCACCGCGCTGTGCCCCGGTTTTACCTATTCGGAATTTCATGACGTCAACGACACGCGCTCGATAGTCTCTGCATTGCCGAAATACATGTTCATGGCGCCCGAGCCCGTGGTCGAAGGCGCGCTCGACGCGGTTGAGCGCGGCCATGTGGTTTATGTGCCGGGTGCGTGGAATAAATTCGTCGTCTGGCTGATGAAAGCCCTGCCGCGCCCATGGGGTGCGGCGATGGTGAAAGGTCAGTCGCAGAATTTCAGGCGGCAAAAAGCTTAGAGTCGTTCAGCAGACCTTCTAGCCACATCAATGGCCTTAATTGCCGCCTAAGTTCATATTTGGCCGGTCCGCAGATACGATTTGTGTACGAATTGTTTGCTCATACGCATCCGCCGTTTCCGTGTCGCCGGCCCCTGCCGCCGCATGTGCCGCGCCTATGAGGGCGTTTAGCCGGTTGGGAGAGTTTTTCAGAACAATTCGGTAATGCTCCAGCGCTTTTTTATGCTCACCAGCCTCCAGCAACATATCTGCATATAACTCGCGCGCGGGTAGAGCCTCGCCCGGCGTGACCGGGTGTTTATCGACCCCGTCTTCCCGCTCTGCGGTGGCCCGCGCCAGCTTCAGGGCCTTTTTGGTTTTCCCCTCTGACAGCAAAACCCACGACCTGACGGCGTCGATCTGAACTTGTACCTGGTCGAGTAAATAAGGGATGGTTGTATCGGGTAGGGAATCCCGGATTTCTTTGAGCGCGGCAATTTCCTGTCTCGCTTGATCTATCTTGCCGCTGCGTGCGGCGCCAAGGCCGCGCGCAAAATAGTGAACAGACGGCGCCCACTTAAACTCGTGCCACGGAAATTCGGAATGACCCAATGTTAGCTCGCTGGCCTCACCCCATTGCCGCCGTTCAAGCGCAAAGCGGGCAGGCAGGGCGGCAAAGGTGAAGGCGACGGCAAACATTTCATGATGGGCCTTTTCAATATTGTTTGACCGGTCAAGAAGTGCGCGCGCCTCGTCATCGCGCGCGGTTTGCAACATGGCATACATCAGATAGTCCATGGCGTGGATGCCTTGATCGTAATAGCCCGGCAGGCCCGCATCTTCAGTATAGTCCGCCGCCGATTTTGTGGAATCATGGTTCGACGACAAGGAACGCTCCCAAAGCCCGAGCCGCGTAAAAATATGCGACGGCATATGTTGAGCATGTGCGGAATCCGGCGCGGCGGCGGCATATGTCTTTGCAGAATCAAACGCCAGATGCGCAAGGCTGGGAAAGTCATAGGCGTGGATTAAGTAATGCAACACTCCGGGATGGGTTGGATGAGAGGCCCGAACCCAATTTAAAAGCCCTGCGGCTTTATATTGGTGGCTATAGGACTTGTCATGAGCGTCCGCGGTCGAGAGAATTGAAAGCGCATAAAACAGAGTGGCTTCGGGGTCCTCAAAATTGTTCTCATAGATTTCACGCATATGTTCTTCATACGCACGTTCCCGCTCATTGTTTGTGGTTATGTCTGTGCTGGAATAAAATACTTTGAGTGCGTCAATATAAGCCGCCTCGCGCGGTGTTTTAGTGAGACTGTCTGTCTCGCCAAGCAGCCTTGCGCCCTCCCGGAGGTTTGTTTCGCTCGGCGGGGCCCACAACGGATGCCATAAGTTCATGGCGACGCCCCAATACGCCATGGCGCAATCAGGGTCTTCAGCAAGAACTTTCTTGAAAATACGTGGCGATTCCGGATATTCGAATGAGTGCAATAGCGCAACGGCATGAGAAAAATCCGCCTGCACTTCGGCGTTGCACGAGTTTTGAAACTGAACCGGGTTTGCCTGAGTGTTAGATGCCGCACCCGCATTTGAGAGTATACTGACAGATGCGACCATCGCAAATGTAATGGATCCGCTGCGTGCAAATTTTCTGATTTTCATAATGTCCCCACGTCGCTAATTTCTCGCCTATAGTCGCTATAGCGAAAATTTGTACGCCGAGCAAAAAAATTCAGTGGGGCGTTGGGTGAGTAAGCGTAGTTCCTGAGTTTTACCCAGCCTTCTGCGCCCATGAGCGATGTTCCTGGTCCAGCCCGTAGGCGGCCATAGCTGCGAGGATGACGACGTCGCCGACGCGGGCGCCGACCTGGGCGATCTGCACCGAGTGCTCAAGCCCGATAAGGACCGGGCCGATGACGATGGCGCCGCCAAGCTCGCCCACCAGCTTTGTGGAAATGCCGGCCGAGTGAACGCCCGGCGTGATCAGCACGTTAGCCTCGCCCTTGAGGCGTGAGAACGGATAAATCGAGCGAACTTTCTCGTTGAGGGCCATGCGCGGCGTCATCTCGCCTTCATATTCGAAATCGACATCACTGCGGCGGTCAAGAATTTCGACTGCGCCGGAAACGCGGCGGGAATGCTCCGTGTCGGGATTGCCGAAGTTGGAATAGGAGACGAAGGCAACCCTCGGCTCGAAGTTAAGCCGGCGCACGGCATGGGCGACCTGCATGGCGATATCGGCAAGATCGTTTGCGCTGGGGAGTTCGGTAACGCTGGTGTCGGCGACAAACAGAGTGCGGTTCTTGGTCAGGAGAATAGACATCCCGATCATCCGCTCGCCGGCGCGCGAATCGATGACCATGCGGGTGTTGCCGAGCGCGACGTCGTAATGGCGCGTGATCCCGGTCACCATGCCGTCTGCGTGGCCATGGGCCAGCATACAAGCGGCAAAAACATTGCGGTCAGTGTTAATCAGTCGTTGGGCGTCGCGGCGAAGATAGCCTTTTCTCTGCATCCGGCTATATAGGTGATCCGTATAGACTGGATTGTCGTCTGAGAGCCGGGCGTTGTGAATTTCAAACTCGCAATCATGCGCGAGGCCGAGAGAGGCGATCTTCGCTTTAATTTCATCTTCGCGGCCAATCAGGATGGCGCGCCCCAACCCCTCCTGCTGAAAGCCGTGCGCTGCGCGAATAACTGTTTCCTCTTCGCCTTCGGCAAAGACAATCCGCCTTGGCTCCTCATTAGCGCGCAAAGTGGCTTGCACTTTTTGCAGGAATGACGCGGAAGGATTGAGCCGCGCGGCGAGGGTTTGTTTATAGCCTTTGAGATCTTCAACCGGCCGCCTTGCAACGCCGCTATCGCCAGCGGCTTTTGCCACAGCCGGCGGGATTTCGGATATCAGCCGCGGGTCGAACGGCGCCGGGATAATATAGCCCGGCCCATATTGCAGGCGCTTGCCATAAGCGGCCGCAACCTCGTCGGGGACATCGGCGCGGGCCAGCTTTGCGAGCGCTCGGGCGCAGGCGATTTTCATCTCTTCGTTGATGGTGCGCGCCCGCGCATCGAGAGCGCCGCGGAATATATAGGGAAAGCCGAGCACATTATTGACCTGGTTCGGGTAATCGGACCTTCCCGTGGCGATGATGGCGTCTTTGCGAACCGCCTCAATTTCCTCCGGCAGAATTTCCGGCGTCGGATTAGACATCACAAAGATGATCGGATTTTTCGCCATCGATTTGATCATCGGTTGCGTGACCGCGCCGGCGACCGAAAGACCGATGCAAACATCGGCCCCGTCCATCGCCTCAACTAGCGTGCGTTTGTCGGTTTCCACTGCATGCGCGGAGCGCCACTGATCCATGCCGTCGGGGCGGCCTTTGTAGAGAACGCCCTTTCGTCCGCATACCAGTACATTTTCATGGCGAACGCCCATCGCCTTGATCAGGCTGACAACCGATAACGCAGCTGACCCCGCGCCGGCGACTGCGACTTTTGCTTCTTTTATGGATTTGCCGGCAATATCGAGCGCGTTCAATAGCGCGGCCGCGGTAATGATCGCGGTGCCGTGCTGGTCGTCGTGAAACACCGGAATATCCATCAGCTCTTTCAGCCGCTGCTCGATGATAAAGCTTTGCGGTGCGGCAATGTCTTCGAGATTGATGCCGCCAAAGCTTGGGCCAAGATATTTGACCGCATCGATAAATTCATCCGGGTCTTTGGTGTCGATTTCGATATCGATCGAATCAATATCGGCGAAGCGTTTGAACAGGACGGACTTGCCTTCCATCACCGGCTTGGCGGCCAGGGCGCCAAGATCGCCCATGCCGAGAATGGCGGTGCCATTGGTGATGACGGCGACCATGTTGCCCTTGGCGGTATAATCATAGGCGGCGTCCGGGTCGTCGGCGATTTTTTGCACCGGTACGGCGACGCCGGGCGAATAGGCCAGCGACAAATCACGCTGGGTCGCCATCGGTTTGGTCGGGGTGATTTCCAGCTTGCCGGGCTTGCCGCGGCTGTGAAACAGGAGCGCCTCTTCGTCGGTGAATTTTGTGGTGATGTCGTCCATCTTTTTTTCCCGCGCAGATTACCTATCTAGCGTTAAGCGGTTGCCCCGCCTGACGCAAGAAAGCTCCTGATGTCGCAAACGATTAAACTAAAGCGCGCCTATGAGCCCCCGTCCAAATCGGATGGCAGGCGCATTTTGGTGGAACGGTTATGGCCGCGAGGAATTAAGAAACAGGATGCGGCTTTGTTTGCCTGGGTGAAAGAGCTCGCGCCGAGCACGGAGCTGCGCAAATGGTACGATCACGATCCCGCCAAATGGCCTGAATTTCAAAAGCGCTACACTAAGGAGCTGGCGGGCAATGGCGAGGAAGTCGCCCGATTGCGTGAGATTTGCGCGGCGAAGACCGCGACATTTATTTTTGCAGCCAAAAACGAGGAGCGCAACAGCGCCGTTGTGTTAAAGAAATACATAGAAAATCTCAGCTAAGCGCCGCGTACGGGCCATTGCAGGTCGGCGGTAAAGCGCTTATTTAAGGCCTACCTTAAAAACCCTGTCATGGAATGAAAGCCGCCCCATGTTTATCCAGACCGAAGACACACCTAACCCGCAATCGATGAAGTTCCTTCCCAGCCAGCCGGTGCTTGGCGTTGGCGCACTCGGCATGGATTTTCCGAATATGGAAACGGCGGCGGCCTCGCCGCTGGCGGCGACGCTGTTTGAGACCGACGGGGTGATGAGCGTTTATCTCGGGGCGGATTTTATTACCGTGACCAAGGCGGAAGCGGTCGAATGGATGCATATCAAGCCGGCGCTGCTCGGCGCGATTGCAGACTTCCTTACCGCCGGCATGCCGGTGTTGAACGAGGGCGCTGAGGCGGCGTCGGGCAAACCGGCGACCCCGCTTGAAGATTATGAGGGCGAGGACCGCGAGGTGGTGGAGCAAATCATCGAGTTGATCGACACTCGGGTTCGGCCTGCGGTGGCGGCCGATGGCGGCGACATTGTCTTTAAACATTACGAGCCGCGTACCGGCGCCGTCTTTCTGGCGATGCAAGGCGCCTGCGCCGGCTGTCCGTCCGCAACCATGACCTTGAAATCCGGCATTGAAAATATGCTCAAGCACTATGTGCCGGAAGTCGTGAGCGTTGAGGCGGTTGAGTAATCGTTGGCGACTTTTTGCATGCATTAAATTTGGTTATTAGTTCGCGTGAGCTTGATTGATGGGCGTCATCCGGGTGAGGATTGCGCACTCTAGCGCTTTTCCGACGAACACTGGTTCGCCATAAAAGCGCTAAAGTTTTTATTCGTCGCATTTCTTATCGGATAGCCGCGTCACATTTATCCAGAAATGCTCTAGAAAAGGGATTTCCCATGTCTGACAAAGTCTACGCCATTTCTAAAGTCGTCGGCACTTCGAAGAAGTCGATTGAGGACGCGATTGAAAACGCTATTTCCACGGCTTCGACGTCGATCAAAAATCTCGACTGGTTCGAGGTCAAGGAGACCCGGGGCTATATCGACAAAGACAAGGTCGCTTACTATCAGGTCAGTCTCGAGCTTGGCTTCCGCTACGAAAAGTAATAATCGGCGGGTATCTTTTCTCGTCGCGACCGGAAGTGACCGCCCATGTCTGACAAAATGATCAATGACCAGGCCCTCGATATTATCTTTCGCGAGGCGCGCACCCATAATGGTTGGGAGGAGCGCGCGGTCTCGCGGACGCTGATGCAGGCGGTCTATGATTTAACCAAATGGGCCCCGACATCGGCCAATTGTTCGCCGGCGCGGTTTGTGTTCGTCGCCTCGCCAGAGGCCAAGGCGCGGCTGAAGCCGCATTTGAGCGAGGGCAATGTCGCAAAAACGATGGCCGCGCCCTGTTGCGTCATCATCGCCCATGACGTGGAATTTCATGAACGGCTGCCAGAATTATTTCCGCATGCGGACGCAAAAAGCTGGTTTGCCGGCAATGATGCTCTGATAAAGGAAACAGCCTTTCGCAACGGCACGCTGCAAGGCGGCTATTTCCTCATCGCCGCTCGCGCGCTCGGGCTGGATTGCGGGCCGATGTCCGGGTTTGATCAGGCCGGCGTCAACAAAGAATTTTTCGCTGATGCGCCCTATGAGGCAAATTTCCTCTGCAATATTGGTTACGGCACGGACAAAGATATGTTCGCCCGTTCGCCGCGACTTGAGTTTGACGCGGCCTGCGAGATTATTTAAGGCCGCCGCTCCGTGGATCGAATGCAAAAACAACGTCTACTCGCGATAGCACGCGCAGCTGGGCTATTGCCGTTGCTTGATCGTATTCGTTTCCTGCGGATGGTGCGGGCCAGCGCAGAAGAAAACCGAGCGTTTCTGGAAAAAAATTCCGAATTTTCGCCGCCGCCATTATGGTGGATGCACGACATGTATCGCCATACCTCGTTTGGCCGATACTGGCGTACGGGCCGTGTCACCGCGGCAGTGATTGCAGCGAAAATCGATATGCATCTCGACGTCTCACATCCGCGTGTTGCTGATTGGGGTTGTGGCCTTGGGCGAGTCGTAAGGCACTTGCCCGCACGCTATAAGTGCACGGGGTTTGATTATAACACTCAGGCAATTGAGTGGGGTACAGATCATATTTCTGGCGTGCAGTTTTTAAAAAACAATCTCTTACCTCCCTTGCCGGTCGAAGACGCCTCCTTTGATGCTGTTTACGCGCTATCTGTGTTCACGCATTTGTCCGCCGAGGGTCACAAGCGATGGATTGCGGAAATCAAACGGGTGCTGGCGCCGCGCGGGGTTTTCCTTGGCGCTTTTCATATGCGCCCGCCCGCGGGGCAGCTCTTGCCTGCTGAACAGGCGCGATTTGATGCTGGTGAGCTTGTCGTGCGCGGCGGCGTCAAGGAAGGCTCGCGCACTTTCACCGCGCACCATCCGGAGGTCTATTTGCGCGACACTTTGTTTAAGGATTTTGGCATCGTTGAAGAGCAAACAGAGCTTTTCGGGCAAACGCTATTCGTTGTGCGTAAACACTAGATCATCGGGCGATTAACAGGAATCGCCCGATGATCTAGATTCTTTACTGCGCGCCGGGTTATGCGAAAAACCGGCCTCCACTTTTTCGCCCGGCGCTCTAATCGCCCATCACTAGCTCAGCAAACCGCCCCCAGGGAAAACTGCTGCCCGGATCTGTGCGCCGACCCGGGTCAAGACGCGCATGGCTAACCACATAAGCGAGGTTTGGATATTTTGCCCATGCATAGCGCACGATCCCGGCGGTTGCGTGCAATTGCCAATCGGAAAATTCATCGCCGTCGCTTTGTGCATTGACGACCTCGATCCCGAGCGACCAATCATTCACTCGCTTTGCGCCATTATAAACATCCGGATGGAAACAATTATTGCGCACATGCCATGCGGCGCGTCGCTCCGGTGCGCTCGCCCAGACAAAATCTCCGTGCGCCGCCTCGTTCTCGTCCGCGACCAGCCAGTGAAAGCTGGCGCGCCGTGCGGCCATCACCGAGACCGCGCCCTCGGTGGATGACCCGGCGGTCGCGTGGATGACGATGGCGCGGATCGTATTTGCCGAAGCATCAGGCCGCGCCGATGTGCAATCCGGCGCAGCGTCCCAGGCGGCGGCGTGAATTTTCTCAGCTAGAGCGAACGCCGCCGGCCTCGCCTCTGCCGGCAGGTTGAACTGGAACTCTTTTGGATCGCGCATGGCGGTCCTCCTTGGTTGCGCCGCTTTTTGCGGCGGGAAATGAAATTTGGGATTTGCGGCGCCGCCGGCGGCGGCTATGGAAGCGCCATGTTGGTCATGGGCCTCGACACTGCGTTGCAACGCTGCTCGGTCGCTATCTTAAGGGATGGCGAGGCAGTGGGGGATCAATCTGCCGATATGGAACGCGGCCACGCCGAGCATCTGGCGCCGATGGCGGCGGCGGCGTTGGATCAGGCGGGTGTCAAAATCGCCGAATTGGACCGGATCGGCGTTGTTGTCGGCCCCGGCGGGTTCACCGGCGTCAGGATCGCCCTTTCCTTTGCCAGGGGGCTGGCCATCGGCGTCGATATTGATGTCGTCGGGATCACCAGCCTGGCGGCGCTGGCCGGGAATGCGCGCGACGTGGGCGGCGGCGAGCTGATCGCGCCAATAATCGACGCAAAGCGGGGTCAGGTCTACGCGGCTCTATACGAGAAAAGCGGTCTCTGCCGTGTGCAGCCATTCGTTTCTGAGCCGGAACAAGCATTAAAATTGCTTGCCGACGGCGCCCAAGGCGGCCAGATCATCACCATCGGCTCGGGCGCCGGCCTGTTGCCCCCTGGCCCATGGCGGCAATCGGAAGGCAACGCGCAAATCGACGCCAAAGTCGTTGCTGTGCTGGCCGCCGCCGCTGCTCCGCCCTTTGGTCGCCCGCCGCCGCTATATTTGCGGCCTCCGGATGCAAAGCCAGCCAGGCTGGACCAGCCTTCTTCGGCGCTGAGAAAATGAGTTATTCAATCCGGCGCGCCGGAGCTGACGACGCCGCCCTCCTGGCCCGGCTTGAGGCGCAATCATTCGGCGAGCGAAGCTGGGGCGCAAACAACGTAAAGGCGAGTTTTGTCGCGCCGCACGTGACAATTTTGTTGGCCGGAAAAGCTTCAGACCCGCCATCGGGTTTCGCCATGTGGCGTGATTTGCAGGGCGAGGCGGAGCTTTTGACGATCGGCGTGGAGCCATCCGCGCAGCGAAAGGGCGTGGCGGGCGCTTTGTTGGACGCCGTCCGCAAGCAGGCGGCGCAAGCCGGCGCTATACGGCTTTTTCTGGAAGTTGACGGCGGCAATGCAGCCGGCCTTGCCTTATATAAGGCGGCGGGGTTTGAGAAAATCAGCCTAAGGCGGGCTTATTACCGCGATGGCGCTGATGCCGTTATTATGCAGATGATGTTGTAAAACCGCCTCGCGCCTCGCTTTAAGGTTGCAAGCCTGGGGCGAGGCGTGGATAAAAGGCGAAAGCGCGGCGACCGCCTCGGAGGCAGAAAAGATGGACCGGCTAGAAAAGATCTGCAGCCAAAAAGGTATGCGCATGACCGAGCAGCGCCGCGTTATTGCGCGGGTTCTGTCGGTGGCGGCCGATCATCCTGATGTTGAGGAAATCCACCGCCGCGCGGTTGAGATCGACGCCAATATCTCGATTGCCACGGTCTACCGGACGATGCGCCTGTTTGAAGAATCCGGTGTTGTCGAACGCCATGACTTTCAAGATGGGCGCGCGCGTTACGAAGAGGCGACCGAAAACCATCACGACCATCTGATTGATCTACGCTCCGGCGAGGTGATCGAATTCATCAATGAGGAAATCGAAAAGCTGCAACAGCGCATTGCCGAAGAGCATGGCTACAAGCTGGTCGACCACCGGCTCGAACTTTATGGCGTACCGCTGGGCAGCAAAAAAGACTAAAAAACAAGAGCCGTCAGGGCGAACCGTGAGAAGTGGATGTGGCCTGAATTATGATGGGCATCCACCTCAAACAACAATAAAACAACTTGTGAATGTAAAGTGAATTTTGTGCGCATAGCCCTAATGTGCCTGCTATGCTTCACAGCCTTTTGGGTGACCGGAAAAGCGCGAAATATAGTCGCCAAAGCTTGACCGCAAAATTGCGCCGAGCTTTAGTGTTTACTTGCGGTGGGGCTTCTTTTGATGAGAAGAGTATTTTTGTGTTCCTGTATTGTTGCTTTACAGACATCGCTTGCCGCGGCGAGCGAACCTAAATGGCAAACTCAAGTCGACATTCAAGGCAAGTTTTCTGGTCGTGACGCGATTGGAGAAATCGACGTTCTGGCGCCGGTGTGGCAAAATGATCGCTCGCTGCTTTTCATAAATTTCCGCGGACAGTTCGATGATGCTTCCAATCAGGAAGGCAGCGTCGGTGTTGCCTATCGTCGCATGTTGTCAAACGGTTTTAATGTTGGCGCTTACGCTTTTGCCGATATCCGCAATACGAAATTCGACAATACGTTCGTTCAATCGACTGTAGGCGCTGAAGTTTTGGGCCGCGATATTGAAATTCGCGTAAATGGTTACTTGCCAATAGACAATGATCCGAAAGTGGCGTTCGTTAACATTACATCCGAGACCGAAAGCGTTGTCGATAACGCCGTTACGACAATCGGGATTGCGCGAGCGGAAGTTCAGAACGGGTTGCTAGCTATTCTGCGCGACCAAACGACCGTGACGAATCTGACGGATTTCACAACTATCACCAACACCATTTTCAGCGAACGAAGCCTGTCTGGCGGTGACGCGGAAGTAGGTTTGCGCCTGCCTTTTAGCGACGCCGAAGACAATATTCAGTTTCGCCTTTACGGGGGTGGTTTTTACTTTAGCGCGGAGGGCGTTGAAGACGTTGCGGGTCCGCGCGCTCGCGCTGAATTGCGGATCCACGATGTTTTCGGCGTGAACGGCGCAAGGTTCAGCGTTGGCGGCGAGTTTCGTCATGATAATGTTCGCGGGTCGCAAGGCTACGGGGGCGCGCGCCTGCGCTTCCCGCTGCAGTTCGGCAAGGCCCAAAAACGACTAACGGCGATGGAGCGCCGCATGCTCGATCCTATTGTGCGTGACCCGGACGTCGTTACAAATCTTGTGCAGGCGCCGACCGTTGCCGTCGATAATATGATGGCGAACAGAGTAGAAGAGGAAGTCGTTGTGCTTTCCGAACAAGCTGTTCATGCCGGTAACGGCTTAACAGTCGGAAATGTGATCAATATCGACGCTACTGATGATTTCGCGGCGGCCGCTCAAGCGGCGGGCGAGAACGCCTTGGTTGTCGTCGATGGGAGCGCCGGGGATATAATCACCAACGCGGCTCTGTTGCCGGGGCAGACAATCGTCGGCGGAAACGTGGCGTTGGATTTTGTCGGCGCCACAAGCGGTGCGCAAGCATCCCTTGTTATCGACACGCTACTTCCGTCATTCCGATCCGCTACAGGGCAGGAAATCTTGACCGTAGCAAGCGGAACAACCATTCGCGGCTTAACGTTTGACGCCTCGAACGGCTTTCCTATCTATTCAAATGTCCCCGCGTCGCAAATTACGATCAGTGACAATGTGTTTAGGGATTTAGGGTTCTCATTCGCAATATTGTTGAGCTCACCAGCTTCACCTGTCGCTGAATATAGCAATATTTTAATAAAAAATAATATGATACTCGCCGCAAATAGCGGGCTTGCTGCTGGAACAGGTATTTCTATTCGGCGAAAAGCAAATAACGTTGTTATACGCAACAATATCGTATCCGGCGCAATTGAAGTGTGGGACGGTTCGAATGTGCTGATTGAGGACAATCAAATAGCATCAGAATTTATCGGCCTCGCGCTCACCGGCGGTGCGCAAAATATAACTATCAGAAACAATGTGATTGACGGCCCGGCGTTTGACGCCGGCCTGCTTCTGGCGTCCGGGCCTTATGACAATATTCTTGTTACGGATAATCGTTTTGTTAACGTAAGCGGACCGCAGATTAAGGTTGTTGCTGCACCGGTTGACAATGTCACTGTTAACAATAACGCGTTTGTGGGAGTTGCATCTCTTTTCGCCCTCTTCGAATTGAGCCCTGGTTCTTATACCGGCAGCGGCAACACATTGGCGGCTGGTGCGACGTTGACTTTTACTTGCACCGAGAATGGGTTGGCGGCGGGTTATACCGGCGCGGGCTTCAGCTTTGTGTCGAGCGAGGTCTGTGGCGACGGCCCCTGAGATTCGCACCAAGCTGAGCCGCGCGGCGGCGTCGCTTGGATGGACTCGCTCTCAATATATGTAGCCGAATCGACCAAATCCTAGCCAGGAATCTTGACAAACGTTGAGGTAAACTGACTAGTGTACCTCAATGCTTAATCGCATTCTAATAGCCTCACGGTAAGCGGTTTGCGGCTGGCGAAATTTGGAGAACGAACGATGGCGTCTTTGCGCGAGCTTTATCCCATTCCCGACATCGACCCCTGCTGGAGCGTCCCGCAAGATTTCGAGGCGGCGTTCGACTGGGATTATGACGACGGCCGCAAGCACATGATGCACCTTTATCAAAAGGGCAAGGACATGCAGTGGGATGCGCTCAACCGCATCGACTGGAGCCTTGAGCTTGATACTGAAAACCCGATGGGGCTGCCGGATGAGGTGATGGGCATTTTTCATACGCCCTATTGGGCGAAGATGAACAAAAAGGAGCAGACGGAATTTCGCCGCAATTCGCAAGCCTGGACGATGTCGCAATTCATGCAGGGCGAGCAGGCGGCGATGATCTGTGCGGCGAAGATCGTCCAACAGGTGCCGGACCTCGATGCAAAGTTTTACGCCTCGACCCAGACCATGGACGAAGCGCGCCATGTTGAGGTCTACAAAAAATATCTGAGCAAACTAGGCCTTGCCTATCCGATGACGGCGCCGCTGCAGGAGCTTGTCGACCAGGCGCTGCGCGATTCGCGCTGGGACATGACCTATCTCGCCATGCAGGTTGTCATTGAGGGGCTGGCGTTGGCCGCTTTTGGCAATATACGCGAGCTTTCGAAGAACCAACTGACGCAGCAATTAAATGCTTACGTGATGGAAGACGAATCGCGACATGTGGCGTTTGGCCGGTTAACGCTGAAAGAATATTACCCGCAACTGACGCAAGCCGAGCGCGACGAGCGCGAGGAGTTTCTGGTTGAGGCCTGTTATCTGATGCGCGACCGTTTCGAAGGCCGCGAGCTTTACATCGATATGGACATTCCCGTTGACGAGATCATTGCAGCGCAAGAGCAGACCGAGGCTCGCAAATTATTCAGAACAATGCTTTTCCAGCGCATCGTGCCGATCGTCCGCGACATTGGTCTGTGGTCTGATAAAATTCAGGGAGCCTACGCAAAAATGGGCGTCATTGGTTTTGCAGACATTGACTATGAAAAACTGTCGGCAGACGACGAGAAGCGCGCGGCGGAGTTTGATGAAATCAACAAAAACCGCCGCGAAAGCTATGTCGAGGAAGTCGCAGCGCTAGGCGCGACGGCGGCGGAATAATCTTACGACGCGCAATAAGCGGCGGCGATGATGCGCCCCTGATCAGGCTCCTGAACAATGATCGCGCAATGATCGCCGGCTTGCGGCGCCGGCGTCGTTAGCCGCCCGCCATTGCTGGCGACTTCGCCAAGCGATTGCAGCTCAGTGGCGACATTGATTTCCTGGATCACCACCCCGGCGTTCTGGCCATGATGAATTTCAGTGTCCACAGCGGGTTTCAGCGTCACCAGAAACGCCTCGCCGCCCGTCGGGGTTGCGTCAATATCAAACATCATTTCCGCACCATCGCGCCGGACAGAAATTGCCGCCAGCAGCTGGCTTGCGCGCGCCGCGCTAATCAGCGCGTCAACCTCTTTGCGGTCAGAGCCCACGGCTTCGCCCGCGCCGTTGATCACCATTTGCGGCGTATAGACCGAGCTGCGCCCACGCAGGTTTTTGTTATATTGGCGTTGGCGTTTTGTGCATTGTGGGTCCGAAAACGGGTCGCGCCAGCGGCCCTGGCGGGTTTCAAACTCATTCCAGTAATCAACATGCCAGCTGATGGCGATGACGCCGTCGCCGGTTGCAAGTTCTGAATAATACTCATTTGCGGCGCGGCATTTGCTGCAAGCCTGGGAGGTAAACATTTCGACCACCACCGGCCCGACGCTGCGGCCCGGTTCACCATCTTGCGCTAAGCCATGAGACAGCCCTGCCGCAATCAGCGCCATCGCGCTGGCTAAATGCCTTAAAACCCGAAACTGCATAATCTACTCTAACCTGCCCCCCTGCCGGCACTCTGCCGCCATTGCGCTTCCCATTCAAAGCAATCCTGCTCAATTTCCCGCGAGTATCGTTACCCGTCGGTCATTGCATCTCGCCCTCCAGCTGCCTAAATAGCCGCGTTTGGTGAGAATAACGGTTAAAAATGACGGATAGACGGCAAAAACAAGGAAAATCGGTCTTCATCCGCACCTATGGGTGTCAGATGAATGTCTATGATTCCGAGCGTATGGCCGGACTGTTAAAGCCGCTCGGCTATGGCGTTGTGGACGCCCCGGACGATGCCGACCTTGTCATCCTCAATACCTGCCATATCCGCGAGAAGGCTGCTGAAAAAGTCTATTCCGAGCTTGGCCGTTTAAAGAAAATTAAAACCGCCAGAGTGAGCGCCGGCGATGAGATGGTGATCGCGGTGGCCGGTTGCGTGGCCCAGGCTGAGGGCCCTGAAATTATCGCCCGTGCGCCCATGGTCGATCTGGTGGTTGGCCCGCAAGCCTATCATCAGTTGCCGGAGCTTTTAGCCCGCGCCGCACGCGAATGCGGTGATGTGCTGGCAACCGATTTTGCGGTGGAAGAAAAATTTGACCGCCTGGCTGAGCGTGAAGCCGATGGCCCGGCGGCGTATCTCACCATTCAGGAAGGCTGCGATAAGTTCTGCACTTTCTGTGTCGTGCCTTATACGCGCGGCGCGGAAGTCTCGCGGGGGGTTGATGCAATCACCGCGGAGGCGCGCTCGCTTGTGGCGCAAGGGGTGAAGGAAATCACCCTGCTTGGCCAGAACGTTAATGCCTGGCGTTTTGCCGCCCCCGCTGGCGATGCCGGTGCGCAGGGATTGGCGTGGGGCTTGGGCGAGTTGTGCCGTCACCTGGCGATGATCGATGGGCTTGAGCGGATCCGCTTCATGACCTCGCATCCGCGCGACATTGATGACGGTCTGATCGCCGCGCTGGGCGAGGAAGAAAAGCTGATGCCTTATCTGCATCTGCCGGTGCAGGCGGGGTCGGACAAAATTCTCAAAGCCATGAACCGCGGCCATACCGCAGCGAGCTATATCACCCAGATCGCCAAAATTCGGGCGGCAAGGCCGGATATCGCCCTTTCCGGCGACTTCATCGTTGGTTTCCCAGGCGAAACGAATGAGGATTTCGAAGCGACTTTGGCGCTTGTCGAGGAGGTTCAATACGCCTCGGCCTATTCGTTCAAATATTCCCGCCGACCCGGCACCCCGGGCGCAGCGATGCCCGGACAAGTCGCGGAAGACGAGAAAAACCAACGCCTCGCCCGGCTTCAGGCGCGCCTTGAGGCGCAGCGGGCTGAGTTTAACCGCGCGCAGATCGGCAAGATCCTGCCGGTTTTGTTCGAAAAATCCGGCCGCCATCCCGGCCAGCTCATCGGCCGCTCGCCATATTTGCAAAGCGTTCACGTTGATGCGCCACAATCCATGCTAGGCTCCATTGCGCCGGTGCGTATCGAAGATGTAACGCCCAATGCACTTGCCGGCGTGCTCGTAACGAAAGCTGAGGCCGCCGCTTGAGCGAACGCAAAACCGCAGACCTGGTTGACCATATTGATTTTGACGACAACCGGCTGGTGGCCGAGTTGTCCGGCCAGCACGACGCGCATCTCGCCATTCTTGAAGACGCCCTCAGCGTGCGGATTGATCCGCGCGGCAATCGTTTTGCGGTTAGCGGCAAGGCGCGCGCCCGCGCGATCCACGCTTTAACGGCGCTTTACGAAAAGCTTGAGCGCGGCGAGCCGGTCGGCCCTGGCGAGGCGCTGGCCGCCGCCAAGCTGTCAGCCGCTCCGGCGCCGAAATCGGTCAAGTCCGAGCTGCCATCAATCAAAACGCCAAAACGCCTGATCTCGGCGCGCTCGCCCAATCAGGCGGCCTATCTTGAAAATCTGAGCACCCATGATCTGACCTTCGGCGTTGGTCCGGCGGGCACTGGCAAGACTTATCTTGCGGTCGCCCATGCGGTGGGTCAGTTGTTGAGCGGCGCGGTTGACCGGATTATTTTATCGCGCCCGGCGCTTGAGGCCGGCGAGCGGATCGGGTTTCTGCCCGGCGATATGAAAGAAAAGGTCGATCCGTTTTTGCGTCCGCTCTATGATGCGCTTAACGATATGATGCATCCGGACTATATTGAGCGGCGCATCGCCGCCGGCGATATCGAGATTGCGCCGATTGCCTTCATGCGCGGACGCACCTTGGCGCGCGCGGCGGTGATCCTTGATGAGGCGCAAAATGCAACGCCCGAACAGATGAAAATGTTTTTAACCCGGCTTGGCGAGGGCGCGCATATGGCGGTGACCGGCGATCCTTCGCAAACTGACCTGCCGGCGGGACAGACCTCGGGCCTTGCCGATGCGCTCAGCGTTCTTCACGGGGTTGAAGGCGTCGGCGAGACCCGTTTTACCGCCGCCGACGTGGTTCGCCATCCACTCGTCGCGCGGATCATTAACGCGTATGATGCGGCCGGCGCAAAAAAAAGCGGCCGTGACTGAGGCCATGATCGACGTTGTCATTGAAGATGAAGGCTGGCCGGAGGCCGCGGCAATGGAAGCGCTGGCGGAGCGGTGCTACGCGGCTGCGCTCCCGTTTGAGCCCGCGCTTGAGGGCGAAATTGCGCTGCTTTTGACCAATGACGCCAATATGCGCGCCCTCAACAGCAAATATCGCAGCACGGACAAGCCGACCAATGTTCTGGCTTTTCCTGGCGATGGCGAAAGTAGCGGTGGTTTTGTCGGCGATATCGCGCTGGCGCGCGAGACTTGCGTTGGCGAGGCGAAAGACAAACAGATCGCATTGCAAGATCACGCGGCGCATCTGATAATTCACGCCATGCTGCACCTGGCTGGATATGACCATCAGAGCGATGACGAAGCCGAAGCGATGGAACGCCGCGAGGTGGAAATTTTAAAACGCCTCGGGATTGCCGATCCTTATGGCGCTGCGATGGAGACAGGGCGATGAACGACGGCGCTGGCGACAGTTCCAGTGATGAGCACGGGGGCGGGTTGATTGGGCGCATGCGCGCGTGGTTTGTCGCGCCGCGCCGCGACCGTCATGACTTTACCGCCGCCGCCGAGAATGGCGAGGCCCGTGCGCTGGAAAACACGGTTCGGGCGCGCCGCGAAATGATCGAGCGGGTCGTCGCCTTCGACCAAAAACAAGTCGTCGACGTGATGGCGCCCCGCGCCGACATCTCCGCCGTTGATATTGAAACCACGCTTGATGAGCTGATCCAGATATTTGCCGAAGCCGGTCATTCGCGCCTGCCGGTCTATCGCGGCGACCTCGATGATCCGGTTGGCATGGTGCATATCAAGGACGTCGTCGGACGCATTGCCGATAGGCGAAAACACCGTCCTGAAAAGGCGCATCTGGAAACCGGCCCGGTGCTGCAACAAATCCACCGCGAAATTCTTTATGCGCCGCCATCGATGCGCATCACGGATCTGCTGCTCAGAATGCAGGCCTCGCATATCCATATGGCGCTGGTGATCGATGAATATGGCGGCACTGACGGGTTGGTGACGATTGAGGATCTGGTTGAGGAAATCGTCGGCGACATCAATGACGAACATGATGAAGAAGAAACCCCGACAGTGGCGCCACATGGCGGCGGCGGATGGATTGTCGATGCGCGTGTTGAGCTTGAAGAGTTCGCTGAGGAGACCGGCGTTCATCTGGAGGCGGATGATGATGAGATCGACACCGTCGGCGGCTATGTGGTCTCGCTCGCCGGTCGGGTGCCGCAACGCGGCGAGGTGATCGTCAGCGATGATGGTTTCGACGTTGAAGTGATCGAGGCTGACGCGCGCAAAGTCCGGCGGTTGCGCATCAGGCCGTCGTCGATGAAGCCGAGCGAGGCAGCGGAATAGGGCGCGCGATGACCAATCTGAGAAGCGCGTCTGACGCTGCTGCGGCGGCGCTGGAGACTGCCGCGAGCTATCTTAAAGCCCTCACGGGTTGGCGCCGGGCGCTGGCGGCGTTTGCCGCCGGCGTTGTCACCGCGCTGGCGCTGGCCCCGGTCTATGCGCTGCCATTGATGGCGCTCGGATTCTCAGTTTTGATCGTGCTGATTGATGCGGTTGGCGCAGCCCCGCGTCCAAGGCTGCGCGCCTTTGCTGTGGGGTGGTTTTTCGGCTTCGGCTATTTCCTCGCCGGGGTTTACTGGATGGCGTTCTCGTTTTTTGTTCAGGCCGATCAATTTGCCTGGATGGCGCCGTTTGCGGTTTTGGGGATGCCGGCGTTTTTGGGCTTTTTTACCGGCGCGGCGGCGCTCGCTGCATCGCTGGTCTGGCGCCCGGGTTGGCCGCGTATTTTTATCTTTGCAGCTCTCTGGGCGGTGTTTGAATATTTGCGCGGGCATATTTTAACCGGCCTGCCCTGGAATCTCGCCGGCCAGGCGCTGGCGGGCGCGGCGATCAGCGCCCAGACCGCCGCATGGTATGGCGCATACGGATTAAGTCTGGTTGCGGTGCTGCTTGCCGCAGCGCCGGCCGCCGGCCTGTCTGGGGGGGCGATCAGACGAAGGGTTTTGGCGGGCCCGGTTGTGACGCTTGCCGGCATCGCAATGATTTTTGCGATCGGCGCCGCACGTCTTGCGCTGCCGGAACCGGCGCCGGATGGAGAGAATTTTCTGCGCATCGTCCAGCCGAATATTCCCCAGCGCGAAAAAATCGACCCTAATTTGTGGGGACGTAATTTTTATAAGCTGCTCGGTTTATCCAAAGCCGTGGCGCCGCCGGACGCGCGGCTGTTCATTCTTTGGCCCGAAAACGCAGCCCCATTGCTGGATGAAGCCAATACGGCGCTGGGCGTTTTGTCCGATGAGTTGCCTAAGGGCGCGGTGTTGATCGCTGGCGCGGTGCGCCGTGAGCCTGATGGCGATGGCGGTGAGCGGTATTTTAATTCCATCATGACCATCGCCGAGACGCCCGAGGGTCGGCGCGCGGTCAACTATTATGACAAGCACCACCTGGTTCCGTTCGGCGAGTATCTGCCGTTCTATGATTTTTTGCAGGCGGTTGGGTTGGCGCAGCTCACGCCTTATGGCGATGCCGGTTTTGCCTCCGGCAGTGGCCTGAGCATTGTCGAAGCCGGCGGTCCGGCGTTCTCGCCGCTGATCTGTTACGAGGTGATTTTCCCCGGCGCTGTCTATCCCAGGGGCGAGCGCCCGCAATGGCTGGTGACCGTGACCAATGACGCCTGGTTCGGCGACACGTCGGGCCCGCGCCAGCATCTCGATCAGGCGCGGCTGCGGGCGATCGAGACCGGGCTGCCAATGGCGCGCTCGGCCAATACCGGAATTTCCGCATTGATTGACGCCAAGGGGCGGATCCTTGCGCGGGTGAAGCTTTATCAAAGCGGCGTCATCGACGCGGCGCTGCCGCCGGCCTTGCCGCGCACGCTCTATGACCGCACCGGCGACTGGCTTTTCTGGATGATGGTCGCCATAAGCCTTGCCATTGGCGCATTCTGGGGCAGACCGCGCGCGCGTTCCTGACGCAAACTACAACCTTTGCGCGATGCGCAAAATCCCGTATAGAACCCAGAGGGTTATGCGCCCATCGAGCCAGAACGGCTTTTGTAACGAGGTTAGAAATGGCCAAAGCGACCAAACCCGCAAAAGCGGCGCGGAAAAAAACTGTGAAAAACAAAAAGGGCGGTCCCAATCCGATCGATATTCACGTTGGCGGCCGGGTGCGGCTGCGGCGGATGATCCTTGGGCTTAGCCAGGAAGCCCTCGGCAAATCGTTGGGGCTAACCTTTCAGCAGGTTCAAAAATACGAAAAGGGCGTCAATCGCGTCGGCGCCAGCCGGCTGTTTCAACTTTCGAACCTGCTCGATGTGCCGGTGCAGTTTTTTTACGATGATTATGACGTCAAGATTGGCGGGCGAGCCTTAGGCATGGCCGAGCCGGATATCGGCGATGCGTTTATGAAATTCGTCAATTCGCCGGAGGGCGTCCAGCTATGCCGTCATTTCTCTGCAATCGAAGACCCGCAGGTCAAAAAGCGGGTTCTGGACCTGGTTAAATCGATCGCCGAGACTGAAACCGCGAAAAAGAAAAAATAGCCGCGCATCGCCGCCTCATTCAATTGGACAGCTGCAAATCTATTCGTTATATCGCCGGCCCATATAAACTTTTCTTTATATGTAAGGGGCCTGATTTTTCATGACGCGCAAATCCTATTTATTTACCAGCGAAAGCGTTTCGGAGGGGCATCCCGACAAGGTTTGCGACCGGATCTCTGACGAGATCGTCGACCTGATCTATCGCAGCGCTGCCGAGAGCGGCATGAGCGCCTGGGATGTGCGGGTCGCTTGCGAGACCCTGACGACGACCAACCGCGTAGTGATCGCCGGCGAAGTGCGTGCGCCGGAGGGCTTGATGAACGGCCACGGCGGGGTTGCGCCAGAGGCGTTTGTCGCCGCCGCGCGCGCGGCGATCAAGGATATCGGCTACGAGCAGGATGGGTTCCACTGGAACACCGCGCAAGTCGAGGTCCTCTTGCATGGTCAGTCTGCTGACATTGCTCAAGGCGTCGATAGCGCTGCTGATGCGAATGCGGAAGGCGCAGGCGATCAGGGCATCATGTTCGGCTATGCCTGCCGCGAGACGCCGGCGCTGATGCCGGCGCCGATTTATTACAGCCATAAGATTTTGCAAGATCTCGCCGCCGCCCGTCACGCCGGGCAAGGCGATGCTGGCGCGCTCGGCCCGGACTCGAAAAGCCAGGTGACGGTGCGCTATGTCGACGGTAAGCCGGTCGAGATCGTCTCTATCGTCCTGTCGACGCAACATCTCGATGAAAGCTGGGACTCAGACAAAGTGCGCGCCGTCGTCGAGCCGTATATTCGCCGTTCGCTGGGCGATATGCCGATTGCTGACGATTGCGCGTGGCATGTAAATCCGACCGGCAAGTTCGTGATCGGCGGACCGGACGGCGATGCTGGGCTCACCGGCCGCAAGATTATCGTTGATACTTATGGCGGCGCCGCGCCCCATGGCGGCGGGGCTTTTTCCGGCAAGGACACCACCAAGGTTGACCGCTCTGCGGCCTATGCATCGCGCTATCTCGCCAAGAATGTTGTCGCCGCCGATCTTGCTGAGCGTTGCACCATTCAGCTTGCCTATGCGATTGGCGTTGCTCAGCCGCTGTCGGTCTATGTCGATCTGCACGGGACCGGCCGGGTTGATGAGGAACTGCTGGAGCGGGCGCTGCGCGAGGTGATGGATCTGTCGCCCTCGGGGATTCGCCGGGCCCTTGATCTCAACAAACCGATTTATGCTCGCACCGCCGCCTATGGCCATTTCGGCCGGGAGCCGGACGCCGATGGCGGCTTCAGCTGGGAAAAGGTCGATTTGGTCGAGGCGCTCAAAGCAGCGGTCTGAGGCTGAAACGGCGAAATTCCGCGCTATCGCTAACGTGACCTATTGGTTAGGGTTGTGCTGTTGCGGAATATTCACCATCGCTTTACCATAAAAAATCTAACAATGGCGGATAGCCGCCACGAGGACGGGGCATAAACATGGCTAAAATCGAAAACAAAGACAATTTACTGGCGTCACTGACACGGATTTTGGCCGTGACGGCGCCGGCGGCTTTGCTGCTGGCGGCTTGTCAGCCGGAAGATGGCGACAAAGGCGCAGAGGCTGCCGCGACCGAAGCGGCTGACGCTGCTGACCATGACGCCGCCGCTGAAGCAGATCACGATTACGGTGAAGCGGAAGCTGAGGGCGAAGCAGAAGCCGAGGGTGAAGCCGAAGCTGAGGGTGAAGCCGAAGCTGAGGGCGAAGCCGAGGGCGAAGCTGAAGCCGAGGGCGAAGCCGAAGCTGCAACCGAGTAGCAAAAGCCGAACCTACTCAATTGAGAATTTGAAAAGGCGCTCCATTGGGGGCGCCTTTTTGATTCCGTAGGCATCATCGCCGTTAGTTTAACCCGATAGCGTTTCGGCGATCAGGCGCGCCGCATCTCGTGCATTACTGTAGCGAACCTCAAAGATGCGAACGGCCTGGCGCCATTCATAGAGCCGTCGGGCGCCGTCAAACTCTAGCGCCGTCCGCCCTTTACGGCGCATGGCATTGAGCGCCAGCAATCCTTCTGGGCCGTCTTTTTCAGAGATTTCCGGCGCCCCGGCATCGGCGTCGAACACCGGAATGATGACCGCGCAGACCTTGCTCGCAACACCGCCAGGGCTATTTTCTTTACATGCAACGAAATACCCTCGCGCGGCGCCCCATTCCTGGAGGCCGCTATCAACATATTCGCCGCCGTCGCCAAGCGCTTCGGCGGCGCCTTCGTCAATCCGTCCCGGCGCGGCCAGCGCGATCGCCTCGCCCGGCGCGGCCAGCGCTATGGCGCCGGCGAGGAAGGCGCCGTCTTGCGTGGCTGCAAAACTCAAAGCCAGCGTATCCCACTGGCCTTCTGCGCTGCCGGCAAAAACAATCGCCCCTTGCGGCGACGCGCACAGGGATGCGTTACAACAATGTTGATCGCCATGACCGGCGGCATATTCGTCGAGGAAAATATCGCGCAGCGCATCGGCAATTTGCGACAGTTTGAGCCCCGACCGGACCAATTGCGGGCTGCGGGCAATCGCGTAGCCAATCCTGCCGCGCAGGATGTCTATTTCAATCGCCGGGTCTTTGGCGTCTGTGCGCAAAGCGCTGAGCAAAATTTCCAAACGCGGGCGAATTTCCGTTGCGCCATAACGTAGCCGCAAAGTATTTTGGTTGACCTCAAGCCATTCCTCGCAGCACCAGCCATCATCGGTGGCGGGTGTTTGCATTGGCGAGAGGGGCGGGCCATCGCGCGCCATAAGCAGGCCGGTCTGGGTCCAGTCGCATAACGCATCCCAGACATCCCGGCTCAGCGCTTCGCGCTCCGCCTCGCTGGCGCCGGTCAGGAGCGCCATCTCCTCGGTGATTGCATCGGGCGCCGCGCCTTGCGACGCCTTCAGCCAGATGAACGAGCGCACTTCATTTGGCGTCGTGAACTGCCCGGTCTGCTGCGAGAATAGCGCCAACGCATGATCAAATTCGAACGCTTGTTCACCAGCCGGTTGCAACGGCATATCCGGCGGCGGGGTTTTTGAAACCGCGCGGGCAAGCATCACATCGCCATAACGCGGCGCCGGAAAAAACGGCAGAAATTCACCCGCATCATCGCCCGGAAATATCCGTTCAAACCCGCCAGCGTTTTCCGCCTCGCCCGCCGCTTCGGCAAGCATTTGCTTTTTGTCCGCGCGCCCGCCGGCCGGCTGGCGCTCCCGGTTCAAGCCCATCAGCCCGACCAGATCGGCGACCACAGCGCGTTTTGTCGCCTCCTCCTGGCGGCCGCCGCTCCCGGGCTCGGCGCAAACCTCAAGCGATGGGCTGAGATTGCATTCCAAGAGCCACGGCTTGAGCGCCGCATCGATCATGCAATCGAGCCCGATCAGCTCGTAACAGCCAGAACCAACGGCGCCGGCGGCGGTGGTGCGCTGGCGCATCTGTTCGCGCGCTGCGATCGCGGTGAGGATGGCAATATCGCGAATACCGTCAAACAGGGCCTCCGGGTCGCCGCCCTGGCGCCGCAGCCAGGTGCGATAAGTGTCAAAGCTATGAAAGACAACGGCGGCGTCCGCGCCCTCATTGAGCGCGTTGACGTCGGGGTTGGTGAGATGCGCATAGAGGTTGTTATAATCGCCATGGCGATACAGCTCGGAGGCGAGCTTCACGAAGCCATCCTTGTAAAGATAAACCCGTAACGGATCGATCGAGCTGATCAGAACATAACACCGCAACACATATTTATAGCCGTCATAAAGATGCGCATCGGCGAGATATTCCTGCGCCAGCCACTTTGCGTCATTGGGCAGCGTCGCCACGTCATGGTGGACGCTGATCCCGCGCCCGCGCGACAGGCGCTTGGGCTTGGCGATCCATTTTTTGTCGGGATGAAGGAAGCCCTCGCGCTGGAGGGCGTGATAGTCTTCCGGCATCAAAAAACTGCGCGGGAAAAACCCGAACCGGGCGCGCCGCTCATCGCCTGCGACCCGGCCTTGCGCGTCGCGAAGCGTTTCATAGAGCATGGATTTGACGGTGACGGCGCTGTTGCCGGGAATGTGGTTGATGGTCTGGCCGGGGCCCATGGTTTTGAACGCGCGCGCCGCCGGCATGCCCGTATGCCAGCACGTATCCCAATGGTCCTTGTCGCCCGGCTCCCAAAGACCGGGGTCCAGCGCCTCGATGAAGAACTTGTCCTGCGCCGGGGCTTTGCGCGTCCCGGTCCAATATCGCCTTTTGTCGCTCATGTTGTGGTGCTGCGCCGCTCTGTTTGATCTGCCCTGATCGGAGACAATGACACCACCACAATTGCAGTGGCAAGCGGCTTGAAGCTTGGCAGTGTTTCAGCTTGAATTTTAAGAGGCAAAGCTGGCCAAAACTAGCCAGTTGTGACGCAACGGTCGCGGCGGCAGAAACTCGCCAAGAACACTCATTGCCCCCCACGCAAGCCGTGGTTGGAATCACCACAACGAAGGGCATTGGCGAAGGGCGCTTAGCCTATGTGGTAGTTAGTGACCGGGACCTGCCACTTTCCGACAGGAGATATTGCCCGTATTGACAGATTTATCAGTGTAAACATTTTCCGACTTCCACTCGAAGCCGTCATCATCAATGTCATAAAATGTAATTGTTCTAATCATGTCGATGCCGTTGGCGTCCTTCTTTGGCGCCGTCATCACCATATGACCTTTGTCGTTTTGAACGGCGGTGAACGAGCCTCGCTTGGGCTTTGGTTCAGGCGTTAGATCGACCACGCCAGGAACGGTGGCAAATGTCACCCACCATTCTTTGGCGAATGAATCATAGGCGCGGGTCTGCTCGCCATTGCCGCCCATGCTGTAAAATTCATCGCGGATCGCTCTCCCATCGAGCGCATAATAGGCAAGCCACAACATATCGCCCTCCAGCTTTTGGTCAGGATTGTTCGGGTTCATCCCGGTAAAATACTGTGTGCACTCGTGACGGCCGACCATGAAAGCAAATTGCTGCATTTCCGGAGCGGCGTCTGGATTTGGCGAACCCCACGGGCCATCCAGTGCTGGATTGTGTTCAAGCGTGACCCCCAATTTGGAAATTTCTTTAAACCGTTTTTCGAAAGCTTCATCTTCCGGTGAGAGCGGATCTGCCGCCGTCGCACATGAAGCAGCAAGCATCGATAAGAACATGGTTGCGGTAAAGGTTTTCATTTTATCCCCTTGTGGCGTTTGCCTTTGGGCTGCCGAGCAGACTTCGACTTTACCCCTCACATACAATGAGTGGATCTGGCAGACGTCCATCAATAACAACTCGTTCAACCGAGCGTCTGGAGCGACGAAGCGATGACGCAAAAGAACTCAGAAATCTTATCTCTCGATAGATTCCACCAAGGGCCAATAATTAGCTCTCACCAGTTGATCGTCAGCGACTTAAGTTCGCCAAAAGCGGTCACTGGGTTACAGTGGAGGGACGACACGTTTGCACTGGCTAACGGCCATCACTTCTCAAACAAGATTTCCCCGTTGGCGTAGTCGATAGTGACAACAAAGTTCTTCAGAAATGCATTTCCTGCATTACCCTCCCGGACTTCATTACCTGGAACTTTTTTCGAAAAACTGGCTGGCACATCTACAATTACGAAAGGGCCAAGTTCGACGGCGGCCAGAACGCCCGTGCTTACTGTCTGACGCCCCCGCGCGCCGAGGCGGCTTGCCTCGCCCACACGGCCGCTGCGTGCTTGCAGATTCAGGCGATCGGTGACCGGTTTGAAAAACTCGATCCCAGCCGATTTGCCCGTATCCAAGGAAACAGTGACCATTTCTCCTGCAATGGCAATGTCGAAGACAGGTATCGGATCTTCATCAGAGTTAAACCGAAGCGAAGTTCTATAAGTAGATGCGATTGGTGTACTGAGTGCCGGTAAATTCTGCGCTGTGTTTGAAAAAGCAATTTGGTTTGATCTGTAGTCGATACGAACAATCTGTCTGTCCAGGAAGCTGAACCCTAATATCCCTGTTAGCTCCATTTCCAGGGCAGCGCTAAAGGCTGAAAGGTTTGCGGCAAGTGCATCTATCGACGCGAATTTCCTGCCCGCAATCGAAAGGTCGCGAATTGATGAACGCATGATGGCGAGGCCACTGCCGTCGCCAGCGCCGCTCGCCTCTCCAACCTCGGTCTCATCAACCGGGAGCCCAAGTTGGCGCGCTGCCAACAAGTCAATGACGGAGGGGTCGACACCTGTATCGACCAAGAAATGGAGATCGTCGGACTCGCCGATAGTCGCTGCGACTATGGGCACATTACGGACAAATTGAAATTCAATACTCTCGTTTTGGTTTGGCGTTGAGCATGCGGCAAGCAAAAATAAGGTCGATAGCAACATTCCAATTCGTATCAGCGAAGGCGGCGGCGCTTGACGCTTTCCGCTTCTCCTCTTTGCAATTAAATCGATATCGATAAATTCAAGCAATCTCATCACCGGCGCCCTTTCTTATGCGGCTTTTCAAGTTGATTTTCCATTTCGGAGATTCGATCAGCCAAACCATGTTTGCTCAAGCAGTCAGCAGCGTCGGATAGGAGTTGCGAGAGGTTGGCTCCAACTTCTCTATTGAGGTCCTCGAATGCGTCACCGATGCCGACAAGAATTGCGCTAATCGCGCGATCTTCTTTTTTGCCTGCGGGAGTGAGCGATATAAGCCGGCTACGGCGATCGTCGTCATTTGCGACGCTTGCGAGCAAAGCTTTGTCTTCTAATAGCTTTAATCGCTGAAGGATAACCTGACGTGAAAGTCTGAGCTCACTTGATAGCGCCGTAACCGTAGTCGGTTGGTTCAGAGCAATGAATCTCAAGACGGAAACGCAGACTTGCGGCGTCTCGATTTTGCTTGCTGTGAGTAAGTCTCGCCCTTGAGCACCAACTATTTGCACGAGCACACACAGACGCAAACCGAGAAAAGCAGCTGAGTCAGCTTCTGTTGGATCAGGATCGGTCATTTATCACCGTAATATATTACGTAATATATTACGTACATGGGTTGATTTCTTTGTCAAGTAACCGTGGATGTTGAGTGTCTGTTATTTAATGCCCGCACGCCGCCCTGTTGCGTTAAGTGAATATCGCTTTTGGGCCAATTCAGGACCTTGCCCGGCTAGGCCTCACATTTACGCCAGCAACGAAAACCGTGACCATTTCTGATTGGTTGGCTATATAGCCGCTTATGAACGAGCAAGGTTACATTCCGCAGATCTATGGTCGCCGGCAGGACAAGCCGCTGACCACGCGTCAGGCGCAGCTGATGACGACGGTTTTGCCGCGCGTTGCCGCGCCAGACCCGGAAGCGGGGCCGATTGACCCGGCGGGGATCTTTCCGCAGGCGGATGAGTTATGGCTGGAGGTTGGGTTTGGCGGCGGCGAGCATCTCGCCTGGCAGGCGGCGCAACATCCCAATATCGGCTTCATCGGCGCTGAGCCGTTCATCAACGGCGTCGCCAAGCTAGTGACGGCGATTGATGCGGAAGGGCTGGACAATATCCGCATCCATTTTGGCGATGCGCGGCCATTGATTGAGGCGCTGCCGGATGGGTCTTTGCAGAGCTTATTTGTGTTGCACCCGGACCCATGGCCGAAAAAGCGCCACCACAAACGCCGGATGATCAGCCCGTGGTTTTTCTGTGAAGCGGCGCGGCTTTTGGCGCCGGGCGGGCAGTTGCGCGTCGCTTCGGATATTGCCGATTATATCCGCTGGACGCTGATGCACGCCCAAGCCGCGCCGGCGTTTGAATGGGCGGCGGAACGGCCCGCCGACTGGCGCGAGCGCCCGGCGGACTGGCCGCAAACCCGCTATGAGGCAAAGGCCCTTCGCGAAGGCCGCCGCCCAACCTATCTCATTTTTCATCGCAAATGAGCGCCGCTTGACCCGGTTGTGACTTGAACATTTGCTGAAGTGTCCGAAAGTAGCGTCAGGAGCAGAATATGAAAATATGGCCGTTGCTTATCGTCGTGATCGCCGCGCTGGGCGCCGGTTCCTGCGCAAAACTGACGCTTGCCTGGGCGGACTTAATCCCCGACGGCCCGGCGGCCCGGCCCGAAGTGCTGGCCGGGTTCGGGTCCCAAGCGCCGATCACCAGCCTTGAGGCATGGACCGAGCAGCGCAAGCCGGTTCTGAAAGACGCCTTGCAGGCAAATATCTATGGCTATTTTCCCGACAGCTATCAGCTCACGGTTCTGGACCGCAAGGTTCTGGACGAGAATGCTTTTGGCGGCGGCCGGCTTGAAGAATATAAGCTGCGCGCGCAATTGCATTTTGGCGACGAGACCAGCGAAACTGAAATCTTCTATATGGATGTCGTCACGCCGGCGGGCGACCCGAATGCGCCGGTCGTTCTTATACAGACGTTCTGCCCGCGCTGGGACACGCTACCCCATCCGGCGATATATCGCCCCGAAGACGCCGGCGGATGTGGCGGCGGTGCGGTAACCGGGCTTATGACCTATGTGTTCGGGCGCTATATTGCGACGCCGCCGACGGAAGTGATCCTGGCCCGGGGCTATGCGGTGGCGACAATTTATCCGAGCGAGTTTGCCCCGGACAGGAAAGAAAAGGGGCTGGCGGCGCTGAAGCAAATGTCCAGGGGCCTGGCGCCGGATAATCAGCGCTGGGGTGCGATTGCCGCCTGGGCCTGGGGGTATTCGCTTATGATTGACGCCCTCGAGCAAGACGCCGAGGCGCCTCGCGATTATATTTCCTGGGGCCATTCGCGATACGGCAAATCGGCGCTTCTCGCGGCTGCTTTCGACGAACGTATTAGCGGTGTGATCTCACATCAATCGGGCACTGGCGGCGCCTCGCTCAATCGGCAAAAGAAAGGCGAGAGCGTCAAGGCGATCATCGAGACGTTTCCGCACTGGTTTGCAAAGGCGTATGCAAAATATGCCGGCGGCGGCGAAGACATGTTGATTGACCAGCACCATTTGCTGGCGCTGATCGCGCCGCGCCCGGTGCTGCTCGGCAATGCGCGGCGCGATGTCTGGTCTGACCCGAACGGGGCGTTTCGTGCAGCCCTCGGCGCCGACCCGGTCTATAAGCTCTACGGCTCGCAAGGGCTTGACCAGGGTCGTCTTGACACCTGGTCGCCCGGCGCGGATCTCGCCTACTGGATCCGGCCCGGCACCCACGGCGTCGTCAAGGAAGACTGGCCGGCGTTTTTAGAATTCCTCGATGCGCATTTTTTAAACAAATAAGGCGGAGCACAGCGGCAGCGCCTTGAGCCGAGATTTCGGCAGGCTTGTCCTAGGGGGCGTCGGTAAAGAAAATTTACGTCGCCTGACATAGAGCATTTCCGGATAAGTGTGACGCGGTTATCCGATAGAAATGCGACAAACAAACAATCTTGAGCAAATCCGAGTTAAATTGAATCACGGATTTGCTCTAGCGGATTTTCATTGTCGCCGGATCACGCTAACCGTCTGGGGTGGAAGGCCCCATCCGGGGCGAGGACCGGTAGACGAAAAAACTGTGCAAGAGCGAACTGTAACCCCAACCCCGCATCCGTCGCGTGTGCGCATCGGCGTGGTGATCATCAATTATCGCACGCCCGAGCTGACGATCGACTGCCTGGCGTCCCTCGCCGGGGAGCTTGAGGCGACAGATGGGCGGGTGGTTGTGGTTGACAATCGCTCCGGCGACGGCTCGGCCGACAAGATCGAGGCGTGGCTCAACGCGTCATCAATCGCCGGTCGCGCCAATCTGATCCGCTCAAAGATCAATACAGGTTTTTCCGGCGGCAACAATCTCGGCATGGCGGCGATTGATGCTGAATTCTACCTTTTGCTGAATAGCGATGCGCTGCTGCGCGCCGGGGCGCTGGCTGGGTTGCTGGCGGCGGCGGCGCGCTGCCCGCAAGCCGGGGCGATCGCCCCGCGGCTTGAAGATGAGGACGGAACCGCGCAACAAAGTTGCTTTCGCTTTATCAGTCCATTGAGCGAGTTGTTAGAGAGCGCTTCCGCGCGGCCGCTGTCGCGGCATTTGGGCCATTTTGAAGTCGCCATGCCGGTTTCAGACACGCCGATGGAATGTGACTGGGCGAGCTTTGCCTGCATCTTGCTACGCCGCGCGGCGGTGGACGCTGCCGGGCCGATGGATGAAGGGTTCTTCATGTATTTTGAAGACGCCGATTATTGTCGCCGCTTTGCTAAGGCGGGTTACGCGACGCTCTATGATCCGGCGGCGCGGGTTGTTCACTTGCGCGGCGGGTCGTCGCCGGTCAAAGCGGCGATGGCGCGGGGCGGGCGCCCGCCGGCATATTATTACGCATCGCGCACGCGTTACTTTCGTAAAACCTATGGCCCGGCGGGGGCTCTTGCGGCAAACCTGATGTGGCTTCTTGGCCGGGGGATTGCGCGCGTCCGCCCGCTGCTGGGCAAACCGCTGCGGCGGGCCTGCAAAAATCAGGTGAGCGATATCTGGACCAACTGGCTCGACCCCATGGGCGATAATAAAGCGCCGTCTTCTACCCCGGAAACAATCAAGGTAGCCGCGCAATGAGCGCGCCGTCACCCACAAGCGGGGCTATGCCTGATTTCATTATCATCGGGGCGATGAAATGCGGCACCTCGACGCTTCAGGCGCAGCTTGCCGGGCAGCCGGGAATTTTCATGACGACGCCGAAGGAGCCGAATTTCTTCAGCGATGATGATGTTTTTGCGCGCGGGGGCAGTTGGTATTCGGCTCTGTTTGATGGCGCGCTTGCGGGCGATCTCAAAGGCGAGGCCAGCACCCACTACACCAAGCAGCCAACCCATCCGCAAACCGTTGAACGCCTTGCCGCCGCTGCGCCAGAGGCAAAACTGATCTACCTTATGCGCCATCCGATTGAGCGATTGGTGTCCCACTTTATCCATGAGTGGACGATGGACAATGTGGTCGGAAATATCGACGACGCCACAGATCAAGCCTCGGCTTTTGTCGCCTATAGCCAATATTACCGGCAGCTGGCGCCCTATATCGAGCGTTATGGCAAACAGCGTATTTTGCCGGTCTTCCTTGAGCGGATGAATATCGCACCGGATGATGAGCTTCGCCGTGTTGCGAACTTCCTTGGTCATGGCGGCGAGATTGCGTGGCGCCATGATCTCGGGGCGCAAAATGTCTCGCGTGATCGCATCAGGCGGTTTGCGTTTTACGATTTGCTGGTTGAGAGCGCGCCGGCGACGGCGCTGCGTCGCGCCCTCGCGCCAAGGCGGCTTCGCGACTGGGTCAAGGCGCGCCTGCAAATGCGGACGCGGCCGTCTCTGTCGGCGGCAAAACAAACTGAGCTCGCGGAAATTTTTGACCAGGACCTGAAACAGCTGGGCGCGTTACTCGGCGCCGATCTCTCATGCGCGAATTTCAAACAAACGGTTAGCGCGAAGGCGTTGGACTGGACCGCGCGAGAATAAGCTATTTTTTATACTCAATAATCCGTCGGTCCTTGCCGCGGATATGAGCCAGCCAGTACTGCACAGCACCCGCCGCCTCCCATGGTTTTTGCGCCATGATCAGCGCGGCATGCGCCCAGCTGTCGGTGGTTACGGGCCTGTCGCGCAGCGCCATGCGGGCAATTTGCAGCGGGTAGGCGAGGAGCATGAAAAATAACGCCGGATGAATGCCCGCGCCGCCAAGCAACCCGGCAACGCCGATCCCGGTCCAGAAGAAAGCCCGCAAAGTCTCGCGCGCCCAGATCTGTTGCGGCTTGCCGCGATGCAGGTAGGAGACCTCCGCAAAGGCGTGCCCGGCGCGGCGTGCGCGCTTCAGCCATTGTCCGAGCGTGGTCATCGCGATGTCATGGGCGGTCATTTCCGCATCCAGCCGGTGAATCCTCCACCCCGCTTCGCGCAACCGCACGCAAAGCTCCGGCTCTTCTCCGGCGATCAGCCCGTCGCGATACCCGCCGGCGTCAGCGAGGGCGCTTGAGCGCATCAAGACATCACCGCCGCAGGCTTGCGTCTCGCCTATCGGGGTCGCCCATTCGCGATCCACAAGCCGGTTATAAATCGTCCGTTCCGGGAATTTCTCGCGCCGCCGACCGCAGACGGCGGCGAGTTTCGGGTTGGCGCGGAGGAACGCGGCGGCGGTCTCAATCCAGCCGGGAGCGATTTCACAATCGCCATCGACGAACTGGATTAACGCCGGCGCGCCCTGCGTTTCAAACCGTTGCGCGCCGACATTGCGCGCCCGCGCGGCGGTGAACGGCTTATCCATATCAAGCGCGACCACATCCGCGCCTAATGCCCGCGCCGCCTCGGCGCTGCCGTCAGTGGAGCCGGAATCCACATATACGAGAACCCGGCCCTCGCCCGCCGCCGATTTCAGGCAAGCGATCAGCCGCGCGCCTTCATTGCGGCCGATAATGACGATGCCGATAGGATCTTTACGAGCGTTATCTGAATGCGTGTCCATGAAGCGCCACATAACCTGACTTGGCGCTGATTGCGATGCGCCAATGAGGTTAGCTTACAAAACCCATGCTGTTTTGAGGCCGCCGGTCAGGCGTATCGACGCCCGCCGCCGAACATTGCGCCGATGATGCCGAACAGAAATGACGCCGCGCCCCATAAAACCGCGAAGCCGCCGCCAGCATAGACCGCGCCATGGACAGTCGCCGGGACCGCCGGTTCAAATTGTTTGTAGACGGATGTCGCGATGGTGCGATCTAGATTGCGCGCAACCAGGAGCGGGCGCACATAATCGTTTGCCGCTTCCAGCATGGCGAGATGCTGCTTGAGACCGTCAAGACGATCAACGGCGCCGCCATAGCCCCCGCACATGGCTTCGAGCAGGTCTTCAGAATCGCGACATTCGCTTAACGCCGCCTCACGGGTGTAGCCATGGGCGGTCATATCGGCGTCATAGGTGCTGACAATCGTAGTTAGCTCGTCCACGCGCCCTTGCAGGCTCTGCATATATTGCAGCGTAAAACCCGGCGCCTGCGCGCCGATCACCGCCCCGGCGATACCTAAAATAAATGCGAAAAAACGTCCCATGAAGCCCACCCCTCGCGACGGCGACAATTCACCCCGGCCCCGATTTTGGCCCATCGGGGCGGCAAAAGCCATATAATTGGCGCCAAATGAGACAGTTGCGGGCTATTTTTTGCGCGAGGCGGCGAAAAGCCCGAGCAGTCCAGTCAGCATCAGGGCAAAACCGGCGGGGAGCGGGACCACCATATCCGGCAGATCTTCAAACGGGTCGTCGATTGTATCTTCGGGCGGATCGCCAATTGGACCATCTCCGGGGGGCGTCATATTACCCGGCGGCGGGGGCTGCGACGTCAGCCCCAGCGGAATGAGCGTGCCGGGAAGCGCGCTGCTGGGGAAAAACCCGTCCGCGCCAGGCTTGCCATCCGGCGCCAGCGCAAGGCCAATGGGCGCGCCGAGAACACCCTCATGCGGGCCAGAATCCGCGCCGACGGGGCCGTCAGCAATTGCCGAGACCATGGCGGTGGTCAAATTCCCGGCGCTGGAGCCCGCACGGGTTCCCGAACTTAGTTTTGGCGTGGCCGCAAGGACAGGCGCCGCATGAGCGCCGGCCGCAGGCAGGCAGTCAATTTCTATTCCTGGGCGGGCAATACTCCCCGGCTGTCCCAGATTAGGGCAGTCCAGCGCCGTCAGCCGGCGCATAGCGATTGGCCCAGGGGTTAGTTCTGGGGCGCCATTTTCGGACAGATTAGTGTGCGCCACTGGAGGAATAGCGGCGAAAGCGGTCCCATGGGTAACGCCCAGACGATACGCCGTCGGCGTCAAAGCCGCCGTCGTCATCGCGAAAAAGATAATTAACGCCAATACTTCACGGCGCATCATGGCCTGTCCCCGTTATTTGTGACGGAGGAAAGACTTCAAGACCGGCGCCAGATTTTCCGGCGATATTCATGATTGATAGCCGCCCGGGGGCTGACAAGCGTGAACGGGCGCCTTATATAGCGCTCAAACGCTGTCGAATAATCGAAAGCGGGCCCCGCGGGGCCCGCTTTTTCGTTACTAGAGAGGCCCTAAGGCTTGACGCTGCAAGACCAACAATTGTTTGACCTTCTCAACCCTGTCGTTGAAGCGACCGGGTTTGAGCTGGTGCGCGTCAAGGTAACCGGCGGGGCCACCAAAGTTCTCCAAATCATGGCCGAGCGTTCCGACAAGACCATGACGGCGAAAGATTGCGCGACCCTGTCGCGGGCGCTGTCGCCGGTGCTGGAGGAAGCGGACCCGATTGACGGCGCCTACAATCTCGAAGTGTCGTCGCCGGGGATCGACCGTCCGTTGGTGCGGGCGAAAGATTTCGAGGACTGGCGCGGCTGGGCGGCGAAGCTGGAACTGAACCGGCTGGTTGAAGGGCGCAAACGGTTTTCCGGCACTGTCGCCGGCATCGATGACGGTAAGGTTGCGTTCGATATTGAAGGCGAGGATGAGACCGCGCTGTTTCCGATTGAGTGGATCGCCAGCGCCAAGCTGGTTTTGACCGATGCGTTGGTTACCGAAAGCCTGAAAGCGGCAAAACAAAATATGCAGGAGCAAGAACATCATGATGGAGACCAATCGTGAACGCGATTAGCGCCAATAAACTTGAATTGATCCAGATCGCCGATGCGGTCGCTCGCGAGAAATCGATCGAGCCATCGCTGGTGATCGAGGCGATGGAAGACGCGCTCGCCCGGGCGGCGCGCTCGCGCTATGGCCACGAGACCAACGTCAAGGCTGAGATCAATCCCAAGACAGGCGAGACTAGATTGTGGCGCCTGCTTGAGGTTGTTGAAGAGATCGAAAACGATTCCGCTGAAATCACGCTTGCCGAAGCGCGCCAGCGCAATCCGGAAGCGGAGATCGGCGACTTTATGTCCGACCCTCTGCCGCCGATAGATTTTGGTCGGGTCTCAGCGATGGCCGCCAAACAGGTCATCACTCAGAAGGTGCGTGACGCCGAGCGTGAACGTCAGCATGAAGACTTTAAAGGCCGCGTTGGCGAGGTCATCAATGGCATCGTCAAGCGCGTGGAATATGGTCATGTGATTGTCGATCTTGGCAAGGCCGAGGCGATCATCCGCCGCGACCAGCAATTGCCGCGTGAGAATTACCGCAATGGCGACCGTGTGCGCGCCTATATTATGGAAGTGCGCCGCGAGACCCGTGGCCCGCAGATATTCCTGTCGCGCGCACATCCGCAGTTCATGGCCAAATTGTTCGAGCAAGAAGTACCGGAAGTTTATGACGGCATTATCGAAATCAAGGCAGTGGCGCGCGACCCGGGCAGCCGCGCCAAAATCGGCGTGATGTCCAATGATGGCGGCATTGACCCGGTCGGCGCCTGTGTCGGCATGCGCGGCAGCCGCGTTCAGGCGGTGGTTAACGAGCTTGGCGGAGAGAAAATTGACATCGTGCCGTGGTCGCCGGATGACGCGACTTTCGTCGTCAATGCGCTGGCGCCGGCGGAGGTCAGCAAGGTGGTGCTCGACGAAGAACTTGAGCGCATCGAAGTGGTTGTGCCGGACGAGCAACTGTCGCTGGCGATTGGCCGGCGTGGCCAGAATGTCCGCCTCGCCTCGCAGCTTTCCGGCTATGAGATCGACATCATGACCGAGGAAGCTGAAAGCGCCAAGCGCCAGGAAGAATTCCGTATACGCTCTGAAGCATTTATGGCTGGCCTCGATGTCGACGATATGATGGCCGGGCTGTTGGTGTCTGAAGGGTTTGCGAAGATTGAAGAAATCGCATTTGTGGGCGTTGAAGAGCTGACCGAGATTGACGGGCTTGATGAAGATACCGCGCAAGAGCTTCAGGCCCGGGCGAAAGATTTCATCGAAGCGGAAAACAAAAAGCTTGATGACAAACGCAAAGAGCTTGGCGTCAGCGACGATGTTGTCGCGGTCGAAGGCCTTGATCTGAAAATGGTCGTCTCTCTTGGTGAAAATGACATCAAGTCGCTGGAGGACCTTGCCGGTTGTGCAACCGATGATCTCGTCGGCTGGACCGAACGGGTCGATGGCGAGCGCAAGCACTATGACGGCATTCTCGAGGCCTACAATATGACCGCCGAGGAAGCCGAAGACATGATCATCCGCGTGCGCCTCAAGGCCGGCTGGATTACCCAGGAAGACCTTGATGCTATGCGCGCGGAACAGGAAGAAAAAGAATTGAAAGAAGCAGAGGAGCGCGAAACCGCTGACGCCATCGCCTGACACTGATATCGGCGCCAATGCCGGCGCGCCAAAAGGCGCGCCGCGCGACGACGATCCGCGGATGCGCCGGTGCATCGCCTCCGGGCGAACCGGCTCGCCTGACGAGTTCATCCGCTTTGTGTTGTCGCCTGATGGGGTGGTGACGCCGGACTTCTCCGGCAAGTTGCCGGGACGCGGCGCCTGGGTGTCGGCGAGCGCGGAGGCGCTTGCCGCGGCGGTCAAGCAGCGGGCCTTTGCGCGCTCGTTTAAGGGCGATGTGAAAGTCTCAGACGACCTTGGCGCACGGGTCGAGGCGGGCCTTGCAAAAGCCGCGCTTTCGACCCTCGGTCTCGGACGGCGGAGCGGCGATGTGGTTATCGGTTTTGAAAAGGTTCGCGCGGCATTGAAGGACGGAAAAGCGGCGGTGTTGATTTCGGCGCGCGACGCTGCGGCGGACGGTGTTAGAAAGTTACAGGCGCTGGCGAGCGGCGCCGCGCAGATTGCGCTGTTTGACGCGCGTGAATTATCAGCCGCCCTTGGACGCGACCACGTTATTCACGCGGCGGTTCATGGCGGTGCGGCGGCGGAGCGGATTTTGCGCGCGGCGACGCGCCTTGAAGGATTTCGCGCACCCGATGGGGCGCATTAATTAGGGTTCATTGGTGGACCCCGGCTGCTTTGGGCTGTATGTCCTTGGCGGCTTTCGAAATAGGCCTGCCGACGAGATCGGGCGGGCGATGAAAGCGCGCTTTTTGAGAAGCGCAAATTGGAGTTTGGATGAGCGACGAGGTCGAAACCGAAGACACGCCGGCAAAAGGGCGCCGTCCCTTAACCTTGCGCCGCACCGAGACCGGTGCGGTCAAGCAGAGCTTTTCGCATGGCCGTTCAAAAACGGTTGTGGTCGAAACCAAACGCCGCCGTGTTTTAGG
>JAJFFY010000040.1 GCA_021776415.1 Hyphococcus sp.
TCCATCTCAATATCTCCAGAAAGTAGTTTGCCTTCATCACGTTCCAACATCACTTGCGCTACTTTGTGGTACATCAGAGCTGCCGCATTGATTCCAATGCCAAGCTGACGAGCGAGCTCCATTTGTGAGATGCCGTTTTTATTTTGCGTCATCAAATGCATGCCCAGAAGCCATTTCGTCAGCGGTAGCTTCGTGCCATGGAAAATGGTGCCAGCCATAAGTGAAGTTTGATACTTACACTTGCTGCACTGACGTTTTGTACGACCTCTTGTCAGACGCGAAAATGAATTGTGACCACAATTGGCACATAAAAAACCATTCGGCCATTTAGCGGTTTCTAAAGCTACTTCACATTGTGCCTCCGTACTAAAATTATCCATGAATTCCGATAAACTTAGACCTTTCTGAAATTGAACTTTATCCTTGCACATATTTAATCTATTGTTTTTGCGTGTTTTAACAGAAACATATTATACTTGAGAGCGGGAGGTTCTTGAGGGATAATCAGGAAACATTTAAGTTTTGAACACTGACCTATTATATTATTATAGTGCTTAGATTTAGCGTGGAATTTCATGGTTCAAGTGAACTGATATGTAGCCTTAATAGACTTGCTTATCCGCGATACACCGTAATTTATCTAAATATTTTATTTTTAGAGGATAGAAATGAGCCAGATAAGAAATGGCATTTTAATCATCATAATTATTATTTTTGTAGTTGTCGCTCACTCACATTTTAGAAAAACAAGCACGACTTATAATTACATATTCTCTCCGTCCGATTTATATCATCATTTATCCGAAGCAAACTTCGACCTGTCTGAAACAGGTTTATCCAAGAGCCTTGAAATTACTCACAAATACCCAGGGAATCACAGAGTCGCGATTTTAGTTGAAAAACCTGTAGGCCCTGGCGTGCCGTACAACTCAGATTTTATTGTAAAAATCAGTATTTCAAATGGTAATAATATCTTATTTGAGCGTACTGTTTCAGATTCCAATGCATGGTTTCATGGCGGCAAAGAGAATAGTGGGTTTACGTTAATAAACTATATAATTTCAAATGAACTGCTCCTCGGCGTACCGTTATCAGCAAAAATAAAAGTTATTGAGAGCAGTACTGAATTTACCAGAAAATATGGTAACCAGCGCATCATCATCAACAAAACTTTAGATGAATAAAGTGCTTATATCCGTTAAGTTAATTTTTATATACTCCCAGATAAACTACCATAGTCTCAAAACAACGTATAAGAGCCATGCGTCAATCAAGATAAAATATGCATGAGATGGTGAACATTATCCTTAAATATCGCTAGAAAATTAAAATGAAACCACAAAATATTTATTCAGCTATACTCGCTAACCCAAGGCAAGAAACAATTGAACAATTGCTAAAAAAGAATGATATAAAGATTGAACGAATTATCTCAAAGGGGCATAAATCGCCAGAAACGGGCTGGTATGACCAGGAAATAAATGAATGGGTTTTAGTGTTGAAGGGTAAAGCAACATTAGTATTTGAAGATCAAACATTAATTGATCTTATTGAAGGAAGCTACATAAACATACCCTCTCATACAAAACATAAAGTCACTTGGACAGACCCAGATAGAGAAACTATCTGGTTAGCGATACATTACTAAATATGACGGAATCTTAGAAATCAGCGTAACTTCTGCAAGAATTACGCGCTCAAATAACCAATTCTCTTTGATCTAACATTATTATTAGGCCAGACCAAAGAACAAGAACAAAGAAATTAACTAGCCTGAGGCTTATTTGCCATATTTTTGGCGGAATTTCTCAACGCGACCAGCAGTATCTACAATTTTTTGCTTGCCTGTATAGAAAGGGTGACATACTGAACACACTTCAATAGTTAACGGCTTACCCATGGTCGAACGTGTTTCAAAAATGCTACCACAACTACATGTTACGGTAATCTCTTGATAATCTGGATGAATCTCTGCTTTCATGTTTATTTCCTTGGTTACCCGACATGATACCGTAATTCACGGATCGTAAAGCCGAGTATTATCCTTTAATGTTCGATAGGATGCAACAGTAATAACGATGTGAAAATAATTGTAATAAATTAAACTCTACGCATTGAATCAAAAAAATCAGCATTATTCTTAGTCGCTTTAATCTTATCAAGTAAAAATTGCATTGCATCCATATCATCCATTGGGTAAAGCAATTTACGTAGCACCCAAATTTTTTGCAGGTCGTCAGGTTTAATAAGAAGTTCTTCTCGACGAGTACTAGAACGGTTGACATTTATAGCAGGATAAATACGTTTCTCAGCCATGCGCCGATCGAGGTGTATTTCCATATTGCCAGTACCTTTGAATTCTTCGTAAATCACGTCATCCATACGAGAACCGGTATCAATTAATGCAGTAGCAATGATGGTAAGCGAACCACCTTCTTCAATATTTCGTGCAGCGCCAAAGAATCGTTTAGGGCGCTGCAGCGCATGAGCATCAACACCACCTGTAAGCACTTTTCCGGACGATGGCACCACGGTGTTATATGCACGTGCCAAACGTGTAATAGAATCCAGCAAGATCACCACATCTTTTTTATGTTCAACCAGTCGCTTAGCTTTCTCAATAACCATGTCAGCCACTTGAACATGACGCACTGCTGGCTCATCAAAGGTTGAAGATATAACTTCGCCTCTGACCGAACGAATCATTTCTGTCACTTCCTCAGGCCGTTCATCAATCAACAGCACCATCAAGATAACATCGGGATGATTAGCCGCAATTGAGTGAGCAATATGTTGCAACATCACCGTCTTGCCAGATTTTGGACTGGCAACTAACAAACCACGCTGCCCTTTACCAATGGGCGCAATTAGGTCAACAATG
>JAJFFY010000005.1 GCA_021776415.1 Hyphococcus sp.
GAACGACGCCATCGCTGCGATGGTAAATCTGCCGCTCTTTAAAAAGCCGGCTCAGTACGCGTTTCATTTTACTGGAACGACGACTCATTCAACTAACGCCCCTTGAACACACAAATCCGATTATGCGCTGCCACCCCTTAATATATTGCAGCGTAAAACCGTGCATTACGCAACAGCTATGTGATGGTGTAACGTGTTTTTTTTCAATCCTGGACAGTCTCAACCCCTATAGCAGGTATTTGTATCATATCGGGTCATAAAGCTCTCTAGACAGGCCGGCTCGCTCCCGGGCCTCATGATTAAACGGCGGTTTCAGGGCGCCGGTGAAATATTCAGCCTGCAGCGCATGAAAAGTCGCCGCCGGCTCCAAGGATTGAGCATTGCAAATAGCATGAAACCAGCGTTTTCCACAGGCCACATGGCTAATTTCTTCCTCATAAATGACTTCCAGGACGGCCGCGCTCTGGTAGTCGCCAGCGCTGCGCAGCCGGGCGATCATTCCCGGCGTCACGTCCAGGCCTCTCGCTTCCAGAATGAGCGGCGCGACGACGACGCGGGCCAGGAGGTTCTCAGAGGTATTTTCCGCCGCCTCCCAAAGGCCATTATGGGCAGGGAAATCGCCATAGGTTGCGCCAAGTTCGGACAGTCGGCGCGCAATCAACCCAAAATGACGCGCCTCGTCGCCGCCGACACCGAACCAGTCGCGCAGGAAAGCCAGACTATTGAGGCCGAGAGAGTTTATTTCACTAGCGAAACGGGCGGCCATATCAAAGGCCAGATCGATGGCGTTGAACTCGATATGGGCAATCGCGTGGAGCAGGGCGATGCGGCCCTCGGGCGAGCCAAGTCGACGGCGAGGGACGTCTGCCGGGCGCGTGAGAACGGGCCTGGGCGGACGCGCCGGGCGCAGCGGCGGCCGCATGTGAGCAAAATCTCCGACCTGAGCACCAGCGCTGAGCGCTGAGACGGCCTGCTCTGCCGCCGCGCATTTCGCAGTTGCGCTATCAGATTTGAGGACCGCAATGGCGGCCTCCAGCAGGGTTAGCGGTGGCTGCGTCAAAGCGCCTTCACAGCGTCTAAGACTTCAGCGGCATGGCCCGCCACTTTCACTTTGCGCCAAATCTGACGGATTACGCCTTTTTCGTCGATCAGGAAGGTTGCGCGCTCAATCCCCATATATTTGCGCCCATACATATTCTTTTCGACCCAGACGCCATATTTCTCCACGACCTTACCATCCTCATCTGCGCCAAGCGTCACTTTTAGCCCGTGTTTGTCTTTAAATTTCTGATGCTTAGCGGGAGTATCTTTGGAGACGCCGACAATCACGGCGCCGGCGCGTTTGTACTTTGTGATGTCCTCAGAAAAGGCGATCGCCTCCTTTGTACAGCCGGGCGTATCGTCCTTGGGGTAGAAATAAAGGACGATTTTTTTGCCCTTAAGGTCTTTTGACGCGATTTTAGCGCCATAGCCGGTTTCCATCGAAAAAGCCGGCGCTCTAGCGCCGGGTTCGAGATCCTTTGTCATCGTTGGTCCTTGAAAGTTTGAATTTAAGCAGCGCACAATATCCAGCTTTTAGGATTCCGCCAGAGCGGCGCTGCTCTTGCAGCAATTGAATTTGGTAGGTACGCCTATCAGCTTGGACGTTTTTAGGGGGCGGGCGTCTCGGTATAATTGGGTGCAGTAACAGGGCGGCCGGCAACGGCCTGGTATCGATATGGGAAAACGCGCTGCGAAAGCCGGTCTCATTGTTATCGAGGTCGCCGCTATCGCAATTGCCGTTATCGCCGCCGGCGGCGCCTTCCTGTTCTGGCGGCTGGAGAGTGGCCCTGTCTCTCTCTCGATTTTCAAACCAAGCATTGAGCTTGCGGTTCAAAGCCGCCTGCCGGAAGGCTACAGCTGCGAAGTTGGAATCATCAAGCTTACCCGTGAACAAGGTAAGGGAGATTATATTGTCCGTCTAAGCGGCATACAGATTATTGATGATGAAGCCAATGAAGCGGCCAGCGCATCCGAAGTCGGGCTGACTTTCGCGCTGGGTGATTTTCTCGGCGGAGAAGTTGGCCCGCGCACGATTGTCGCCAGCGGCGCCAAATTTCGCGTTGTCAGAAACGCTGAGCAGAATGTGAAGCTGCCGGCGGTGCGCAGCAGCGCCCGGAAATCTCCGCTCTCGCAACTTTCCTCGATGCTTGACCGCAACATCCTCAACAACGCATTTGACAATGCGGAAATGACCGACGCAGAGATCACATTTGTCGATGTGGCGTCGGGCCGTTCCTGGATGACGCGCAATGCGAGCATTGCAATCAAAAAACAAAGTGATGGATTGTCGGCGATCATTGGCGGCGACATAGACACCGGCGGCGCGCCTGCATCCATCGCCGTCAATGCGGACTATAGCGAAAATAGCGGCGTCATAACTTTGGATATAGACGGCGCCAATTTTCCTATCGGCGATATTTTGAGCATGTTTTACGGCGATCGCGCCGCTATCGTTGATGCGCCAGTTTCTGGCGCCGCGGTCATTTCCCTGACGGAGAGCGGCGACGTATTGGCGTCAAGTTTTGTTGCGCGGATGGAAGGCGGATCTTTGCGGTTGGGGCCGACGGCAATGCCGGTCAAATTCATCGAATGGGATTCACAATTTGATCCGGCGAAAAATGAATTTATTATTGAGCGTTTCGCATTTGATGTGAATGGCAGCAGCGGCGAGCTTAATGGGACGGTTAATCTCCAGTTTGGGGATGATGTTCGCAAACCGGAATGGGTTGGGTTTGACCTTGAGGGCGCGGCGTTGACGCTTAATATCCCAAGCCGAATGCGCGCGCCGTTATTGATTGACAATGCTGCGGTCTCCGGCGGCTATCATATTGCCGATCAGCGGATCAGCCTTAGTGATATCGCGCTGTCCTTGTTGGATGTCAGCGCTGGCGGGAATTTCTCCATGTCGTTTCCGCGAACAGATGAAGATGGCGGCAAGCCATCGCCCGGCGTCGATGCGCATATCAGAATTGACGGCGCTCTAGATCCGGAGCGTTTGTTAAAGCTGTGGCCATTGGGCATGGCGATGGGTGCGCGCGATTGGGTTGAAGGCCGTCTTGAATCCGCGGTCATAGAAAATATCAATGCGGAACTGGCTTTGCCCGAGGGCGCGGTGGTCAAAGGCCAGCCGGTTCCCGATGAGGCGCTGACGGTTAGTTTTGATGTGCACGGCGCCAAGGCCTATGTCGTCAAACAAATGACGCCGTTTACCGCCGGCAGCGGCAGCGGCGTCTTGCACGGAAATAGTTTTCTATTGAAAGCTAAGAGCGGGCGAGTCGGCGCCGTTGCAATCTCCGAGGCGGAAGTTGAGTTTCCGGTGTTCACGCCAAAATGGCAGCCGACCTATATTCGCTTTCTGGCGACCGGAAGGTCTGAAGACATTCTCGGCGTACTTGATCAAGAGCCGATGCTGTTAATGTCGAAAATCAATCTCGATCCTGATCAGTTTCAGGGAGAGGCGCGTGCGCGCATTGAAATTATGCGGCCAAACAAGCGCGATGTGCCGGCTGAGGATTATCGCTATAGCGGATCGGCGACGTTTGAGGGGATGAGTATCTCGGGGATTTCCGGAGATGCAGAACTCACCGAAGCCAAAGGCCGCGTTGATTTGAAACCACGCTCGGTCACGATCACCGCCGAGGCGCTGCTTTCAGACGCCCCAATCGATATCGTCTGGCGACAGAATTTCTTTGAACAGGATGGGCCGTCAAGTTTCGCAGTTGCAGGAACAGTGGATTCCTCGACTGGCGATGTCTTCGGCATCTCGTCGCGCCAATATATTCGCGGACCTGTAACATTTACGGCAAAAGTGCTTGGTAAAATTGGTAATTTTGAATCTATCGAGGCTACAGCAGATTTTGAGAACGCGGTTTTGACCATCGATGCGTTGGATTGGCGTAAGCCTGCGGGTGCGCCAGCCGCCGGGACGGTCACTGCAAAATTTTCGGGCGGCGACGTCGATATCAAAACAATCGATCTCACCGGCGATGGCGTTGCAATATTCGGCAGCCTCCAACTCAAAGATGGTGCGTTGGCGTCCGCGGCGTTTCCGCAATTTGAACTGAAAGACGCCGCCAGCCTCAACCTTTCAGCCGAGCGCAAATCGACAGGCGAGTTCGCCGTTACCGCGATCGGCGATTTCTTGCTGGCGGGGCCATTGTTGGAGCAGATGGTCGGCGGTAGTGGGGAGAGCGACGACGGTGCGGCGGTGAATTGGGGGCCGGGTTTGTTGCTGACCGCGCGCATCGACAAGATGCGCATGCGTGAGAATGTCGATTACAATAATGTCAGCCTCGACCTTTGGCGCGACGCAACCACGTTGCAGGCGTTGGATCTGACGGCCTTCTCCGCTGGGGGGGCGCCGTTGAAGGTGATGCTGTCGCACACCGGCGAAGACGAGGGACCGGGCCAGGTGATTGAGGCGCGCACCAGCGCATTGGGCGAGCTGTTAAAGGCGGTTTTTGGTTATAAATCGATTAGTGGCGGCGAGGGCTCAATGCAGATCGGCTTCGCCACACCCGGTCGCGACGGTTTGTTTGGCGTGATTGAAGCCAAAAATCTACACGTCGTTGAGGCGCCGTTGCTGGCAAGGTTGTTCTCGGCCGGATCTTTTGAAGGCCTTGCTGATTTGTTGAATGGCGCAGGCATTGATCTGTCCGAAGTCTATGGCGAGTTTGACTTAAACGACAATGTTCTTTCCATCGATAAATTTCGCGCAACCGGGTCTTCGGTCGGGCTGACGGCGTCCGGCGATGTTGCAATCTATGATGGCGGCGCGGTGAACCTTAGTGGCGCCGTGGCGCCGGTTTACCAGATTAATTCTGTGCTGGGGAACACGCCGATCATTGGCGATCTTTTTGTCGGCAAGAAAGGCGAGGGCATTCTGGCTCTGTCTTACCGCATTTCCGGCGACCGTGCGGCGCCGGACGTGTTCGTCAATCCGCTTTCGGCGCTGACGCCGGGCATCTTCCGCAATTTGTTTGAGCCGCGGCCTGCAAACGATAACCCGCCGGCGCCGGAATCTGAACACTCACCAGATGAAGCCAGCGACCCGCCGTCCTCAGACGGCAAATCCAATCCGTAATCAGACGATATTGATGATCGCGTGCTTTTTCTTGCCAACGGAAAGCTTGACGGTCCCGTCTATGATGTCGCCGGACGCAAGATTGCGCTCCTCGCCAACCAGCTGATCGTTTATCTTCAGGGCGCCCGCCTTGATATGACGGCGCGCTTCGCCTTTCGAGGCGCACAGGCCTGCGGCCAAGAATTGGTCAATGATTGCTGCGCCGGCTTTAATATCCGCGGCGCCTAGCTGAATGGTCGGCAGATCGCCGCCAAGCCCGCCTTTTTCAAACGTCTCCTGCGCAGTGGCGGCCGCCCTGTCGGCGGCCTCGCGGCCATGCAACATAGCGGTCGCCTCGGTCGCCAGGATTTTCTTCGCGTCGTTGATTTCCGCGCCCTCAAGCGCGCCAAGCCGGCGCACTTCGTCCATGGGCATGGTTGTAAATCGCGCCAGCAGGGTCCCGACATCAGCGTCTTCGACATTGCGCCAATATTGCCAGTAATCATATGGCGAGAACATATCCGCATTGAGCCACACCGCGCCGGCTTCGGTCTTGCCCATTTTCTTGCCCGACGCGGTCGTCAAAAGCGGCGTCGTCAGGCCGAACACTTCTACCCTGTCTTTGCGCCTGCAAAGCTCAACCCCGTTGACAATATTGCCCCACTGGTCGGAGCCGCCGAGCTGCAGCGTGCAGCCGATGCGGTTGTAGAGCGCATGGAAGTCATAGGCCTGCATCAGCATGTAATTGAATTCGAGAAATGTCAGCGGGCTTTCACGGTCGAGGCGCAGCTTGACGCTGTCAAAGGTCAGCATGCGGTTGATAGTAAAATGAACGCCGTAATCGCGTAGGAATTCTACATAGCCGAGCTTTGACAGCCAATCGTCATTGTTGACCATCATCGCTTCTTGCGGGCCGTCGCCGAAGCGTAAAAACTGTTCGAACACGCCCTTGATGGAGGCGATATTTTCATCGATTTCCGCATCGGAAAGCAGGGCACGCTGCGTATCCTTGCCCGATGGATCGCCGACTTTGGTGGTGCCGCCGCCCATCAGCGCAATCGGCCGGTGCCCGGTCTGTTGCAGCCAATAGAGCAGCATGATCTGGATCAAGCTGCCGGCATGGAGGCTTTTGGCGGTCGCATCAAAACCGATATAACCGGTGATGACGCCGGTCGCCGCCTTTTCGTCAAGGCCTTCAAGATTGGTGCCTTGCGCGATGAAGCCGCGCTGGTCCAGCGTGTTCAGGAATTCAGATTTGAAAGACATTTGCCTTGCTTGGTTTTGGTGTGAATGAGGCCTCGCTCGCACCTACCATGGTGCGCGCGGATTTCCAATTCTTCTGCCGGCGGCGTGGGTTCTACGTTAAAAAAGCCTTCAGACAATTTAGCGACTCTGGGTAAGCATATTCGAGCTAGGCTGATGGACCCCGTTTATGACTGACACCTTGACCGCAATTGGACTGATGAGCGGCACTTCGCTCGATGGGATTGATGCGGCGATCATCACCACCGATGGTGAGAATGTGGTTGAGACTGGCGCGGTGATGCACCAGCCTTACAGTCGCGATCTCAAAATCTGGGTCCGGCGGGCGATCAAGGCGGCGCTGGAGGGACGCGACGGCGCGGCAGAAATCGGCAAGGCTGCTGGTGAGGTCACCTATGCGCATGTGAGGGCAGTTGAGGACATCTTGAAACAGGCCGGGCTCAAGCGGCAGAATATTGATGTCATCGGCTTTCACGGCCAGACGATCCTCCACCGTCCGCCGCACCATGGCGGCAGTATTGGACGGACCTGGCAGCTTGGCGACGGCCGCGTGCTCGCCGATGAGACACGTATCGATGTGGTCGGCGAGTTTCGTAAAGCCGATGTCGCCGCCGGCGGGGAGGGGGCGCCGTTTGCGCCGATCTATCATCGCGCGTTGGTCGCGGCGATGACGCCGCCGCGACATCATGCGGTAGGAGTCATCAACCTCGGCGGCGTTTCAAACATTACCTATGTGCCGCGCGATGCGCGCGGAATTGATCTGGTTGCTTTTGACTGCGGGCCCGGCAACGGGCTTGTCGATGAATGGGTCGAGCTGA
>JAJFFY010000041.1 GCA_021776415.1 Hyphococcus sp.
GTTTCGACCGGAAACTTTTCGGCGTTCTGACGATAAAAGTCAGAGAACTGACGGCTGATACCCTCCACCTCGGCGCGTTCCCCTGGGTTTTCGAACAATCTGCGACGTACAATCTCGAACGCCTCCTCTGTGCCTACCGGCTTCCAGACGGACTCAACCCGGGCGAAGTACTTCTCCAGCGAGTTTAGGGCGCGCTGGCCCTGAGTACCTCCGGCTTCCACCTCCGATTCAGGCAGCGAGGCTAATAGAATAGCATTGGGGACAGCCTTCAGAGCTTCGGTGAGCGCCTGGATAAAACTGACGTTGCTATCGAATGTGCCAGCCTTGTATTGCTTGCCAAGCTCCAGTTGGCGAATAAACGCCACCAGCTCATCAACCAGAATCACGCAAGGGGCTGCCTTGCTGATCAGTTCGGTCAGAACTTCCTTGCCGGGAGAGGTGCCGTCAGCGTCGCTGTCGGCGACCATCTGATAACCCTCGTCACCCAGCAGTTGCCAAGCCAACTCGCCCCACAGTGTGTTGGCAGTAATGTTTCCGTACTTCCTGGGCTGGCTGGGCGACAGTTTTATGCCGTCGATCACCGCCACCCTGGCCGAGGGAAGGCTCTGAATGCCTGCTTCATCCAATACCGGAGGAATACCCGTGAGCTTGTCGGTGCCGACCTTGCGCGAAGCCAGGTGCAATACGGCCAGCAGGGTATGGGTCTTGCCGCCACCGAAAGCGGTCTGCAATTGAACCACCGGATCGCCGCCTTGGCCTGCCAGACGTTGTGCCACAGAGATCAGTAAGAGGCGCATACCTTCAGTAATATAGGTGCGGGAGAAGAACATCTCCGCATCCTGATATTCTGCCGTGGCTGTGCCATTGGCTACCTGAGTGATGTCAGCCGCAAACTCGGACTGTTTGAAGGTACCTTCCAGAACATCCTTGTGCGGGGTGGCGATTTCTCGCCAGGGTTTCAAACTCATCAGCAAGCCTCCTGATTCAGCAGCCGCGCAACACCGGAAATAAAAACATTGAAGCTATTCGAACGATTGCCGGCCAACGCCATGTGACGACCAATCTCTCTTGACCCTGCAATCTGCTGATAACTATTGTTTGTTAGTCTTTTCAGTTCCTGTTTAGGGTTTTGCAAATTGTCGGGCGCTCTGAATTTTGCTTTCTGTTGGTGTTTGGCCAGACCGTTCATATTCAGACCAGATTCCACGGCTTCCAAGTCTCCCAGGTACCAGGATTCCAGTTCACAACAAACGATGCGTACCAATGTATCCGGTTTACCGGCGGCGGCGCACATCCCTGTCAATCTTTGTTTCACAGTAACGCAGTCCTCGCTGTCTTGATCTCTCATCACCACAAAGCAGGTATTGGGTGCAAGCCAATTACGCAGTCGTCTTTCCAACTGCTTCTCGAGGTCTTGTTTTCCTTCGAAAGGTATACACCGGAAGTGGGTGTTTTCGTCCACCAACCTAGGAAGCAATCCATTCAACATTTCCCTGGCAGATGGCTCCTCAAGAAAAAAAACGATCTCTCTCATTGTGGATCAGCTCCTGCAAAGAAACCCTGCTTCCACAAATAACCCATTTGATCACCATCGGCCATGAACGCAGCAATTTGGTCATCATCGCGTGCACGTTTTATCTGGGTGTAGCCATCCACCTTGACCAGCCAGAAGACTTCATCAAGCTCGACCGCATTAAGAAAATCTGGAGAATGCGTGGAGACAAAAACCTGCCCACCATGAAGGGCATAGTGCCTAAATTCTTCGGCCAGTTCCGGTTGGAGCTTGGGATAGAGTTGATTTTCAGGCTCTTCGACACAGAGCAGGGGATGTGGTTCTGGATCGTAGAGCAGCACCAGGTAGGCGAACATCTTGATCGTGCCATCCGACACGTACTTGTCGATGAATGGATCCTGAAATGCATTGTCCTGAAAGCTGAGTAGTAACCTGCCATCTGGTGTTGGCACGGGTTTGATCTGATTGATGCCGGGCACCCGGGACTTCATGACAGACACTATTTTCTGAAAAATATCCGGGTGATTTTCATAAATATTTCTTGCCACCAACTGCAGATTGTCGCCAGTCACCGATAGGTGTTCGTCGAAGCCTGCCGCATCTTTGCTGCCCCTTGCCAGATTGATATGGAAATCCGACACATGCCAGTTTTCGATAAGCGAACGAAACGCACTAGCGGCCTTAAACCGTTCAAATTGACCCAGGCCCTTGATGGCCAGCACGTCACGGCCAATCGATTGCTCCTCACGCTCCAGCTCCTCATCAGGTTTGTCGAAATCTTCCTCATTAGTAATGGCATAGCCACTGCCTTCCGAAAAATCCAGAAAGTGGTAAGGTGACCCGTAGCGTCCGCGTTTGTATCTTAGGATTTCGCGGCAAACGACGGGTTTATTTCCATCTTCGCCAATCTTGACCACGTAGGTGACGAGGCGGTCGATGCCTGCGATATCCATTCGGAACTTGATTTCAATCTCGATCTCCGCGTTGGCGGCTGCATCACGACTGATGACTTCATTGAAGCCACCGCGAACCTGCAGTGCCTGACGAACATTGAACGTCAGACAATCCTTGAGGAAACCGAATATATCGAACAGCGTTGATTTACCCGTGCCGTTTGCACCCACAACGACGCAGTAGCTGGGAATATCCAGCATTTGCGCATCCCGGAAGCTTTTAAAATTCTTCAGTTTTATGGATTCGATGTGCATGGCGATGTCCTCAAAAATCCAGTCCGAGCTCGGCTTGCGAGTCAGTGTGACCAACCTCGTGAGATGCGGTAACAATGGCATGCCAGGAGCCGATCAATTCGTTGTAGGCGCGGGCATCTTCTGCCCACTTCTTGCGTTCGCACAGGGTGTACAGGTGATAGGCGAGCTGTCGGATGGGCTCGCCCATCGAAGGCATCTTGGCCAGTAGTTCGCCAGCGGCAGATTCACCTTGGTTATTAAGACTGCGAATCATCTGGTGGCAGGCTTCCCAGACAGGGGTGCGGTTATCTGTCATGGGATCCCAGTCGGTTTCATATTCCGCCCATTTTAACAGGCGTACCTTGCCGCCGCCTGATTCGACAACGCCAGCGGCATTCACGCCATCTACCGT
>JAJFFY010000042.1 GCA_021776415.1 Hyphococcus sp.
GTTTGCGGATGTGGCGGAACTGGTAGACGCACCAGATTTAGGTTCTGGCGCCGAGAGGCGTGGAGGTTCGAGTCCTCTCATCCGCACCAGCCTTCGCCCGGTGGGCTTCGGCTCGGCAGGCCAGCCTTGGAGAGATGGCGAGCAGCAGGTTTGTGGCTGGTTGAATTTTTGGGCGAAGGCTGTCTCGCCATAGCTTGAGTGAAACGAAAGCGGCGGCGGACGAGATAGTATTGAAAGCTGACCGGAAAATATCCGGATCGAATGACGACAGGAAAGACAATGGAAGTTACGGAAAAAAGTGCAGAAGGCCTTGATCGGCGGTTTCTGGTTAAAGTGCCAGCCTCGGAGCTTGATGAAAAACTGGTGGAGCGGCTGAAGGACATGAAAGGCCAGGTACACCTGAAGGGCTTTCGCAAGGGCAAAGCGCCGGTCTCGTTCCTGAAGAAAATGTACGGCAAAGGCGTGATGGGCGAAATCGTCCAGGAAATTGTCGCCGAGACCTCGCAAAAAGCCTTCACTGACCGCGATCTGCATCCGGCGACATCGCCGCATCCGCATTTTCTTTCCGATATGGATGAAGTGATCGCTGGCAAGGCTGATCTTGAATATGATGTCCACGCGGAAATCCTGCCGAGCTTTGAGCCGGCTGATACATCCGAGTTGGAACTGACGCGCCCGGTCGCGGAAGTGACCGACGAAGAACAGGGCGACGCGCTGCAACTTATTGCCGATCAACAAATTACCTATACGCCGCGCAAGGAAACCCAGAAGTCGAAAGACGGCGATAAGGCCACCATAGACTATGTCGGTCGCATTGACGGCGAAGAGTTTGCCGGCGGCAAGGGCGAAGGTGTCGACATCGTCCTCGGGTCAAATTCGTTTATTCCGGGATTTGAAAAACAACTGATCGGCGCCAAGGCTGGCGACGATGTTGAGGTCAAGGTGACCTTCCCCGAGGATTACAACGCCAATGATCTTGCCGGCAAGGAAGCGGCCTTTGACGTCAAAGTCGTCGCTATTGCGCAGCCTGAAAAGGTCGAGATCGACGATGAGCTGGCCAAGAAAGTTGGCCTGGAAGATATGGCCGATCTCAAAGCGCGGATCAAAGAGCGTCTTGAGAATGAAAACGCCCAGCATTCGCGGGCCCATGTGAAGCGCGCGCTACTCGACAAGCTTGACGAGGCGCATGATTTCGATCTGCCAAACGGTATGGTTGATGCTGAGTTCGATCAGATCTGGCAACAGGTGCAAGCCGCCGAGCTCGATGAAGAGGACAAGGAAAAGTCCGAAGACGAGCTAAAAAAAGAATATCGCACAATTGCCGAGCGCCGGGTGCGTCTAGGTCTGGTGCTGGCGGAGGTCGGCAAGCGCGCCGAAATTCAGGTGCCCCAGGAAGATCTGCAGCGCGAAATGATTAATATGGCGCGCGCCTATCCGGGCCAGGAAAAAGAAGTCATCGAATTCTACCAGAAAAACCCGGCCGCCGTGCAGCAGCTGCGCGCGCCGTTATTTGAAGAGCGCGTGGTCGATCACATTATTGACAACGCCAAGGTGGAAGAAAAGAAGGTCTCCAAAGAAGAATTAATGGAAGACCCCGATGGGGACGATCCCGTCGTTTAAGGGGTTGGACCAGAGGAATATTGATAACGGGCCGCAGAGAACTGCGGCCCGTTTCTTATTCGAGATGGATTATATCAGGACGCTCGGCCCGGCGATCTTGGCCGGCTTTTCGCCGCCTGGCCGGGTCGGAACAAATTCTTGCATTTACATAGCAATAACCCTCGCTTAAGCGCATTAGCATATAGTGATGAGGATGGGGGCTGGCGCCGGTTGTTTTTGACCCCATGTTAACGATCACAATTAACGATGACGCCCGCTATTTGGGCATCGGGACGAGAGGACGTCGATGAAAGACCCCCACGAAATTTATATGAATACGCTTGTGCCCATGGTGGTTGAGCAAACCAGCCGCGGCGAGCGCTCCTTTGATATTTTCTCAAGGCTGCTGAAGGAGCGGATCATCTTCCTGTCCGGTCCGGTCAATGACGCCGTATCAACCCTGGTCGTCGCCCAGCTTTTGTTCCTTGAGGCGGACAACCCGAAAAAGGAAATTGCGCTCTATATCAACTCGCCTGGCGGCGTGGTTTCCGCTGGCCTGGCGATGTATGACACCATGCGTTACATCCGGCCCGCGATCTCGACCATGTGCATCGGCATGGCCGCCTCTATGGGCTCGCTGCTGCTCACCGCCGGCGAGAAGGGGTTGCGGTTCTCGCTGCCCAACTCGCGGGTCATGGTGCATCAGCCCTCAGGCGGCTTTCAGGGCCAGGCGTCCGATATTGAGCGCCATGCCCAGGATATCATCAAACTGAAACACCGGATGAATGAGATTTACGTCGAGCATACCGGCCAATCCTATGAAACCATTGAGAAAACCCTCGACCGCGATCACTTTATGACGCCGGATGAGGCGGTTGAGTTCGGATTGATCGACAAAGTGCTGTCCGAGCGGGCTGTGCCGGCAGAATCTTAAGACTTTAATTTACCCCAATCATTAACCACCTTCACAAATGGTTTCTTGATTGATACGTGCGGAATATGGTCGAATAAAAACAATGCTCCCGGGATATGGCGCCCTTCATGCACCAATTTCGGGTATCATAGCGGCCACGTCCCGGCTGGCGGTATTTGCCGGGTGCGACCGCTAGGATGATTTGGCCGGGTATTGCGGTCGCGAAGGTTATGAGTGCTGGGCAAGGAGTTCTGTTGTAGTGAGCAAAATTGGCGGGAAAAGCGGCGGTGACGGGAAAAACACCCTTTACTGTTCCTTCTGCGGCAAAAGTCAGCATGAGGTGCGTAAGCTGATCGCAGGGCCGACGGTATTCATCTGTGATGAATGCGTCGAGTTGTGCATGGATATTATCCGTGAGGAATCCAAATCATCGCTGGTCAAAGCCGGCGACGGCGTGCCCAGCCCACAGGAAATCCATAAGGTCCTGGATGATTATGTTATCGGCCAGAGCCAAGCCAAACGGGTTTTGGCTGTCGCGGTGCATAATCACTATAAGCGCCTCAACCACGCCGCCAAGAACAACGACGTTGAACTGGCAAAATCGAACATCTTGCTGATCGGGCCGACCGGCTCAGGCAAGACCCTGCTCGCCCAGACGCTTGCGCGCATTCTTGATGTGCCATTCACGATGGCGGATGCTACGACGCTCACCGAGGCGGGCTATGTCGGCGAAGATGTTGAAAACATCATTCTCAAACTTCTTCAGTCTGCGGATTATAATGTCGAGCGCGCTCAGCGCGGCATCGTCTATATCGACGAGGTCGACAAGATCAGTCGCAAATCTGATAACCCGTCGATCACCCGCGATGTTTCGGGCGAGGGCGTCCAGCAGGCGCTGTTGAAAATTATGGAAGGCACGGTCGCCTCTGTGCCGCCGCAGGGCGGCCGCAAGCATCCGCAGCAGGAATTCCTGCAGGTTGATACGACGAACATCTTGTTCATCGTCGGCGGCGCCTTTTCGGGTCTTGAAAAAATCATCGCCAATCGCGGCGAAGGCTCGTCGATCGGTTTTGGCGCCGACGTGCAAAACCCAGATGACCGCCGGATCGGCGCGATCCTTCGCGAGGTTGAACCGGAAGATCTTTTGCGCATAGGTCTGATCCCCGAATTTGTCGGCCGCCTGCCAGTGATCGCGACACTGGAAGATCTTGACGAAGATGCGCTGGTGCAAATTCTGACGGAGCCGAAAAACGCGCTCATCAAACAATATCAGCGGCTGTTCGAGATGGAGGACGTCAAGCTCACCTTCACCGACGACGCGAGAATCGCCATCGCCCGCAGAGCCATATTGCGCAAGACTGGCGCGCGTGGGCTACGGTCGATTATGGAAGGCATCCTGCTCGATTCGATGTTTGAGCTGCCGGCGCTGGAAGGCGTTGTTGAAGTTGTCGTCAATGGCGAGGTTGTCGACGGCAACGCCAAGCCGCTCCACATCTATGCGGACCGCAATGAAGACGCCATTGAGGCGGACGCCAGCGCGTAACCTGACGGAAGCGTATTTCAGCTGGTTTTCCTCATTGGCGCCCCGGCGCCTTGAAACCGCGACGAATAAAGCCACATTAATGATAACGTTCGCCGCCGCTTAACAGAGCGGCGGTTGGCGCGTCTTAAGGGCGTATTTGCTTTGCTGTGCTACGGTCCAGGCGAGCATTGCGCTGACGTGCAAACCGCCGCCCAATGGGCCGGACGATTTTGATGATCCGGGTGAGACGCCTATATTTGGGTCTTACCTCATGAGGAGCCGTTATGAGTGACGCCGTTATGAGTGAGAAGGTAATGAGTGAGAAGGTAATTTATCCCGTTCTGCCGCTGCGCGACATTGTCGTGTTTCCGGGCATGATCGTGCCGCTATTTGTCGGGCGCGAGAAATCTGTGAATGCGCTCGAAAATGTGATGCAGAACGACAAGAAGATTTTGCTGGTGGCGCAGAAAGACGCCGGCGACGACGATCCGGGTGTCGATGATATTTACGACGTTGGCGTGATCGCGTCGGTGCTGCAGCTTCTGAAATTACCGGACGGAACAGTAAAAGTTCTGGTCGAAGGAGAGGCTCGCGCGCGCGTAGAGGATTATGCGCGCATTGAAGAGTATTTCGAAGCCGAAGCCACTCTGATCGACGAAGACGATGATGACGATACCGAAATCGAAGCGCTTGCCCGCTCGGTCATCGGCCAGTTCGAAGCCTATGTGAAGCTCAACAAGCGCGTGCCGCCGGAAGTGATTGTCTCGATCAACCAGATTGATGACAATGCAAAACTGGCCGACACTGTCGCCTCGCATCTCAACATCAAGCTGTCGGAAAAGCAGGAGCTGCTCGAAATCATCGGCTCCAGCGAACGCCTTGAGCGCGTTTATGCGCTGATGGAAGGCGAGATGAGCGTTCTTCAGGTGGAGAAAAAAATCCGCAATCGCGTTAAGCGGCAGATGGAAAAGACGCAACGCGAATATTATCTCAACGAACAGATGAAAGCGATCCAGAAAGAGCTTGGCGAGGGCGATGACGGCCGCGACGAGCTGACGGAGCTGGAAGAGAAAATTTCCAAGACCAAACTCTCGAAAGAAGCGCGCACCAAAGCAGAAGCTGAATTTAAAAAACTGCGCCAGATGTCGCCAATGTCGGCGGAATCAACCGTGGTGCGCAATTATCTCGATTGGATCACCTCGATACCGTGGAACGCCCGCACCAAGGTCAAGGGTGATCTCGTCAAGGCCGAGGAAGTTCTTGATGCGGACCATTATGGTCTGGAAAAAGTCAAAGAGCGGATTATCGAATATCTTGCCGTGCAAAAGCGGATGAACAAGCTCAAAGGCCCGATCTTATGCCTTGTCGGCCCCCCAGGCGTCGGCAAAACCTCGCTCGGCAAGTCTATCGCCAGCGCCACGGGCCGAGAATTTGTCCGGGTCTCGCTTGGCGGGGTGCGCGACGAAGCGGAAATTCGCGGCCACCGGCGCACTTATATCGGCTCCATGCCGGGCAAAATTATCCAGTCGATGAAGAAGGCCAAAAAATCCAATCCGTTATTTCTGCTCGATGAAATCGATAAAATGGGCCAGGATTTCCGCGGTGATCCCGCTTCCGCTCTATTGGAGGTGCTGGACCCTGAACAGAACTCGACTTTCCAGGATCACTATCTCGAAGTTGATTATGATCTGTCTGACGTGATGTTCATCACCACGGCCAACAGCCTCAACATGCCGCAACCGTTGCTTGATCGGATGGAAATCATCCGCATTCCGGGGTATACGGAAGATGAAAAGCTCGAAATCGCGCGCCGCCACCTGATTCCGAAGATCATGGAAAACCATGGTCTGAGCAGCGAAGAGTGGTCGGTCACTGAAGATGGTCTTTATGCCCTGATCCGGCTTTACACGCGTGAGGCCGGGGTGCGTAATCTTGAGCGAGAACTCGCCAAGCTGGCGCGCAAAGCGGTGCGGGAACTTGAAACCGACAACAGCGTGAAGCTCGAAATTACCGCTGACAATCTTGGCGACTATGCCGGCGTCACCAAATATCGTTATGGCGAGATTGACGGTGAAGATCAGGTCGGCATCGTCACCGGTCTCGCCTGGACCTCGGTCGGCGGCGAGATCTTGACCATTGAAGCGGTCAAGATGCAGGGCAAAGGCAAGATGACGCCGACCGGCAACCTCAAAGAGGTGATGCGGGAATCGGTTTCGGCGGCGGCGTCTTATGTGCGCAGCCGGGCGACGGAATTCGGCATTGAACCGCCGGTGTTTGAAAAGACCGATATCCACATTCATGTGCCTGAGGCGGCGACGCCCAAGGACGGACCCTCGGCCGGCGTCGCCATGGCGACGGCGATCGTGTCAGTGCTGACCGGCGTTCCGGTCCATAAAGATATCGCCATGACCGGCGAGATATCCCTGCGCGGGCGCGTCCTGGCGATTGGCGGGCTCAAGGAGAAACTGCTTGCGGCTTTGCGAGCCGGGACCAAGACGGTGCTCATTCCAGAGGAAAACGAAAAAGACCTCGCCGAGATTCCGGACAACGTCAAAGAAGGCCTCAAGATCATCCCGGTGGCGACCGTTGATGACGTCCTCAAGCACGCGCTAACGCGCAAACTGACGCCGATTGAGTGGACCGAACCGGTGACGCCGCCGGCGGAGGAAAGCGACGGCCGTGGCCGCATCGTCACTCACTGACGGCGCCAGCAACACAAATAGCGAAAAGCGCGGCGCCGAGATCGGTTGTCCGCGCTTTTTTGCGTCCGACAGCGGGCCCCAGATCACCCACAAACCCCACGCTTTCAGAGCTCCAAAACGAATCGGGAAGCCGTTTTCGGGCGATTTAGGCGATGCGGCGCTGTAATTTCACGGGTTTTGGCGGAATTTCATCGATATTGTTCAAAAGAAAAGCCTAATAAATTCAAGGCGCTACTCAGGCTGTGGAAAGCAAACCCTTATTTTACGCCGTTTTGGCTTGGCGAAGCCGTCGCTGGCGGGTGATAAACTCAGGCTTTCTCACCGGAATTGCCTAATGCAAGCAACTGAACAGAAAGGGTGAAGGAATGAACAAGAACGAATTCATCGATAAAGTCGCTGACCTGGCCGATATGAGTAAGGCGGACGCCGCGCGCGCCGTCGACGCCGTTCTCGATGCCATTACCAGCGCTTTGCAAGCTGGTGACGACGTTCGTCTCGTTGGCTTTGGCACCTATTCCGCCGCCCAACGAAAGGCGCGCGAAGGCCGCAATCCACGGACGGGCGAAAAGATCCAGATCCCGGCCTCGATCCAGCCGAAATTTTCCGCTGGCAAGGGTCTGAAAGACGCCTTGAACTAGGCCGAACAACTGATCACTAAAAGACCGGCGGCGCCTGCAGCGCCTGCCGGTTTTTTCTTGCGGGCGGCTTGGCGTAAAACGTCTTTGGCGCTTGCAGCTTCAAGACTAGCGCGCTAGGAAGCGCGTCTTGTCGTGCTAAGGGCGGTTAGCTCAGCTGGTAGAGCATCTCGTTTACACCGAGAGGGTCAGCGGTTCGAACCCGTTACCGCCCACCACGCAGTCATCCAATTTTCATGACCATTTGAGCGTTATCCTGTAAGCCGCGTTTCATGCGGGGTTGCGGAGGATGCGCGCCCGAATGCCAGGCAAAAAACCTCTCTGAACGGAGTAAATAGCGGCGCTTGGCGGTTTATCTCTGTTTGCCTTTTTCGAGTGACCCACTCGTGGTTGGTGTGATGCAGTTGGACGCAAGAATGCGACGCCGTGCTCGCAGGTTGATGCAATAAATCCGTGTTTTGAGTGTGGTTTCAGACGAAGCCAAGCAGTTTTCGCTGCTCATTCCAGTCAGTAGGCAGGCTGGGGAGGCGGCGCAAACGATCCGCTGTCAGATCAACTGGCGCGCGGCCTTTGATGATCGCTTCAACAATGTCAGGCGCGAGATAAGCAAGACGGATCAGCTTGCTGGCGCTGGATTGTTCGACGCCGTCTTTTAGAGCGATGGCTGTGATTTCCTGATCATTGTTGCATAGCCATTCCTGGCGCCAGCGATGGGCGCGCTCGATCATTTGCACGAGCGATGCGCGTGGGTTTGTCGGCAGCTCAACATCGCCAAACATCAATCGCAACTCGCAGCCACGGCGTTTGAGTTGAGTACGAACGTTTATGATGCATTCATCAACCAAAGCAGAGGTCAGAGTTTTACTGTTGATCATCACCTTCGGTCGAACAGCAATGGCGATCTCTGAAGAAGTGATATCAATGCGACGGATTGCTGGAGCGAGCATTTTCAGCGCGGCATGAGGATGCATTGAGGAATGCCGAGCGCCCAGTTGATGGAGCGTTTCCTCAATTGTACGAATGCAACCAGCTTCGGGGTCGGGCGTCATGATCTCCTTAATCGCATCTGGCGAGACCAACCAATCTCGCACTGCCGTGAGAATGCAACCCTCTAAGTCTTGCGCTCTCAGTCTCCATCGATCCTGGATCGCCGCGCTGTGCAAGTTTTTAGCGTGACTGATATAGTAGTGATAACGTCGCCCTTTCTTGAGCGTGTGGGTTGGGGTCAGATGATGGCCTTCAGCAAAGAGTTTACCAGCAAGCGGGCTAGTTTGGTTCTTGATCGCGCCTTGCCATTGTCGCCGCGCTTTTGTTTTTGCTTGCACGGCGTCCCAAGTCTCACGAGTGATGATGGCGCGGTGTCGTCCGTCGTATAGATCATCGCCCTGGCGCATCAGCCCTGCATAGATCGCGTTGGCGAGGATATGATAAATCGTTCCGCGGGTGAACGGCCTGCCGCCCTTGCCATTGGCGCGGCGTTTGGTGACCCAGCCTCGCTCATTGGCGATGTTGATGATTGATCTGACACAACCGCTCTCAAGGTAGAGGCTGTAAATCTGGCGAACGATCTTGGCCTCGGGCTCGTTCAAGACCAGCTTGCGCTCAACATTGTCATAGCCCAGCGGTGGTATGCCCCCGGTCCAGATGCCTTTCTTGCGGGAAGCCGCGATCTTGTCCCTGATGCGTTCAGCGGTGACCTCGCGTTCAAACTGCGCAAATGAAAGAAGTACGTTCAACGTTAAGCGGCCCATAGAGCTTGAGGTGTTGAACTGCTGTGTGACCGAGACGAAGGAGACGTCTTGTTCGTCAAACCGCTCGACCAGCTTGGCGAAGTCAGCAAGCGACCGTGTCAGGCGATCAACTTTGTAAACGACGATGAGATCAACGCGGCCGTCATCAATGTCTGTGAGCAGTGCTTTGAGCGCTGGGCGCTCCATATTGCCGCCCGACAGCCCGCCATCATCATAACGGGTTTTGACCAGCTTCCAGCCCTGGCTCTTTTGTGATGCGATATAGGCCTCGCAGGACTCACGTTGAGCGTCCAATGAGTTGAACTCCTGGTCGAGCCCTTCTTCGGTGGATTTACGGGTGTAGATCGCACAGCGCTTGACCGGTTTCATGTGCTTGCCGATCTCAAGCCAAAGAAGGCAGGCCCGTTCCAGTTGACCCCGGTGATAGCTTTGGCGACTGATGAGAGGGAGCGGTAATGCGCGCCATCCCAATAAACGCCATTATCCGCGACATAGACCTCATAGGTGCGCCCATGCCATTCGCGCACCAGGCGCCCGCCCGGCGCCAGGGATTTGTTGGGCAGCCGCGAGCGTCCATGAGATGATGTCGTCTCGCCAAGAGCCTCAAGACGCCGTTGCGCTCTTTCAACCAGCGCGCGGTGTGTTTTGCGCTGGATCTCATAGGCGACGGCAAGCGTTAAAAGCTTGCGGCGTATCCGCTTTGGCGGCGGATCATTGGTGAGCTCGGTGTAGCGCAGTTTTAATTCGGCATGGGTCAGGGATTCGAGGGCCCCAAGCTCAGCCTCGATCTTTTGTTGCTTCGCGGTGCTGGTGGCGACGCCGCTCATGACGCCGCCTTGAGGTAATAGCGGCGCGCACCGTCATCGCCGCGTATGTTGGAAAGCTTTAGCCGCAGTTTTTTCCTGACCGTTCCCGATAAGAACCCCCGCACCGAATGGGCCTGCCAGCCGGTAGCGGCCGTAAGCTCTTTAATTGTAGCGCCAGCCTTACGCCTGAGTAGCGCCAGCACCGCATCTTTCTTTGTCCGGCGCGGCGCCTTAGCGGCGGCGTTCTTTGATCGTTTCTTGATCGATTTACGCGGCATGCTCATCTCCTTGTCGTTGCACTGCGACAAGCCCGGCGTTTCATAACGGTCGGGCGGAGGGAGCGGTCAAAGCCGTGCTGCATGAACAGCAACGCTCGAAACTGAACAGAAGTCCAGTCGTTTATCGTCTCTAGGCGGATGTTTTCGGGCTTGACTGTGGTGACGCATCGAGCCGTCGTTGTCGCTGTAACTCGCAAAAGGCAGGCCATGCCCCGACCACGCCATAGGACCATCATTCAGCTTGATTTCGAGCGAAGGGCGTTGATGGCGCGCCTTGATTTTGTCGGAAGGAACGAAGTGTGCGCCGGGCGGCTAATGCGCGAGATCGAAGACCTTGAGCTCGCAATTGCCGCAGCGCCAGCATCCGACGCCGGCGATATCGCTATTAAAGCGCGTCTCTTAAAAGAGGCGCTGGCAATGGAAACCGATAACAGCTTTGAAACAATATTGCTTTCAGCGGTCATTCGCGATTGCGATCGCTTGGCTGAAAGAGTTGACGGTTAGGCTAAAGAGCGAGGTTCGCGTCGCGATAATTCCTGTTAAGCATCCCATGTGCGTTGGCGCAGCTGGGTTTTTACATTCGGATATATTTATCCACTATCGCCTGTCGTCTAGCCCTATGCCTTTCCGCTCTTTTTTTCGATTCAGCATTCCGTTGCGCCGTGTATTTATCGTGGGCTTCAGTGCCCGGCCTTGGCGTATCCGGTTGCGCCTTAAGCTCGGCAATAAATTCTTCGTAAGTGAGATCAGCAGGCACAAGGAGATACCCGCATTCTTCATTTTCTAATTTAAGATCGTATTTATTCGACAAACGATGAAACTCATTAGTCGCGCGCATGTTATTGTCCTGCAGCGCCTTGTTGCGCAAGCTTAGTACGATTAGGTCGAGCGTTGATATACGCCGCTGCTGCCCATCTACAGTGACCTTATGGCTTTGCATCGCAATGGCGCGGAGGATTTCTTTTTTACTTTTCGCGGCCTCAATGTCGCCATGAGGCCTTGAGGTATTTTTTGATTGTTGTCTCATAACACATAAATCCTATAGTTTTTTGTTACACTTTCGTCGCGACCATCGCGATGGCAAATGTCGACGCCTAACGCTCTCGCCGTAGTTTATTTTCGAGTAACATCAATTCGACGCCTTCAGCCCAATCTTGGAAGTCGGCGTCTTTCGGCGCCGTGAGGACGCCGCCGCCTTGAATGGGCGCGGGCGGAACGATCACATCATATTCTTCACAAAGCTTGATAAATTTGATAGCGGCGGCAACGTCGTCTGCCAGTCCGTTTTTGGCGAGCTGGTGGCAGCTGGCTTCAAACGATGATATTTTGCATTTTACGCCTCCAATAATCGCCGTCACCGGAGCGCTTAAAGTTGATGTGATATCGATCGCCTCCAGCCTTTTCTTCTTCGGCCGCCCCCGTGGGTTGCCGGACTGGCCTTTTTTGAACTGATGTTTTTTTGGCGGCTTGCCATAGCCGACTTCATCGTCATCATTATCGGTCATGACGACGCCTCCGCTGGTTGCACGCCGCGCGCTTCAGCCATTGCGGTAAAACTTTCACCGGTTGAGGCCAAGGTCGCCGCCGTGCCGGTTTTTTCCTCAAAACGCCGAATGGCGACGTCGACATATTTCGGGTCAAGCTCGATCGCCGCCGCGCGCCGGCCGGTTTCCTGTGAGGCAAGCAAAATCGCGCCACTGCCACAAAATGGATCGAGAACGAGATCGCCACGATTTGAACAATCCTTGATGGCGTCGGCGACCATGGCGGTTGGTTTTACCGTTGGATGCGCCGCCAGATCTTCAAGCCGGTCTTTGCCGAATGAGTTGACCCCAGCATAGCGCCAGACATTGGTGCGGTTGCGGCCATACCGGCCGAGCTCGACATTATTGATATGTGGGGCCTTGCCGTTTTTAAAAACGAAGACCAGCTCATGCTGCGACCGGTAAAGCGATCCCATGCCGCCATTGTCTTTCGCCCAAACGCAAAGGTTTTTAAGTGCGGCGTATCGATCGCGGCCGGCGGCGATGATCTCGCCCATATGCCGCCAATCCATGCAGATGTAATGAACCGAGCCGTCCCGGCTTGCCGCGATCAGCTGATCAAAAGCTTGCGCTAGAAAAGCCTCAAACTGGGCGGAGGACATTTCGCCGGACGCCATGGCAAAATCATCATGCTTGATCGCGCCCTTGCCGCAGACATGGCCGGTGATGGGGACATTATAGGGCGGGTCCGTAAAAACCATATCCGCCTTGGCGCCCGCCAGCACCGCCTCATAAGACGCCGCCTCAAGCGCATCGCCGCAATAAAGGCGATGCTCGCCCAATTGCCAGAGATCGCCCGCCCGGCTCACCGGCGGGCCTGCCTCCGGCGCCGGGACGGTTTCAGGGTCATCGTCATTGTCGGCGTCGAGCAAGATATCGATCTCGCCCATTTCGAAACCGGTCACGGTGACGTCAAATTCAAGATCAGTATTGACCAGGAACTGCAGCTCGATCGCCAGCAGCTCGGTATCCCAACCGGCGTTTTCGGCAAGCTTATTATCGGCCAGGATATAGGCGCGTTTTTGCGCCCCGCTTAAATCCGACAGGCGAATGGTCGGAACCGTCTCAAGGCGCAAGCGCTTTGCCGCCTCAAGCCGGCCATGCCCGGCGATAACGCCGCCATCGCCGTCAATCAGGATCGGGTTGGTCCAGCCGAAGGTGGTGATGCTTTTGGCTATCTGTTGAAGCTGACCATTCGAATGCGTGCGCGGATTGCCGATAAAGGGCTTAAGGCTATCCACCGCCCGCCATTTGACTGTGAGGTCGCGCATGCCAGCGTTCATGACTGGCCCTCCGAGCGATAGTGATTTTTTGGATTGCAATTGCAGTCTCCATTTGGAGCCGCAAAAGAAAAGGCGCGGCTCCGGGCTAACGGAAAACCACGCCTGCACCATGGCCTGCGATCGACTCTCAGGTTAGTGCGCCGCCCATGGCTCGCTTTCTAACCAGCGATGAAGACTTCAACACGGACCATGCCGCACCTCACTCTTCACCTGAAGCGCATAGAGTAAACCACCAGATAGCAAAAATGTCAATGAAAACTGCGTCTCTATCAATAAAATCGCCAAAAGAGAGAAAATCTGCATGCAGAGTTGTCATCTGCGCCAAAGAAGAGCGAAAAGATCATATTTCTTAGGTGTTTTATTGCGAGCAAGCGGATTTAAGAAACGCGCTTGATCAACCAGTCATAAAGACCCGCTTCGAGAACCATCTCGGCCAGACGCTCCGACCCCACCAAAATACAACTATCATCAGGCGCCGTCAGTGCCGAATTCGCGCTATGGTAGACATAAAACATGCGATCCTCATCGCGCGCGAAAAACCGGCCAAGATAATCGTCAAGTTGGGTCTGGTCAGTTTTCGATTTGACCTGAACAAAGGCGCGCTCGCCGGTAGATGGCAGAGTAAGCTCAAGATCAACGGTCTTTTGGGGCCCACCCAATACGCCCGTTCGCCTCCAGCCGCTGTTCGAAAACACAAGCTCAACCAGCAATTCAAAATCACGCCAATCGAGAAGACGCATGAGTGACTCTATATTGCGCAAAACGCCGCTTCTGATTTTATGGGCGCGTGCGACCTCAGGCATCAACTCGCCATTTATCCGTCGGATAAGGTACTCAGTCGCATCAACTTTACAGATTGAGCCTCGATAAGCGGCTACTTTCGTCAAACCACCATTGAGTTCTGATATCCGTAAGGGCGCACCAAGCAAATCAGTATGGCGCCATTGCGTCTTGCAACGCCGGATCCGAAAGGCATGTTCGCTATCGCTTCGTTCGGCGTTGATCCATTCGACAGTTTCATCTGCAAAACACCAATAAAGGCGGCCATTAGCAAAGGTGATCCATAGGGTGTTAGCGCTAAGGGCGTAAAAATCCGCCACTTGTCTAGCGTCGCTACTACTGGTCTGGACGTTTCCTCGATGATCAAGTGCTGCGGCGCGCATTGTTTCGATATCGTTCGCAAGCGCGGCCTCATGGGGGATGAAATGAAAGCCGAGGCGCAATATCCCTTTTGCAAGGCATTGCTCCTCATAAACGCCGCCTTTGCCGAGCTTGATGTAGCGAATATCGCTAGGTGAAATACGCTGATGTGCTAATCCATGCATCGTCTCGTCGCTCCTGCCTTCGGCGCTAGGTGCGTTCTCGCCATACGGCATATCAGGCCGAATAAATCAATAATCGCACTATAAATACGAATTATGTCTAATTCGTATCAATAATCCCTTCGTTTGATCTGCGGTGCTCGCAAGTTTGGCGAGCGGAGGCGGATCATGAAGCTGAAGGAAATTTTTGGCGGTAATTTGCGGCAATACCGCAAAGCGGCTGGGCTCAATCAGGATGAGTTTGCAGAAGCGATCGGGTTGTCACGGGAGATGGTCAGCCGAATGGAGCGCGGCGTTACCGCCCCCGCTTTTGATACGATTGAAACTATTGCCGAAACGCTTGGCGTGGCGGAAGTCGCATTTTTCGGGCCTGCGATTACAACCGCGCCTGTCGGTGAGCGAGGAAAGCTTCTTCAGAAGATCAATCTCTATACGTCAAAAATGAACGAGAAAGATCTGGCGCGCCTCATTGCCCTGATGGAGGCACTCCGTACGTAAATGGGTCGATCCAATTGTGTTGTGAACGTAAGGTTGGCTTTGAATATCATCAATCGATGGACGATTGTCTGCTGGACCTGTTGTTGTTTTCAGTTCTGGGCGCGAGCTGAAAATGGCTGAATCCGAATTGATGTAGCATCTCAGCAATTAGTGGACGCGAAATAATCGAATGGCAAAGTCTGCATTGCGGGCAAAGCCAGATAACTGAAGGCGGATGTTCAGGCGTGGCTGTGGGATATCCGGGTTGGGCGCAGAAAAGGGTGTCCGTACCCAAAGAAACCTGAAGCGCTTAGCATAAGCCGAGCCCAAATCGATTGCATCAAGACAAAGCGATCAGAAAAATGATCACTTTTTGTTCGCATCCTCTTCTTGTACGGTACTGGCAAGAATCAGAACTAAGAGGATCTTGTCTTGCTGGATTTTAGAGAGACATCCCCGGAGATTGATGTCAATATTGGCCCGCGCTTTGCAGTTTTCGGCACTATACATGGTGCAAGCATTCAAGCAATTGCAGAACCCAAAGCAACACGCCGTTTGAAGCTAAGGCCCTTCAAGCAACGTCGGCTCTACGGCGTAGTTGGAGAGGATTGCGCGGGCAACGAATTTCTTTTTCTCCCGAGGAAAACAGTATCAGCCGTACCTTATGAAAAGGTGTATCTTTGCCCCGCAGCAACTGATGTTGAAAGTTTCTCTCAGCGCGACCAAACTAGCGTTCCAGAACTCCTGTCGCCGCGGCCCTTGGACCCCAAGAAAAGCCCAGGGCAAATATCCGCGCTTCGCGATGGTGTTGTGAAGAGCTGGAGCGGCGGCGTTACATTTACACACGAGAAAACAGAAAACGATCAGGTCATAAGGGCTGGTTTTAGATCACCACAAATTGGTGCTCTTCACGCGCTGCAGGCACATTGGACTGTTTCCTCGAAAGTGGCGACGATCGTCATGCCGACCGGAACGGGCAAGACAGAAACAATGATCGCTGCAAGCGTTCAAGAGCAAGCGAAATGCGCGCTCGTTATCGTCCCGAGTGATGCGCTGCGAACACAGATTGCGACGGCATTTTCTAAACTCGGCATCTTGCCGAAGGCCAACCTAGTCGAAGCAATTGCAAAGCCGCCAGTTGTCTCACTACTTCGCAAGCGTCCGACCTCTGTCCAAGAGGCCCGCGCGCTTTTCGAAATGTCAAATGTGGTCGTGACGACAATGTCCGTTGCTGCCGGCGTTGACCCTGAAATCCAGGCAGCCATGGCCGCTTCATCATCACATTTATTTATAGACGAGGCCCACCACATCGGTGCAAAGACTTGGCGTGAACTTCGGCAAGTCTTCAGCGACGTCAAAACAATCCAGCTCACCGCCACCCCATTCAGAAATGATGGGATGCGTGTGGATGGGAAGTTTATCTTCGTCTATCCACTTGGTCTAGCTCAGTCTCAAGGCTACTTTTGCCGGATCGAGTACCAGCCCGTAGATGGGCTGGACCGGGAGGATATCGACGATCAGATAATTCAGCGGGTCGGCGAAACGCTCGCTGCTGATGATGCGGACGGCTTCAGACATCTGGCAATGGCGCGTGGTAACAAAAGGTCTCGTGCTGAGGAACTGCATAAAAAATACCTGAGCCGATGGCCTCAGTACAAACCCGTGCTTTTGCACAGCGGACTGAGTGCGCCGGAACAGGCACAGGCCCTGAACGGGCTTCGAGCGGCTGAAAACCGCATCGTTGTATGCGTCGACATGCTTGGCGAGGGCTTCGACCTTCCAGAGCTTAAGATCGCCGGGCTCCACGATCCGAAGAAATCAGAAGCGGTGACTTTGCAGTTTGTCGGCAGGTTTACGCGCACCCGCGAGGACCTCGGTGAAGCAACAGTCATTGCCGCAACCACCAAAGATGAAGGAAGCGCACTTGCCAGCTTGTTTGCCGAGGACGCTGATTGGAACAAGCTTATCAATTGGATCGGTTCAAGAGCAACGCAGCGCGCTGTTCGAAGAGAGGAGGTGTTTGAGGGTTTCGATGGAATCGAAGCCGATATCCCACTCGAAACGCTTCGGCCAACGCTAAGCACGATCGTCTACAAAACGCCGCAGACCCCTTGGGACCCAATCGGCGGTATCGAACGATTCGACCATAGACAGCTCATCGTGGATGGACCGCACATCAACCATCAAGATGCCTTGGCGATCTTTATAACCGAGCGCATGGACCAGCCAAAATGGAGCCGGTTCAAGGGTATATCTGATGTGATGTACGATCTCTACCTGGTCCATTGGGATCAGGAAGTAGGGCTATTGTATATTTCCGCATCAAATGATGAGCGCCTGGACGACCTTGCTAAATTCCTATGCGGCGCGGAGACCGAACGCATTCGAGGTGAGGCGATATTTCGTGCACTTCACCCTTTGCGTCGCCCCCTACTGAATACGTTGGGTTTGAGTGAAACTCGTCGGCGTAAAATCCGTTACTCGCAGTACCAGGGGAGCGACATCGCTGATGAACTGCGCAGCCGATCTGGAAACCGAACTCGCAGCAAAACCAACCTTATGGTCGTTGGCTATACTGACGAAGGTAAAGTCTCTCTGGGGTGTTCGAGAAAGGGAAAGATTTGGGCGCAAGAGCGTACAAACGACTTCGGGCGGTGGATGGATTGGTGCCATGCGCTCGGCCGGTCACTTTCTGATGATACGATCTCCACCGATGGCATCATGGAGCGGCTTATTCAGCCCGAGCTGGTAACCGAAATTCCAGCCAAACCGCCAGTCGCGATCGACTGGTATGAGGGAATGTCGGTGCTCGACGAGGACAGCTGGGTATTCACGATCAACGGCCATCAAGCCAAGATTCACGATTGCGAGTTGGAACTTCTTTCTCACGAAGAGGGTGACCAAATTGAGTTTGCTATCCTTGCACAGTCAGAACGCGCCGAATTCAAAATGACCATCAATGAGGAAGGCATTTGCTATACTCTAAAGAACGGGCAAACGGCCTTGGCCGAGAAAAGTTCGGCCCCTGTGCAGCTCGAACTATGGTTCCACGAGTACCCACCAACCATCTACTTCGCAGATGGCGACTCACTCGTCGCGGATGAATACTTCGCTCTCCCTGATACCGATGCGCCTTACTTTTCCGATGACCATTTTGAAATCTGGGATTGGGACGGGATTAATATTCGCGTTGAGTCGCAGGGGATGGAGCGTCGCCAGGACAGTATCCAGGCAAGAGTTATCGACCAAGTGGCGGCGGCGACCGGTAGCCATATCATCTTTGATGACGACGGCACCGGCGAAGTTGCCGATGTCGTAGCCTTTGAGCTGGACGGAAATCATGTCGCTGTCCGCTTGTATCATTGCAAATTCTCGTCCGCAGATGCCCCCGGAGCCCGCGTAGGAGACCTCTACGAAGTTTGCGGTCAAGCGCAGCGCTCGATCCGCAGGTGTGAGAGGCCGCAGCGCCTAATTGACCGACTGTTGAAGCGCGAAGGCGATCGGCTTCGCAGAGGTCAACCCAGTCGCTTCCAAAAGGGCAGTGTCGAAGACATGAGGCAGCTACGTGCCCGACGACATGAGCTTCAATATCAATTCGAGATTTATGTCGTTCAGCCCGGATACTCGTTTGGAGCGAAGAACAGCACACACGCTCAAGTTCTCGCGTCTACCGAGTCGTTTATTATTGATACCTTTGCAAAAAAGTTCCGCATGATATGCAGTGCCTAAGGCGAGATACAGCTAATATCTATGATTAGCAGCGGAAACGCATTGGTGGATATTTGAGCACTTGCTAAGGAACGAGATCTGTTGACCACCTTTGTTGTATTTTAGCTTGGCATGTTCTCTCACCCGGAATTGTAGAGTCGCTCGCATTTAAAATTAGTATCCGTATGCAGAATACAATTTCTGCAGTTCGGAACGGCAGCTATGCTCTCACAATAGTAATTTTGCCATGTCCGCTCCTGCATGATCGAAGACTGGTCGGGCTCTCGGTTTGTCCATCACCATCCCGTGGCTTCGATATAAATCTGAAAAACGAGGTGATTGTTCATCGCTAATATCGGCGATGCAATGCTTCCACCCGTGTTGCTTTGAAAAACGATGGTCCTAGACAATGCACCAACCTGCACGGAATTTCCATTTTCCGACGCATGCTAGTTATCATTTTCACGGGTCTGATCAACGTCCATCTTGGGCTTATCGAGCAGCCAACTGAAGAATTCCACTTTAGGCAGCTCCAGATATTGTGTCAGTTAGTGCCTTGTGGTGAACCGGTGCCACGGCTTCTATCATTTCAAGCAGATGCTTGACGTTAGTTTGAGTCTCACCAACTAACGCTGGGTCGAGCCCAGAGAGCGTCGGGTGGGATAGGTCGTTGGTATATTTGTAGAGTACTGCCTTTTTGGTCTCGTTGTAATCCAAGTTTTCCAACTTCTTATAGAAGCTATTTCCGGTGGAGTGCTGTTCGAGAAAAGTCTCTAGCACCTTTCTGGCGATGTTTGGGATTGGATAAGCGTTTGACACCGTGCCGTCGGATTGAAATTCCATCAGAATCTTAAACAGATAAGTGAACTCGTTCTTGTTCTCCAAAAGTATCTTGTCCAGCGGCTTAAGCTCCGCCTCTCGCTGTGTTCCTCCAGTAGTCGTGCAGTGCAACATCCAGCATGTCTTGTCAGTCTTTTTGACACGCGAAATCCAATCCAAGAGCAACTTTAAGAACTCAAAATTATGGGTAAGCAGGAATATCTGCCGCGCGTCCTTCACCGCATTCTTAAGAAAAGAGAACGCTTGATATACCGAGCTGGAGTCGAGACTTGAAATGGGATCATCAATCACGACAATGCCTTCGGCAAGGTCAAAATCCCGATCCTGAAGCCCTACGACAAAATACAGAAACGTGATGGCAGTTTTTTCACCTTCGCTCAGGCGTTTTGCGGCCCTCCCGAACCGCATAATTCGGTAACCTTCGCCCTCTGGCTCAAATCGAAGATCATCACGACCTAGGAATGATGCAAGTTTCTCTGAAAGGTCTTCAGCAGCCTGATGAGAATTCGAAATCTTCAGTCGGTTCTCTCCAATTCGCTTTCTGAGCGCTTCGACACCAAGCATGCCTTTTTCGACGTCGCCGTCTGTAAGTTGCTTTATCAGTGCGTTAATAGCGGCCAATTCTTCATCAATTTCGGCAATCGATTCAGTGATGCCGGTCAGAAAGTGATTTTCGATCCTATCTCGTGTGGCCTGCAATCGTTGGTCAAATTTTTCGGTCTCTGCGTTATGCATTCCAATCACTTCATTAGCTTCCCGAAATGCGTCCAGATATGGGTTGGCATTAAACGGCACCAAACTAATTTGATAACTTTCTGTCCTTCTGGTCAGCTTTTCGCCTATGAGCTTTGTCAGCTCTGCCAAATGGTTGAATAACGATGATTGCTGCGAGGAGATATCATTTAGCGTCGCAGAAAACAGCTCCCGCAATTCTGAGTAGAAACTTGAATTGGTCGGCGTAGACAGACCCTGCAACTTTTGTCGAAATGCCTCTAAATCCTGCAACGACTGGTCAAGCTCTCTTTTCAACTTCCGATCAGAATCGTTGAAATGTGATGCTAGAGCTTGCGCCCGTTCTTCTGGTATTTCCTGTTGGCAGAACTCACAGGTGTCGCCATCCGTGTCATTGTGGATAGAAACCCCTTGTTCCACCCATTCTGCAATCGTCGGAAATTCCACTAAACGTTGGATAGCGATCGACGTAGCGCTCATTTGGACGATATCTAAAACATATTTCTCGAGAATTTGAAGCGCGTTGAAGAACGGAACCTCTGACTCATTTTTGACCTGGAGATTTATTGTGCCAAACGAGAGGTTGTTATGTTTCTCCATTGCGGGCTGTTTCATCGATTTCGATGCTGTTGCCAGATCTTCGATACTTAGAGCTTTTGGATCCGTGAGTGCCACAAATGCAGCTTCAGCGTTGTTCTTGCGATAGGTGCGTGTTGTTGTTCCCACGGTGTGCTCAGCGATTTCACTCGCGATGTCTGAAAAATTTTTTCCTCTTTTTTCTCCAGCTTACCGCGTTCGACCGCTTTTTCGGCAAGAACGCTCTCAGTCTGCTCCAGCGCATTCTCATCCTGCTCAACAATGCCGACAAGTGTCTTGTTCTCTTCACCGATAACGAATATCGGGTTCAGCTTTCCTTCCAATTCCCCGATATTGGCTTCGACAAATTCAGAATTGAAAACGCGGATAATTCTCGTATACGGCTTTCCCTGGGTGAAGGGACCTTCCTCGGTGGTGATTTTGTACTTGAGATCTTTGAAGCCGTCGGCCGTCCCGGTATTTAGGTCGAGGAAAAAGCGCGACAATGTCGTTTTCCCCGAGCCGTTCAATCCATAGATCAGATTGAATTTTGCGAAGGGGATCATGCCAGCAGGTTTCGCATATTTGACGAAGACACCCAGATTTTCGATCTTGTCAAAGTGCCTAATCATTAGTCTGTCCCTAAAATTCTTCTAACTCAAATTTGGCTGGCCAAGGCTCAACTCATGAGTCAGCAGGTTTCCACTCAGTCATATTGAGTCCATTGCCGCCTAAGCGTTCAAATGCGCGCTGACGACAACTGAAAACGAGAATTTGAAGATCATTTGCCTGTCTGTGTAATGCGTCGAACATACGTTCGATGCGTTCATCGTCAGAATACACTAGTGCATCATCGAGAATGACCGGAACTGGATTGCCGGATTTTGCAAGCAGGCGTGCAAACGCCAATCGGGTGAGGATGGCGAGCTGTTCACGCATTCCGCCGCTCAAAAATGTTATGTCTTCATCCAAACCTTCACGACCCAGCGTTCTGGGTAGAAGCGTTGCCTCATCGAAGGTGATTGATGCCTCATCTAGCAAGAGTGTGAGAAGTGGTTTCAACTCCGCCATGACAGGCTCGAAGTATCGCTCTTTGGCCGACGAACGTGCCTCCTCCAGCGCCTGTTTAAGTCGGGTGAGAGCAGAGATTTCGTGCTTAAAGCGCTCAACGCGGTTTTCCATCGTGCAGCATCGCCCGGTGATCTCTTCGTATACATCTTCGATGCCATGGCCGGACGAGACAGAAATACGCCCATCAAGTTCGGCAACTTCCTTGTTTAAGACATCGATCTCTGTTTGTGCTCGATCAAGAGTGGAAGTGGCCCGCTCGTATGCAGCCGTCACGTTCATCAAGTCTGGAGTAGTGGCTCTTAGCTGCCTTGTGGCTTTCTGAGCAGCGGCCAGTATCTCTTGCTCGTTTGTGAATGTGCTTTCAAGCGATCCCAGCCTGGCGTTTTTCTCAACTTCTGAGCCGAGCTCTGTTTCAATCTCTTGTCGTTGTTTGCGCAGGCCTGCGATCATAATGTTCTTGCGTAGATATTCATCTTTCGCATCGTTAAGGGCTGATCGGGCCATTTCTCTTTCGCTTTGAGACGAGCGATACGCCTCGATTGCAGCAACAAGCTCGAGCTCGGCATCAACTAAACTGACTTGTGGTGAATCAGAGACCTTGCAAAGCTCTTCCAATTGAACCGAGCGTTGCCTCAAAGCGTCGATACCTTCAGGTGCTCGCGTTTCAAGCTCGGTACGCTTGAGCATCAGGGAAGAGGTCTTGGCCTTAGCTAGTACGAGTTGTTTTTTTGCCGCTGAGACAGAACCGCATTCGATTTGAACAAGGCCACCTCGAAGTTGTTCTTTGACATCCTGGATTTCTAGTTCTAATTCATCAGTCGATGCGTCGGAGCCTGACGATACCCTCAATTGCCCGATATGTGGAATATCAAAACAGGTCTCTGAGGAAACCTTGACTGTCTGTCCGTCGGTCAAAGCACTACCATTATGGATGATCTGCGTTTCACTGGAGTCTGCATAGTCAACCTGAACGGTGACCGACTCCGCGAGTATCATGACGTTGAGGGTTTCGATACGTCGCTCAAGCGTTTCCAATTGTTCGATACCATTGTCGTCAACCAATAGCGCACTGCATTCGGCGACGAGTTTTTCGACTTCGCCACGAAGTTCCTCTGCCTTTTCCAGTTGTGACTTAAGTTCCGTGAACTGCTCTACGGCTCGTTCGGCTTCTTTCCCACGTTTTGCTGTGTCTAAAAGCTCACGCGCTTTGGTCAGGCGTTCCTCACACGTTTGTAGAGCCTTTTGACCCGCTTCGTTAGTGGATAGCGCCTCGTCCCGTTTCAGCTCGGCATCTTTGTATTGAGTTTCAACATCGATGATTTGTTCAACTAATCTGGCGAGTTGGCCCAGTTTTGACTGATGACTCTCGAGCTGGCTCTTCGTGGTTTGAGATTTTTCATCTGCCAGCTTTTCCTGCGCTTCCGCCGTCGCGAGCTTGCCGGATTGTTCCTTTGCTGCCTCTAGCCGTTCCGCAGCGTCTCTCTTTTGCTCGAGTCTAGATTTCACCGCATCAGGATAGTTAAGGTCATTCAGCCGCAAAAGTTTTTTGCGACGGTTATCGAGCGCGGACCGCAATTCAGATATTTGTGAGGCGAGTTCAGCCTCTTTCGCTTGCAGGCCCTCAAGCTCTGACAATGCTTCGGCGTATGCCCCCCCAGCCTTGGGTTTCCCTGTGCCTGTGACCCGCTCTTCCAACTTCGCATTTGTGCGGTCGAGGACACGCAACATACGACGTCCACCGGTGAGAAATTCGACCTCATCGCCTGTCACCGAGGTCAGCACATCTTCTCTGACTCTGCGTTCTTCATCCTTCTCCTTATTGGAACCACCACCGATTTCTGTGGCTCCTTGTTGGACCCACAGAAGTCCTGCAGGCCCAGCTGACCCTCCGCGTATAAGGTTTGATATCCACGCTTCGGCGGCATCCGCTTGGGCGATAATTCTATTCGTAGCAATCTCTGTTATGATCGCATTCTTGCCGGTGTAGTATGTTTTGCTGATACGAAACTGACCCTGAGGTGTTTCTACATCGACTTCGATTTGAGGGCTACCGCCGCTATAGGGTCGCAGCTTCTGGACAGGCTTCGGCGTGCCGGAAAAGGGCTGGAAGAAAGCCGCATGCAACGCGTCGAAGCTTGTCGATTTGCCGAATTCGTTTTCGGCCGAAAGAACGTTCACACCATCGACAATGTTTTCAATCGCGATGCCACGACCGGCGAACTTCCTCACATTCCATAGCCGCAACGCCCGGAGCTTCATGCTTCCTCCGCGGCGAAAGTGTAGAGCAGGGACAGGGCGGATGCAGAAACTCCGTAAGGGTCTGGATCTGCCTTTGCTTCATGCATCAGATTTTCAGCGGCTTGTCTTAAGGCACCGGCCTGATCGATTGTGTCCAAGTCTGATATTTCATATTCATTTTCAAGCGCTTCCGACCTGATCTCGAAAAAAGCGAAGTCGGGCGTGACCTTGCGGACTGCTTCATCAAGGAGAAGGCGATCCGGAATTCGAATGCGTCCCTCCGCTGCGATCTGAAGCAAGGTTTTTCGCCTCAGAGAAATCTCCGGAATGATATCGTCAAGCTGCAGGCTAATATCTTCGCCTGACAGAAAATGCATCGTCCTTTTTTGCCAGTTGAAGCTTCCAGTTTCCAAAGGCAGCACTGTCGGCATAGTTCGGGAGCCCTTGATTTCAACAAGGAGAGCTTTGCCCGGCATACTGTGTTTGAACCGGTCAGGCTCGGGCGTGCCCGAATACCAGGTTCGCTCATTGATTGAGACCTGGCCGTGCCAGTCTCCAAGAGCAAGATAGTCGAGGCCGGACTGCTGGGCGCGATCTGGAGCAATAATTTCTGAAGCGCCATCCTCTCCAAAACTCTGCACTGCTCCATGCGCCAGTCCAATGCGTATACCGTCGCCCCCGATGTCGGCATCGGACATCCATTCGGTAAGGTCCCGTCCAGGCCTGCGATTCAGACATGGGGCAGGCAGGACAAACGTCTTGGGAGCTATTTCGATGGGCTTGCTTTCGAGACCGAGCAGCACGTTTTCGGGCCGATCGCTAGCAACTTGCTTCCAAAGCTCGTCCGACGATAGCGAGTCGTGATTTCCCGGGATGATTACCCACTTGGTTTCGCTGTCCGCAGCCATGGCCTGCATCGCTTGGCGTATTACCGAAGGAGATGGTGTTCCCGTATCGAAAATATCGCCAGCTATCAGGATGAAATCTGCCCCATGGGTGCGGGCGAGATTTGACATTATGGCTATGGATTGATGTCGCGCCTCAGTAAGTCTCCCGCGCAAACCCTCTGGAAACTGACCAAAGCGTTTCCCAAGATGAAGGTCGGCTGTGTGGATGAATCGAGCCATACAAGCACTATGCCGGATCAATCATTTTTTTGCATTCGGTAATTTCCATTTTGGGTAAAGAACTTCTAATTTTCAAAAACTATTGCTGCGCCCTAGATGGTAGACGCCTTGCAGGCTGGATTTGGAAACCGCAGCTTTAACGACCGCTTTGAGGATATTTCAGCCAAAATGAGCAGACCTCCAAGCTTTCATATGTCGCACAACTGATGTTGTCGGTAAATGTGACAAGAATCGAATTTCCGATAGTGGCGGCAATAAAATCAACGCCACATCTTGGTGGGTTGCATCATGAATATGCGAGAATCGAATAAACGGCAGGGACATCAGGTAAGGCAAAATGTGTTGGGTCAGCGAAAACGCGCACTCACCATACGACAGAAGGAGAATCTTCAGTGCGCTCGTTACGTTTTTTTTGTGCCTTTCTTTGCAGCTTTCAACGCGCGGTATTCGTCCCTCAAGCCCAAATAGAGGCTGACGCAGCACGCAAGCAAAATCACCGTGAAGGGGAGCGCAGCAGTAATTGTTCCAGCTTGCAATGAGCGCAAGGCCTCCGTGCCTCCGCCAAATAGGAGAACCGAGGCGGTTAGACCAAGCATCAGCGCCCAGAAAATGCGCTGTGCGACAGGCGCGGTTGTCTTTCCTCCGGCAGTGATAGCGTCGACGACAAGCGCGCCTGAGTCCGCTGATGTCGTTATAAATACCAAAAGTAATAAAATGGCGGCTGCGGAACTTAGTGCCGCGAACGGCATGTTGTCGAGCATGTGGAAAAGAACAAGCGAAGCGTCTGTAACACCCCCGGCAATATCGCCTGTGCCACTCTGATACTGAGCGATTGCAGTCTCCCCAAATGCGGTGAACCAGATGACGCCAATAATCGTCGGCGCCAAAAGTACAACACTGACATATTCACGCACCGTTCGCCCTTTTGAAATGCGTGCGATAAACATGCCGACAAATGGGCCCCACGCGATCCACCACGCCCAATAAAAAATTGTCCAGCCATGAAAGAAATCGGTGTCGTCTCGCCCGAACCAGATGCCAAGGCGAGCTGTATCGAAGAGATAATTTTGTAAATTCTCGCCTAAGGAGGCGAAAAGCGAAAATCCCTGACCTGCGGCGATCACAAAAACCAACAAGACAAAAGCGATAATCATGTTAATATTGCTGAGCAATTTGACGCCGCCATCCAATCCGCGGACGACTGATACAATCGCCGCCCCGGTTATAACAAAAATAAGTAAAATCTGTATAGTGATCGACGGCGTGAAGCCGAACAAATAGGCAAGTCCGCTGGTCGCCTGCGTTGCGCCTAGGCCGATTGATGTTGCCAAGCCGAAAATCGTTGAAATAACAGCAAAAAGATCAATGATATGGCCCGGCCACCCCCAAACGCGGTCGCCTAGAATCGGATAGAATGCAGAACGGATCGTGAGGGGCAGGCCCTTATTGAACGCAAAAAACCCGAGCGCGAGCCCAACAATCGCGTAGACAGCCCAAGCTAATATGCCCCAGTGAAAGATGGATGCGCTAAAGGCGAGGCGCTTGGCTTGCGGCGTGCCTGCTTCGACATCAAACGGTGTGCCCGCCCAGTTTGTATAAAAGGCGAGGGGTTCAGCTGCGCCGTAGAACATATATCCAATGCCCACTCCGGCTGCGAATAACATCGCAATCCACGACGCGATTCCAAATTCCGGCTTGGCGTCGACCCCACCAAGGCGAATCCCGCCGAGCGGTGAAAGCGCAAAGCCCACGCAAAATATGAACGCCACGATCGGCGTTAGAGCGAAGAGCCAATCGAAGCTTTTCAACGTCCAGGCCTGCGCACCTGTGAGCCAGACGTTGGCGATAGTTGGAAAGGCGAGCGTCGCTCCGGCGAAAAGAAGAACCAGGCCCGCGCTCAGGAAAAATACGGGATTGTGAATCTCGAATCCGAAGACGGTGATGTTGTCCCGGCCGACTTCATAGTCAGTTTCATAGGAAGGCTGGTCGATAGCGTCGCTCATGCAATAATCTAGCCCCGAATAACGTACTTGAAATGCAATAAAGCAGAAAGCTAACGCATCCGCGCTGTACTGTCGATCTTGCCTGGCCGCCGCTGAGGTGGAAGAGATAGAGTCACCTCAGGACCAGTCTATTATTATGCTTTTCCATCACCGATGCTTATTAATAGTATCAAATTTGCTCAACTTTGCCAAAACTAAAAATGCTGCATAAAAAATGCTGCATAATATGACGGTAGGACGCAATTGGGGCATAGATGGATTTCGGTATTTCTGACATCGAAATTGATTATGAGAGTGGTGGCGTTGCTTTATCCTCTCCCGGCGGTCGTCACGTCTTGTTGCACGCGCTTTGGCTTCGCGAGCGCGCCATTGGCCTGAACGCCCTTGATCCTGTAAACGGTCAACGCCTTTATGAGCCGGCTGAGCTCGCGCCGGATCTGCACATTACAGGCGTCAAACTGACCCCTTCCGGCGAAATCGAGCTTGAGTTTAGCGATGGCGTTGATTGCCGTGCCGTGCTTCCTGATATCGCGATTGAGCTCGGATGGTGCAATGATCCGCAAGCGCCGCCGGCCGCCGAACCCTGGGACGCAAGCTTGTCGCCGCGACCGGAAGCGTTCTGGAGCGATCTTGAAAATCCGGAGGCGTTCCGTACTTTGCTTGCCAGTTTCTATCGAACTGGTTTTTGCGTCATTCGTCAAACGCCGACGAAGTCCGGATCGCTGGCGCAGATGGCGCAACGGTTTGGCTATATTCGCGAGACGCATTTCGGAGTGCTTTTTGATGTCGTTACAAAACAGCGAGCCAGCGATCTGGCCTACACGGACATAGCACTTGCGGCGCATACGGACAATCCGTACCGGCAACCGATCCCCGGCATCCAGTTCCTTCATTGTTTGGAAAACACTGTCGCCGGCGGGTTATCGACACTGGTTGACGGTTTTGCGCTTGTGCGTCGCCTCGCTTTGGAATCACCAGAACAGGTGAAAATCTTGTCACAAACGCCGGTCCGATTTCGGTATGAATCAGACGGCGCCATTTTGCAGCATTCTGGCCCGCTAATTGAGTACGACCTGACAGGCCGATTGGTGCGTGTCCGGTTGAGTTCACGGCTGGATTTCGCGCCACCGCTGGAGCCGGACATGCTGAAGATATTTTATGCCGGACGGCGGCGGCTGCAACTTCTTGCTGGTGATCCTGAGTTTGAAATTCGCTACGCATTCGAGCCCGGCATGCTATTGATGATGGATAACTATCGGACATTGCATGGGCGTACGGCCTTTGATCAATCTTCCGGCCGGCGCCATTTACAAGGTTGTTATATTGACCATGACGGGCCGGACGGGCTCTATCGTATGCTCGTTCGCGATGGCGCAGCATCCGTGGGCCGGAATGTGGAGTAGCCCAATCAACAAAAGAGCAGGGTACGATCAACCGTGACCAGTCCGAAAACAGCCGTTTCGTTTTGCCAGATGAAGGACGGAACGATCGAAGATTATGAATTACTTGCGCGATATGAAAATCAATACGCTGAGGAATTGCCTGACCGCATACTGGCGCGGCTGGAACAATTGAAATTCGGTATATCTGGCTATCAGGTAAGCCGATTTGAGCATTCGTTGCAATCGGCGACGCGGGCAATGCGTGACGGCGCTGATGTCGACTGGGTTGTCGCCGCACTTCTCCACGATATCGGTGATGATCTTGCGCCAAACAATCACGATGCGTTAGCGGCTACCGTGCTCGCCCCGTTCGTGCGTGAAGAATGCGCTTGGGTAGTGCGCCATCACGGAATTTTTCAATTCGCCTATTACGGCGACAAAGTGGGCAGCGATCCGGAAGCGCGTCAGAAATTTGCCGGTCATCCGCACTATGATGCAACGGTTGTTTTTTGTGAGCGCTGGGATCAAACGTCGTTCAATCCGGCCTATGACAGCGAGCCCTTATCGGCTTTCGAACCAATGGTGCGAGAAGTCTTTTTACGCAATCCGTGGGATGAGAGGCATTTGCGTCCTGGCGTTCATATGCAGCTCGTGAGCGCTTAGCGCAAAATAATTACAGCGGTTTAATCACACGGAAATGCCGTTCTGGCGGTGCGCGGCGGTTAGCGTGTTCGCCATCAACAGGGCGATCGTCATCGGGCCGACGCCGCCGGGTACAGGGGTAATTGCTCCGGCGACCTTAGACGCACTCTCAAAGTCGACATCGCCAACAAGTTTTGATTTGCCATCGCCTTTTTCTGGAGCGGGAACGTGGTTAATGCCGACATCAATAACGGACGCGCCTGGTTTGATCCAATCGCCCTTGATCATTCCTGGGCGACCCACAGCGGCAACCAATATATCTGCGCCGCGCGTGACGTCTTCGAGATTTTTTGTTCGTGAATGCGCAATTGTCACTGTACAGTTTTCAATAAGAAGCAATTGCGCCACTGGTTTTCCAACAATGTTGGAGCGGCCAATTATAACCGCATGAAGGCCGGACAAATTGTCACCGTGTACGGACTTTGCGAGAATTACTGACCCAGCTGGCGTGCAGGGGATAAGCGCTTTGTCCAGTTGTGCTGCGCCAAGCCGGCCAACATTGATCGGGTGAAAGCCGTCAACATCTTTTTCAGACGCAATGAGCTCGATGATTTTTGATTCGTTTATGTGACCGGGCAGCGGTAATTGTACAAGAATTCCGTGAATGGTCGGGTCATTGTTAAAATCTTTGATGATTGCGATCAAATCGTCTTCCGGCGTTTCCGCGGGCAATATTTTCTGGATCGACTTGAATCCGACCTTATCCGCCATTTTGCCCTTGTTGCGCACATAGACAGCGCTCGCCGGATCTTCGCCGACGAGGACAACAGCTAGACAGGGTGGGGATCCGATCTCACGAATATAGTCCTCAGTCTGGCGTGCGATTTTATCCGTAATGCTCGCTGCGATGGTTTTGCCGTCGATGATTGTGTGTGCGGTCATATTCAAATCCTTTTGCCGGCGATCTGAGCATTGGGCGTTTCGCTCGTTTTTTCCGTAGTTCTCTTCACGTTTTTTGACGCGGCGAAAAAGACGGCCCCGGTCACAATTGACAGGAGCGTATAGCTCAATATAGACTAACTGACTAGTTAGTTAGTGGTTTTCGGGAGTGCACCCCAGAACCTACGACGGCGGCTGGCTTGTCCGGTCTAGCGGAAACGAGTGGAGACCATGATGGGCGGGCGGTATTCGGCGCAGGACGCAACCAACACGTCGCAAAACATTATCAACGGGGCGCTTTCAGCGATGGCTGAAGAAGGTATCGCCAATTTGACGACTAAATCTGTCAGCCGCCGGGCTGATGTCTCTACAGGCTCTATCCATTATTTTTTCGACACTAAAGAAAATCTAATCTATTCAGCATTCGCTTACATGGTGAAAGCGCTCCACAATGAAACGCTGGCGATCAGAAAAAAAGAAAAAGACCCCTTGAAAAGAATCGCCCGTTCGATTGAAGTTCATTTCAGTCCGCTTCACTTCGTAGAAGATGCATCAATCATTTGGCCGCAATTTTGGGCTTATTCTGGATCGGATGAAGCGGCGGCGCGGCTCTTTCGTATCTTCAGTGCTCGTATGATCAGCAACTATGCAGCCGATTTAAAGGCTGCTGGTTATGATCAAGACAAGGCGCGGCTCAAGGCTGTCGAATTAAGCGCCTTGACGCGTGGGCTTTGGCTTGAAAAGCGGTTGGCAAAAAGCGTTCGCCCGAAAGAATGTTGGCGGATCCTTGAAAATGCACTGGCGGCTGTGGCTTTAGAAGCCGGGTGCGTGGCCCCGAAATTCAACACTATAGTAGCGTAAATTCCGACTAATAAAATACAATAGACGGCATTAGAGGTCGGGCGCTTAGGAAAACGCGATGAACAAAAATTCAGACTCTTCAGTAATGAAAACGCACGCCCGCGCGGTTGTCATCGGCGGCGGCGCTGTGGGTGTATCAACGCTCTATCATCTCGCGAAAAAAGGCTGGAGCGATGTCGTTCTAATAGAACGTAAGGAGCTGACGTCTGGCTCGACATGGCATGCAGCCGGCCTCCTGCCGCTGTTTAATATGAGTTACTCTGTCGGCCAGCTCCACAAATATTCCGTCGACCTTTACGGCCGCCTCGGCGCTGAAGTCGATATGGATGTTGGATTGCGCACTGTTTCCAATATCCGTCTTGCGACCAATCAGGACCGCATGGATGAATATCGTCAATATGCCGGTGTCGCTCAAACAATTGGCATTGATGTTGAATTTCTAACGCCCGATGAGGTAATCGGTATCTGGCCGTTTGCGGTAAAGGACGGTCTTGTCGGCGCCATGCGCCACCCCAATGACGGCTATGTTCAACCTGCGGATTTGACCCAGGCGCTCGCCACCGGCGCTCGAAAGCTCGGCGCCAAGATATACCGTAACACGACAGTGACCGGGATCTCGCAGGCGTCGAGCGGCGAATGGAGGGTTGAAACCGACAAAGGCGAAATCACATGCGAGCATGTGGTTTCCTGCACAGGGAATTTCGCGCGCCAGACGGGCGCCATGGTTGGTCTTGACATACCGGTCATCCCCGTCGAACACCAATATATTGTCACCGAACCGCATGCTGATATACAAGCGCGCAGCAAAGATGGTCTGCCGGAGCTTGGCGTCTTACGGGAGTCTGACGGCTCCTGGTATATGCGAGAGGAGGCAGGCGGGCTCCTTCTCGGTCCTTATGAAAAAGGCGCACCGGCCTGTTATGTCGATGGACCGGATGCAGACAGCGAGTACGAACTTTTCCAAGAAGACATTGACCGGTTGATGCCACACATTGAATCGGCAATCCGTCGTGTGCCGATCTTTGAACAGCTCGGAATCAAAAAGGTCTATAATGGCGCCATTGCTTATGCGCCCGATGGCAATCCGATTGTCGGGCCGGCATGGGACAAGAAGAATTTCTGGCTCAATGAGGGTCACAGTTTCGGTATTACAGCGGCAGGCGGCGCCGGCTGGCAGCTTGCCGAGTGGATTGTCGAGGGCGCGCCGAGTGTCGATATGCTTGGCGTCGACCCGCGCCGCTTCGGTGATTACGCCACCAAAAGTTACCTCACAACGAAGAATGAAGAAGCCTACGCTGACGTCTTCACCATTCATTACCCTGACGAGGAACGTCCAGCCGCGCGGCCGTTAAAAACCTCGCCATGCTATGACCGTTTGAAAGCGAGGGGCGCCGTCTTTGGCCACCTATTTGGTTGGGAAAGGGCAAATTGGTTTGCGCCTGAGGGCGTAGAGCAAAAAGACCATTGGTCGTTCCGGCGTTCAAAGTGGTTCGAGCATGTCGGCAATGAATGCAAGAATGTTCAGGAAAATGTCGGCCTATTGGATATGACCGCCTTCGCCAAGGCGCGCGTAACGGGCCCTGGGGCGGAAGCATTTCTTGATCGTTTGCTTGCCAATCGCCTGCCGAAAAAAATTGGCCGAGTAGGTTTGCTCCACGGATTGACACCGCAGGGCGGCGTTCATTCGGAATTCACGATCCAGCGCGAAGGGCCGGACCAATTCTACCTTGTTTCCGCTGGGGCATGGCAGCGCCTTGACCATGACTGGCTCAAAAAACAAATGCCATCGGACGGTTCCGTGCAATTTGAGAACTTGACCGGCGCCATGGGTGTGCTTGTGGTCGCTGGACCGAATGCGCGTAACCTGTTGCAGCCGATCTGCGACACCGATCTTTCCAACGACTCGTTTCCCTGGCTCACCGGTCAGGAAACAAGCATCGGCCTTGCGCCGGTGAAATTGTTGCGGGTCAATTTTGTTGGCGAGCTGGGCTGGGAAATCCATCATGCGATTGAATATCAAAATCATATTTTCGATGCTGTATTTAGGAATGGCGAAACACACGGTCTTAAACCTTTCGGCATTCGTGCAATGAACAATCTACGCCTTGAAAAATCCTACCGTCTCATCGGCACGGAAATGTCGATTGAATATTCCGCATATGAGTCCGGGTTGGACCGATTTGTCTCCCTCAAGAAAGGTGACTTCATCGGTCGAGACAATCTTGTTGCTTGGAAAGAGCGCGGACACAAAAACGCCTTCGTCACTCTGGAGGTTTCCGGTAACAATGACGCAGACGTCATCGGCAACAATCCAATCTATGCAGGCAGCCAGGTTGTGGGCCGCGCGACGGGCGGCGGTTACGGCTTCCGGTTGGGCAAGTCTCTGGCGCTGGCCATGGTCGAACCGTCATTCGCTGAGATAGGGCAGGAGCTTGAAATCGACGTGCTTGGAACGCGCTGTCAGGCGAGGATCTTAGAAGAAAGTCCCTACGACCCCAGAAATGATCGGCTTCGGTCCTGATGCGGTATTCCGCGTTATCGTTATTCGCCAACGCGCTGAGCGGCCACAAAAAATGGCCGGAGCAATGGCCTGACGCCGCGCCGAAGCCTTCTTACGATGTTGTCATCGTTGGCGCCGGAGGGCACGGGCTGGGCGCTGCGTATTATCTCGCGAAGAAATATGGCGTCACCAATGTTGCCGTGATTGAAAAAGCCTGGCTCGGCGGCGGCAATACGGGCCGCAACACCACGATTATCCGCTCAAACTATCTCTATGATGAAAGCGCGCGGTTATATGATCATGCGGTGGATCTTTGGGACGGGTTGTCCCAGGAGTTGAATTATAACGTCATGTTTTCAAAGCGTGGTGTCTTGATGCTCGCCCACAATGTGCATGATGTTCAGAGTTTTCAGCGCCATATTCATGCGAACAGGCTTAACGGCGTCGATAATCAATGGCTGACGGCGCAACAGGCGAAGGCGTATTGTCCGCCGCTCGATATTTCGCCGACGGCGCGATTTCCGGTCTTGGGCGGTGCTTTGCAGAAGCGCGCCGGGGTCGCGCGCCATGATTCAGTCGCGTGGGGTTATGCCCGCGCCGCGGCGGCGCTTGGGGTTGATATCATTCAAAATTGCGCTGTCACCGGTATTCGTCGTGGTGCAGACGGCAGTGTCGAGGGCGTAGATACCGAACGCGGCTTCATTGCGGCGAAGAAAATTGGCGTTTCAGCGGCAGGCAATTCCTCCGTCATCATGGAAATGGCGGGTTTAAAATTCCCGCTGGAAAGTTACCCGTTACAGGCCTTGGTTTCAGAACCAATAAAGCCTGTCTTCCCTTGCGTGGTTATGTCGAACTCCGTTCACGCCTATATCAGCCAATCGGACAAGGGCGAACTCGTCATCGGCGCCGGCACGGATCAATATGTATCCTATTCGCAGCGGGGGGCGCTTCACATCATCGAGCACACCTTAGCGGCTATCTGTGAGATTTTTCCGATTTTTAAACGTATGCGAATGTTGCGGTCATGGGGCGGGGTGGTTGATGTGACACCTGATCGCTCCTGTATTCTAGGGAAAACGCCTGTGCCGGGGCTCTATGTAAATTGTGGCTGGGGCACTGGCGGATTTAAGGCGACGCCGGGCGCTGCCGATCTTCTCGCTTACACAATTGCTAAAGACGAACCGCACGCTATCAACGCGCCCTTCACGCTTGAGCGGTTCACAAGAGGCCGGCTGATCGACGAAGCGGCGGCCGCCGCTGTGGCGCATTAGGGGGAAAGATGATTTTAATCCGCTGCCCGTATTGTGATGAGCAACGCCCTGAGGTGGAGTTCGTTTATGCTGGTGAAGCGCATATCTCTCGGCCTCAAAACCCAAATCTGTTAAGTGATGATGAGTGGGCGGAGTATCTTTTTATTCGCAAAAACGCGCGCGGCGTCCACTATGAACGATGGGTCCATGCGCATGGTTGTGCTCGCTACTTCAATGCGGCGAGAAATACGGTTACGGATAAAATTCTCATGACTTATAAGACCGGCGAGCCAAAGCCCTCGGTGGAAGAAATTGCGGAGGCGGCGAAATGACGACGTTTCGCAGGCAGGGCCGTGGGCGTCCCAGACAGGAAAAGACTGTTCGTTTTAGCTTTGACGGCAAGGAGTATGCGGGCGTCGAAGGCGATACGCTTGCATCCGCGCTTCTCGCCAATGGTGTTCATCTTGTAGGACGTTCTTTCAAATACCATCGCCCGCGCGGCATTCTCAGTGCCGGATCGGAGGAAGCCAATGCTCTTGTTGCTTTCGACAGAGGGCCGGGCCGCGTCACGCTGAATGTTCGCGCAACGACGCTTGATTTGTACGAAGGCTTAACCGCGCGCAGTCAGAACTATTGGCCGTCTTTGAAATTCGATATCACCGAAATCAATGACAAGTTCTCCGCGTTATTTCCGGCGGGATTTTACAACAAAACCTTCATGTGGCCGAAATCCTTCTGGGATTGGGTTTATGAACCTTTTATTCGCCGCGCGGCCGGTTTGGGCCCGGCGCCATCTGAGCCCGACCCCGATCATTACACAAGCGCATACGACCATTGCGAGGTTTTGATTGTTGGCGCGGGACCTGCTGGGATTGCCGCCGCGCTCGCCGCGTCGGAATCCAGTGCGCGCGTCATCATCGCCGATGAACAAGCAGAATTCGGCGGTAGTCTCCTCTCGATGCCGGAGGCTGCTATTGACGGGGCGCCGGCGTGGCAATGGCTGGAAAGCGGCCTGGAAACGCTGCGGTCTCGTGACAACGTTACTTTGCTGCCGCGCACCACGGTCTTCGGCTATTACCACGACAATTTTCTCGGGCTCGCCCAGAGCTTAACAGATCATATGAGTGAACCGGATCCAAAAGAACCGCGAGAATGTTTGCATAAAGTTCGCGCGGCGAAGGTCATTCTCGCGACAGGCGCGATAGAGCGACCGTTGGTCTTTGCAGACAATGATCTACCGGGCATAATGCTCGCGTCGTCGGCGCAAACCTACCTTAACCGTTATGGCGTTGCCGTGGGTGACAATGCGGCAATTTTTACGACGCATGATAGCGCTTACATAGCAGCGTTTGATTTATCCGATGCTAATATTCGAATTGCTGCGATTATTGACGCGCGCGCGACGGTCGATACGCGTCTAATAGAGGAAGCGAAAAAACGCGGTATTGAAGTGCGAGCAGAGTCGGTTGTCACCGGTGCGGTAGGCCGATTTCGCGTGAAGCGTATTCGCGTCAACCGTGTCCTGGCCAGCGGCGTATCGGCGCCGGAAATGATCGATTGCGATACGTTGCTTGTTTGCGGCGGCTGGACGCCCAGCGTTCACCTTTGGTCGCACTCCAAGGGAACGTTGAAATGGAAGAGTGAACTCGGCGCTTACGTGCCAGACCGGCCCAATGAGAATGTCATATGCGTCGGCGCGTGCAATGGTGAATTTGGCCTGAAGCGGGCCCTGGAAACTGGCGCCAGCGCAGGCGGCGGCGCGGCAAGATTATTGGAGGTCAAAGAAGATTGCGGATGGTCAGGCGAAGTCTTCGGGGCCTTGCCGACCGATCGTAACGAGACGCGTATCAAAGCCTTTGTCGACTTTCAAAACGACGTGACAGCGAAGGACATTAAACTTGCCGTTCGCGAAGGCTTTAAATCCATCGAACATGTCAAGCGCTACACTACGGCTGGCATGGCGACGGATCAGGGAAAAACTTCCAATTTGAACGGGTTGCAGATCGCGTCGAACGCGCTAGCGCGACCGGTTGAGCAGGTTGGCCTGACAACGTTTCGCCCGCCTTACACGCCAACGACATTTGGTGTGCTTGCAGGCGCCCAATCAGGCGATACTTTCGACGTAACGCGCAAAACGCCGATTGATCCTTGGGCTGTATCGGCCGGCGCGGTCTTTGAGCCTGTCAGTTTGTGGCGGCGCGCGCGCTATTTCCCTCAAACCGGTGAGGACATGTATGCAGCCGTCGCACGTGAATGCAAAGCGACAAGAGAATCGCTCGGCATCTTCGACGCCACTACCCTCGGCAAGGTTGAAGTCGTTGGACCCGACGCCTCAGAGTTTATGAATCGGATGTACACCAATCCGTGGGCGAAGCTTGGCGTGGGGCGGTGCCGTTATGGCCTGATGTTGCGTGAAGACGGTTACATCATGGATGACGGTGTTGTCGGGCGTCTTGCCAATGACCGTTTCCATGTAACGACGACCACTGGCGGCGCGCCGCGCGTTCTGTCGATGATGGAAGATTATCTACAAACAGAATGGCCTGACCTCGATGTCTGGCTCACGTCAATTACAGAACAATGGGCGGTGATTGCGCTCAACGGTCCGAACGCCCGCAAATTGATCGAACCATTTGTTGATGGCATTGACCTTTCGCAAGAGGCGTTTCCGCATATGGCGGCGCGGGAAGGCAGGATATGTGGGATTGAAACGCGGCTCTTCCGGGTCAGTTTCTCCGGCGAGTTGGGTTTCGAGATCAATGTGCCCGCGCATTATGGGCTAACAATTTGGAGAAAACTTTATGAAGCAGGGCGCGAATTCAACATCACACCCTACGGAACGGAAACGATGCATGTCTTACGTGCAGAAAAAGGCTTCATCATTGTCGGTCAGGATACGGACGGCACCGTAACGCCAGATGATGCGGGCATGTCCTGGGCGATTGGCAATAAGAAATTGGATTTTGTCGGTAAGCGTTCGCTTGAACGGCCTGATATTGTTGCGAACGGACGAAAGCAATTGGTCGGTCTCCTGACCGCCGATCCGAATTTTGTTCTGGAGGAGGGCGCCCAGATTGTCGCCAGCCCGGGCCAGGCGATCCCAATGAAGATGGTCGGGCATGTGACATCGTCTTACTGGAGCGAAACATTGGGCCGATCGATCGCGATGGCGCTCGTGAAAGACGGGCGGTCGCTCGAAGGCGAGAGCATCTATGTACCGATGCCTGGCGCAACGATTGAGGCGAAAGTCGGATCGACTGTTTTTTATGACCCGGAAGGAGAGCGGTTAAATGTCATCTAATCAGCACTCCAATGAATTGACGATCGATCAGGGTGTGGTATTGGCGCCGGTGCTGACCGGAGCGTCGCATGAAGTGAGCGTCGTTCTTGTCCCCGAGCGCGCCCGGTTTAGCTTGCGTGTAAAACCAAGCAACCTAAAGGCGCTTTCAGAAGCTAGCGAATTGGATCTACCGGAGAAAATCGGCGCATCGACGCTTGCGAGTAGCACTAAGATTCTCTGCCTGGGACCCGATGAAAGGCTTGTTGTTTCTGATGTTACGTCCGGTGGAACGTTACGAAGAATGTTCGCTGAGCTTTCGTCACAAATTTCGTTCAGCTACGCAGATATTTCTCATCGCAACGTTGCTTTTGAAATTTCGGGCGCCCGAGCGGTAAAACTTTTGAATACAGGCTGCCCACTTGATCTTTGCTTACGCGCGTTTCCGGTTGGAAAATGCACGCGTACAGTTTTTGAACATGCAGAGATCACCCTGCTGCGCGAAGGCGAGTATCGTTTTTATGTCGAGTTGTGGCGTTCCTTCGCGCCGTATTTTGTCCGATTATTGGAGAAGGCCGTAAAATCCCGATGACCAATGCTTATGACATGATGTCTGCCTGGGTTGAGGCAGAGACGCCGAACGGTTCGCAACACGCTGAGGGCGCGAACGCTATGAATGAGACGCAAGATATTTTTCCAACGAGTCGGCAGCTGGCGACTTCGGCGGCACAGGTGGTGTGGGACCGGGTCTTTATCCATGACCTCGTTCTCGATGCATCGATCGGAATTTATCAAAATGAACTGTCGAGGCTGCAGCCTGTTAATATATCTATCGACATGGACCTCGATCCTATCGGCGCAATTGCGTCCCATCATCGTGATAACATTGTCTGCTATGATCGCATTACACAGGGCGTGAAGGCGATCATTGATGAAGGCCATATCGGGCTAGTTGAAATGCTCGCCGAACGGATCGCCGCCTTTTGCCTGGAGCAGTCACGTGTTGCACATGTTTCCGTCGCGGTCTCGAAACCGGAGGCAATCGCAGAAGCGGGCTCAGTGGGCGTATTTATTGTTAGGTACCGGAATGATTTACCGGGTGTGCACTACTGCCGGTAGTTCGTTAGCGCATCGCCAAGGGCTTCCTTCAAAGGATCGAGCCAGGGTTCGAAATTGCGCCACTGCTCAATGCCCTTGGTGTTGATCGGCTGGCGGACCTGTTCAGAGCTGGCGGTGCGCACTTCGCGTTTGGTTTTATGAAATTCAACGCAAGATTGTTCGAATGGCAGATCACAATAATCTAAAATACGCCGAACTTGTGTTTCCAGATCATTGACGACATCTTCATAATGGACACGCAGGATTTTACCTGGCAATACGCTGTCCCAGTGCCGCATCAATTCAACATAGTCATGGTAATATTGGCCGACTTGTTCCAGACCGTAGGTGAATTCCTGCCCGTCCGCGAATAATTGTTTAAAACCTGAAAAACAGCACGACATCGGATTGCGCCGAGCATCGATGATTTTGGCGTTGGGCAAAATAAGGTGGATCAACCCAATATGCCGGAAATTGTTCGGCATTTTATCAGTAAAAAATGGCGCGCCTTTGCGGTGAATTTTTGTATCCTCAATGAACTTCTCTCCGAAGCTAAACATTTGTTCCGTAGTTAAGTCTCGAAGAATTTTTGGATATTGCGACTCCCCGGAAATGTGATTCCGGTATCGTAAGCGATGTGCGAGCGCGAGAATGTTGGGCAATTCCAGCGTGCCGTCAATTTGACTGTGAGAAGCGAGGATCTGTTCCAGC
>JAJFFY010000043.1 GCA_021776415.1 Hyphococcus sp.
TAAGCTCAAAATGCGCTTGGCGGCGTCCGGCGCTTTGTATTTTCCCAAATTGATGTTAGGCGCACAAGGTTTAAGTTTTTCAATACGTTATCGAAACGGTTCCATAGCCCACGAAAGCCGCGCCATGCCAGACAAATTCAGGCCGCTAAAAGACGCATTTGGCCGTTTTGCGACCGGTGTTGCGGTTGCGGCCTGCGCCAAAGACGGCGGTGGCTATGCGGCGATGACGGTCAACTCATTCACTTCGGTGTCGTTGAGCCCGCCGCTGGTGTTGTGGTGTATCGAAACCACGGCGGCGTCTTATCCGGCGTTCATGGCGGCGACGGGCTATAGCATCAATATTCTTCGCGCCGACCAGCGGGCGCTATCGGATCGGTTTGCAAATTTCGCCTCCGAGCCCGTCAGCCCCGACGAGGTCGAATTCTGGGAGACCGGCGCGCCGATTTTAAAGCACCGCCTTGCGGCGTTCGACTGCAAAATTTTTGCCCGCCATGAAGCTGGCGATCACGTTGTGTTGGTCGGCGAAGTGGTTCGGTTCCACAGCAACCATGGCGCGCCGCTGGTTTATTTCGCCAGTAACTACCAGACCAATGGCGAAGCCAAATGATGCGGGCGGCGTTTCTTGGTCTTGGCGTCATGGGCTATCCCATGGCCGGCTGGCTTTCCAAGAATGATTTTGACGTTACCGTTTACAACCGCACCGCTGCGAAAGCCGAACAATGGGCGCAAGACTATAAAGGCCGGATCGCTAAATCCCCCGATGAGGCGGTGCGCGAGGCTGAGCTGGTGTTCATGTGCCTCGGCGATGATCCCGACGTCGCAGCGATGATTGAAAAGGCGGCCGGCGGGTTTGCTCCGGGCGCGATTGTGATCGATCACACAACCGCGTCGCCAACATTGGCGCGCCGTCTCCATGACGAACTTGCCGAGCTTGGCGTCGGCTTTGTTGACGCGCCGGTGTCTGGTGGCGAGGCGGGGGCGCAAGCCGGAAAACTCTCGGTGATGTGCGGCGGCGACGCTGAGCATATTGAGCGCGCGCGGCCGGCAATGGACGCTTATGCGGCGCGGATTGTTCATATCGGTCCGGCCGGTCACGGCCAGCTGTGCAAAGCCGTCAACCAGATATGCATCGCCGGCGTGGTTCAAGGATTGTCCGAAGGGGTGCATTTTGCCGCCCGCTCCGGGCTCGATATCGACAAGGTGCTGGAGGCGATTTCCGGCGGCGCGGCGCAAAGCTGGCAGATGGAAAACCGCGCTGCGACCATGGCCAAGGACGAGTTTGAATTTGGCTTTGCGGTTGACTGGATGCGCAAGGATTTACGCATCGCGCTGAGTGAGGCGCGAGACAACGGCGCGCGCCTGCCGATCACTGCCCTGATCGACCAGTTCTACGCCGATGTTCAAGCCATGGATGGCGGCCGCTGGGATACGTCAAGTTTGATCCGGCGGCTGACGGATATTGATTAGGCGGGATCAAGGGGCGAGGCGGCGGTTATTGGTCCTTACACGTCATTCGTATTTTAACATTTGAATGACTGCTATCAGCTCCAAAGCTGACCTGACAATAACAGGTCAAGTTCGCACCGACGCAAGAAAGGCATTTTTTGAAAATTAGAAATCTAAGACGTAATAATGCTCTTTGTTATAGAGGCGATGGACAACGGCTGGAGGCATGCCGTAATTTTTTTGAACATACCCTCTTTGTGACGCATGTATGTCCCAGCCTCGAATTTTGGCCCAGCCTTCACCAGGCATTTCATGCGTCGGGGCCGGTTGATTGTCAGCAACCACTCGACCTGTTTCGCCACCAAAGCGTCGCATCATGCGACGTGGAGCAAGAATATACGCTATAGCTTTTGGCGCATTGTCAGGGGCTGTTTCCCTCAATCGCCTCACAGCCTCGGTCGCGGCTCGTCCTGCGGTCTTGTGATCTGAGTGGTTTGAAAACCCGCTATCGGGCCAAAAAGTCACGATCAAATCAGGTCGCCAGGTGACCATTTGACCTTGGAGGCGCCCGACATACTCATCGAAATTCTCATCGGTCAAACCGCCGTCCGGATAATCCCACACGAGTTGCTCAGCGACGCCAAGCGCGTATCCGTTTTTTAAAACTTCTGCGTACCGAATAATACCCATATCCTCAATTCGACTGATTTGCGGCAGCGGCGTTCCCGCTTCGCCTTTGGTCGACGTAATAATGCGGGTGATGGCGCCGCCATTTTCATTTGCGCGGATCAACAAGCCCGTCACCAGCTGCTCATCGTCGGGATGGGCAAAAATGGCGAGCACAGAAGCAGCCCCCATTTCGCCCGCAAGTGAGTGGACCCATCTCGCATCAGGTTCTTCAAACTGGGAATCTAACCAGAATAGAGCGGCAGATGCAGCGAGAACTACAGTCGTAATGATTGAAATCAAAATCCACTTCATGCTGGTTACCCCTACTGCCAATTCAAATCATAGTATCGCACGGTCGGGTTTGTCACGAAACTGTCTCCGACAGACAGGCTCAGTGCTTTTGCCCGCTCGTGACCCAAACGAGACATTGGAAGGCGCACTATTAAAGGTCGCCTTTTGGCGAACAGGCGCCCATCTAAAAAACATGCAGCACTGTCTCTAACTGCTTCTGATGCTTGTAACTGCGGCTCAGCAAGCCCAAATTCCTTAGTAAGTATTTTAAGTAGGAGACCCACCCCATGCCCGCCATTCAAACCGCTACGCCGTCCTGGAAAACCGATGAACTTGTGATGTTCGAGGAGGAGGTTGCGAAATTTTACACGCGCGAGCTGGCGCCGCATGTGGAGACATGGCGCGATCAGGGCGTCGTTGATCGCTGGGCTTGGGAGAAGGCCGGCGAGCAGGGGCTGTTATGCATGTCGATGCCGGAAGAATATGGCGGGCTCGGCGGCACATTCGCCCATGAGCAGATTTCCATTGAGCAGCAGATCAAGGCCGGCGTTGAAGGCTTCGGCGCGCCGCTCCACAACACTATCGTCGCGCCTTACATCCTCCATTATGGCACCGAGGAGCAAAAACGCCGGTGGTTGCCGAAAATGGCGACCGGCGAGCTTATTGGCGCCATCGCCATGACCGAGCCCGGCACCGGCTCGGACCTGCAGGCGGTGCGCACGACGGCGCTGAAAGACGGCAACCAATATGTGGTGAACGGCCAGAAGACCTTCATCACCAACGGCCAGACGGCAAATATTGTCATTGTAGTGTGCAAAACCGACCCCGGCGAAGGCGCCTCGGGCGTGTCGCTGATGGTTGTTGAGACCGACGGCGCCGATGGTTTTGAGCGCGGCCGCAATCTCAAAAAACTTGGCAACAAGGCGCAGGACACGTCGGAATTGTTTTTCAATGATGTGAAAATCCCGACTGAAAATCTTCTTGGCACAGAAGAAGGGCAGGGTTTTTTCCAGCTGATGCAGCAATTACCCCAGGAGCGCCAGGAAATTGCAGTGCAGGCGATCGCCGGGATTGAGCGCGCGCTGGAGCTGACGATTGCTTACGTCAAAGAGCGTCAGGCCTTTGGTCGGCCCATCCTTAGTTTCCAGAACACCCAATTTAAACTCGCCGAATGCAAATCCAGGGCGACGATGGCGCGGGTTTTTGTTGATTACTGTACGGAACAGCTAATCGCCGGCAAGCTCGATGCGGCGACGGCGTCGATGTCGAAATATCTCCTTTCCGATCTCGAAAACGAGATTATCGACGAATGCCTCCAGCTGTTCGGCGGCTACGGATATATGGACGAATATCCGATCAGCCGGATGTATGCCGACGCCCGCGTCCAGCGCATCTATGGCGGCACTAATGAGATTATGAAGCTGTTGATCGCCCGGACGCTTTAGCCGCCGGCGATGCGCTTCATGGTTTGGAAAGCATTGCCGCAAGCTGATCTTTCAGATGCATGCGCTTTTTGCGAAGGTCTTCTTCGCGAAACTCGCTTGACGCCTCGACCCGCGTTTCCAGTCGGTGAATCTTCCGATTGATCTCATGATACTCTTCCGCCAGCCGGGAAAAGTGGGAATCGTTGACTTTGAGGTCGTGGATTTTTTCGGCATATTCGGGAAAGTCGTCATGAATTTCGTGCGGGGTATGGGCCACAGGCATGCTCCTTGAGGTTTTGCTCATACAAAGATTGGACATGGAACGGCAATGGTTCAAGCGCCCAAAATGTCGCGCACCAGCCTTGCATGCCGGCGTAATTGCGATATCAAAGACGCCCAAATCTTTCTTTGGGCGGGTATAGCACAATGGTAGTGCAGCAGCCTTCCAAGCTGAATATGCGGGTTCGATTCCCGCTACCCGCTCCAATATCCTCAGATTGCATATCTCCACATAACAGCCAGCCAGCGTTTGTGTGATAACTCGCCATGCTGCGGCCGGTCCCGGCTCAGCGGCGGCTCTGTCGTTCGGCATAGTTTGAGGAAAGAAACCCGGCATTAACCATGTTTTGATGCACTGGGCCTGTCCTAATGAGCCATCACCATGCAACGCCGTATTATCATCCTCACAGGCCGGCGCGAGGCGCCGTTTCTTCAGCAGTTCATGTTGGAGCGAAATCCGTTTCTTGCTGTGGCGGTTGCTCATAATCTGTCCAGCTTGACGTCAGCGGTGGACCGGTTTGATGGCAACGCCCGTCTGATTTCTTTCCTGGCGGGCACAATCGTGCCGTCCGCATTGTTATCGCAGCTGCAATTGACGCCATATAATATCCATCCGGGACCGCCGGAATATCCTGGCTCTCATCCTGAGAGTTTTGCGATCTGGGAGGGTGCGGAAAGCTTTGGCGTCACCGCGCACGAAATGACCGAGCGGGTGGATGCGGGGCCTATCGTTGCTGTTTGCCGCTTTCCGGCGCCGCCAGATTGCGAACGCCTGGAGCTGGCGGATCTGACCTATGGATACGCCGTCAAGGTTTTCTCCCTGGTTGGCGCATTTTGTGCGGATACGGATGAAGCAATGCCGCATATGGAAGAGCAATGGGCGCCGCGCAAGCGCACCAACAAGCAATTTCAGGCGCTTTGCCAAATGCCTATTGACGCCTCTTCGGAAAAAGCGGCAAAGCTTTGGCGTGCTTGTGGCGACGATTTTATTTCCCCTGCCGCCGCCCAAGCCTGACGGCCGGCTTTGATTATGCGTATTTACGCGCTTTGTGATCGTGGGAGCCGTATTCCGGATGATCGGCAGCTAGATAAGCGCGGGTCAAGGGCACCGCGTCCTGACGTTTTGCGAGCTGCAGTTGAAATACGACGTGGACGCCATAACGGAAAGACAATTCGCTAATCGCAAGATAATAATCCCACATCCGGATAAAGCGCGCGTCATATTTTTTGGAGATTTTTCCGGCATTCTCCTTGAAGCGGCGGCGCCATTCCCGCAAGGTTTCTGCGTAGTGCAGTCTCCACACTTCCAAATCAGTCAATATAAGGCCCGCGCGCTCAATCGCCGGCATTATCTCAGATAGCGCCGGGATATATCCGCCGGGGAAGATGTGTTTTGCGGTCCAGGCGTCGGTGGCCCCGGGGCCGTGGGGCCGTCCAATTGTATGAATAAGCGCAACGCCGTCTTCATTGAGGAGGGTTGCGACCTGATCGAAATATGTTTGAAAATGCGGCACGCCGACATGTTCAAACATACCCACAGAGACGATGCGGTCATAGCTGCCACGGGTTGCGCGATAATCCTGGAGCTTAAATTGCGCCTGCTCGGATAATCCCCTGGCGCTGGCCCGCATGCGCGCAACGCGCAGTTGCTCTTTGGACAGAGTAACACTGTTGACTTCAGCACCCGAACGCTCGGCAAGAGAAATGCCAAGGCCGCCCCAACCGCTGCCGATTTCCAGAACCGAATGATGCGGCTTGATGAGAAGTTTTTTCGCGATCAGGTCTTTCTTCGCACGCTGCGCATCTTCCAGTGAGATATTGGGGTGTTCAAAATAGGCGCAGGAATATTGAAGATCACTATCGAGGAAGAGCCGATAAAGATCATTGCCGACGTCATAATGATGGGCGACGTTTTTTCTCGCGCGTTCCGCCGGATTAAACTGAGCGAGCCGGCGCAAGGCTCGGCGCATGAAGGCGGCAACGCCAACGCCGCGCCTCCTCGACAATATGTTTTCCCAGATCAAATCAAGCAGGGCGAATATTTCATCGCCATCGATCTGTAACCCTGCTTCCATATAAGCCTCGCCCAAAGCCAGCTGCGGATCAAGGACAAGGCCGCGCACCCATTTATCATGCTTCAAACGGACCCGCACAGGATCGACATCGTCGTCGCCATAGCGCTCAGTAGTTCTGTCTGGATATGTAATTTCTAAAGCGCCGTCGGTCACGGCGCGAGAAAGTTTGTTGTGTAGAAATGATTTCCAAATGGTCATGGCTGTCTCCTGCGAATGGAACAAGCATGTAAAACAAGTTTGTATACACACGACGCTTATGACGGCGACGGCTCTCTGGGATTAGCTTTATTATCCATGCGTCGTGCTGTCGCACATTGATTTTCATCAACTTAGAGGGTCGCAGGCGTGTGCGGCGTATGAACAATTATATGATGCTGAGACACTGCAACAACAATAGCTCATATTGGGTCCGCAACAGTTTTCTTAACCAGGTAATGAGCTGTTTCCAGGCAGATATTGAAATGGGCAACATGCCGCATACAGGTGCGCCACAACGTTGAAGAGGCGCCGTTGTCGGCGCGTCCGTGGGGGGCTTCCGCCGATCATGAGGCAATTCATCTTGAAGCGGAGCACCTGTCTTATCCAGCGCCAAGCCTTGTCCCTGGATATAGGCGGCGACGACTTGCCATGCGAACAGCTCAAGGGTGATTTATCCGCACTATCGTCGCGCCGGCGCCGGGTGATCTGGCCGGCATTCGCGGCGCGCTTGCTGCGGCGTAAATGGTCCTGGCAAACCCTCAATAATATCAATAAATTGAAAGTTGCCGCCATCGCCGCCGCCATCGCCGCTGCCATGGTCATCGGCGGGTGCAGATATGGGTAGCGCCCTGCGCCCACATGGCAGGCCTGAATTTGTCGGGAAATGCTATCCATTGCGACAGGTTCCTGTTAGATGCATTTTTGAAATCTCAACGCTGAGGACATGATGGATTATCAGGCGGCGCGACGGCATATGGTCGATAGTCAGGTCCGGCCCAACGACGTGACCGATCTGCGTATACAAACGGCGATGGAACAAACCCCGCGCGAGGTGTTTTTGCCGGTCGAATTGCGCGACCAGGCCTATGTCGAGCGCGAAATTGCCTATGCGCCCGGGCGTCAGCTTTTGCAGGCGCGCGACTTCGCCAAGCTTCTCGCCGCCGCCGAGCCGCATCCCGGCGATATTGTTCTCAACGCCGTCTGCGGCAGCGGCTATTCGACGGCCGTGCTCGCCCAACTGGTGGAGATGGTGGTCGCCATCGAAAGCGACGAGAAGCTGGCAAGCGCGGCGCAGGAGACCCTCGCGACGCTCGGCTTTTCCAATGCCGCCGTCATCACCGGCGATCCATGGTCCGGCGCGCCCGATCAGGGACCGTTTGATATGATTTTTGTTGCCGCCGCCATCGAAAAACAACCGGATAGTTTGCTGGCGCAGCTAAAAGACGGCGGCCGGCTGGCGACAATCCTGCGCAAAGACGGGATCTCGCGCGGCGGGGTTTACCGGCGCAGCGGCGACGCCATCGCCTTCACCGAGTTCTATGATGCGGCGACCAGCGCTGTGGCGCCGGGTTTTAACAAGCCAAAGTCATTTGTTTTTTGAGATAAGGCCGGGTGTTTTTACCATAAAGCCCTGAATGCGCAGAAAAAGCCCTTGCTGCGCTGCTAAAGCCTATTGAAACCGCGCAAAGAATAACAATCCTTAACCAAGATCATTGATGATCTTTGTTATGTTCGGGCGCGTTTTGCCCTGAGTTTGTTTGTTGCCTGATTGACGGAGATAAATCTTTGCGCGCCGCTATCTTATCCCTACTTGCCGCGACCATGTCTTTGAGCGTGGCGCCCGGTCCTGCACAGGCGGAAACCTTGCAAGATGCGCTTTCGCTGGCGTTTCAGACAAACCCCACCATCCGCGCTGAGCGCGCCCGGCTCAGGGCGACCCGTGAAACGCGGGCGCAGGCGATATCAGCAGCGCTGCCGCAAATCTCGGCCGGCGGCTCTTATTCCAAGGTCGATTCAAAGCAGTCATCGAACTTTAGCGGTACGCCCGTGCAGCGCGATACCAAATTTTCTCCGCTGACTGCAAACATAGACGCCGAACAACGTGTCTTTGCCGGTTTGCGTGATTTCAATTCCATCAAACAGGCGGGCGCGCGCATTCGCGCTGGCGGTGCGCAGCTGGTCTCGGTTGAGCAACAGGTTTTGCGTGATGTCGCCGGCGTTTATTTCGACGTTCAGCTCAACATCGCGATTTACAATCTCAACAAGGCCAATGTCACCGTGTTGCTGCGCCAGCAGGAAATGGCGAAGGCGCGGTTTGATGTCGGCGAAATTACCCTCACCGATGTCGCCCAGGCCGATGCGCGACTTGCCGCTGCGCGTGCGGATATGGCCAATGCGCAAGGAACGCTGGCGATTTCCAGAGCCGCCTATGCACGCCTTGTCGGTCAGCTGCCCGGTGATCTTGAGGCCGTAGAGGCGCTGCCGGAGTTGCCGGAAACAATTGATGACGCTCAAGCCATCGCGGCTGACTTTGCCCCGCCTTTGATTATGGCGCGTGAGCAAAGCGAAGTCTCGCGGCGTCAGGTAAAGATCGCCAAAGGCGCGCTTCTGCCAGTGGTGTCGCTGACCGCAAGTTATCAGTATGCGGACCAGCCAAGTAGTTTTATCACTAGCGATGAGCAATTTGCCTATGGCGCACGCGCCACCATTCCGCTGTTTTTAGGCGGCGAGAATTACTCCCGCATCCGCGAGGCCAAGGCGCTGCACGCAAGCGACCGCTCGCGCGTTGATGAAGCCGCGCGCCAGGTGACGGAAAATGTCACCGCAGCCTGGCAGCAACTCACCGTTGCGCGCGCCGTCATTAAGTCCGCCGAAGCTGCGGTCCGGGCCAACAGACTGGCGCTGAGGGGGGTGCGGCAGGAGGCATTGCTGGGCACCCGAACGACGCTCGATACGCTCGACGCGGAGCAGGAACTTCTAAATGCCGAGGTGACGCTGGCGCGCGCGCGCCGTGACGCACAGACCGCCGCTTATGCGCTTTTGGCCGCCATTGGCCTGTTGACGCCCGAAGCGGTCGGCATTGCCGAACTGAACGTCGATATGGAGACCGGCGACGCGCTGCTGGAATCGCTGCGACGTTAACGTTCGAGTAAGGAAGGCCTTGATAACTAAGGCGAAGCGCTTGAAAAAGGGGAGATCGCAAGCGGTCGCTCATTTATGCATAAGCTACACGACCTCTAAGAGGACGCCTTTTTGATGGATAATTCACAGCCGGAACCAAGCATGGAGGAGATCCTGGCGTCGATTCGCCGGATTATCTCTGAAGACGAGACGGAGACGGCCCCAGTAGCACCAACGGCGGCGCCCACGGCCGCGCCTGTCGCGCCTGAGCCTTCCCGGCCTGCTTTGGTAGAAAGGCTGGCGCAGCCCGCCCCGGAACCACAATCACCCCGCGTCGAGACCCCATCGGCGCCCTTTGAGCCTCGCGCAGAAGTTGATGCTCACCCGCATCTGGAAACGGAAGATGTTGAAATGATTACGAAAAATGTAGCGGCGGCTATGGACCAAGACGCTGACGAAACAATCCTTGGCGCGACCTCAGCGGATGCCGCCTCCAGCGCGTTTATGGCGCTTTCGCAGAGCGTACGGGTCTCGGATGGCGGCGGCCGGACGATTGAAGACATCGTCGTTGCGATGTTGAAGCCCATGGTCAAGGAATGGCTCGACGCTAATCTACCGACGATTGTCGAAGAAAAAGTCGAAGAGGAAGTCCAGCGGGTGGCGCGCCGGCGTCGCTAACCCTTCGAAGGCCAAGAGTTTTATTAAAAGCCGGCCTTTCTCTAGGCCGGCTTTTATTTTGCGTGGATGCGGCTGTTGAGCAATCTGCCCGTCCAGCTTAAACCGGCTTTTCGCAATCGCAACAAACGGAGAGCGCAAGCTCCATGCTCGATAAGAATTTCAATTTCCAGGACGCCGAAGCACGGATTTACGCCCGGTGGGAAGACGACGGCGCCTTCAAGCCCTCAGACACGCCGGGCGCGGAGCCCTATACGATCGTCATTCCGCCGCCCAACGTCACCGGCTCGCTGCATATGGGCCACGCCCTCAACGACACGTTGCAGGATATCCTGTGCCGGTTTGAGCGCATGCGCGGGAAATCCGTCCTGTGGCAGCCGGGCATGGACCATGCGGGGATCGCCACGCAAATGGTGGTCGAGCGCCAGATGATGGAGCGGCAGGAAAAACGCACCGATCTCACCCGCGAAGAGTTTGTTGAACGCGTCTGGCAGTGGAAAGAGGAGAGCGGCGGGACCATCCTCCATCAGCTGAAGCGCCTCGGCGCGTCCTGCGACTGGAGCCGCGAGCGCTTCACCATGGGCGATCCGCACGATCCCGACGACCAGATGGTCAAGGCGGTGATCAAGGTCTTTGTCGAGCTTCACAAACAAGGCCTGATCTATCGCGACAAGCGCCTGGTCAATTGGGACCCGAAATTTGAAACCGCGATCTCTGACCTCGAAGTTGAGAACACCGAAGTCGATGGGCATTTCTGGCATTTCAAATATCCGCTGGAGAACGGCGAGACTTACGAGTTTCCGATCGCCCATGACGAAGAGGGCAATCCGACCGAGTGGGAGACGCGGGACTATATTTCAATCGCAACGACGCGGCCCGAGACCATGCTCGGCGACGGCGCGGTGGCGGTGCACCCGTCCGACAAGCGCTATGCGCCGATTGTCGGCAAGAATTGTATCTTGCCGCTGGCCAAGCGTCCGATTCCGATCATCACCGACGATTATCCGGACCCGGACTTTGGCTCCGGCGCGGTGAAGATCACCGGCGCCCACGACTTCAACGACTATCAGGTCGCGAAACGCAACAATATCCCGATGTATATCCTGATGGATACCAAGGGCCGCCTGAGGGCTGATAATAGTGACGATAATAAAGTGCCGATGAAATATCGCGGGCTGAAACGCTTTGCCGATAAGGGTGACGCGCCGCAGGCCCGCGAACAAATTGTTGCTGACATCGATGCGCTCGGTCTCCTCATCAAAGTCGAAGACAAAAAGATCATGCAACCGTTCGGCGACCGCTCCGGCGTCGTCATCGAGCCGATGCTCACCGACCAATGGTATGTGGACGCGAAGACGCTTGCCAAGCCCGCCATCGAAGCAGTGGAAAGCGGCAAGACCAAGTTCGTGCCCGAGAACTGGGCGAAGACTTATTTTCAGTGGATGCGGAACATTGAGCCGTGGTGTGTTTCCCGGCAGCTGTGGTGGGGACATCGCATTCCGGCTTGGTATGGGCCGGATAAAGATGATCTAGATTCGACAAAACTTACGAAAATATTCGTCGCAGAATCAGGAGAAGCGGCGATTGAGATCGCCAAGGAATATTACGGTAGTGAATACGAAATCACTGTAGATGACAACGATGATTCAAGAACTGAAGGCTTCATCACTTCTGGTGGAACCGGTGGCAAGATCACGAGGATTGGATTGAACCGCGATCCTGACGTCCTCGACACCTGGTTCTCCTCTGCCCTGTGGCCATTCTCGACGCTTGGCTGGCCAGATGAAACGCCTGAGCTGAAGAAGCATTATCCGACCAGCGTTCTCGTCACCGCGTTTGACATCATATTCTTCTGGGTGGCGCGGATGATGATGGACGGTATTCACTTCATGAAGGAAGTTCCGTTCCATACGGTTTATATTCATGCGCTGGTGCTCGATGAGCATGGGCAGAAAATGTCGAAGTCGAAAGGCAACGTCATTGATCCGCTGGTGCTGATCGAAAAATTCGGCGCCGACGCGCTGCGCTTTACGCTCGCCGCGCAAGCCGCCCAGGGGCGCAATATTCGCCTCTCGGAGTCCCGCGTCGAAGGCTATCGCAATTTCGGCAACAAGTTATGGAACGCGGCGCGGTTTTGCGAGATGAACGAATGCGCGCCTGATGCGGGCTTTGATCCGGCGACGGTTAAGGCGACGCTCAACCAGTGGATCGTCCACGAGGCCAACAATTGCGCCGCTGAGGTCACGCGTGAGCTCGAAGCCTTCCGTTTCAACGACGCGGCCGGTGCGATCTACAAGTTCTCATGGAACGTGTTTTGCGACTGGTATCTCGAACTCGCCAAGCCGACTTTCATGGGCGACGATGAAGCAGCGAAGACCGAGACGCGGGCGACCGCCGCCTGGGCGCTCGATCAGATTATAAAACTCCTCCACCCGTTCATGCCGTTTATTTCCGAAGAGCTGTGGGGCGCCTTCGCCGTGCGCGAGCGCCTCATCACCGCCGCGTGGCCGAACCCCGACGCGGGCCTGGAAAATGCCGTCGCCGCCGAGGAAATGAACTGGGTGATCGATCTCATCACCGCCATCCGTTCCGTCCGTCAGGAAATGAACGTGCCGGCGGGCGCGAAAATCCCTATGGTGTTCTCCGGCGGCGACGCGGAGGCGCGCATTGAAGCGCATTCTGGCGTGCTCAGCCGCCTTGCGCGCCTGTCAGATATCACCGCCGGCGCGCCGCCCAAAGGCGCGGTTCAGATTGTTCAGGGCGAGACCACGATTGCACTGCCGCTTGGCGGTGTCATTGATCTCGATGCGGAACACGCGCGCCTCGACAAGGAAATCGCCAAGGCGGCAAGCGAAATCGCCGGCATCGACAAGAAGCTGGCGAACAAGAACTTCGTCGAACGCGCCCCGAAAGAGGTGGTTGAGGAGCAGCACACGCGCCGCGCGGATTTCGAGACCCAGATCGAGAAATTAAATGCCGCGCTGGAGCGGCTGAAGGGGCTTTAGCGACCGCTAGCCTGACAAATGCCGTCATCCCGTGCGCGATGCAGCATCCCGACCGCGAAGGCGGTCGAATTATAAATTGCGCGCCTTTGCGCGCGGATGCTGCTTCGCAGACACGGGATCGTTCTCGAGAATTCGCATATCTAAACCGGTCCCGGACCAGCGAAGCAACACTTTGTGTTGCATCGCATCCGGGATGACGGAATATGGCGTGGGCTTTACCCCTTAGTTCCCATGCTGAAGAAAATCGGATAAAGCGTCGCCAGCAACAGCAATGCGCAGCTTATGTTGAAAACCCTGAGCTTGAGCGGGTCGCCCATGAAGCGCCGCAATTGCGAGCCTAACACTGTCCACGCGCTGACCGAGGGTAGATTGACCAGACCGAAAATCAACGCCACCATTAACAGGCTGACAACAGGTTCCGCCCGGGTTGTGTAAGCGCTGACCGCGGTTAGCGCCATGGCCCAGGCTTTGGGATTAACCCACTGGAATAAAGCGGCTTGGATAAAACTCATGGGCTTGGCGCCGTCAGTTTTTGGCCCGGCGCTGTGGTCAATCGGCGCCGCCGTTGCGATCTTCCAGGCGAGAAAACTGAGATAGGCGACACTGCCGATTTTCAAAATCATATAGCTGACGGGAACAGCGTCGAATATTTGGATAATGCCGGCGCCGACCAGGACAATCATCAGTGTAAAGCCGATACCAACACCGAGCATATGCGGGATGGTGCGGACAACGCCAAAATTTGTGCCCGACGCCATCAGCATCAAATTGTTCGGCCCCGGGGTGATCGATGAAACGAAAGCGAAGGCGGCAAGGGCGGTGATGAGTTCTGGGTTCATAATGGAGCAAGAATATCCCGTTATTAGCGAAATTATCTTGCTTTCTTATCTATGAATCGGTCTATATGAACAATATATGACGAATATTGACAATATAAACCGAAGAATCTTGCGCGAGCTTAAGCGCGATGGCCGCCTCTCTAATGCGGAATTGGCGGACCGGATCGGCCTGTCGCCATCGGCGTGTCTGCGCCGCGTTCAGGAGCTTGAGCGAAGCGGCGTCATCGAGGGCTATCGCGCGATGATCAACCGGCAGGCGCTGGGGGCGGGGTTTACGGCCTATATTGCGGTAGGCCTGTCCGAACACACCAAGGCGCAGCAAAAGGCTTTTGAGAAATTGATGGCGAATGCGCCTCAGGTGCGTGAATGCCACAATGTCACCGGCGCGATTGAATATCTCTTACGCATCGAGGTTGAAGACCTAGCCGCCTATAAAAATTTCCATACGGAAGTTCTCGGCATGGCGCCGCAGGTGAGCGCTATCACGTCTTATATCGTGATGGAGTCGCCCAAAGATGAGCGGGCTTAGGGGTTTATTTCAGCTGGTGGGCGCAGGCCTGTCTGAGCAGAGTTTCGTTTCCCTGGAGATATTCATCTTCGTCATCCCGTGCGCAATGCGTCGCGAAGTGACGCTTTGCAGACACGGGATCTGTTGCGGCAGAGTTCTAACCTGCCGATAGCGATCCCGTGCTAGCAGTGCATCACTTCGTGCTGCACGGCACACGGGATGACGTGGAAGAAACGCGGTACAAATCCGCACAACCCTCACACGAATCGATTCTTCGATTTTACAACCCTGAGAGGGTAGTTGGCCATAAAACCTATATTTGGTGAAAAGTTATCCTCACGCATTTGGGCGGTCCTATACTCCTGTGCAGTCCGGATACACTGATGTGTTGTTGTGACCATCTTTAGCGATCCGCAATTGCAGGTAAAGGAGCAAACCAGATGCAGCGTATAAAGACATTCCTTCGGCAGGCGGCGCTAATGTTAGCGGCGCCAGCGAGTAAAAATGTTGGACCAGATTCGGCTGCAGGCCCCGTGGTTGCAGGGCTTGCATAAAGTGCGAAGGGCTTTTTCCCCGCCTGACGGGCCCGTTGTCGCCGCAAGGTTAATTTCCGTTCTCTAAAACCAATGGTGAGAACTCAATAGCCAATAGCGCCGTTGCAAATATGATATTTACTTTTCGTGAATAAAAACGGAGCGCGCTCTAAAGTAAGGGACCAAAAATGAAAATCATCAACAAGGTAGTTTTTGCGGGACTGTTATTGGCGTTTTCTTCCGCCTCGTTTACGGCCGTCGCCGCCCCCGAAGATGTCGTAAAATCTTTCTCCGTTCCTGACATTGAACGGATATTAGCAGAGAAAAAAGTTACCTGTAGGGTGGTTTCTGATACGGGCCGAAGTTGTAAGACGGCTGTCGGCCTCATTTTCACTTATAACGTGGCGGCATGTAGTAAAGGCCCCTGTTTGGGGTTGCAGCTGTTTGCGAGTTTTTCGGTAAACGCTGACAAAGAATTATCCCGGGTTGAGTTTTTGGACCGGGTTCACAAACTCAATTTAAAATACTCTGCGGTGAAATTCATGCCCGGCGATAAAAGTGAGACCGTTCACTTGGCGCGATATGTGATTGCTGATGGTGGGATAACGGAAGGCAATATTGCCGCCAACTTTGATGTTATGATTTCTATGGCTTCGACGTTTTATGTGAAGTGGGCCGCCGCCGCCGAACAGTAAGGCAAGCCCTGGCGACTCATGCGTTCAGGCCGTACAAGAAAGGGCGTATCAGCTCGTCTCGGCCAGGAACGACAGCTGCGTCACGATCGCGTCGCGGTCTTGCGCTTCGCGGTCGGTGAGGCGGGTAGGGTAATCGCCGGTGAAGCAGTGATCGGTGAAGGCGGGCGCAGCGTCGTCGCGTTTGCCTTTACGCAGTGCGAGATAAAGCCCTTCGAGCGACAGGAACGCCAAAGTATCGGCGCCGATCAGTTGGCGCATCTGTTCAACGTCGCGGCCGACGGAGAGAAGCTCCTCATAGGACGGCGTGTTGACGCCGTAAAAATCGGGATGCTGGATCGGCGGGCAGGCGATGCGCAGATGCACTTGCGCGGCGCCGGCGGCGCGGAGCATTTGTACAATCTTGCGCGAGGTGGTGCCGCGGACAATGGAATCGTCGATCAGGACGACGCTTTTGCCCTCGATCAGCTTGCGATTGGGCGAGTGCTTGCGCGCAACGCCGGCTTCTCTGATCTTCTGTTCCGGTTCAATAAATGTCCGGCCGATAAAGTGCGAGCGGATCAGCGCCATCTCATAGGGAAGGTTTGCTGCTTGCGCATAACCGATCGCGGCGGGCACGCCGCTATCTGGAATTGGCGACACCAGATCAGCGTCCGACGGCGCTTCTTTCGCAAGCTGCACGCCGAGGCGTTTGCGCAGCTCATAAACGCTTTGCCCGTCGACCACTGAATTGGGCTTGGCAAAATAGATCAGCTCAAAGATGCATGGTCGCGCATTGGGCGGTTCGGGGAACACCTGCCGGCTTTCAACCGATCCGTCTGCCCGACAGATGACCACTTCTCCCGGTTTGATGTCGCGCACGAACTGCGCGCCGATAATATCGAGGGCGCAAGTCTCCGACGCCAGGATCGGCGCGCCATCAAGTTTGCCGAGCACCAGCGGGCGTATGCCGACCGGGTCGCGCACGCCGATCAGCCCTTCCGGCGACAACACCGTCAGCGCATAGCCGCCTTCGATCTGTTTTAGAGAGTCGATCAGCTTGTCGGTGACGGAGAGATATTGCGAACGGGCGGTGAGTTGCAGGAAGATTTCAGAATCCGACGTAGACTGAAAAATACAGCCGCGCCGCACGAGATCGGCGCGCAGGGTTTTAGCGTTGGTCAGATTGCCATTATGCGCAATCGCCAGCCCGGCCTTGTCGAGGTCGGCATAGAGCGGTTGAACATTGCGCAACACCGTATCGCCATGGGTTGAATAGCGGGTGTGGCCGATGGAGCTGTCGCCGATCAGGCGGCCGAGGGTTTTTGCGTCAGAAAAATTATCGGAGACAAGGCCGAGATGACGCTCGGTATGAAATTGCTTGCCGTCATAGCTGGCGACGCCAGCGGCTTCCTGGCCGCGATGTTGTAAGGCGTGAAGGCCCAGCGCAGTGAGCGCGGCGGCGTCTTTCGTGCCGATGACGCCGAACACGCCGCATTCTTCTTTGAGTTTCGCGCCGCCAAGCAGCGCATCGAGTTCCGATTGCCGGCGGCGGTAGCGCGGGGCTTCAAGTTTTAGGAAATCGGCGATGCGGTTTTGTAAAGGCAGGGAGGCGTCGCCGGGGAGGGTCATTATTCCTCGCTCTCCTGAAGGATGTCGGCCATCTCGTCTTCAAGCGCTTTGGCTTCAGCCGCTACTTCGGCCTCGGGTTCTTCAAGCACCAGCGCCGGGTCGGTCGTCGTCACCGTGGTGACGATTTCTTCAAGCCCGTTGCGATCGGCGCGCGCATAGCCGTCAATCGCGGCGTCGACGTCTTCGGTATCTTCTGTCGGCTCGGCGCCGGCGTCGATCTGCGTTGCTTCCGGTGCGAAGCTTTCAAACCACTCAGCCATGCCCGCGGCGATTGGCCGGGTGATGGCGGTTTTAACTTCTTCGGGCTGGCGCGCTTCGTCGAGATAATAGCCGTAACCAAGGAAACCGAGGCCGACCAGAACCAGGCCGCGAAAGGCGCCAAAGCCGCCGCCGGCGAGGCGATCGATCAGCACCGCGCGCCCTTCCAGGGGAACCTGTTTCAAACCGATATGAAGGACGATATGCGCGACGACGAAAAACACCGCGACGAGAACTGCGCTAAGCGCGATGGTTCCGAAAAAACTGTCCGCAAGGCCAATGGCGCCAAGTGCGCCCGGCGCGACCATCCAGGTCAGCCCGCCGGCCATGGCAAGCGCCAGCAGCGTCGCCAGTTCGCGTAATCCCCCGCGCATGGCTGCAAAAATCGTAGACAAGCCGACAACGAGAACAAAAAGCAAATCGAACATTACTAAACCCGGTTTTCTCCGCCCGCCGATAATGGAGCGAGTCGCTGGTCCCCACAGATTTTCATTACCCTTGATAGCCTCAAGGCTCAAGTTCTAACCCTGGTCGCGCACCCAGGCGACAAGGTCGCTCAGTTTGGCGGCCTGGGTCACTTGCAGGGAGTCGCTGGCCGCGCCGGATGGGGCGAGCGCCCCCATAAAACCTAGCTTTTTGGCTTCTTTAAGGCGCGCTTCGGTCTGGTTGACGGGACGCACGGCGCCAGAGAGTGCGACCTCGCCAAATACAACCCGGCCGGGCGCCAGCGGGGCGTCAAACAGGGACGAGCACAAAGCCGCCGCCGCCGCCAGGTCCGCCGCCGGTTCAGCAATACGCAACCCCCCGGCGACATTGAGAAATACGTCATGGCGGCCAAAATCGAGGTCGGCGCGGGTATCGAGCACGGCCAGCAGCATCGACAGCCGGGCGCTGTCCCAGCCGACCACGGCGCGGCGCGGCGAGGCGAGGGAGGAGGGCGAGACCAGCGCCTGTATTTCCACCAGCACCGGCCGCGTGCCTTCAATCCCGGCGAACACCGCCGCACCCGAGGCCGGCTCTTCATTGGTCGATAAAAATAACTCCGACGGATTGGCGACTTCGGCAAGGCCCTTTGAGGTCATTTCAAAAACGCCGATTTCGTGGGCGGCGCCGAAGCGGTTTTTCACCGCCCGCAAAATCCGGAAGTCGCGGCCCTGTTCGCTTTCAAAATACATCACCGCGTCAACCATATGTTCGACCACACGCGGACCGGCGATCTGACCGTCCTTGGTGACATGGCCGACAAGCAGAACAACCGAGCCGGAGGATTTGGCGAACCGCACCAGCTCATGAGCACAGGCGCGCACTTGCGTCACCGTGCCGGGCGCGGCCGGCAAGGCGTCCGACCACAGGGTTTGGATGGAATCGATGATGACCGCGTCCGGGCGTTCGGATTTCAAGGTCGCGAGGATGTCGCGCAGCGACGTCGCGGAGGCGAGATGCACCGGCGCGCCCTGAACGCCGAGCCGTTCCGCGCGCATGCGGATTTGCGAAGGTGATTCCTCGCCGGAGATATAGGCGATGCGTTGCCCGCCATCGGCCAGCCCGGCGGCGATCTGCAATAGTAAGGTGGATTTGCCGACGCCGGGATCGCCGCCGATCAACAACGCCGAGCCATGGGCAAGCCCGCCGCCGCAAGCGCGGTCAAACTCAGCATTGCCGGTGAGGATGCGCGGCACCGGCTCGCCGCTGCCGGAAAGGGGCGTGAATTCGAGGCGTTTGCCACGGGATTTGGCGCCAGCGCCGCTTGATCCGGTGAGCGAGCCCGGCGGCCCGGCCTCCGTCAGCTCCTGCTGGATCGCATTCCATTCCCCACACGCCTCGCAACGCCCGGCCCATTTCGCATAGACCGCCCCGCAAGACTGGCAGATATAGGTTTCGTTGTTTCGGGCCACAAAATCTTCTTTGTTGGAGCCCCTTATTCGCCGGTTTTGGGCTATGTGCGCAAGGGCCGGGAAGGCATGCCGGCGGAGAGATCATTCACCGCCGGCCTTGGTCTAAAGATCACAAGGGATTATTTCCGATAATCCAGCGGCGGTTCGCGGTCGCCGAGCAGTGAGTAATATTTAAAATTTTCGCCGCGCGCTTCTTCAAACTCTGCTTGCGCGGCCTCACGCATTTCCGAGTTGGAGTAAAGTTCGATGGCCGCAAGCGTCAGCGTTTTTGCCGCGACCTGTGCGCCCTTAAAGCCGATGCTCATGCCGCTCGCCGCCGCCGACTGCCAGCTATGCGCGGACGAGCCGGGCACCCAAGTCGCGGTTCGAAGGCCCACCGTCGGGGTGGCGAAAGAGACGTCGCCGACATCGGTTGAGCCATATCCCAATGAGCGGCTATAGGGTTGGATTTCTTCCTCACTGCCAAGTGCAAATCTCGGTTCGTCAAAGGATGCGTGGAGTTTTTTTGCGAATTTCTGTTCTTCCTTGGTGTAGGTGACGCCGCCGACTTGGCGCAGCTTTTCGTCCATCATCTTGGCAAGCGTTTCATTAACGAGGAGGGGGTTGTTGCCGTGGATGATTTCCCAGTCGACTTTTGTTCCCGTGCCGAGCGCCGCCCCGCGCGCGGCCTCTTCAAGCCGCGTCCAGATTTCTTCAACGCCTTTTGCCTCCGGGTGGCGGACATAATAAAACACTTCGGCAAAATCCGGCACGACATTGGGCGCATTGCCGCCGGCGGTAATCACATAGTGAATGCGCGATTCCTGCGGCACATGCTCGCGCATCATATTGATCATCATATTGAACGCCTCAACGCCGTCTAACGCCGAGCGCGCCTTTTCCGGGGCGCCGGCCGCATGTGCTGAAACGCCGTGGAAGCGGAATTTCGCCGAACGATTGGCAAGGCTTGTGCGCGCCGCGGCGGAGTTCTCACCAGCCGCATGCCAATGAAGTGCGATGTCGACATCGTCGAACAGGCCGGCGCGCACCATATAGACCTTGCCCGAACCGCCCTCTTCGGCGGGCGTGCCGTAAAGGCGGATGCGCCCTGGGGTTCCGGTTTCTTCAAGCCATTGCCGGATGGCGATGGCGGCCTGCACCGAGCCCGCCCCGAATAAATTATGACCGCAGGCATGGCCGGCGCCCTTGCCGTCGATGGGCGCGCGGGTTGGCGCTGCATCCTGATTGATGCCGGGCAGGGCGTCGAACTCAGCGAGGATTGCAATCACCGGTCCGCTGTCGCCATATTCGGCGACGAAAGCTGTCGGGATATCGGCAACGCCTTTGTCAATCGAGAAGCCTTCCGCGCTGAGTGCATCTTGCAGCAAAGCGCTTGAACGCTCTTCCTGATAGCCGACTTCCGCCCATTCCCAGAGCTTGCGCGCGATATCCGCCGTCTGGTCGTAACGCGCATCAATACGCGTCATAACGTCCTCGTTTTGTGCATGAGCGACGACAGGCGCGGCGGCGAGCACCGCGGAAAGAAGCAAGCATTTCATTGGATTCCTCGAATGTGGCAGTTGACGATAGATGCCATATATACGGCGCCGCCGCTAGAGCGCTTGGCCAAAAGCGAGCGCATCGGCTTTGCTCACAGCATTTAGAAAATTACGGAACGGCCGAAAATCTGACCATGCGGCCGCTTTGTTCGTCCCATAGCGCCATGCCTGGAGATTTTAAGCTGTCGCGGATGCTTAGCTTTGGCAGCGCCTGAAGCTCGGGGCTGGCGTCATAACATTCCTGTAGTCGGTAGTTGGGAATGAGGCTGCAAAGGTGGTGGATGTGATGCAGGCCGATATTGCCGGTGAACCATTGCAGGATGCGCGGCAGGTCATAATGCGAGCTGCCAAGGAGGGCGGCTGTATTATAACTCCAGTCCTTGCGGTCGGCCCAATAGGCGTCTTCATATTGATGCTGCACATAAAACAGCCATGAGCCGGCGATGCCGGAAAGTGAGACCACCGGGCCAATCACAATCAGCGTCGCCCAGCCGCCGAGTAAAAAGGCAAGGCCGCCGTAAAAAGCCACCAGCGCCAGATTTAAAAGCATCACGCTTTGCCAGATTCGCGGCCCCTTCATGCCGAAATAAACTTCCGTATAAGGCATCGGACCGGCCATCGGCAGCCGTTGCAACAGGAGGAAATAAATCGGCGGGCCGAACACCAACAGCGTCAGCGGGTGGCGGTAGAATTTGTACAAGGCTTTGTTGCGCGGGGTCAGGCGTTTGAATTCTTCAACCGTCAGCGTATCGACGCCGCCCATGCCGCGTTTGGTCAGATTGCCGGAATTGGCGTGGTGGCGATTATGCGCGTCGCGCCAGAAACCGTAAGGCGTGAAGCTCAAAACGCTGATCAACCAGCCAACCGCATGATTGGCGCGTTTGGATTTGAAAAAAGCGCCGTGCCCGCAATCATGTTGAATAATGAACAGGCGCACCAAAATGCCGGAGGCGGGAATGCTCAGTAACAGCGCCGCCCACCAGGCGCCGATCGCAACCAGGCCATACATCGCCGCAATCAAGCCGCCATAAAGCGACAGGTTTAAAACCAGCTGGCCGGTGCTGCGCCCCGCCGGGCCGCCGCGAAAGTTTTGACAATGTTCGGCAATGCGCGCGAAAGCGTCGGTTTGATCGCTTCGACTAGCGCTGGGATGCTGATCGGAGGACGCTACTGTGGGCGCGGAAGGGGTACGAGCTGACTGTGACACGGGTGGGTTTCTAGCGCGATTTTGTTAATCAGCAAAGTTATTGTTTCTCACAATTAGTTCAAATAGATAGCAGCTAAGCAACACTCACCTCAGGGGCCGCTTCCGGTAAATCCTCGCCAAAAGCGCGCTGGTAGAATTCGGCTACGGTCGGGCGCTCCAGCTCATCGCATTTGTTTAAGAACGTCACCCGGAAGGCGTAGCCGAGATCTTTAAAAATTTCCGCATTCTGCGCCCAGGTGATCACCGTGCGCGGGCTCATAACGGTTGAAATGTCGCCGGCGATGAAGGCGTTGCGCGTCATATCAGCGACCCGCACCATCGCCTCAATCGCCTCGCGGCCTTTAGCAGAATTATAAAGCGGGACTTTGGCGATCACGATCTCGGTCTCTTCTTTATGGTCGAGGTAATTCAGTGTCGTGACGATTGACCAGCGATCCATCTGACCCTGGTTGATCTGCTGGGTGCCATGATAAAGCCCGGTCGTGTCGCCAAGGCCGATCGTGTTGGTGGTGGCAAACAGGCGAAACCACGGATTGGGCGTTAAAACTTTGTTCTGATCGAGCAGGGTCAACCGTCCTTCCGCCTCCAGCACCCGCTGGATCACGAACATAACATCGGGCCGGCCGGCGTCATATTCGTCAAACACCAGCGCCACCGGGCGCTGAAACGCCCATGGCAGCATGCCTTCTTTGAAAGCCGTCACCTGGACGCCGTTTTCGACGACGATCGCGTCCTTGCCGATCAGGTCGATGCGGCTGACATGGCTGTCGAGATTGATGCGGATGCACGGCCAGTTGAGGCGCGCGGCGACCTGTTCGATATGCGTCGACTTGCCGGTGCCGTGATAGCCCTGGACGATGACCCGGCGATTGCGGGCGAAACCGGCGAGGATCGCCATCGTCGTTTCCGGGTCGAACCGGTAGGCGTTGTCAATCTCCGGGACGTAGTCGTTGCGCTCGGCAAAGGCCGGCACTTCGAATTCGACATCGACGCCAAAGACCTTTTTTGCGGAAACAGTTTTTTCGGGCTTTTGCGGAAATTTATCGTCGGTGACAGCCATGGGGCGAATATCTCTTTATCGGATTCAAGTGGGGCGAACCTCGCCTGAAAGTCGACCATTAACAAGGCTTTTTGGCGCCGCCTGAGGGCTACAAAAATCGCGCCTTTTTCAAGATCGTGTGCGATTTAACGACCTCGTTGAGTTGTTCTTCGGCGCTGCGGTCGCCGCCATTGGAATCCGGGTGGAAGCGGCGGACCAGTTCAGCATAGCGCCGACGGATTTCGCCGGATGGGGCGTTATAGGGCAGGGCCAGGGTGTCGAAGGATTTGACTTGCAGCTTGGTGAGCAATTTGCCCTCGCGCTGGTGGCCACTGCCGGTCGCTTTGGCTTTTGCGGCCTTGCTGAGGACGCCAAACGCATCTTGCATATCGCCGGAACCGCTGGCGCCGCCTGTCGACCGGGCGCGGTCATTCTTGCCCATGGACCAGGTTGGCCGGTCGCCATAAAGGTTGGCCTCGCGCGCGGCTTTGGCCTCGCCATCGCTCATGCCTTCGAAATAGTTCCAGCCCTTGTTGTGCTCGCGGGCATGGGCAAGGCAATACCACACGCGCAAGCGCGGCTCGCGCGGGCTTTTGGGCAGCGAGCAGGCGGCCTGCTCCTCACAGCCCTTCTTCTCGCACGTCCTGTCGGCCGGCTCGGCCCAGGCCGGCGGCTTGGTTTTGCTTCTTGAGGGCGGTTTGACCCGGATATCAAAACCCAGCCGCGGCTTATATTCTTTCTTCGCCATGGGCCTAATATGGTGCGATGTGGGGGCATGCACAATATTGACAGAACCGCAGGATGTGCGATGACCTCGCGCCGATGTCTATTGCGCAAACCATCCAGCGGAAAATCAATGACCGTTTGTCGCCCTCTCACCTTGAGGTGAACGATGAATCGCACCTTCACGTCGGCCATGCCGGGGCGCGTGAAGGCGGCCAGTCGCATTTTCGTCTGCTGGTCGTATCGGCGCAATTTGAAGGGCTCAGCCGCGTCGCCCGCCAACGTCTCATCAACGATATATTGCGAGAGGAACTGGTGGGACCGATACACGCGCTGGCGATGAAGACGCTGACGCCAGATGAGCTTCAGGCAAGCGAAGCTGGCGCCTAGTGGACCTTCCTGAAGCGCCGGCGACTATCGCGCTTATCATCGTCAATTTGATTGTCAGCATTTACGCGCTGTCTTTTGACCGCGACTTCGCCAGCAGCTTTGCGTTTCATGTCGGCGCGGTCGCGCGCAAAAAACAGCACTACCGGATTTTTACCTCGTCGTTTCTGCACGGCGATTATTTTCATCTCCTGTTCAACATGATGACGCTGTGGTTTTTTGGCCCGACGGTTGAGGGCCTTCTCGGTACGGATGGATTTCTGGTTGTGTATTTTGGCGCCATTCTGACCAGCGGCATCGTCTCCTATTACGTTAATCGCGACCGGCTCGACTATTCTTCCCTCGGTGCGTCAGACGGCGTTTCCGGCGTGGTGTTGTCGTTTTGCCTGTTCTATCCGCTGGCGCCACTCTATTTGATGTTCCTCCCGATCCCGATCCCGGCCTTCATCTTCGCTGCGGTTTTCATCGCGGTCTCCGCCGGGCTGATGGGCCGCGAAGGCAACCGCATCGCCCATGAAGGCCATCTCGGCGGCGCGATTGCGGGTGTCGTTCTGACGGTGCTGATGAAGCCGGAAGTGGTCGGTCAGATTTTTGGGTGACTGCGCAGGTTTGACTGTTTGCTTTGCAATTGAGACCGAAGGAATGGTCATGACAGTGTTGAGCATCGTTAAAACGAAAGCTGAGAAAAAATGAAGATCTTTCAAACCGTCATTTTGGTAATTCTGGTTTTGATGAGCCTGTCTGCGGGCGCGGTGAAGCTGTTGCAAATGCCGCAAGAGGTGAAATTTTTTGAAGATGCGGGATTGGGCGTTTCTTTGCTGATGGCGTTGGGCGCGATACAGATCGTTGGCGGCGTTTTGGCGGCGATTCCGAAATTCAAACTACCTGGCGCCAGCATCATCGCGGTCGGATTTTTTGCGTCCACCATTGTTATTTTTATGACCGGACAGCTCGTCTTTGGCGCCTTTTCATTATTGCCGGTTGTTTTTGCGGGGCTCCTTATTGCGGGCGCGCGTAAACAGAACGTTCCGAGCGACCGCTAGCGACGAGTCCGCCCCCGGAGGCGTGGCGCCTGCGTTTTTGAAAATAAATCCACTGTGCCAGCGCCCTTATCGGCGGGGTAAAGAGCGCGGCGTTGATCAACGCATTGGGCGGTGCGGCAGACCAGGCGCGGCGCATCCAATTTTTCAGTCCAAAGGCTGGGTATTCCAGCGCCATCAGTGCGCCCGGATCGGCGCCGCCATCTTGAAGATATTCCGAGATTGCAGCGCCAGCGCGGCGTCCATATTGGAAGGCAAGGCGGATGCCGCCAGCGGTCAACGGTGAGACGAGACCAGCCGCGTCGCCGGTCAGGAGAACGCGGCGCGACGCAATTGGCGAGACCAATCCGCCGCAAGGGATGGGCCCGCAGCGTTTGGCTTTGACCTCGCAATTCCACAACGCGAAATTTGGGTCGATACGTTTGAGAAAGGTGTCAAAATCTGGTTTTCGTGGCGCGCCGAACGGACCGTCCGAGACCGCAAGGCCAACCTGTGTCATGTTTACGCCGGGAACAACCCAGCCGAGATAGCCGGGCGCGAGCGCTGAATCGATAAAGCAATGCAGAAAGTCCGGGTCGACCGTCGGGGTTTCTTCATATTCGCTCTCCATACCGATCAGAAATTCACTGTTGCGGCCAAGCGCGAAACATTTCGCAACCCGCGACTTGGCGCCATCGGCGCCGAGGAGATAGCGCGCCTTGAGATTGTGACCATGAATATGAATGAGGTCGTCCGCTAGCGTTGCATCTTCAAATCTTGCGCTGAAGAATAAATCAGCGCCGGCGCGTGCAGCCTCCCGCGCCAGCCAGCGCATGATTGCCGCTGTGTCGGTCGCCAGAAAATAATAACCGGGGGCGAAGAGGTCGATATTCTTCCCGCTTGGCGCATAAAGTCGGACGCCCGGAATTTTTCGGGTGAGCGCTGCGGGAATGTCGCATTCCTCCACTGCCTCTTTGACCAGAAGCCCTGTGGTTCTGACCCGTGCGCCGGGCTCAGTCTTGGCGTCGAGGACGGCAACCTTGAGGCCGCGATGGGCTGCGGCGCGCGCGGCAATCAGACCGGCGAAACTCGCGCCGATAACGACAAGATCGTAAAGCTGTGGGTCGGGCCGCGTCGGATGGTTGTGCATATATGTGTTCTCCCGATGCGCTTGTGTCCTGATAAAACGCGAATACGGCCTAAAACCGGCGGCGAGGAGGAATTTCTATGGGTGTGTTTGGACTTTGCGGCTGGCTGTCAAAAATGCTAAAAACTCCACCAGCAAATGGAGGCGCGCTGATGAAGGTGTTCACAATTTTATCGATCGCTGGATTGCTGGCAGCCTGCGCCGCTGCCGGGCCGGTCGCGTACGGCCCTGCAGGGGCGAGCAACTTTGGCTATAGCAGCACGAAAATTGAAGCTGATCGCTACCGGATTGTTTATCACGGCTCCGGCGGCATGCCGCCTGAAATGGTTGAAGATTATGCTTTGCGCCGCGCCGCTGAGCTGACGCTTGCAAACGGCTATGACTGGTTTCGCGTCGCCTCGCGCGACATTACCGGTGAAGAACGCGGCGGCGTTTCCATTGGCGCAGGATTTGGCACCGGCTCGTATGGCCGGCGCGGCGGCGCCAGCGTTGGCGTCGGCGGCAATGTCGGCAAGGTGGGCGCGCAGGACTATTTCACGGTTAGAATGGAAGTGCTGATGGGCGAGGGCGATGCGCCCGATGACGGCGGCGCTTATGATGCGTTGTCGATTATCGACAGCTTTGTCGGCCCAACCGCAGCTCCCAGCCAATAGTGGCGATGGACTGGGCCTCGCTCCGGCGCATCGTCACTTGCGATGAAGCTGGCCGCTCGCGCATCCTCATCGATGGCGAGGCGGCGAAACTGATTGCCGTCGACGAGGCGGGCCTCGCTGAAATCTGGACCGCGCCGCTGAACGCTAATGCGCTTGTTGACGCCACCGACATTCTTGCCGGTCAGGATCTCAAACTCGAGCCCGACGCCGGCGCCGTGAAGGTGCGGTGGTTCACCGTTGCGCCCGAGGACGCATCAAAGTCAGCGGAGGAGCGCGACGCTGCGGCGGCGTTTGGGTTTGGCGCGGTTGGCGCGGCGCATGCGCGTGTGGATACCTCACGCCATCCGATGATGCACAAAACCACGACGCTCGACGTGATTGTGCTAATCAAGGGCGAGGTGGATTTGTTGCTCGACGATGGCGGGCCAACGCGGCTGAAGCCCGGCGATGTGGTAATTCAGCGTGCGACCAATCATGCCTGGATCAATCACGGGCCTGAGACCGCGTTGCTGGTGGCGGTGTTGATGGATGCCGGGTGAGCGCGCAAACGATATAACAAACGACAATATAACATTACTCCGTATCAGGATATTTTATTGACGTGGAAAAGTTCTCTGCTATCTCTGCCTTGAGTTTTTTGCGGAGAGAGAATGACAGAGGGTGATCTCAGATATATTGTCGCCGGGCTGACAATATGTTTCATTTTGTGGATAGCGGGATTTGCCGTCTATTCCAGCGTGCGAAACAAAGTTAAAGCGGTTGCGGTAAGCCCCCGGCAGGCAACTCCATGGCAGCGCCTGTTGCTGACTGTCGCTGTTGTCTTTGACGGATATCTCATCGCTCGCGCATGGGTCCCGGCTTTAGATCAATGGGTTCTCGCCCAGAGTTCTCCAGCGCCTTATCTTGCTGTGGGTTTGATGGCTGTTGGCGGCGGTTTGATGATTTTGACACATCTTCATATGGGCGCCTCCTGGCGGATTGGCGTTCCGAAAGAGGGTGGCGACATCGCCAGCCTCATCACAACCGGACCGCACCGGTTTTCACGCAATCCAATCTATCTCGGCATCCTGATCATGATTGCCGGCGGCGCGCTGGCGGCGCCCGGGCCGCTGAGTGTCGGCGCGCTGGTCATCACATTTGTCGGACTGCAATCGATTATTGCGGAAGAGGAAGCTTATCTTGTAGGTCAATTCGGTAGTGAATATGCTGCGTATAGAAAACGCGTGCGCCGCTGGCTTTGAAAGTTGTGAATGACTGAAGAAAATCTTGCTGACGCCATCAATGCGAGCAATGCGCCGTTTGCTAAAATGATGGGCGTTGTGATGACGAACGTCACCAAGGCCCGCATCGAAGGCGAGCTTAAAGTCACCGAGGACCATTGCACCGTTCCGGCGACGCTTCATGGCGGCGCGATTATGGCGCTTGCGGACAATATGGGCGGGATCGGCGCATTTTTGAACATGCCCGAGGGCTCGATCACCAGTACGATTGAGAGTAAGACAAATTTCCTGCGCGCGATCCCGGTCGGCCAGGTGGCGAAAGCGGTTACGACGCCGGTGCATATCGGGCGAACGCTCCAGGTCTGGAAGACTGAGATTTTTCGCGATGATGGAAAGCTTGCCGCCGTGGTGACACAGACGCAGATCATCCGGCAGGTTTGAGGGGATAACAACGCCATGTATGACATCTCGCTCACTGACGCCTATTTCCCCGCCCAAGCAGGAACCGCCCCGGAAGCGATCACTATCGGCGATATGTTGCGCCGGCAGGCGGCGGCGCACCCCGATCGTCCGGCGTTGAAAGAACTTTCTTACGAAGGCGGGATCGGGCGCGTCTGGACCTATGAGGAACTCCTGGCCGATGTAGAACGGCTGGCCAAAGCGTTGGCGACACGGCACGACCAAGGCGCGCGCATTGCGGTCTATGCGAACAACCTTCCCGAGTGGGTGCTGTTAGAGTTCGCATCAGCGATAGCGGGCATAACGCTGGTCACCGTCAATCCCGCCTATCAGGCGCGCGAGTTGAAATTCATTCTTGAGCAGTCGCGATCCGAGGCGATCTATTATGTCGAGGATTTTCGCGGCAATCCTATGCAGCAAATCGCCGACGAGGCGTGCGATCAACTGCCCATGGTCCGCCAGCGTATTTTGCTGACCGATCACCAAGCGCTTTATGATGGCGCGGAGAAGGGCGCCCTGCCGAAAGTGCGCCCCGATGATGTTGCGCAAGTTCAATATACTTCCGGCACCACAGGCTTTCCCAAGGGCGCGCTCCTCCATCATCACGGACTGGTCAGGAATGGCGTCGACACGATGACGCGCGCGGGCGTTAGCGCAGGCGACGTCTTCGTTCACAACATGCCGTTATTTCACACTACCGGCTGCGCCATTCTCGCGCTCGGCGGTATCGGCGTCGGCGCGACGATGTTGCTGGCGCCGATGTTCGATCCGGAAATGATTATCCGCGTCATTGAGCGCGAACGCACCCGCTTTATTCTCGGCGTACCGACGATGATCGTCGCCCTGATCGATGAAGTAGAGCGCAGCGGGCGAGATGTTTCATCCGTGGAAAAGATGATGTCCGGCGGGGCGATGGTGGCGCCGGAGCTTGTGCGTAAGGCGAAAGCGGTCTTTGGCAGCACCATCCAGATTGTCTATGGCCAGACGGAATCCTCGCCGGTGATCACGCAGGCCTGGCATGACGATACGCTTGAAGATTTGACCGAAACGATCGGCCAGCCGCTGCCTCATGTGGAGGTTTCCATCCGTGATCCGCAGACCAATGAAGTTGTTGCCGTCAGCGCCCAGGGCGAGATTTGCACGCGCGGCTATCTCGTCATGACGGGGTATAACGACGCGCCGGAAGCGACGGAGAGCGCGATCGACAAAGACGGCTGGCTCCACACAGGCGATCTCGGCTGCATGGACAAGCGCGGTTTTGTAAAGATAACCGGGCGTGTCAAAGAGATGATTATTCGCGGCGGTGAGAACCTTTTTCCGGCGGAAATTGAAAACGCGATGCTTGAACATGACGCGATTGCGGAAGTCGCGGTTGTCGGCATACCAGATGACAAATGGGGCGAGGAGATTGCGTGTTTCATGCGCCCCGCAGCCGGTGAAAAGCCCGATGTCGCGGTGTTGAAGGCATTCATCCGCGAGCGCCTGTCGCCGCAGAAGACGCCGGCTTATTGGGTATATGTCGATGAGTGGCCGCTGACCGGCTCGGGCAAAATACAGAAGTTTAAGCTTGCAGAAAGCTTTGAGCGCGGCGAGCACGAGGTGTTGCGGGCTTGAGTTATTGCGCTGCGAACTTCGCCAGGATTTTATATTGGGCGACGGTGACGTCTTCGGCGCGCAATGTTTCGGCGACGCCAGCCTCGCCCAGGGCGTCAGCGAGGCGCGCGCCAAAGACGGATTTCAACGATGAGCGGAGCATTTTGCGGCGCTGGGAAAAGGCGGCTTGCGTTACTTTTTCGAGCGCTTCAATTTCTGCAAAAGCGTCGCTTGCCAGATCGAACAAGACCACAGTCGAGTCCACTTTCGGCGGCGGCGTGAAGGCGCGTGCGGGAAGATCAAAGGCGCGTGATGGCGAAGCGAGCGCCTGCGCGATTACCGACAAACGGCCATAGGTCTTCGATCCAGGTTCCGCGAGAATCCGGTCAGCGACTTCCTTTTGAAACATCAGCGCCATCCGGATCCACAAGGCCGGGCCGGCTTTGAGCCATTTGATCAAAAGTTCCGTTGAAATATTGTAAGGCAGGTTGGCGATGATCTTTACCGGCAAAGCTCTCGCGACAATTTCCGCCTCCGCAATTTTCAGCGCATCGGCTTCAACAATCTGGAGCTTGCCCGGATAGGCTGCGCCGAGTTCGTTAAGGGCGTCGGTGCAGCGCTTGTCGCGTTCAATCGCGATCACTTGCGCGCCCGCCTCCAACAGCGCGCGGGTGAGGCCGCCAGGGCCTGGGCCAATTTCAAGAACGACGTCGCCATCCCCGACATCGCCGGTACGGGCGATCTTCCGGGTAATGTTGAGATCAAGTAGGAAATGTTGACCGAGAGATTTCTTCGCCGCGAGATCGTAGCGCTCGATAATCTCGCGTAAGGGCGGCAGCTCCGGGTTCATAAGTTTTGGCGACGGGTTTGCGCCATATCTGCGGCGAGGCGGATCGCGGCGATCAGGCTGTCGGCGCGGGCTATATTTTTGCCGGCAATATCGAGCGCCGTGCCGTGATCGGGCGACGTACGAACGATAGGCAGCCCAAGCGTGACGTTGACGGCGTAATGAAACGCCAGCGTTTTCGCCGGTATCAACGCCTGATCGTGCAACATGCAGAGCGCTGCGTCGTATGTCGCGCGCGCTTCTTCGTGAAATAGCGTGTCGGCAGGGAGGGGGCCGCGCACATCGAGCCCAATGTCGCGCAGTTCGTCGACGGCGGGGGCGATAATCATTTCGTCCTCAACGCCAAGCGCGCCGGCCTCGCCGGCATGGGGGTTGAGGCCGGATATGACGATGCGCGGCTGCTCAATCGCGAAATCATCACGCAAGGCCTGCGCTGTCACCATTGCCGTGTGGACAATAAGTTGCGGCGTCAACATTGCTACCGCATCCTTGACGGCGTGATGGATAGTGATGGGCACAGTGCGCAATTGCGGGCCCGCAAGCATCATCACCGGACCGCGTTCGCGGGCCCGGGGCATCGCCGCCGACTTGGTCAGATCGCCAAGAAATTCCGTATGCCCCGGAAATGCGAACCCGGCTGCCATCAGCATCGACTTCTGGATCGGGTTGGTGACGACGGCCGCAGCGGCGCCGTCAAGCGCAAATCCGACCGCGCGTTCGATGCTTTCTAAGACCGGTCGCGCATTTTCCTGCTGTGACAGGCCCGGCGTCGCCGTGACCTCTGCGGCCAGCGCCAGCACCGGCAAGCCGCTCGCGAATGCAGCGGGCGCTTCGCCCGGATCTGAGATAACCGCCGTCTCACGGGATGTTTTTGCAATCCGCGCCGGGTCGTCGATCAGGAAAAACGTCGGACCGCTATTGCGCAACGCCGCCCAGGCTTTGGCGGCAATCTCCGAGCCAACACCGCCCGGGTCACCCATAGTCAACGCGATAGGCAGCAGCGCATTTAGAGGGGATGCGGACAAATTTGCAGTCACAGGTAAGCCGCCGGTTCTAATTGTTACCGCCCGCCATCGACAGGATGTATGTCAGACGGTTTTTTGCAAAATACTATACCGCAGGCTCTAAAAAACTTAGCCTCGTAAGGAGAGTTGTTCTTTAAGGCGGATATCCACTGTCGATTTGCGCTCAATGTCGCGCAGGTACTGCTGGCCAATTCGCTGTAACTGACGTTGATAAATCCGGTTTTCAACCGTTACGCGCGAGGGAAGCCCAAGTCCCTCGTCTTTGTCACAAACATAAGCTGCGTGATAGGCGCCGTCCGCCTTGATGACCGGGCTGGTCTCTTTGTGGTCGAGATCTTCAATGAACTCTGAAAATCGTGGGTCAATCGCCGCGAGCGTCATATTTTCGAGCAGCGTGTAGCCGATCCCCTTGCCAAGATCGATCCGCAAATCCCGCCCCGAGCAGACATCAGCGGTGGTGACGCGTTCAAATGCAAATCGCGCCGTATTTTCGCCGACAGACTCAGGCGCCGATAAATAAGCAAGTTTAAAAGTCGGCTCGCCAGCGATGACGGCTTCGCGCTTGTCACGTACCGCCAGCATCATGAAGGCGCCCTCGGACGGTATCGGGTTGGTGACGGCGCCGATCGGTAAGTCACGAATGGCCGCGTCGAGTTCCGGCTCCAGCTCCCCGCTGCGCACCCAGCCCATGTCGCCGCCGACGGCTGCGGTCGTGCAGGCTGAAAATTGTTGTGCGATGACGCTGAATGGCACGCCTTTGCGCATCTGTTCGATGAGTTGCAGCGCGCCTTGATAATATTGCTGCGCCTGCGCCGGATCATCGACGGGAATGCAGATTTCTGAAATCAGAAATTGCTCAAGGCTGGCATCTTCGCGCATGCGTTCAAGCGTATCTTCGACTTCGTCGTCACTGACGCGTATGCGCTCGCGAAACCGACCTTGAACGAGCTGTGGCCAGCTGATGGTGGTTTGCAGCTGCTGTTTCAGGGAGTTTATCGAAATGCCCTGCGACTCGAGCACGAGCTGCAAATCCTCGGGCCTCATCTTCGACTGAGCGGCAATCATCGTCAGTTCTTCATCAATCTCCTGGTCGGAGACCGGAACATCAAATTTGGTGGTTTCCTGAAGTTTCAACCGCTCTTCAATCAGGTCTCTGAGCGCTTGGCCTTGCAGCTGGGCCAAGGCGTCCTCGGGCAGCCGCCCGCCAGCTGAAATCATCATCAGCCGCATGCGCTGGCGCACATCAAAGGTGGTGACAACCGAATCATTGACCACAGCGGCGACCGCTTCTCGCGGCACCCCGGATCGCCGAATGACCTCTTCACTTGTCGCTGTCGCGTCTGTTGGGTCCTGGGCAAGGCTTGCGCCAATGCTTAGAAATAACGAACAAGTTATTGAGATAGGTACGAAAAAACGCTTCAAGATCATTACCGTGTTACTCGTTGGGCGGGCAGTTTCGACCGCCGGTCTGGACGCCATGGCCCGCTATGGCATCCTTGTAGATTGGGCGTGATGAACGGAAAATATAGCAAAATTGGGGCCGTGCAAGCGTCAAGGCGCGCTTCACTCGACCAGGGACTTCAGCGTGAAGCTGATCAGGACTGCATTGTCGGGCTCCAGGTTTTCATCCCGCGTGCGGTCCCGGCGGAAAGTGACGGCGAATGTGGAGCATTCGTCCTCATAACCAATTGAGAAATCCTGGCGGATCGTCTGATCGCTTTCCAGGTCAAGCCGCCAGGCGCCGGCGGCCGACCAATGCCGGGTCAGTTTCAGCCTGCCTCTTGCTGTCAGCTCCTCGCGGCGAATGAGATTGGCGAAAATGTTTTCTTCATTGAGACGGACATAGCTGACATTGCCACTCACTGGCCCTGCCGTCAGGAAGGCCATCGATTCTACTCGCTGAACATCGCCGCTTTTGTTATCAATCCGAAAGCGGTTTTCAATGCGGCCGACCGAACCAAAGCGGACATTGAGGCTACCGACGATATCAGAATTTTTATCGCCCAGCCCGGATGAAATATCAAAGGCGTCAGTGGATTGGATACGGAACTGCTGACCGATTGATCCATCGACCTCAATCCCGTTAGGCCAGACGGCGGATGCGGCAACGCCGATATTCATTCGCTGCCCGTCTTCGAAGGCGTCATAGCCGGTGGCTTTGTTGAAATCAAAAAGCCCCGCATAGTCGAATTCGATGCTTTGCGAGTCCTCGTTGATGATCTGATCGTTTTCAATATTTGCCGGACTTGCGATCAGTTGAACGCGCGGCTCGATGAATAGTCGCGCCGACCCTAAGGACCGCGTTAGCGGGTATGACCATTCCGCTCCTGCAGTTGGCGCAAAGCGTGCTTCGAATTCCGTTGGGTCGCCGGGTACGCCGGGAATGCTTTCCGTACCCTGATCGAGATCTTGAAAGAAATAAGCGTCGGCGCGGGCTTCTGCAAACAGATGAAACCGGTGGCCGCCGCGCGTGGTGATGTCGCGGTCCCAGTTTGCGGTTGATGTGAAGCGTTGCGAGTCTGTGCCGCCGGTCCGGTAGATCGAGGCGATATTTGCGCCGATGCGCGCCTTTCCGCCGGCCAGCGTAGACTGAAACGCGTGCTTGTAATCGATCAGCGGCAAGATGTAGGGCGTTGTTGCGGTGTCGTCCTGGGCGCGCAGTCCTTGAAACAGGTACGTGTCGAAGGTCAGTTTCGACCCGCCGCTGGCCCAGGCGGCTCTGGCGTTGCTGCGCAATTGATTGGTGTTGCCGCGGTTCAGCGCCTGGCGAAGATCACCGCGCCGTTCCACATTGTAACGCCGCAAGTAGGTGTTGTCAGAGACCCGCTCGAAATCGTAACTAAGCCGCCATTTCTCGCCAAAATTGCGATAACCACGTCCAAAATAGTGCCAGCGGACGCCGGGAATATTTTCTTCCTGCTCATTGGTGTTGTCGAAATCAATGATGCCGCCAGACAGGACATGATAGCCGTGTTTGCCGCGCAATCGGTATTCGCTTTGCCACAGGACGCCATCCTTGGCGGTAAATTTTGGAAAGAATGTCGCGTCCTGGGAATTTGAAAGAGCCAGATAATATGGCAATTCGAAGTTAAACCCGAGCCGGCTTGATGTGCCGATGCGCGGTGTCAGGAAACCGGACTGACGCTCAACGGATGGGTCGGGGCCTTGCAGGTAGGGCGTATATAAAATTGGCACGCCTTTGACTTCGAAAAAGGCATGATGGAAGCGAATAACTTTGCGTTCCAAATCGCGTGTAACTCTGAGCGCTTTAATACGCCATGTCGGTGTTTTGGCGTCGCCATGGGCGTTGCAGACGTCGCAGGACGTAAAGACAGCGTTCTTGAGGCGCGTTCGCGCGCCTTGCTCCTGCACGGCGCTGGCGGCTGCGAGCCGGGTATTGTTTTTGAGCAGAGCGCTGAAATTATCGATAATCCCGTCCCGCAGATCGCCGGAAAGAATTGCCCGGCCGGCAAAAACCGTCTCCATGTTGGAATCTGTAACCGAAACATTGCCTTCGGCGGTGACGACATCGGAGGCGGGGTCGTAGATCAGCCGGTCGGCGCGCAAATATCGCTCGCCAAAAAATGCACGCACATCGCCCTCAGCGATGATCGGCCCGTCGGCGGACTGGCGCGTGACTGTGTCCGCTTCGAATAAAACCTGATCAACGTCGTCTGCTTCGCCCGTTTCATCTGCCCCGGGCGATGCGCTTGGCGGCGGCGGCTCATAGGCGAGGACGCATGAGGGCAGCGCCGCTCCGGCATTTGCCAAAACGGTAGTGATCCACAGTCGCGCTATGCGGCGATTGCGACTCAAAACAGCTCCTCATACGCGCGAATCGAAAAATTTTGCGCTGCTTATGGTTAGATCGCCGCCTGGACGAGGTCCAGCCGGACAAAGCCAAGATTAGCGCCCGGCTAGCCGTCCTCCATATGCAACAGCGCCGTGATCGCTGCAAGGGTCGCAACGACCGCCGGCGTCCATGCCGCCAGCGCCGCCGGGGCGAGCTCCGATTCGCCTAACGCCGTTGATATTTCAGAGAGAATATAAAGCAGGAAGCCGGCGCCGACCGACGCCGCCACGAGCTGAAGCGCGCCGCCCAGCCGGGTTGGTCGCAGCGAAAAGGCCGCAGCGATCAAAACCATCGCCAGCAATTTCAGCGGCGTTGAGCTCAAATCGTGAAACCGGATATGATACCGGGCGGTTGGCAGTCCGGCAGTTTCAGCCATCAGAATATAGCGCGGTAATTGCCACAGCGACATGGTCTCTGGCGGGATCACGCGCTTGCTCAGGTCATTTATTGTCAGCGCTGTATTGATGGCGTAGGCCGGGGTGCGCAGTTGTCGCTGATCTGAAATCGATGTCAGCCGCGCATCGTGCATCTCCATCGTGGCGCCGGACATCACCGCCCGGTCCGCGTCAATCCGTTCCAGAAACTGGTTATCGGGACCAAACCGCCAGACCGTGACCTGTCCGAGCGTGCCATTAACAGTGTCGAGGTTTTTTGCGTTGACGATGATTTGCTGGGCCTCGTCCCGCTGGCGCAGCCAGATGCCGTCCTCGAACAGCCGCACGACATCATCGGGTTTGTCTTGCGTTTTGGTTTTAACCTGCTCGGCATAGGACAACAACGTCGATGATATGGGATCAAAGATGGTGATGATGAGAACGCCGACGAGAGCGGCGATGAAGCCCGCCGGCCCGAGCAGGCGCCATATGGACAATCCGGCGGAGCGCATAACCGACAGTTCTGATCGCCGGTTTAGCTGGTGAAACATCCAGATCGAGCCAAACAAAAACACAAACGGGATCAAAGCCTGGGTCAGCGCCGGTGCGCGCAAAAGCGTTAAACTAACGGCGAGGCCAAAACTTCCATCCGGTACTTTGCTTACGAAGCGTAGATTTTCGATCAGGTCGATTAGCAGCACCAGACTGGCGAGGATGACCAACAGACCGCCAATGCCGAAGATGGCGCGCAGCGCGATATATTTGAACAAGGTTTCCGGCGGCATCAGGCGGCCCCTTGTGAGGCTGCGGGAATGAAGCGCGCGCGCCAGCGCATGGGCGCGAAAAGTAGAGCCGCGAAGATGACGATAACGACGCCGGGAACGGCGTATAACATCCAATAGGCGGCGGATGTCTCTACCAGGCCCTGAACCAGAAAACCGGTGATGCGCACGGCAAAAATCACCGCGCCGGCAGCGGCGATGCGGACCACGTAACCGCGCCGATTATAGGCCCCGCCGAGCATCGCAAAGAGCCCGACAAACACATAAGCAAAAGCGTATAGCGGTCCGGCAAATCGCGCATGGCCTTCGGCAATCAGCCGGCCTGCATTGGTGCGATCATAGGGCTTGGACATATCCGGATTGAGGAGTTCATGCGGGTAGCGTTCGGTCAATTCCAGAACCAGCTCGCTGCGCCCGTTCTGGAAGCTTGAAATATTTACCGCCAATTCGCCAAAGCGGATGAAATCCACCACGCCGGTGTCCTTAGAGGTGCGCTGGATGTTGCCGTCTTTTAATATCAGCATTGGCCCGGAGCCGGTGTCGCGCAGGATGGCTTTTCTCGCCATATAGGTCTTGGGGTCGTCTTTGTTGCGGTAGTCGTTGACCAGAAGGCCGACAAATTGCCCGCCGGGGCGCGCCTCATCGACGTAAATGGTGAACCCGTCAATGTAAGTCATGAATTCACCGCTGCGAATGACCGAGCTGGCGAAGTCGGCGCGAATATCGGCGACGGTATGTTTTAAAATCCGGTAGCTTCTAGGCATCAGATCGGCGTTTACGTATAATGTCGCAAGCGCGCCAAACAGGGTAATCAGGAGGATCGGGGCCGCCAGCCGCCAGCGGCTGACCCCGGCGGCGAACATCACTGCAATTTCGCTGTCTGTATGCAGCCGGTGCAAGGCGAAAACCGCAGCGCCAAACAAAGCAAACGGGATGATGATCGCCAGCAAGCTCGGAATGATCAGGAGGCTCAAATACAGGAAAACCCACAGCCCTTGCCCAAATTTAACAATGATTTCGATTCGCTGCAGGCTCTGTGTCATCCACACGATCGACGTAATTACGATCAAAATCATTAATAACGGGGTCAGACATTGACGCAGAATATATTTATCAAGGCTGTTCAAGCGGGCGGTCTTCCCTTATGGCGCAGGGCGGTTAGATTGTCGCCTTCCAAAATCACCCCGGCCTAGCACAACTCGCCGGCGCGCCGAAACCATTTGCGTATCCAGCCATATTCTGCGCGTCAGGCCGGAAAAACACAAATAAAGAGGGATAGATGCAAGTCACTTTTTCAACCGCCGCCCTGCCGAAAACCGGCGCGATTATCATTCCGGTTTTTGAGGATGGTAAAAAGGCGAAAGCATATCAAGATATCAACGCCAAAACCGACGGCGCGCTGGATCGAGCGATCAAGGCGGCTGGCTATAAGCCCAAAAAAGGGCAATTCCTCGAAATCGTTTCGCCCGCCGGAATTGGTAATGGCCGCGTCGTCCTCATTGGCGCCGGGCCGACAAAAGACTTCAGCGCGCTGGACGCCGAAGCGCTGGGCGGACGGGTGATCGCAAGACTTCAGGCGAGCCGCGAGAAGACGGCGGTTTTTGCGCTTGACGGTTTGTCCGCGAAGAAAATCGACGCTGGTGAATTGGCGGCGCGGATCGCCCATGGCGCGCGGATGCGGAGCTATCGTTTCGACAAATACCGCACCACTGTAGAAAAAGACGACGAGCCGGCGCTGAACAAAATAGCCATTCATTCCTCAGCGGCGCGCGCAAAGGCGACTTTCGCGCCGCATGAGAAGATCGGCGACGGTGTCTTCCTGACTCGCGACTTGGTCTCCGAGCCGCCAAATGTTCTCTACCCGGATAGTTTCGCCAAACGCTGCCAGAAGCTGACCGAGCTTGGGATCAAGGTTAAAGTGCTTGGCGTACCGGAGATGAAAAAACTCGGCATGGGCTCGCTCCTCGGCGTCGGCCAAGGCTCGGAAAAGCCGTCCCGGCTGGTCGCCATGGAGTGGATGGGCGGCAAGAAGGGCGATGCGCCGGTGGCGCTGGTCGGCAAGGGCGTTACCTTTGATACCGGCGGTATCTCGCTGAAGCCTGGCCCTGGTATGGGCGATATGAAATGGGACATGGGCGGCGCCGGCGCTGTCACCGGCGCGATGGCGGCGATTGCGGGGCGGAAAGCCAAGGCGAATGTCGTCGGCGTGATCGGTCTTGTAGAGAATATGCCTGACGGCAAGGCGCAACGCCCCGGCGATGTCGTCAAATCAATGTCCGGCCAGACTATCGAAATCCTCAACACCGATGCGGAGGGACGTTTGGTTCTCGCTGATGCACTGTGGTGGACGCAGGAAACTTATAAGCCGGAGACTGTTATCGATCTTGCAACGCTCACTGGCGCGATCCTGGTGGCGCTGGCCCATGAGTTCGGCGGCATGTTCACTAAAGATGACGCATTAGCCAAGAAACTCATCACCGCCGGCGAGGCCAGTGGCGATAAGTTATGGCGCATGCCGCTGACCAAGAACCACGACGACATGATCAAATCCGACATTGCCGATATGCAAAATATCGGCGGCAAAGGCGCAGGGTCGTCAACCGCGGCGGCTTTCCTTGGCCGTTTCATAAAAGACAATGTCTCCTGGGCGCATCTCGACATCGCCGGCATGGCGTGGAACGAAAAAGATACGCCAACAATTCCCAAAGGCGGCTCGGGTTACGGCGTGCGTCTGCTCGATGAATTCGTGAAGGCGAATTTCGAAGGCTGATTTGCGTGAAGGAGCTTCCCTATTGACCGAAGTTCTGTTCTATCACCTCGAACGCGCGCGGCTGGAAGATGTCCTGCCGGGGCTGCTTGAAAAGACTTTGCAGCGTGAATGGCGCGCGGTGGTGCGCGCCGGATCGAAAGCGCGCACAGAAGCGCTCGACGCCCATCTTTGGACGTATAAGGACGAAGCCTTTCTGCCTCATGCCGCCGCCGGCGAGGGCGCGCGTCAGCCGGTGTGGTTGACTGACGGTGAAGATATGCCGAACGCCCCGCAGATTTTGTTTCTGGTCGACGGCGCATCAGCCGAGCCGTCGGCAATTGCTGCACTGGAGCGCTGCGTGATGATTTTTGACGGCCGCGACGAGGATGCGGTCGGCGAGGCAAGGGGCTTTTGGAAGGACGTGAAAGCTGCCGGATGTGAGGCGACCTATTGGAAGCAGTCGGCGCAAGGCGGCTGGGAAAAACAGGCGTGATGTGTGGGCGACGAGGAAAGCGACAAACCCGCTATGAAAGATGCTGAAAACGCCCGGTTCAAGACCATCCTGGAGACGCGTCGCGCCGAGCTGAAAATTTTGTCGCGAGATTCGGCGGCGGCGCGAAAGCCGGTTGAGCTGGACCAGCAATCCGTGGGTAGACTAACGCGGCAGGACGCCATGCAGCAGCAGGCGATGGCCAACGCTCAGGAAGTGCGGCGCGTCAATGAACATCGTAAAATCGATGCGGCGCTCGCACGGATTGATCATAGCGACTATGGCTGGTGCGAAGAGTGCGGCGAGGCAATTGCGGTGCGGCGACTTGAAATCGATCCAACGGCTATGCGTTGCGCGGCTTGCGCCGGAGCGGTGGGCGGTTAATCCGCGCTGCCGATCCGCAGGCGAAATTGCGCTTTGGCGACAGGTTTTTTCTCGCTCGCCTGCCAGCCGGTCGCCTCAACAAACGCCAGCCGCCGGCCCATGCGGGTGATGCGCGCACGCGCTTGCATCGGCTGCGCCCGCGACGAGGTCAGATAGTCGATATCCAGATTGACAGTTTTGACGATGGCCCTAGGGCCAAGCGCGGCGGCGATCTCACATTGCGCCGCCACCTCCAGAAATGCAGCGATAACGCCGCCATGGATCGCGCGGATCAGCGGATTGCCGATATGTATTTCGTCAAAGGCGAGGGCGTAGACCAGGCCGCCATCATCTTCCTGCACGGAAAAGCCCAGCCAGTCAGCAATTGCTGAGCGTTCAATCAATGCTGCAACGGCCGGGTTCACAATCGCGACCCTTTTACAGGGCCGCGGGTGCCGACCATGAAAGAACCGGCGCCGGTCGCGAGCAGGAGGCCGCTGTCTTCTATTTTGAGCTCACCGGAAACATGGGCGATATCATCATTGACGGCGATGCATTGGGCTGCGCAAACCGCGCGCGCGCCGGCCTTGGCGTTTGCGATATAGTCAATGCGTAAATTGATGGTGGCGATTGGTTTTAACTCTTCCAGCGCGGTAAAAACTGTCAGGCCGAAAATTGAATCCATGATGATGGTCATCAGCCCGCCGTGAATCACATCCTCCTCGCTAGTGAACGCTTCCGGCAAGTCCACAACGAAGGTCGCTTTGCCTTTGCCAAGCAGGACCGGCTCAAGATTCAACGATTGGAATAGCGAATGCTCATGGGTCAGCCAATCGCGCGCATTGTTCAGCATCGCGCCGATTGAAGGGTGGATATCGGAGGTCATTCTTCTTTCAGGCGCTCTTCTTCATACTGAATGCCCCAGCCGATAATCAGCCGCCACAGCGCCTCGGCCATCTCCGGCGGCATATCGGCTTGCGCCGCGCGCACCTTGACCTTGTCGATCACGTCCTTGTTGCGCCATGGCACGGAGGCCTCCTCTGGCGAACGCTTAAACACCCAGGCCTTGTCGACATAAGTCCAGCGCTCGGCGAGAAGGTCTATCAGTGCGCGATCGACGCGGTCAATTTCGGTGCGCACCTCGGTCATGGTCTGGCAATCTGCGGCGGTTTTCATAAGTGTTAGGTCCATTTCGCTCCGGGATGGCAAATATATTTGCAAACGCCTCCAATGAAGGCGCGCGCAGTATGATAACACAGCTCCTGGAAACCTCGCGAAGGTTTATGCGGCGCGCATTGGTCACACTCTTGTTGTTGACGGTTTGCGCCTGCGCGGCGAGCTTATTCAAACCGCATCGGCGGGGTTGGGTGTTACGCCCGGCGTTCTAGCTAGCTTTCGCTCGCAGATAAGCGATTAATTTTCGGGGCAATTGAAAGAGCCCGGCTGGGGATTTGGCGTCCAGAGTCCCGCCGAGGATGGCCTCGCCATTTTGGCGTATTTCAACGCTCGCGCCCGGCGCAAGATCAGGAACAGGGTCGCCGCGCGATGTATTGAGAGTGAAACGAGCAGCTCCGTTTTCAAGCGGCATTGCCTGATAATGCGCGTCGTTAAGAAAAACGTCGGCGGTCCGTCCGGCAACACCGTTAAGGCCGATGTCGATTTTTTTAGCGCCGCTGCGCCAGAATAAAAACGCGACATCGCCGTTACCGGTAAAACCGTTCACGCCTTGAAGCTTAGTGTTCAGCGCAATCCGGACGCGCCCAATATGAAACGGAAACCCCGACATCGTCCCCCGCCTGTCGTGCCTGTTGCCGCCCTTGTTACTTTGGGCGGCAAAGACGACTACTTTCAAATACATTCAAATTTGGCGCCAGTCGGATCTAACCCGCAGCGGCTGACGCAGAACAATCAAGTTGGTTTTTCGCCATGATAATCGCCCTCTGGGCGTTCATTGGCAAGGCGCGCGTCGAGGTAAGTTTCCGCCATGCTGAGAAAATCTTCCATGTGGCTTTCAAAGAAATGGTCAGCCCCCGGCGATACTGCAAATTCGACTTTGCGCCCCTTCTGGGTGCGCGTGCGTTCGACCATGCTCTTGGTTTCTTCCGGCACGCAGATCTTGTCGAGCTCGGCATGTATGATGAGCCCGGAAGACGGGCATGGCGCCAGAAACGAAAAGTCATAGAGATTTGCAGGCGTTGAACCACAGATGAAGCCAACGATTTCAGGCCGCCGCATTAACAGCTGCATGGCAATCCACGATCCGAAGGAAAACCCGGCAACCCATGCGAAGGGCGCATTCGGGTTCAGCTGCTGCATGTAATCAAGGGCGGTCGCCGCATCGGCCAGCTCGCCCTGGCCCTGGTCATATTCGCCCTGGCTGCGGCCGACGCCCCGGAAATTGAAGCGCATGGTCGAAAAGCCCCGGCGCACGAACATCTGATAGAGCTCGTAAGTTGCGCGATTATTCATCGAGCCGCCGAACATCGGATGGGGGTGGAGAACTAGCGCGACCGGCGGGTTGTCGCCTTTGCCCTTTTGGTAGCGGCCTTCAAGGCGCCCTTCCGGGCCGGCAAAAATGACTTCAGGCATCGGCTTCCTTTTTGCCGCATCGATTGCGGTCGTCCATATCCATACAATTTAGTCGGCAAATAAGCGGAAACAAGAAAAAATCTAGCCATTTCGCCGATTATGATGGCGATAATGTTGACTAAATTAGTATGGTTTCTTATTTCCTCTAGTGAAGGGCCGACGGGCGGGCGCGTATAACATGTTTTCGCCGCTACGCCAGCATGTGTGCGGTGCAAATTACCTGCGTCAAAAGGATTTGATGTGAAACTCAACACCAAGGGCAGATATGCAGTTTCGGCGATGGCTGATCTTGCGGCTATGGGAAGTGGGACCCCGGTGGCGCTATCGGATGTGGCGTTACGCCAGGGGATCTCGCTATCCTATCTGGAGCAGCTATTTGCAAAGCTGAAACGGTCCGGGCTGGTTGAGAGTGCGCGCGGCGCCGCGGGCGGCTATTGGCTGGTCAACGCCCCGGCCGATATTCGCGTCGCTGATATCATTGCCGCCGTTGACGAGGAAATTAAAACCACCGCATGCGCCGGCGGATCGGTGCTTGGCTGTCAGGGCACGACGACGCGATGTCTGACCCATGATTTGTGGGATGAGTTGGGCCGCCAGATTGAGATATTTCTAAATGCCGTCAGCCTCGAAGACATTTTACAAAAGCGCGTCCTGGGCATGGCGGCGGTGAATGCGCCAAATGACCAGACCTATAAAGGAGCGGCGGAGTGACGCGGCACTATATTGATCATAATGCGCCCGTGCGCGAAGGCGCACAAACAAAAGCCGGTCGCCCATCGGCGTTTCGTTACTTGGATGTAGGCGGGGCCATAAGGTGATGCGTCATTATCTCGACCATAACGCGACCTCGCCGGTGCGGCCTGAAGTTATTGATGCTGTGGCGGCGGCGATGGCGGCGGATGGCAATGCTTTGTCCGTACACGAAGAAGGCAGGCGCGCCCACAAAATTGTTGAAGATGCGCGTGAACAGGTGCGGCGTCTTGTTAATGCGCCGGTCAACGGCGTTGTGTTTACCAGCTCCGGCACAGAATCTATTCACTATGTGTTGCATGGCGCCGTCGCCGCGCACAAAATTCAACGCATCTTTATCAGTGCGATTGAGCATCCGGCGGTTGCGGCGAATGCGGCGACCACGGGCGCGGAGATTGAGGCCATCCCCGTCAATAGCGCCGGCGTCGTCGATCTGGACCAGTTTCGCGAGCAGTTGCGCGACTACAGAGAAAATAATAGCGGGGCGTTTTTGGTTTGTCTGATGTTCGCAAATAATGAGACCGGGGCGATCCAGCCGGTGGCGGGAGCGGCGGCGATCACCCATGAATTTGGCGGGCTGTTGTTTTCTGACGCAGCGCAGGCGGTGGGCAAGATACCGGTCAATTTCGTCATGTCGGGCGCCGATATTCTCAGCTTTACCGGTCATAAATTTGGCGGGCCTCTCGGCGTTGGCGCGGTCGTCGCCGGGCCCAACCTGGCGTTGGAGCCGGTCTTGCGCGGCGGCGGTCAGGAGATGAACCGTCGCGCCAGCACCACCAACACGCCGGGGCTCGCAGGCCTCGGCAAGGCTTGTGAGCTGGCGCGTGAAAGCCTGGCGCGTGCTGATGAGATCGCGCGCCTGCGTAATGAGATGCAGGCGGCGGTGCTGCATGCGGGCGCGAAAGTCTGGAGTACGGAGGCCGAACGTCTGCCGGGCACGCTATGTCTCAGCGCCCCAGGATTTTCCGGCGCGACGCAGCTGATGAATATGGATCTGGCCGGCATTGCGGTCTCCGCCGGCTCGGCCTGTTCCTCCGGCAAGTCAAAGCCAAGCCACGTGCTGACCGCGATGGGCGCCAGCGACGAAGAAGCAACGACCTCAATTCGCGTGTCGCTGGGATGGAATTCGACAGATGCCGATGCGGGTGCATTTATCCGCGAGTGGCCCGCAGCTTACCAGCGCATCAAAGCGAGGGCGGCGTGATTAACATGAAGTTACTCTACAAACTCTACCACGGTCCGCTTGTTATTATTTTGATGTGTGTTGTCGGTTTTTCCGCTTTTTGTACGTATCAGTACTTTACAGTGTCGGCGAGAAGTTTTTGGTTTTCTGTTTTGTTCTTGTCATATGCCCTGATCTACGGAGCGTTTAATTTCTTTGGAGATGAGCGTGCTTTGATCAACCGCCTTTCTAAGTATGAACAATTATCGCTCAAAGAAATTGCTGAACTTTCATGGAAAAAGAGACGAGAATTAGACACTCTAATCAAGCGTAAGTGGGATACCACGAATGTCTGAAGTTAAAGACACCATCAGTAAACAAACTGTCGAGATGGCCAAGTCGCTCGAGACCTATAAATATGGCTTCACGACGGATATTAAATCCGCCAAGCCGCCAAAGGGTCTGAACGAGGACACGGTGCGGTATATTTCCGCCAAGAAAGAAGAGCCGAGCTGGTTGCTGGAATGGCGCCTTGAAGCGTTTCGCCGCTGGCTGACCATGGAAGAGCCGACATGGGCGATGGTTGACTATCCGCACATCGATTATCAGGACGCTTATTATTATTCCGAGCCTGCGAGCGGCGCGAAATATGAATCGATTGATGATGTACCGCCGGAAATTCTCGCCGATTTCGAAAAGCTCGGCATCCCGTTAAGGGAAGCGGAAGTTCTTCTCGGTGTGAAGGGTGCGGCGGGATCGGCGGCGGAGGCGCGCATTGCCGAGGCTTCAAGCGCGGATGGCGGCGGACGCAAAGTCGCTGTTGATGCTGTGTTTGACAGTGTTTCCGTCGCGACGACGTTCAAGAACGAGCTTGCCAAATCCGGCGTCATCTTTATGTCGTTTTCCGAAGCGGTGCGCGAACATCCAGACCTTGTGCGGAAATATCTCGGCACGGTGGTGCCAACCTCAGACAATTATTTTGCGACGCTCAACTCGGCGGTCTTTTCCGACGGTACGTTTGTCTATGTGCCCGAAGGTGTTAGGTGTCCGATGGAGCTGTCGACCTATTTTCGGATTAATGAAGCCAATACCGGCCAATTCGAGCGCACGCTGATTATTGCCGCGCCAGGCTCATACGTATCCTATCTTGAAGGCTGCACCGCGCCGATGCGCGACGAAAACCAGCTTCATGCCGCCGTCGTTGAGTTGATTATAGAAGACGATGCCGAGATTAAATATTCAACGGTGCAAAACTGGTATCCCGGCGACAAGGACGGCAAGGGCGGCATTTATAATTTCGTCACCAAACGGGCGGACTGTCGCGGTGTGAACGCCAAGGTGTCGTGGACCCAGGTCGAGACCGGCTCGGCGGTGACCTGGAAATACCCGTCCTGCATTTTGAAGGGCGACGGCAGCCAGGGCGAGTTTTACTCAATCGCCATCACCAATAACCATCAGCAGGCGGATACTGGCACCAAGATGATCCATCTTGGGAAAAACACGCGCTCGCGGATTATCTCCAAAGGCATATCAGCGGGTAAATCCAACTCGACCTATCGCGGGCTGGTTTCAGTGCATCGCAAGGCCGATAATGTGCGCAACTTCACGCAATGCGATTCGCTGCTGATCGGCAATGAATGCGGCGCCCATACGGTGCCCTATGTGGAGGCGAAGAACCCGTCGGCGATCCTTGAACATGAAGCCACCACCTCGCGTCTGTCCGAAGACCAGCTGTTTTATTGCCGCCAGCGCGGACTATCGGAAGAAGAAGCCGTCGCACTTCTGGTCAATGGTTTCTGTAAGGATGTTTTGCAAAAGCTACCCATGGAATTCGCGGTTGAGGCGCAAAAACTTGTTAGCGTTAGCCTGGAAGGGAGTGTGGGGTGATGGCAATTCGAGAATTGACCTTTGACGACGTTGCTAGTGGTGACATCAAAGATGATATCTCCATGATGGGAATTTACCTGTATCAGCAATACTCAAAAAGATTCGCGTTAGAAGATAATCCGAATGTTAACTTGGCCTCAGTGTTAATGAGTTTTCTCGTCGAGGCGCATAGAGCCGAACCCGGATCAACTGGCGAGTTGGTGAGTATGTTAGGTGATGCAGCCGATTGGTTGGAACGCGACCGGAAATGCATCGTGGAGCACAAACTAAAGGGCTGGGAAAGTTATAAATGATTATTGCTTTGCTTTTCACTCTGCAAGCTGCCTCTCTTCCCAACCCTCTCGAAGCAGGCTGGGAAGGCGAGAAGGTCTGCGAGCTCCTATTCGAAAATGAGCAGATGCGCACGTTGCGCTGTACATTCCCCCCGGGCGTCGGTCACGAGCGACATTATCACCCGCCACATTGGGGCTACATTATCGAAGGCGGCGTCATGCAGATTGCTGACGCAACTGGCGCTCGCGAGCAACAAACGCCCGCGGGGGTTACCTGGTGGTCAGACGGTGTTGAGTGGCATGAGGCTTTGAATATTGGCGATACGACGACGGTTTATGTGATTGTCGAGCCGAAGGGGTCGAAGTGAATATACGCTGGCCAAATGTCATCGCCATCCGCAATAGGAGCATGAGTTGATAAGAAATATTTTCATAATGCTAACGGCATTCATGCTCGCCGCCTGTAGTGCGCAGCCCGATGAGCGAACATACGACCGCGATCCGTCGCTGCCGCAAGATCTGCCGTTCTCGTCAGCCGTTGTTATCGGCGATACGATTTATCTTTCCGGCGAGATCGGTCGCGCGCCGGGAGGAACAACGATTGTTGAGGGTGGTGTTGGCGAGGAGACCGCGCAAATCTTTGAAAATTACAAAATCACCTTGGCGCGCCTCGACAGCGATCTTTCCGACATCGTCAAATGCACGATCTTTCTCGACGATATGGAAAAGTTCGCAGAGATGAACGCCGCCTATGCGAAATTTTTCCCAGGCGACAAGCCAGCGCGCTCAACCCTGGGCGCCGATGGGTTAGCAATTGGCGCGGTGATTGAAATCGAATGTTTGGCGATAAGGAAATAATCAACAACAATGCTAAAAATTGAAAACCTTCACACCACGGTTGGCGGCAATGAAATCCTCAAAGGGTTGAGCCTAGATGTGCCAGCGGGCGAAGTGCACGCGATTATGGGGCCGAACGGGTCGGGCAAGTCGACGCTTTCCTATACGGTTGCCGGCCGCGACGGCTACGAGGCGACGGATGGCGCGGTCATGCTTGAGGGGACAAATATCTTGGGTCTCGCGCCGGATGCGCGTGCGGCAAAGGGCTTGTTCCTCTCGTTTCAGCATCCGATGGAAATTCCTGGCGTGCAGACCATGACATTCATCCGTACAGCGCTTAATGCCCAGCGCCGCTTGCGCGGGGAAGCGGATATGTCCGCCGCCGATTTCATCAGGCTGATCCGCGAGAAGGCGAAGCTTGTCGGGCTTGATGACGCCAAGTTGAAGCGCCCGTTCAATGTCGGCTTTTCCGGCGGCGAGAAAAAGCGCATGGAGATGTTGCAAATGGCAATCTTCGAGCCGCGCTTTGCGATTATGGATGAAACCGATTCCGGCCTTGATATTGATGCGTTGAAAATGGTCGGCGAAGTTGTGAACGCCTTGCGCGGACCGGAACGCGGCTTTTTGATTATCACTCATTATCAGCGGCTGTTGCACTATATCAAACCGGACCGGGTGCATGTTCTGGCGGGCGGGCGGATCGTCAAATCCGGCGCGGCCGGGCTTGCGGCGGAGCTGGAAAAATCCGGCTACGAACAGTTTATTGAGGCGGCTTAAGTGAGCCGATCTTTGTTCATTAATCCTACGGCGTTTGAGACTGATTTGCAGGCGGCGTTTGCAGCGTGCGCCAAGGCGAACGGCGTGCAGACCGCCGCTTTTGAGCGCTTTGCAAAGCAGGGCATCCCAAATCGTCGCGTTGAAGGGTGGAAATGGTCCGATTTTCACGGCGCGTTGCGAGGCCTTTCCCCCGCAAATGACGCTGAGGCGCAGGCCGATATTGCGCCATCAGACTTTGCCGCGCTCAACCCGCTGGAATTTCGGATCATCGATGGACGGATTGAATTACCGCAAGGCGAGCTGCCCGACGGGATGCGCTACGACGTTGTCGATCCAGTAGCGACCATCCCTGAATTGGAGCACCACGCAATTGCAACCTTGAATGTTGCCATGACACGCAAGGCGCTCGGCATTGAGATTGGCGAAGATGCCCCGGACCGCCCGATTCTGATACGCCATATTAATACCAATGCGGCGTCCACCTTTACGCAGACCATGATGCGGGTCTCGGTGAATGCGCGCGCAAGACTGATTGAAACCTATGAAGGCGAGGGGATCGGGCTTTATTCTCACCTCTTCCATATGGTTGTGCGCGACGGCGCCAAATTTGACCGCACCGTGGTTCATGAGACCGGCGCCGGTCAGGTTGTAAACACAGTTTGCGCCGCGAAAGTTGATGCTGATGCATCGTTCAAACAAACCAGCCTGTCCATGGGATCGCGTCTGGCGCGCCACGAAACGCTGGTGCATCTTTGGGCGCCGGGCGGCTCGGCGGAAATTTATTCCTTAGCCCTACTTAGGGCGGAGCGCCATTCCGATTTTACAACCCATGTCGTCCACAAGGCGCCCCATTGCAGGACCCGCCAAATTCACAAAGGGGTCGCTCGCGACCGGGGGCGCAATGTTTTCCAGGGCAAGTTTGAAGTTGAGCGAGAGGCGCAACAGACCGACGCGAAAATGACCGCGAATGCGCTTTTGCTATCGAATACGGCAGAGGCAAACCACAAGCCGGAGCTGGAAATATACGCCGATGACGTCGAATGCGCCCATGGCTCGACCTGCGGCGCGCTGGATGAGGACGCTTTGTTCTATTTGCGCCAACGCGGGCTCAATGAGGCTGCTGCACGCGCGCTTCTGGTTGAGGCGTTTGTGGGCGAGGTGATTGACGGCATAGACGACGATCGCTTGGGCGACATTTTCCGCGCTAGCGTCGCCGACTGGTTGGTGTGCGAATGAGTGATGGTTCTATGATAAATGAGCTGGATATAGCCGTCCTGCGCGAGGAATTTCCAATTCTGGGGCGCAAGGCTTATGGCAAGCCGCTGGTCTATCTTGACAGCGCCGCTTCGGCGCAGAAGCCGCGTGCGGTGATCGATGCGATGAGCCATGCGATGGAGTATTCCTACGCGAATGTGCATCGCGGTTTGCATCTTCTCTCTAATGAAACAACCACTGCCTTCGAGGATGCACGCAAGAGCGTTGCGGCGTTCATCAATGCGGGCTCGCCAAACGAGATTATCTTCACCTCCGGCGGCACTGATGCGTTCAATCTTGTTTCCTATGCGATGGGCGCCAATGTAGGTGGAAGAGGGGAAATAGGCGAGGGCGATGAAATCATCCTGTCCCTGGCCGAGCATCATTCCAATATCGTCCCCTGGCATCTTTTGCGCGAGCGCAAGGGCGTGGTGCTTAAATGGCTTGATATTTCAGATGATGGCGAGATTGATCTGCAGGCCTATCGCGCTTTGTTTACTGCGCGCACCAAACTTGTCGCCGTCACCCATATGTCGAATGTTTTGGGCGCGCTCACGCCGGCAAAGCAACTGGCGTTAATCGCGCATGAGCATGGCGCCAAAATCCTTTTTGACGGCTGCCAGGCAGGGGTCCACGGCCGGGTTGATGTGCGCGAGATTGATTGCGATTTTTATGTGATGACCGGTCACAAGCTTTACGGCCCAACCGGCATCGGCGTTCTTTATGGCAAAAAGTCCGTACTCGCATCATTACCGCCATTTAAAGGCGGCGGCGAGATGATCGATATGGTGACGACCGAGGTCGTGACCTATAATGACCCGCCGCACCGGTTTGAAGCGGGCACGCCGCCGATCCTGGAGGCGATTGGCCTTGGCGCGGCGCTGCAATGGATGAGCGCCAAGGGCGTTGATGCAATTGCCGCCCATGAGGCGCGGCTTAAGGACCATGTGCTCGAAGAATTGGCGAAACTAAATTTCGTGCGGGTCTACGGCCGGGCGCCGGGCAAGGCGCCGATCATCGCCTTTACGGTTGAGGGCGCCCATCCGCATGATGTCTCGGCGATCCTTGATCGCACCGGCGTTGCTGTGCGCGCGGGACATCATTGCGCCCAACCACTGATGAAGCGCCTCGCCGTGACGGCGACATCGCGCGCATCGTTTGCAGCCTACAACACCCATGGAGATGTTGAGGCGCTAATAGCAGGATTGAAGAAAACCCATGAAATGCTTAGCTGAGTGAGAAAATGGATAATCAACGCGACATAATTGATGTGAAGATCAACGAGCCGGAGACGGCGCCGGAAAACGTCTCGCAAGCCGAAACCTCGGGCGCCTCGTCCATTCCTGAAGATGAATTGACGCGCATCACGGCGGACATCATCACCGCGCTCAAATCGGTATACGACCCGGAAATTCCGGTTGATATTTATGAGCTCGGCCTCATCTATAAGGTCGATCTTGATGACGATCGGCTGTTGACCGTCGATATGACATTAACGGCGCCGGGCTGTCCGGTCGCCGGTGAAATGCCGGTCTGGGTCGAGGGCGCCGTGCGCGGCGTTGATGGCGTTGAGGAGGTGAAGGTCGAGATGACCTTCGATCCGCCATGGACGCCGGAGCGCATGTCCGATGAAGCGAAGTTAGAGTTAGGGTGGCTATAGATGCCTAGACCAAGACCAAAAGTTGTAACGCTGACCGATGCCGCCGCTGCGCGGATGAGCGAGATCATGTCCAGCGCTGAAAATAATTATATCGGCGTCAAGATTGGTGTGAAAAACGGCGGTTGCGCGGGCATGGAATACACCATGGATTATGCGACCGAGACCGCGCCGCTGGACGAAGTGGTTGAAGAAAATGGCATTAAAATATTGATCGATCCAAAAGCGATCTTGTTCCTGATTGGCGCCGAAATCGACTACGTCACGGAAAAATTGTCCCAGCGTTTTGTTTTTAACAATCCCAACCAGACCGATGCTTGCGGTTGTGGGGAGAGCGTAACGATTGTGCCGCGCAAGGCGGATGCGTAATTGCCTCCATCCACATCCTATCTCGACTACATCAAAGATCTGTTCGCACCCTTCGGCGTCATCACCATCCGCAAGATGTTTGGCGGTGCGGGGGTTTATTGCGATGGTGCGATTTTTGCGATTACGGGCGACGATGACTTGTGGCTGAAGGTTGATGATGTGACGCGCGCCGAATTCGAGACGGCGGGACTCGCACCGTTTGTCGTTGAATTTTCTAAAGGCAAGGCCGGCACGATGTCATATTACAATGCGCCGGATGAAATATACGATGACAATGATGTGCTGACCCACTGGACGGAACTGGCGTTGGGCGCATCGCGCCGTGCGAAGAAGCCGGTCAAAACGAAAGCTCGTAAAAAATCCAAATCGTAATGATCTCAGCGCTGTGAATTAATGCCGTGCAACGTCTTCCTTGAAGGCCTTTTCGCCGGTCCCTTTTTCGGCGGCGTATAAGTCTGCGGGTAAAATTCATTGCCCCATTTGACAATTTGCCGGATCATCGGCCTCAACGCCAACCCCTTTTCCGTCAGTTTATATTCATGGCGCACCGGGCGGGCCTGGTACGCGCTCTTGTGGATGAGGCCATGTTCTTCCAGTCGCTTCAGGCGGTCGGCGAGGATGTTGGTGCGGATGTTTTCCGGGGCTTCGAGAAAATCATTATAGCGGCTGGCGCCAAGCAGGAGGTCGCGCACTACAAGCAACGTCCATTTGTCGCCGAGAATATCGAGCGTCACGGCAATCGGACAGATCGAGCGTTCAACATGGGCGCTTTTGGGCATGGCGTTTCATGTAGTGACTTTAAAGTTGCAAGTTACTTGTGTTGCCGCCAATATGCAAATTCAGACCGCAACGCTCAGGAGCCATGCATGTCCTCGATCCGTGTCTATCACGCTTTTCGCAGCCCCTATTCGCGGCTCGGCCTTCATATAATTGATCGCGCCGGGCTGGATGTGGAGCTGATCCCGTTTACAGGTCCGCCGGACGGCGTGTCGTTTAGCGATCCAACGGCGAGTAAACCAAAGCTCTCTTATTACGGGATTGATGCGCCGCGCATGACCATGCGCATGGGGCTGCCGATTATGCGGCCGAGCCCGTTTGACGTGGATTTTGGCCCGGCGAATAAAGCCGCTGTTGCTGCGGCGCGCGATGGCAAGGGATTGGCGTTTGCGCTTGGCGTTGCCGATGCGCGATGGGGCGAGGGCAAGAATATTTCTGATATGTCGGTGCTTGAAGCTTGTGCCGAGCAATGCGGGTGGAGTGCTGATGCTCTGCATGCCGCGCAGGAGGATGCTGACATTGCCGCGAGGTTACGAAAACAACGCGATCAAATCGCTGAGGATGGTGTTTTCGGCGTGCCCTTCGCAGTGATGGGCGCATCAAAATACTGGGGGCATGACCGGTTTGAATTGCTAGTGGAAGAGGCAAAAAGTTAGGCGGCGCTGCCGCGCTGGTTTTGATCGTCTTCCTTAGTGTCTTCCTTCATGTCTTCCTCGTTGACAACGAGATTGCGGCCGCGCGCTTTTGCGGCGTAAAGACATTCGTCGGCGCGCTCGATGATAGTTTCCATCGTGTCGCCGTCGCGGTGAGCGCCGACGCCCATAGACATGGTGATCGCGCCGAGGTCTTCTTTGGTCCGGCGCTTTTTCAATCGCCGCGATTCGATGGCGACGCGTATGCGGTCGGCAAGCATGTGGGCGTGGCTAAGCGAAGTCCCCGGCAGGACAATCGCAAATTCTTCGCCGCCATAGCGCGCCAGCACATCTTGACCTTTGACGTTGGCGTCCATCACCTCCGCAACCAGGCGCAGGACCTGGTCGCCGGTCTGGTGGCCCCATTTGTCGTTGAAGTTCTTGAAATGGTCGATATCAGCCATGACCAGAGACAGAGGCTCGTTATTGGCGACCGCCTCGACCATCTGTTGCGCCAAAGATTTATCGAAGGTTGAACGGTTGGCGATGCCGGTTAGCGAATCTTTCATCGCTTCGGCTTGAATGCTCTCCACATTGCTCTGAAGCGTGCTGATTTCAGTGGCGGAATCGGCGAGCCGGTGTTCAAGCTTTTCGTTCTCCACCCGCATATCTTGGGCGACCGTAATGACGCCTTCCAGAAGTTTGCTAACTGCCGGATATTCCTCGGTGGTCTGGCGTAGCTGAACGGAAAGGTCGCTCAATTTGCGGTGGTGGCCGCTGGTGTTCTCGCCGGTCTGTTCGATTGCATCAAAAAGGTCGGAGATTTCCGCCTGGAACCGGCCAACCAGCTCGATGACATCGCGTGAGAGTTCGACATGCTGGATGTGTTCTTTAAAGAGCTCATCAGCCGCCTCCTGGCTAACCTTGCCATTGGCGCCCGCCGCAAGCTGAATAGCGCGAGATAATTCCGGGCTGCGGCCCTCCGCATGCGCATACCATAGCTCAAAGTTACGCGGAATCGCGGCCAAGCCGATCTTCTTCAACGCGCCAAGCGCTATCTCTGCAACTCTATGGGTGGATTCCACGCAGGCCGTCATATTTTATACCCCCTCGCGCCGCCTGTGTATGCAGGCAACGACAACGGAAGGCATATTAGCCCGAACAGCGTAAATGAATGCCTAAAGGCGAGCAAAGACGTCGTCTCACGCCTTAAGACATTATTAACCCGCGACAGCCCGGGTAATGAAATCCGGAATATGATCGCCCATGCCGATGATCGGCTCGGCGTTGTCGCGCTTTGGCGCCGACGTAGAGCCGGATCGTCTGCGGCGTGGCGCTGGCGGCTCTTTATTTGCCTCGACCTTTGGCTGCTCACTACTGGCTTCAGCTTTGGCTGGTTCTGGTTTGCGCTCTTCTGGTTTTCTTGGCTGGCGCCGGGGGCGGCTGCGGTTGTCATCGGGCTTGTCGCGGCTAGGGCGGCGGTGTCCGCCGCCAGCGGCGTGTTCTTCAAAGAATACCGAGAAATCGAGCGCCTCAATTTCTTCGGCGCCGGTAGTTTTTAAGATCGCTGCGTAAAATTTTGCGTCAGCGGGCGTCACCAACATCATCGCCGCGCCCTTTTTGCCGGCGCGGCCAGTACGGCCAATACGGTGGATATAATCGTCGGCGTGGATCGGCACGTCATAATTAAAAACGTGACTTACATTGGGAATATCGAGACCGCGAGCGGCAACGTCAGAGGCGACAAGAAACTGCACTTCGCCGCTGCGAAATTTATCCAGGGTTTCCGTCCGGAAAGCTTGAGCCAGATCGCCATGGATCGGGCGCGCATTGAAGCCATGTTTTTGCAAGGACTTGGCGATCACATCGACAGTAGATTTACGGTTGCAGAAGATGATGCCGTTTCTCACGTCTTTGTGGGTCAGTAGTTCGCGCAGTGCGGCGCGTTTGGTTCTGTCATCTTTTATCGGCACGCGCACCATGCGCTGGCTGATCGTGTCGGCGGCAGTTGCGGGTTTTGCGACCTCAACACGAACCGGATTATGCAAGAACTGGTCGGTGATGCGCTGAATTTCCGGCGGCATGGTTGCCGAGAAGAACAGGGTTTGCCGGGTCATAGGGGTGAGTTTAAAAATTCTCTCGATATCGGGAATGAAGCCCATATCAAGCATCCGGTCGGCCTCGTCGACCACCATCACTTCAATCCCGGTGAGCAACAAACGCCCGCGCTCAAAATGATCGAGCAGGCGGCCGGGCGTGGCGACTAGAACATCCACGCCGCGGGTCAGTTTGGCGTCCTGGTCGCCGAAGGAAACGCCGCCAATGAGGAGCGCCATCGATAGTTTGTGATTGGCGCCGTATTTTTCGAAATTCTCTGCAACTTGCGCCGCCAGCTCGCGCGTTGGCGCGAGAACCAGCGAGCGCGGCATGCGCGCCTTGGCGCGGCCTCTGCCGAGGCGCTGGATCATTGGCAGGGTGAAAGAAGCGGTTTTACCCGTGCCGGTCTGGGCAATGCCCAACACGTCGCGGTTTTCAAGCGCGGGCGGGATCGCCTCTTTCTGGATCGGTGTGGGGGTCTCGTAGCCTGCAGCTGCAATAGCATCGAGAAGCTTCGGCTCAAGGCCGAGATCGGCAAACGACATTCGCTCTCCGTAA
>JAJFFY010000044.1 GCA_021776415.1 Hyphococcus sp.
CGCCAATTACGTGCCCGGCTGGGACTGTCATGGCCTACCGATCGAATGGAAGGTTGAAGAAGAGTTCCGCGCCAAGGGGCGCGCCAAACGCGACGTGCCGGCGGTGGAGTTTCGCGCCCGCTGCCGCGAATACGCCAGCGGCTGGCTCGACATCCAGCGCGACGAATTCCGCCGCCTCGGCGGCGAGGGCGACTGGGATCATCCGTATACGACGATGGCCTTTTCGTCCGAAGCGGTGATCGCGACCGAGCTGTTAAAGTTCGTGGAGAGCGATCTCCTCTATCGCGGCTCCAAACCGGTGATGTGGAGCCCGGTGGAGCAAACCGCGCTCGCCGAAGCCGAGATCGAATATCACGACCACCAGTCCACGACGGTTTGGGTGAAATTTCCTGTAAGCCCTAAGCAAGTATACGGTCGCAAGACGCCGCCGTATCTTAACAATGTCTCTGTGGTCATCTGGACGACAACGCCCTGGACCATTCCCGGCAACCGGGCGATCAGCTTTAGTGAAAACATTGAATACCGAGTCTTCGAAGTGGAAGAACTTGAAGAGACTGACTTTGAACCATGGGCCCGGCCCGGCGAGAAGTTTTTGATAGCCGAGTCACTAGCTGATGAAGTGAAATCAGCGGCTAAGATTAAGAGCTGGAAGAAGCTTTTACGTATACAGCCAAGAGACATAGTTTGTGATCATCCATTGAAAGGGTTTCACGGAGGTTATGAATTTCCTGTGCCAATGCTTGACGGAGATCACGTCACAGACGAAGCGGGTACCGGCTTTGTTCATACAGCTCCGGGGCATGGGCAAGAAGACTACGTCGCTTGGATTCGTCATCTGAAGCCACAAAATGAAATTCCGCATACGGTTGATGAGTTCGGCGCCTTCACCGATGAAGCGCACGGCTTTGGCCCTTCAGATCAGGAAAAACCGCTACAAGTCATCGTCACTGACGGCAAGAAAAAAGGTAAAGAAGGCGGCGCCAATAAAGCCGTCATCGATCAATTGATCGCTCATAATAAATTGCTCGCCCGTGGGCGGCTCACCCACTCCTATCCACATTCATGGCGCTCCAAAGCGCCGGTGATTTTCCGCAACACGCCGCAATGGTTCATCGCCCTCGACAAGAAGATGGCCGACGGCGAGACTTTGCGCGCCAAGGCGCTGAAAGCCATCGACGAGACTGGCTTCACGCCAGCGCAAGGGCGTAACCGCATCCGCACCATGGTTGAGGGCCGCCCGGACTGGCTGGTCTCGCGCCAGCGCGCCTGGGGCGTGCCAATCACGATCTACGTTCACAAAGAAACCGGCAAAATTTTGAACGATCCCGCCGTCAATGAGCGCATTATCACCGCCATAAAAGAGCGCGGCGCTTACGCTTGGTTCGATAAGAACTGGCACCCTCACCTACCTACGGAACATTACTTCCTTGGTACAGATCGCGATCCCGCAGACTACGAAAAAATCGAAGACATTCTCGATGTCTGGTTCGATTCCGGCTGCACCCACGCCTTCGTGCTGGAGAACCGCGACGATTTAGTCTGGCCGGCGGATGTTTATTGCGAGGGCTCGGACCAGCATCGCGGCTGGTTCCAGTCGTCGCTATTGGAGGCCTGTGGCACGCGCGGCCGTGCGCCCTACAAGCACGTCATCACCAACGGCTTTGTTGGCGACGCCGAGGGCCGCAAAATGTCGAAGTCGCTTGGCAATGTGACGGCGCCGGAAGAGGTGATCAAACAATATGGCGCGGAAATCATCCGCATCTGGGTCGCAAGTTCCGACTACACCGATGATACGCGGATCTCGAAGGAGATCATCGGCTCGGCGGTCGACGCCTATCGCAAGCTACGCAACACGCTGCGCTATCTGCTCGGCGCGGTCGCCGGGTTCAACGATGATGAACGGGTCGAGCCTAAAAAAATGCCTGAGCTTGAGCGCTATATTCTGCATCGGCTGGCAGTCCTCGACGCGGAAGTGCGCGAGGCTTATGAGCGCTATGACTTCAAAGCCGTGTGGCGCAAATGCCTTGATTTTGCCTCGCTCGATCTGTCGGCGTTCTATCTCGATATCCGCAAAGACAGCCTTTATTGCGACCAGCTTGATGACATCCGTCGTCGCGCCGCGCGCACAGTGATGGATCTGGTGTTCGACCGGCTAATCGCCTGGCTGGCGCCAATTTGCGTCTTTACGTCTGAAGAGGCGTGGCTGGAGCGCTACCCGTCAGAGGACGGATCGATCCATCTGACGCAGTTTCCGCAAACGCCTGCGACATGGCGTGACGACGCGCTGGCTTCGAAATGGAAAAAAGTTCGCGAAGTTCGCCGGGTTGTCACTGGCGCCCTGGAAGTCGAGCGTCGCGACAAGCGCATTGGCGCCAGTCTTGAGGCCGCACCGACGGTATATATCGGCGAGCCGGACTTGCTTCGCGCCTATGACGGGCTCGACCCGGCGGAATTGTTCATTACCTCGGGCGCAGTTCTGGTCGAAGGCGCGGGTTCGGCCGCCGCCTTCCGGCTTGAGGGTGAGACGAGCGATGTCGCTGTTGCGCCGGGCGCCGCTGAGGGTGAAAAATGCCGCCGCTGCTGGCGCATCCTGCCGGAGGTTGGCGGCAATGAAGTCGATTTGTGCGGGCGTTGTGGTGATGCGGTGGACGCCCATGACAAGGGCTGAGCGATGAGCGCAGTGATGAAAACAAATGTGATGGCGCGCGCGCGCGACTGGTGGGGCGAGGCGCGCGCCAACCCCTATTTTCGCTATGGCCTCGTCGCCGCTTTTGTTGTCGCGCTGCTCGATCAGCTTTCCAAATATTGGGTCGTCAACGTGCTTGGGCTACCTGAGCTTGGCAAAATCGAAATCTCGGGCATTTTCGATCTCAGCTATGTGCAAAATACGGGCGCGAGCTTCGGCCTGCTGTCCGGGGGGCTCGTCTCACGGGTCATTTTATCGTTGGTCTCAACCGGCGTCGCCATTGGCTTGATGGTCTGGCTCGGGAGGCTCAGGCGGCAGGCGGCAGTCGCCGGCGTCGTCGCAATTATTGGCGGCGCGCTCGGCAATCTTTATGACCGGGTGGCCTATGGTTATGTGGTCGATTTTCTTGATTTTTCGGGACTGATGTTTCCCTGGGTGTTCAATATCGCCGATATGGCGATCAACATTGGCATTGCGCTGCTTGTCCTCGATATCTGGCTAACCCGCGATGAGGGTGGGGGCGTTAAAAAATAGCGCTTTATGGCTTTGCGCCCAGGCAAAGAGGCCGATATAGTGTCGGCAAAACCGGATTTGGGCGGGGCGCTCGAACGGTGTGGAGTGAAAGACCGATGATTGAAAAGACTTCCCTGCGCGCGGCGCTTATCGTCGCCGGCATGGCGTTGATGACTGGCGGCTGCGGTATTGGTAAAGCCCTTGGCGGCGGCAAACAGGCGCCGGATGAATTTGCAGTGGCGACCAAGGCGCCGCTGGTGGTGCCGCCGGATTATGCTCTGCGCCCGCCGCGTCCGGGCGAGTCGCGTCCACAGGAGCTGTCACCATCCGAACGCGCGCAACAGGTGTTGCTCGGGGATCGGTCCGCCGCGCCGCCGACGCTTGGCGAGCAGGCCTTGCTGCACAAAGCCGGCGCCTTTACCGCTGACCCCAATATCCGCAATCTGTTGAATGCGGAAAATGGCGGGCGCGGCGACAAAGACCGCAGTATCGCCAATCAGCTTATTTTCTGGAAATTCCTCAATGGCGATGTCGATGACACGGACGCGCCGCTGCGGGTTGATAATGCCGAGGAATGGCTCGCGGAACGTGAAGAACGCATTGTGAATGTGATCGGCGAGGACGGCGAAGTTGAAATCAAGAAATCCAAAACGCTGAACCTGCCGGGGGTTTTTTAAAGCCCAGGTTTAATGTTCGTTTTTCGGGTTTCTTGCGACCGTTGTCGGCGGCATAATCAGTTATGGCTCATCGCGCAGACCCATCTTCCTCAAATCCGGCCCCCTCAGGCCCGGCTTCGGACAAAGGCGCCGGCGTGAGTTTGATCCACCGCCTGCCGCCGGGCGCCGTCAACCGCATTGCCGCGGGCGAGGTGGTTGAGCGGCCCGCTTCCGCTGTCAAAGAGCTGGTTGAAAACGCGATTGATGCGGGCGCTTTGCGCATCGATGTTGAGATCGACCATGGCGGCAAGACGCGCCTCGTTGTTACCGACGATGGTTGCGGCATGAGCGCGGAGGATTTGGCGTTAGCGGTCGAGCGCCATGCGACCTCGAAGCTGACGCCAGGCGCTGGCGGCGATTATGATCTTATGAACATCGCGACGATGGGGTTTCGCGGCGAGGCGCTGCCGTCAATCGGCGCTGTGGCGCGGCTGTCGCTTACCTCGCGGGAGAAATCGGGCCCTGACGCCGCCGCCGATGCATGGGAGCTTCGTGTTGAGGGCGGCGATGTTTCCGGCCCGCGCCCGGCTGGGTTTGGCGGCCATGGCGCCCGGGTTGAGGTGCGCGATTTATTCTACGCAACGCCAGCGCGGCTTAAGTTTTTGAAATCGGATCAAGCTGAAGCAACGGCAATTGGCGATGTCTTGCGCCGCCTTGCCATGGCGCGCGAGGAGATTGCGTTCACGCTCACGTCGGGCGGGCGGCGTTCGCTAAACCTCGCGGCGCAGACCAAAGGCGAGGCCGGACGGTTGCGCCGGCTTTCCGCGATCATGGGTAAGGATTTTTCCCAAAACGCACTTGCGATTGACGCGACGCGTGACGGCGTTCGCGTTACCGGGTTTGCCGGGCTGCCGACCTATAATCGCGGCCTGCCGGACAAACAATATTTGTTCGTAAACGGACGGCCGGTGCGCGACAAATTGATCATTGGCGCCGTGCGCGGCGCCTATGCGGACTTTCTGGCGCGCGGGCGCCACCCGGCAGTGGCGTTGTTCCTCGAAATTCCACTAGCGCTGGTCGATATCAATGTTCATCCGGCGAAAACTGAAGTGCGCTTTCGTGACGCCGGCAGCGTGCGCGGGCTGCTTATCGGGGCTCTGCGTCACGCGCTGGCGGAGGCCGGACACCGCGCCTCGACAACGACCAGCGCCTATGCGCTCGGCAAGGTCAGCCTCGGCGGGACAGGGCCCCTCCAGGGCGACTACCGGCCGCAAACGGCGAACCCTTACGCCCGTAATATCTATGCGTCAGACGGGTCCGCGCCGGAAGGCGGCCTTGCCGAGCGCCAATCAGGTTTTGATAATATCGGCGCGCCGAGCGCTCGAACCGAGCCACTGCAAGGCGATGCAGCGGTTGTTCCAAACGATCACCCTTTGGGTGCGGCGCGCGCGCAACTGCACGAGACCTATATCGTTTCGCAAACTGCGGACGGCCTGATCATCGTTGATCAGCATGCGGCGCATGAGCGCCTGGTCTATGAATGTATGAAGGCCGCGCTGGCGGAAGGCGGCGTCGCCCGGCAGGGATTGCTGATCCCCGAAATTGTCGAAATGGAGGCGAGCGAGATTGACCGTCTGGCGCCGCGGTTTGAAGAGTTCGCCGCGCTCGGCCTGGTCATGGAGCGCTTCGGCGAGGATGCGGTGATGGTGCGCGAGACCCCGGCGATGCTGGGCGAGGTTGATATTAAAGGGCTGGTCCGCGCGCTCGGCGATGATCTCGCGGAGTTTGGCGCCGGCCTGGCCCTGAAGGAGCGCCTTGAAGAAGTGTGTTCGTCAATGGCGTGTCATGGTTCGGTGCGTGCCGGCCGACGGCTCAATGGCGATGAGATGAATGCGCTGTTGCGCGAGATGGAAGCGACGCCACATTCTGGCCAGTGCAATCATGGCCGTCCAACCTATGTCGAGCTAAAACTCGCCGACATTGAGCGATTGTTCGGGCGACGATAAATGCGCAACCTGGTTAAAGAGTTGTTGGAATTGAAACCTCACGGAGAATTAATCCCTGACACGGGTTTTTCCAAAGTGGTCTACCCGCCAATTAGCAATGATGAGCTTGTTAGCGCTGAAAAATTCTTGGGGTTTCCATTAACACCATCGCTTCGGCAAATTTATCTTGAAGTTGCGAATGGTGGATTCGGCCCGGCTTATGGATTGCTTGGGTTGACTGGAGGAATGACTAATGAGGACGGCAATGATGCCATTATGCAATATAAAGATTATCGTCAATGTGATCCAGCGGACCCGCATTGGCGGTGGCCTGAGGGGTTGTTGCCCGTAGGGCATTTGGGTTGTGCCATGTATTTATGTGTTGATTGCACAAAACGGGATGGTCCTGTTATTTGGTTTGAACCAGCAGCTCACGAAGACGGAAAGCCTTGGCAGGATTCATTTTTCCCTTTTGTGGAGTCTACAGAAGAATGGCTCTTTGCTTGGATTGATGGAAATGACTTGTTTAAAAAGGTTTCGGCAGAGGTATATCGCGTGTTGAAAAATGACGAGTGACGGATCAATGCGTGCGGATCGTGGCCTTACCGTCGACATTGAGCGATTGTTCGGGCGGCGATGATAGACAGTATTGCCCAATGGCTGACCTTGGCGTTCGGCGTCTGGTTGATTGCTGTAAGTTTTTTATGATTTTGAACCCGCAAAAGGCTCTTGGCTATCTTGGTAAAATGGCGAGCACGAACCTTATCAACTATTCGGAAATCACCTTGCGCCTGATCGCCGGCGTAGCGCTCTGGCGCTATTCCGAATTCTCAAAGGCGCCGGAATTATTGCATGTGATCGGGCTTTTCCTCGCCTTCACGGCGATAGTCCTCTTCCTGGTTCCAAGGAAATGGCATGCCGCTTATGCTGTCTGGTGGTCGAGGAAACTTAGCCCGGCGATGGTGCGGCTCTCCGCGCCGTTTTCGTTAGTGGCGGGCGGGGCTTCTGGTTTACGCCGTTATTTAGGTGGATCGAAACGATCGGCGAATGTAAACGCATCCGGTATCGGGCCGTTCCGCTCCAGCAATTCAAGTTTCGTTTTCGCATTTTCAACTGTCGGCGTGTCGCCCGCCTTGATCCACCACAAGGCGGCATGCGGGCCGTCGAGCGGGGCAAAAAACTCCGCGCGCCGCTCAAAGATTTTCCGATGAACCGTGTCGAAGGCGAAGGCTTTGAGTGCTTCAATCGATTCCCACACGCTCATATTGATGATCAGCAACGGGTCGTTAAAGGCGTTTATGCGTGTAGCGTCGCCGATGTCGTCCTGAAGACGCCAAACAAAGCCGGCTGAACGATCGGCAATAGCGTTGATCCGGTTGAGATTATCGAAGAAAAATGCGTTGCCCGGATCGCCTTCGGGCGCTTTCAGGCGGGCGATGTTGATCTGCGCGAGGTGATGCTCTGTCATAACGAACCGGCCTTGTTGCGAGACTTTGCACTTAGCTTATACTTGCCGAGAATCAAGGGTTGGTGCGGGATGAAAAGATTTCTATGGGCGGCCGGCCTTTTGTTGTTAAACTTGATCTTGTCCCTCGGGTCGGCTTTGGCTGGTTTCTATTTCATGATCCAATATTGGGATACCGACAAGGAATTTTATCTCGTGTTGGTTGGGTTCATGGGGGCGATATTTTTAGCTGCTAGAGGATACTTTTTTATGAGCGGGCGGAACAAGTAGGCGCTTTGCGCCGTAGCAACTGTTTCGCTTAACCTGTCTGTTGTCCTTACCGAAAATTAGATTCTGGCATATTCATGGTGCAATTTTTGACGGCGATTTGAGCGGTGAGGTGTTCCGCATAATGTCGTCTCATGTGGACAAGGACGGCAACGCATCTGAGAGTGAAAGTTTTTTATATCGCGAGGTTGACGAGGCAATGCGTTCATCCGGTAACATCTTGCTCTTTGATGAGGCAGATGCACTATTTAGCAAGCGCACCGATGTCAAAGACGCTCATGATCACTACGAGGCTAACGATTAATGACTACTAAAAAATTCACGCTGCTTTCCGACCTCGGCGATTATACCGACCGCGACGGCGATGATATGGCGCGGCGCGCGGCGGCGTTTTTTGATGAGATCAAACGTCGCCATACGGTGCGGGAGTTTGCCGCCGACCCGGTCCCGCGTGAGATTATCGAGCATTGCATCTCCGCCGCCGGCCGCGCGCCCTCCGGCGCCAATCATCAGCCGTGGCATTTTTGTCTGGTCGGCGACGCGGCGATGAAATCGAAAATCCGCACTGCCGCTGAGGAAGAAGAGCGCGCATTTTATGAAGGCCGCGCCGGCGAGGAATGGCTCGATGCGCTGGACCCTTTGGGCACCGACGCCGACAAGCCGTTTTTGGAAATCGCGCCATGGTTGATTGCGGTGTTCGCCCAGCGCCGTGGCGGCGAGGAAGCCGGCATGGACAAGAAGAATTATTACATCAATGAAAGCGCCGGCATCGCCTGTGGGTTTTTGCTGGCGGCGCTTCATCATGCTGGGCTGGCGACGCTAACCCACACGCCCAAGCCCATGAACTTCCTTAATGACGCGCTCAGCCGTCCGGCTACGGAAAAACCCTATTTGCTGATCGTCACCGGCAAGCCCGCCGCCGACGCCATGATTTCACATCATGCGCTGATCAAAAAACCGCTGAAAGATATCCTCACGGTATATTAAGCGCATTCGCAAAAGTGGAAACCGGTTTTGCGAAATAATGCACGTAAACACAAAACTAGACCACGTTCTCTGATTTCATGAGTTGTGAACGTGGTCTAAGCGCCGCCGCTTTCCGCCATTCCTACCCCTCCATCTTGGGGCTTTTCCCTGTTTGCCGCCCCGGCAAATCAGACTAGCGTCCCGCCGGAATGTGATTCGCAAATCCGCTAGTGAGCGTTGGGGGCGGCGCATTCCAGAGAAGGGACAAATTTATGGGCATGCTCAAAGAGTTTCAGGATTTTGCCGTCAAGGGCAATGTTGTCGATATGGCGGTCGGCATCATCATCGGCGGCGCCTTTGGCACCATCGTTAAATCACTGGTCAGCGACATCATCATGCCGCCGATTGGCGTCCTTATGGGCGGGCTCGATTTTTCCAGTATTGTCATCACGCTGAAAGCGGCGACAGCTGACGCTGAAGCTGTGACGATGAATATCGGGGCCTTCATCAACAACGTCATTTCCTTCGTGATTGTCGCCTGGGCGGTGTTCATGCTGGTGAAGGGGATGAATACGCTCAAGAGAAAAGAAGAAGCAGCGCCAGCCGAGCCGTCGGCGCCGCCGCGCTCTGAAGTGCTGCTCGAAGAAATCCGCGACGCGTTAAAATCGCGCGCGTAAACTAACTACCCCACCCAGTGAGTATGGGCCCGGCCTTGGTTCGCCAAGCCGGGCCTTTTCTTGTGGCGGCGGCCTCATGTGGTTGTGGTCGGCGCGCGTGGCGGCTATATGCCTCGCTCTTGTAGCCAGATTGTCCTTTCATGACGCCGCTTAAAAATATCCGCAATTTCTCGATTGTCGCCCATATCGACCACGGCAAGTCGACGCTCGCCGACCGGCTTATCCAGGTCACCGGTGGGCTGACCAGCCGTGAGATGAAAGACCAGGTCCTCGATTCGATGGATCTGGAGCGCGAGCGCGGCATCACCATCAAGGCCCAGACTGTACGTCTCGAATATAAGGCCAAGGACGGCGAGACCTATTGCCTCAACCTGATCGACACGCCAGGCCATGTGGACTTCACCTATGAAGTCTCGCGCTCGCTGTCGGCCTGCGAAGGCGCGCTGCTTGTGGTGGATGCGAGCCAGGGCGTTGAGGCGCAGACGCTTGCCAATGTTTATCAGGCGATCGATCTCGATCTTGAGATCGTCCCGGTGCTCAACAAGATCGATCTGCCGGCGGCGGAGCCGGAGCGCATTAAGGCGCAAATTGAAGATGTGATCGGCATTGACGCATCGGACGCGGTGGAAATCTCCGCCAAGACCGGTATTGGCGTGCCCGATGTGCTTGAGGCTATTGTGAAGCGCCTGCCGGCGCCGAAGGGGGATGTCGATGCGCCGCTGAAAGCGCTTCTCGTTGACAGCTGGTATGATGCTTACCTAGGCGTTGTTGTCCTGGTACGGATTATTGACGGCGTTCTCAAAAAAGGCATCCGCATCCGCATGATGGGCGCGGACGCCGTCTATGGTGTTGATCAGGTCGGCGTTTCAACACCGAAGAAAACCCCCGTCGATGCGCTGGGCCCGGGCGAGATCGGCTATCTCACCGCCTCGATCAAAGAAGTCGCTGACACCCGCGTCGGCGACACCATCACTGATGACCGTCGCCCCACCGACGCGGCGCTGACCGGTTTTAAGCCCTCCGTTCCGGTTGTGTTTTGCGGTATGTTCCCGGTCGACGCCAACGACTTTGAAACGTTGCGCGAGGCGATGGGCCGGTTGCGCCTTAACGATGCGAGTTTTGAATTCGAGATGGAGACGTCTGCCGCGCTCGGCTTTGGGTTTCGCTGCGGGTTTTTGGGGCTTTTGCATCTGGAGATTATCCGCGAGCGGCTGGAGCGTGAGTTTAATCTCGACCTGATTACGACGGCGCCAAGCGTGGTCTATGATATTCACCATAATGATGGTTCGATCACCCAGTTGCACAATCCGGCAGATATGCCGGACCCGGTTTATATCGATCATATTGAAGAGCCATGGATTAAGGCGACGATTATGGCGCCGGACGAATATCTCGGCAGTATCTTGAAATTGTGCGAGGAGCGTCGCGGTATCCAGAAAGACCTGACCTATGCCGGCTCGCGCGCAATGGTGGTTTATGAATTGCCGCTCAATGAGGTGGTATTCGACTTCTATGACCGGCTGAAATCAGTCTCGAAAGGTTATGCGAGTTTCGACTATCAGTTGACGGATCATCGCGTTGGCGAGCTGGTGAAGATGCAGATCCTCGTCAATGAGGAGCCGGTAGACGCGCTTTCAATCATTGTTCACCGCGATAAGGCGCAGAACCGTGGGCGGGCGATGTGTGAAAAGCTAAAAGATTTGATCCCGCGTCATATGTTCAAAATCCCGATCCAGGCGGCGCTTGGCGGCCGCGTGATTGCGCGCGAGACCATCTCGGCAATGCGCAAGGACGTCACAGCAAAATGCTATGGCGGCGACGCCTCGCGCAAGCGCAAGCTGCTCGACAAACAAAAAGCCGGCAAGAAAAAGATGCGCCAGTTCGGTCGGGTCGAGATCCCGCAAGAGGCGTTTATCAAGGCGCTGAAAATAGACGGTTAGGCCAGTATTTGCCTGTGTGAACATAAAACTACTGGCTTGTCTTGACGCTCGATCACCTTAGTATTCTGCCTGTTAAAGTCAGGGCTAGAAATAAAGGGGTGAGGAGTTCTTGGCTCAGAAAATTGTTTTTACTAGGAAGCTTGCAACGAGCTCAATCGCGGCACTCATTATTCTTCTGTTTGCCGCGTGTTCGGCGCCGGAAACCGGAGGTGCGAATAGCCCACAAGAACTTATGAATATAGCCGTGAAGTCAGTAGTGGAGGATGATTATGCCAGCTTCCTGAAACTTATTCCGCCGGCTGATCGCCAAGACTTTGTTACTCAAGGGGTTTCTCTTGCGATGATGCCTTTGATGATGATGTCCAGAACATTTCCAAGTGAGGGTCTCACAAAAACACTGGATGAGTTTGCACGTGACCTAAATCTCGATGAAGATGACCAGCACACGCCGGGGGAGATTACGCTTCCTCGGGGGGTGGATCTCGAGCATGCACTTGTTGCCGCAATGCGCCTTCAGCAAGATACCCGGGTCGTTGAAAAAAAAGAGGGACGTACTGTCACTCGCAAATGGGTCAAGTTAAAGGAGACCAGTTTTTATTACCTCGCCGCCGCCACGAATATAGAGATCAAAAAAATAGACGGGAATACATCTGTGGCTGATGTGACGTTCCCACTTGTACGCCAGGGAACGGAGAAGACTCTGAGTGTCTATATGGTACAGAAGAAAGGTGTCTGGTATCTAAAAATGTCGCCTCCTCTGTGGCCCTGGACCAATCCTTACCAATAACCCAGAATTTTAAGTCAGCGAAGTTCGTTGAGCCTTGGGCGACGACGAAGGTTTGTACAAATGAACGCCGAAACCAAACGCCCAAGACCCTCACGGCCTCTGTCGCCGCATATGCGTCTTGTACTCAATCTTATTGGCGCTGCCCTGGTTGTGGTTGGTATTGCCGGGGTTATTTTGCCGATCTTGCCGGGTGTTCCGTTGCTGATCGTTGCTGCGGCGTGTTTTGCGCGGTCCTCGCCGCGATTTGAGCGTATGTTGGTCAACCACCCGGTTCTCGGTCCCGGCATTGTCGCCTGGCGAGAACGCCGCGCCATTTCCCGAAAAGCGAAAATGACGGCCATCGGGATGATGATGATTTCTGCTGTGGTTATTATTGTGTCTGGCGCGCCGGCATTATTCAAAGTGCTGGCTTTGGCCTCTATGTCGGGCATTGCGTCATTCATAGCTACGCGGCCTGATCATTGACCATTGCCGCATATGTTAGCGCCGTCGCCAATTCATCTGTGAGAAGACTATAGTCTATAGCGCTTCCGGATCGCCGCCGGACAAATTGTCCACCATCAATCCACGACTTGACAAATATCAAGCGATTCGCCGATATGGCGTGTATTAGCGACTCGATAACAGGACCGCATGCGCGATTCGGAAAAACAGATTGTTCGAGCCTTGCCGCTGTTTTCCGGCATGGTTGAGACAAATTTTGAGGCCATGCTGGCGGGCAGTTTTTTGCAACGTTTTCCGGCGTCTGTGGTGTTGTTTTCTGAAGCCGATCTCACCGATTTTCTGCATATTCTGGTCGATGGCCAGGTCGAGCTTTTCGCCAGCGCCAATAACCGTGAAGGCACGATGACGCTGATTAAGCCGGTTGCGACCTTTGTTCTTGCCTCCGCGCTGGTCGACGGCGCCTATCAGATGTCGGCGCGCACGCTGGCGTCGTCCCAGATATTGATGATCCCGGCGGAAAATGTTCGTGTCGCAATGCTTGAGGATAGTGATTTTGCGCACAAAGCGGTGCTTGAGCTGGCGTCATGTTACCACGGCGTCGTGCGCGCCTATAAAAATATCAAGCTGCGCACCGGCGTTGAGCGATTGGCGAATTATCTTCTTGTCCAGCATCGCCGGCAGGGCGGGGAGACCCTCACATTGCCGGTTGAAAAAAGAACCCTGGCGTCGATGCTCGGCATAACGCCTGAAAACCTTTCGCGTGCTTTTTCAACGCTCAAGCCCTATGGCGTCAGAGTGAACGGCCCGAACATCGATCTTCAAAATATCAAAGACCTGGAGTCTCTGGCCAAGCCGTCAGAACTTATAGACCCGCAATAGAGCGGCTGCTTACTCCGCGCGTTTTACATATTCCAGCGTCGTCGTATTGACGACGATTTTCTCGCCGACGCTGATATAAGGCGGGACCAACACACGCAGACCGTTCTCAATAATCGCGGGCTTGAAAGAAGACGATGCGGTCTGGCCTTTGACCGTTGGCTCAGTCTCGGTGATCGCAAGGGTTGCGTGTTCCGGCATCTGAACGCCGATCGCGCGACCCTCATGACTTTCAACGATGACCTTCATGCCATCTTGCAAAAACGCAACCCGCTCGCCGATCAAGTCCTTGGCGATATGGATCTGCTCATAGGTCTCGCCATCCATAAACACCAGAAGGTCGCCTTCGGCGTATAGATAGGTGTGGTCTTTTTGTTCAAGGCGCACCCGTTCAACGGTTTCCGAAGAGCGAAATCGTTCGTTCAGCTTTGATCCATTGATGAGGTTTTTCAACTCAACCTGGTTATAGGCCGGGCCCTTGCCAGGCTTGACCGCATTGGTTTTGACCGCAATCCACAAGCTGTCTTGATGCTGAACAATATTGCCGGGCCGGATCTCATTACCGTTGATTTTCATTATACGCCTTTGTGCTGTTGGTTCGGCGCTTTAGCAGGGCGGGCGCAAGCTGACAAGACGGGCGATGTAAGCAGGGAGGGCCTGACGCCGAAAGGCGGGTTGAGCAGATTACATCCGAAACGTATGCCCAAGGCGCAGCGCCAGACTTGAGCCGAGAGAAGTAAAGTCCCTCGGAAAATTATCCCGGCTGATCAGCGCCGTATGGCCGAAGGAGAGGAATATCTCGCGTTCGGGTATAGGCTCCCATGTGAAGCGGCTGAAGTATGTAAAGCTCTGGGAAATATTATCATATTGAACTTCGGTTTTAATGGTCATGTCGGGCGTGAAGGCGATGGTTGAGTTGATTGAGGCGATGTGAATGGCAATGTCGCCAGTTGGGAGATCGAATTTCAACAGGTCATATCCGGTTGAAAGCTCGAAGTACTTGGTTGGTCTGAAATCGATATCCGCGCCGATCTCCAAAAGCTCGCCGTCATAAACTCCGCTCCATACGACTTCGAAGCCAACACCAAGGCGCCGCGCGCGCGATGTGTTGAGCTCAATAGTATAGCGATCCCATCGATAGTCGCCGGGGTTCACTGGAACCTCGCCGGCAATGTTGAACGACTGGTTGATGCGCTCGGTTCTGTGCTGGTATTGTGAGAAAATCGTGTCGCCTGGATCATTTTGCAGAAACACCCATCCGCCCAAGACTTCGTCCTGGCGTTCTCCGGATTGATCTGTAATCAGATTGCCGAAAACGCCAGTCTCCGCATATCGCAGCAACTTCGTATTTGGTCGGTAGGCGCGCCACATATTACCGTTAAGCCGCTTGATGCCGGGGCGGTTAATAAAGCCAAGCTTCGGCGCGTAGTCATCGCCGATATCTCGCAAGCGCAGATTGCCATTCCAGGTTTGGCTTCTATAGGCGATATGGCTGGCCGTCATTGCATCGTTCACGCCTTCGTCATAGCTGCGGATATGGGCGAAATCTGCGGTCAGCGTTCCCTCACCGAAAACGTTTGATTTCTTATACTGAAAATCGATGCCGGCGACGGTGTTATTATTTTGACCGGTCGGGTCGCCATTAGTGAGAACGATGCCGAGTTTGGATTCGGATAAGACGGGAATGGAAACGCGTGCGGAAGAAAGATATTGACCGTCAATGCTCAAACTATCGGCAGCGCCGGTGCGTGTTGAAATCACCCCGACATTGGCAGGGCCGATTTTGCCGCTGAGTTTGGCGCCGGCGATAATATCGACCGGCTGGCCGCGAACAACGCCGATATTGCGGGAGAAAAATGGCAGGCCGTTCGATGGGCCGCTGTTGAAGATGCGTCCGCCAAACTCGAATACAGCCGCGTCCTGCAAGAAAAAGTCACGGGTTTCCGGAAAGAACAGCGAAAAGCGACCAGTATTGACCTGGCGGCTATCCAGCGCCGTGTCGGAGAAATCGGTGTTAAAAGTTAGGGAGCCGGTGAGCGAGGGGGTGATTTTATAAAAAGCATTTCCACTTGGGTTAAAATCAAAATCAGTTTCGTCAAGTTCCCAGTCATGTGTCACGGCGCCGGTCGCGAACGCCTGCACCTCAAGTCCGATACCGTTATCGATGTCGCTGATGCCGGCCAATCTGCCGGGGTTGGTCATGTCGATCCGGTTTCTTGACAAGTCGATATTGGACCACCGTATTTCTTCGTTATCGCGCCGGATGGTGCGGATGATTTGCAGATTCCATTCATCCAACGCCGGATCAAAGGAAATCGATTGAAACGGAATAGCGAATTCGGCGATCCAGCCGTCTTCAACAACCGTGGCTTTGGCGCGCCAGATTGTATTCCATTGATCATTGAACGCACCGTTATTTTCGGTGAGTGCATCGCTCCTTGCACCATTTGGGTTGACGCCAAAAAAGTAGGAATCGCGAAAACTGCCATAGCTATCGATCAACACTCTGATGCCGTCATCATCTTGCAAGCTGGGGTCGCGCTGCAATTGGGAGCGGCGTATCCGATCGGGTTCAGTGTCATAGGCGTAAACGCCGATGTAAAGATTTTTGCTGTCATACATGATGTATGCGCGTGTTGGCTGGCTGGGCGCAGCGCCCTCGACCGGATCAACCTGATAGAACTCTTCAATGATCGCCGCTTCGCGCCAGATGGGGTCGGATAAATCGCCATCGATCACCGGCGCGTCCTGCTGCGATATGCGTGCGGCGGAAATTCGCGGTGTGTAAGTGTCGAAATCGCGTGGAGAGGATGTTGTCGCGGGGGTGTCGGCGACAGCAGCAGGGCTTAGCTGCGCTGACGCAATCGCCGGCGTCAGTAAAGCCGTGAGACACGCCAACCACGAAACTCGCATCTGTTCCTACTTACTAATACGCGGCTGACTATATTGGTCGCGGCTTTAGATAGTGTTGCTGCTACTTAATACACAGCCTTCAGAATCTGGTGAGGTTTTGCCCCAGATTTGCGGTGAACGGTTGGTTATTTCAGCTGAGCTGAGCGGCCAGCAAACCGAAATGCGCGTAAGGTATTGTAAATACTATGAAATATCTAAATAAACAGATTTGCAGGACCTTCAGGGTTTCGACTGCGCGCAAGCCATAATCAACAATGATTTAATATCGAGCCGCTATCGTTCCCGCGACGGGGACATCCTTCCCGAGGGGAGCGGTCGTGAACGAGATTGCTGGCAATAAAGACCGTGGGGGCGCCTATCAGGAAGATGATGGGATCGCTGCGTCGTTGAAGATTATCCTGACCACGCAAACTTCGCGCTATCTTCACATTTCATCATGGGCGTTGATGTTGTTAACGATTGTCGACTTTACGACAGTCACGATCTGGTATGTGTTGACTATGGCCGCCGGCATGGCCCGGTCGCGTATCGAACAGACTATGCGCGACGGACAATCACAGACGGCCGATCCCCGACATCGCCATTATGCGCTGGTGGCTATGGGCTCTTGCTCATTTTGGGCGGCGGCGCCGGTTATTGCGGCTCTTTCCGGGCATCCCTTTGGTATAGCCGCAGCGATTTTCCTGATCGTCAACGGCATCATGCTTGCGATCTCGCAATTTCGCTCAACGCCGACAAACGCCCTTATCGTCACGGCGCCTTACGTGGTCGCCTATATTGCATGCGCGGCGATCTTTTCCGGAACATCAATGTTCATGCCGATGATTGCGGCCGCACCGCTGCTGGCTGCGAGCATGTATTATGTCTTGATGTTTGGGTTCATGTCTCAGCGACAGCTCAATCGCGCTGACCGCGAACGCTCTGCGCTGATTGAGGAGCTTGAAAGCGCGCGCGTTGCCGCGGAAAAAGCTTCAGAAGCCAAATCCATGTTCCTCGCCAATATGAGCCATGAAATCCGTACACCAATGAATGGAGTATTAGGGATGGCTGAACTTCTGGCCTCCACCAATCTCGATAACCGCCAGCAGGTTTTTGCCGATACGATCCATAAATCCGGCGCCGCCCTTTTAACGATCATCAACGATATTCTTGATTTTTCAAAAATCGAAGCCGGAAAGCTTGAGCTTGAAACCGCGTCGTTTGATTTGCGCGCTTCAGTCGAAGATGTGGCCGCGCTTGTGGCCGCGCGCGCACAGGAAAAACAGATCGAACTTATCGTTCGCTGCCAGCCTGATCTGCCGGTCAATCTTCTGGGTGACGGCGGGCGCCTTCGCCAGATCATCACTAATCTTGTTGGCAACGCGCTTAAGTTTACCGAGCAGGGCTATGTGTTGATCAACATTTCCGGTGATTATACACATGAACAAGCGGCGATCCGCATTGAAGTTACCGACACCGGCATCGGTATTGACGCCGTTGTCGCGGCCCAGATATTTAATCCGTTCCAGCAGGCGGATTCATCGACGACTAGAAAATTCGGCGGCACCGGTCTTGGTCTATCGATTTCAAAGCGCCTGGTTGAGGCGATGGGCGGCAAGATCGGCGTAACCTCAAAAGTCGGCGAGGGATCAACCTTCTGGATCGAGTTAGCCCTCCCGACGCGGGATGATGAGGAGATTATCTGGCAGGCTGCCTTTGAGGCTGAAGGCCAGCGGGTGCTTGTGGTCGATGACATCGACGTTAACCGTCAGATCGTAACCGAGCAGCTCGAAGCCTGGGGGTTTTCGCCGGATTCCGCCTCGAGCGGCGAAGAAGCGTTGATCATGATGCGCACGGCGGCAGTTAAGAATAAGCCTTATGCGATTGCCATTCTCGATTTCTTTATGCCGGAAATGGATGGTGAAGAACTGGTCCGACGGATTAAAGCTGACGATGCGGTCAACGAAACGGCCCTGATTGTGTTGACCTCGGTTGATCATAAGGGTGACGCTCGCCGCTTCCGGGAGCTTGGCGTTGACGGCTATCTCGTAAAGCCGGCGCGGGCGTCGATGATTTTTGAAACCATCGCAGGCATTATCAGGAACAACAGCATCGATATCTGTTTCGAAGAAGAAAACGATGATGTCAGTGTTGCGCCGGGCGATGCGGGCATGCGTCCTGATGCTGCTGATAAAGTCAGAATTCTTCTGGCAGAAGACAATGAGGTCAACCAGCTTGTCGTCAAGCATATGCTTGATGCATCACTTTATGATCTGGTGATTGCCGATAACGGCCTTGAAGCCTTACGGCTCTATGAAGCCGATCCGGACAGGTTTGATCTGATATTAATGGATGTCTCAATGCCGGAGATGGACGGGCATGAGGCGGCGCGTGCGATCCGCGCGCTAGAAAATGGCGCCCAGCGCGCGCCGGTGCCGATCGTCTGCCTCACCGCTCACGTGATGGCCGCTGATGTTGAGCGTAGTCGCGAGGCCGGCATGGATGATTATCTTTCCAAGCCTATCAGTAAGGAAAAGCTCGACCAGGCCATCGAGCACTGGACGGGTAAGGCTGAGGAACAAGCACGCGTGCGCGCCTAGGCTGCGTTCACTTTTTGTGGACACGCTCTAGATTCTTTGTTTGCCGCATTTCTATCGGATAACCGCATCACACTTATCCGGAAATGCTCTAGCCGGCGAGGCGTTCCATTTCTTCGTCAGAAATTTCAAAATTCGCATAGACGTTTTGAACGTCGTCGCAATCGTCAAGCGTGGTGATGAGTTTGATCAGCGTAGCGGCTTTGTCGCCTTCGACGGCAATCGTGTTTTGCGGCTTCCATACAGGTTTGGCTGATTGCGGCTCGCCGAAATGTTTTTCCAGCGCTGCGGCGACCTCGGCAAGCTGGTCAAATGCGCAATAGATTTCGTGCATGTCGTTCGATGAGACAACATCATCGGCGCCGGCGTCGATCGCCGCTTCAAGCATGTCATCCTCTGAGGCTGCATCTGCGGCAAATTCAATATAGCCGACAAGGTCAAACATGAACGAGACCGAGCCGGTCTCGCCGAGATTGCCGCCGTTTTTGGAAAAGGTTGAGCGCACTTCGCTGGCCGCGCGGTTGCGGTTGTCGGTCAACGCCTCGACGATTACGCCGACGCCTCCGGGGCCAAAACCCTCATAGCGGATTTCTTCAAAACTGGCCTCGTCCGCCATCGCCGATTTTTTGATCGCCCGCTCGATATTGTCCTTGGGCATTGACTGGCCTTTGGCGGCCTGGATCGCCAGGCGCAGGCGTGGATTAAATTCTGGGTCCGGCGCGCCCATTTTAGCGGCGATGGTGATCTCTTTCGATAGCTTGGAGAACATTTTCGAGCGCTTGGCGTCCTGGCGGCCTTTGCGGTGTTGTATATTCGCCCATTTACTATGTCCGGCCATCATCGCCCCTAATTCTACCGGTCAGACAAAACCTGATTTCGCCGCTCGGTATCGTCGCTTCATTGTTTGCAAGGGCGCGTTTAGCGCGGACGAGCCGCGTGAGGCAAGAGCCTTGGATTTGATAAATTCCTCGCGCCGCCGACAAATCTGCCAAGCCGGCTGGCGTCGGCTGCGCTATTGGGGCATTTTCGTGTTCAGATCGCATTCGGGGAGAGGGTGGTTATGGCCAAACCCATTAGCAATATTACCATTGTCGGCGGCGGCACATCAGGATGGCTTGCTGCGACGTATCTGGCGCGGCTGTTTGAGCGACGCATAAAGACCGGCGATCTTTCGATCACCGTGATTGAAAGCCCCGATGTCGGCATTATCGGCGTTGGCGAATCCACCGCCCGGCCGATGACCGATCTGTTGCGTCTTATCGGCATCAATGAATCGGAATTCATCAAGCGTTGCAATGCGACGTTCAAGTTGAGCGGGTGGTTCGCCAATTGGGATATCGATGACGCCGGAAAGCCGGTTTCATGGGTTAATCCGTTTTTCTCGCAATCGGAAATTCACGGCCTCAATCCGGCCTCGCTTTTCGCCACCTACGGCATGCATCGCGGCGGCGGCGCGATTGATGAAGGCTATACCGAGGCGATGTCGGTGTGCCCGGATCTTATCCGCGCTCATAAAGGCCCGCGCGCTCTTAGCGACGGCGATTACAAGTCTGAAGTTCCGTATTCGTACCATATGGATGCGATCGAGCTTGCCAAAATGCTGATGGAGCGCGGTAAACAACTCGGCGTTAAGCAAATTATCGATCATGTGAATGAAGTCCACCTTGATGATCGCGGCTTTGTTTCAGAACTTATCTTGAGAAAGAACGGCGCCCACCCGATTGAGTTTGTTATTGATGCAACCGGCTTTGCGAGCATCATCATCGGTAAGGCCATGGGAGAGCCGTTTGAGCCCTATGATAAATATCTGTTGAATGATCGTGCGGCTGTTGCGCAAATACCGCATGAAGATCCGACCTGTATTGAGCCCACCTCGCGCGCTACCGGCATGAATGCGGGCTGGTCTTTTCGGGTGCCGCTCTATAACAGGGTTGGATCTGGCTATATCTATTCCAGCAAATTTATTTCCGACGACGAGGCGGTTGCTGAGTTCAAGACCCATGTCGGCGATATCGGCCAGGAAGTTGAGCCGCGCATTATCCGTATGCGTATCGGAAAGGTCCGCCGGTCATGGGTCAAGAATTGCCTGGCGCTTGGGCTTTCCAGTGGGTTTGTTGAACCGCTGGAAGCGACGGCGATTTATTCGGTTCAGGTCCAGCTTCAATGGCTGTTCGGATATTTTCCCGACAGTGATTTCAATCCGGCAGTCACCAAGCGTTATAATCATTTGGTCAATGGTTTTTACGACGAAATTGTTGACTTCATTGCGCTGTTGTTTTGCATCAGTAATCGTGAGGATACGCCCTATTGGCGTGCTGTGCGCAACGACATGGAAATTCCGCCGCGACTTGCGGAAAATCTGGAACTGTGGCGCGCGAGCATGCCGGATGATCTCGATCTGCCGACAATGACTTTTTTCTCTCCGTCCTCTTATCGCTCGGCGTTGATGGGCAAACAATATTATAAGGGCCGCGAACATACCGCAGCGGCTGTGTTTTCGGAGCCAAACTGGCGCCAATATCTCGACTTACGCAGGCAAAAAACCAAAGAGTTGATGGCGAAACTACCGGACCATTACACGCTATTGCGGCGCATTCGCGGCGAAGATGGACAAAAGCCTGCGTCTGTTACGCCGATTTTTATAAACAGTTGAGGATAATCGAAAAGTGCCCCTGAAGAATAAAACAATATTGATCACTGGCGCCGCGCGCGGAATTGGTGCGGCGACAGCACGGCTTTGTCATGAGGCGGGCGCTAAGGTTTTACTTCATGCCAGCCGAAAATCTCTGTCCTCCGAGCAGGCGGCCAAAGTGGTTGCTCAGTCAGCAGATGATTTTTTGTATCAAGATCTTTCCCGGCCTGGCGCGGGCTTTGCACTTTTTGAAGCGGCCTTGAAGCGAGCAGGCCGCATCGACGGCGTTGTCAATAATGCGGGCATGTTCACAGCCTCGCCGTTGGCTGGCGAGCTGGAGGTTTGGGATAACGGCTGGGCGAAAACGCTGGCCGTTAATGTCCAGGCGCCGGCTGATATTTGCCGCGCCGCGATAGCACATTTTCGCGACCGCAGAGAGAGCGGGATCATCGTCAACCTCGCCAGCCGCGCCGGCCATCGCGGCGACGGGGTTGAAAACGCTGCTTATGCAGCCTCGAAAGGCGCTGTCCTGGCGATGACCAAAACCTGGGCGCGCGGCCTCGCAGGTGAGAACATCCTGCTTTATGCGATTGCACCCGGATGGGTTGAGACCCGCATGGCGCCGCAAGATATTGCCGACCGCAAAGTGGCGGAGGCGGAAATCCCCCTCGGCCGTGTCGCCCAGCCGGAAGAAGTCGGCGCGATGATTGCATTTCTTCTCACCGGCGCCAGCCCATCGGCGACCGGCGCCACCTTCGACATCAACGGCGCATCTTACGTGCGGTAGTTCAACGAAGCTGTGACCTTTATGCTCTAGGCGGCGTATCGACATTCGGTTAGTAACGCCGCCGAAGAGAGATTTATGTCTGAGATTGTCATTCGCTAAACCGATTTAGCAGGCGCGCTTGCCTGATGGCTTTGGCGCGTCCGGTTTTACGAATGTATACGGACATTTCCAATGAACATTTCGAAGGCGGAGCAACGCACGCTCCACGTCCTCGCGCGCGGCGGAGGGATCGTCGTGAAAAAAGACGAAAAGGGTAAGATTGTCGAGGTCAGTTGCGTCAGCCGGGAAGGCTGGACGCTAGTGGATTGCAGTCTTGGCGTTTTTAAAAAATTAAAACACCGACGCCTGGTCGCGTCGTCAAACAGCGGGCCTTATCGCGCAACCCTGAAGGGGCGGCGTTCGGTTCGCGCGCAGCTTGATAATCGGGCGTAATTAAGTGTCAGCGGGCGTCTGTTCACGCAGGCGCCCGCCGACGCGCAATGGGTGGATCGAGGCCGCGAGCCCGGTTGCCGGATCGGTCTCTACAACAACGCCGCAAATCGTCGCCGGGCCGGCCGCCGGATTGAACCGGCCTTCAGATAGTTTGGTCACGAAACGTCGCAGCGGCTCTGATTTTTCCATACCAATAACGCTGTCATAATCGCCGCACATGCCAAGGTCGGTGATATATCCGGTTCCGCCCGACAGGATTTGGTCATCCGCAGTCGGAATATGAGTATGGGTGCCGACAACCAGGCTGACGCGGCCATCGAGGTGATGGCCCATGGCATTTTTCTCCGACGTCGCCTCGGCGTGAAAATCGACGATCACCGCGTCGGCCTCACGCCCCAGTTGAACGCCATCAAGTTGGCGGTCAATCTCGGCGAACGGATCGTCAATCGCCGCCATGCCGTGCTGACCCTGGATATTTATGATCAGAACATTGCGACCCTCGCGGTCCTGATACATGCCGCTGCCCCGCCCTGGATTGGATGTCGGAAAATTCGCCGGCCGCAACAGCCGGGGCTCAGTGTTGAAAATATCAATGTCGGAACGCTGGTCGAAGGCGTGATTGCCGGTGGTTAAAACATCGGCCCCGGCGTCAAACAGTTGCTCGCAAATGCGCGGCGTAACGCCGAAGCCGCCGGCGGCGTTTTCCACATTGACGATCACAAAATCGAGGGCGAAGCGGCGGCGCAGCCCGGCAAGGCGTTCAATAAACGCCATACGGCCACTGCGACCAACAATGTCGCCGAATACTCCAATACGCAAAACCGGCCCGCTTTCTAACTTTTATGGCGACAACGGATCGCCGCTCGTTCGGTGGCGATCCAGTCCAGCGGCTGGTCTAAAGGTCCGAACGGCAGTGCGTCAACTTCCTGCACGCCATAGGCAAATCCGACCGCGAGGATATCGCCGTGAGATTTGGCATTGGCGCGCAAAGCCTCAAGCGTTCGGTCATAATAGCCGCCGCCATAACCAAGCCGCCCGCCGGCGCGGGAGAAGGCCAGGAGCGGTGCAACAATGATGGTCGGGCGGACTTCTTCGGCCTCATCGGTTGGAACCTGCTCGCCATAGGCGCCGTCGATCAGTGCATCGCCCGGCTGATAGGTGCGGAAGATCAGCGGTTGGTTTTTCGCGCCGACAACCGGCAGCGCAATCGCCGCGCCGCGCTCGGTCAGTGCGGCAGCCAGCGGTTCGGTGTCGAGCTCGTCCTTGATCGGATAATATAGCGAGACAATAGCACTATCTGGAACCTCGATGGCGCTGAAGAAATTGCGCGCTGCATGGCGGGCGGCGTTCTCCGCCGCATCGGGCCGTGCGCGTGCGGCAATACGGCGTTCGCCCTTCATGCGCGCGCGCAGGATCTGTTTCGGACTGGGAGTCATTGCAATTGGCGGCAGCATGGGAGTGCTCGTTTTAAAAAAAACGCCGCCCCGGCCGTCGGACTTTTCTTCGCCCTGGACCCTAAGGTACAGGTGGGCGCCGCATAACTAGGACCACGGTCCAGACCAGAGGCAGCTCCCGATAGAAAAGATAAGGCCCTGGGGAATGTCGTCCTAACGGGCCGGGCAGCAAGAGATATTTAGGAACTGGCGGCGCTGAGGTAAAGGGCGCCCGCAACAATATTGGGACCTTGAAGCGGCGCCTCAGTTTTCGGAGGGTTGAGTGGGTGCGGCGTCGACCGGCGAGCTCATATTGCGCCAGCTCGGATAGAGCAGGCAGCCGAGGAAGGAAAACGATGCCGCAATGAGGAGCGCCATCGCATAGATGCCGCCGCCGGTCTCGCCCAACCAGTTCGCCACCAGACAGGTGGTTGCGATAATCAGATAGGGATAGACGGGCGGGTTTTGCCGGACATAGCGATGCACGAAAAGTGACATCGAAACCAGTAAAAGCGCCAGTGCATATATATCAAATACAGTGATCATTGAGTACTCCCCTCGGCGCAAAGTAGAGCAGTTTTTGATAAATACTTCTTAAAATCGAAGCCGTGCAATCGAATTACCGACCTCGAAGCCGCAGCGCCAAAGCCTTGGCCATGGTCATGTGCGCCCTGATTTCGCGCTGAATGACGCAACGATTATGGTTAGCCAAAAGTAAACAACCATCGCCGGGGCCGTCGGGCTTTACGGGGTGAACAGATAAATCCCGATCTGCGCTGCGCCATAGGTCCGGCGGTCAACCTCGCGATAGCAGTCCGCCGCCGCCGGGGCTTCGTCTTTTGCCTGCTCGACAATCACCAATGCATCCGGGGCGAGCCAGCCGCCGGCCGCTAGCTCGTTTAGCGCCGGTGTGCAAAGGTCCTTGCGATAGGGCGGATCGAGAAAGGCGAGGCTGAACGGCGTGCCGGCGCTTGCGGGCCGCAGGCCAAGCGAGATCGCCGAGCGGCGGTGAATGCGGGTGCAGCCGAACAGATCGAGCGCCTCAACCGTATCGCGGATAGCGCCGCGCGCCGCCGCATCGGTCTCCACAAACAAGCACCAAGCGGCGCCGCGCGACAACGCCTCAAAACCGAGGGCGCCAGAGCCGGCGAACAAGTCAATTATGCGCGCGCCCTCAAACATAAAATCATCGCGGGCGCTCAAAATATTGAACAAAGCCTCGCGCGTGCGGTCCGCCGTGGGCCGCGAGATTAGCCCTTTAGGGGCGTTAATCCGCCTGCCGCTGAATTTTCCGCCGATGATACGCATCAGCTCTCGTCATCACCAAGCTTGTGGCCATCGAGATGGCGCAAAGTTTCTTCCGCCTCGCTAGCTTCTTTTTTCTTCTCTGCTTTCGTAAGGCCAAATTTCGTCCGATTCTCCTCGGCGGATTGCTCGGCTTCGCCGCGTTTTTTCGCTTTACGAAAGCGGTTGAGATTGACGATGTTGCTCACAGCCCGATCTCTTCACAAATCTTTTTCCCTAGCTGTTCGCGCATCTGTTTGCCGGAGATTTCTTCAATGTCATTTTTACGCAGCTTGCCGAGTTGAAACGGCCCGTAAGCGGTGCGAATGAGCCGGTTCACCTGCAGGTCGAGATGGCGCATCAGGGTGCGCACTTCGCGGTTTTTGCCTTCGTTGATCGACAGCGTGACCCAGACATTACCGCCCTGTTGCTGGTCGAGCTGCGCGCGCACCGGCCCATAGTGGACGCCGTCGATCGTCACCCCGTCTTTTAATTTGTCGAGCTGGTTTTGTCGGACCCGGCCAAAGGCGCGCACGCGATAGCGCCGGGCCCAGCCCGAGGATGGCAATTCGAGGCGCCGGGAAAGCTCGCCGGAATTGGTCAATAACAACAGCCCCTCCGTGGTCAGGTCGAGGCGGCCGACGGAAATCACCCGCGGCAGACGGCCCTCCAGCGCTTCAAACACGGTTTTGCGCCCTTGCGGGTCTTTGTGGGTGGTCACCAGCCCGTCCGGCTTGTGATAGCGCCACAGCCTTGGCGGCCCGGGCTTGCCGATGCGGGCCCCGTCCACCCGGATATCCATATCCGGCGTCACCTTGAAGGCCGGCGTCGTCAGGACCTCGCCGTTAACCGTAACAATCCCTTGTTCTATGAGCTTTTCCGCCTCCCGGCGCGAGGCGACGCCGGCTCTGGCGAGGAATTTTGCGATCCGCTCGCCGCCATTTTCGCTGTTCGCGGATTTTTCGGTCATGGGTTAGAATTCCTTAAAGGGATCGACGGTTAAATAGTCCCGAAGGCAGGCGCAGCGGGCTCATGGACCTCAGGGAAGAAAATACGATCAGCGGCGATCCGTCCGCCCATTGGTATTACATATCTAAGGGCCGTGCGATCAAGGCGCTTTTGGGCCGCCAGCCCATAGAAAAACTCCTCGATGTCGGCGCTGGCTCGGGCGTGTTCTCGAAAATGCTGGTGAACCAGGGCTGCGCTGCTGCGGCGACCTGCCTCGATCCGAATTACGCCGATGACTTTATCGGCAAGCGCCACACCGATAAAGTCGCGTTTGTGCGCAGCGTTGATGAGGTTGATGCCAATACGGTGCTTATGATCGACGTGATTGAGCATGTGGACGATGATGTCGGTCTGGTGCGTGACTATGTGCGCCGCGCCGCGCCGGGCACGCGGTTTTTAATCTCTGTTCCGGCGTTTCAGTTTTTGTGGTCGCCGCATGATGAGTTTTTAGAGCATCGCCGGCGCTATCGTTTGAGCGACTTGCGCGAGACAGTGAAGGCGGCTGGGCTCGCCCCATTGCGGATGCGGTATTTCTTCGGGCTGTTGTTTCCGGCGGTGGCGGTGATGCGGCTGGCCGATCGTGTGATGCAAAAGCAAGGCGACCCGGCAACGAGCCAGCTCAAATCCGCGCCGGGCTGGCTCAACAAATCACTTATCGCCATTCATAAGCTTGAATGCGCGGCGTTGTTTCCGCTCAACCAGCTCGCCGGAGTGACCGCATTTTGCCTCGCCGAAAAGCCAGCGGCTCTGGCGCAAGACAAAAAGGCAGCCTAAAAGCGCTGCGTGACGACAGAAAACCCAGATGAACAATTCATGCGCGCAGCGCTGGCTGAGGCCCGGGCGGCGGCTGATGCTGGCGAGGCGCCGATTGGCGCGGTGCTGGTGGGCGCCGACGGGAATGTGCTTGCCGCTGCCGGTAATGCGCCGATTATCGGTCACGACCCGACCGCGCATGCGGAAATCCGGGCCTTGCGTGCGGCGGCGGCTCAGCTTGGCAATTACCGCCTCCCTGGGACCACGCTTTATGTGACGCTTGAGCCCTGCGCAATGTGCGCCGGCGCGATCAGCCACGCACGGGTTTCGCGGTTGGTGATCGCGGCGAGCGATCCAAAAGGCGGCGCGGTCTGGCATGGGCCGAAGTTTTTTGACCAGCCTACCTGCCACTGGCGCCCGGAAGTGGAGCAAGGGGCCTTCGCCGACGAGGCGGGCCAGATTTTGAAAGATTTCTTCAAGGCGCGACGTTAGCGACTGTACTTCAGGCTTTCACTGGCGCCAGCGCCCGCTATCATACCCTGAACACAGGAGCGCTCTCATGGATTTCGCCTATTCCGATCGATGCAAGGATTATCTCAGCCGTGTCAGCAATTTCATGGACAAATATGTCTATGAAGGCAATGAAACTTACGAACGTCAGCATGCTGAGTTTGGTCCCGGCGAAGGGCGCTGGAAAGTGCCGCCGATAATTGACGAATTGAAAGACAAGGCCAAAGCTGAAGGTTTGTGGAACATGTTCCACCCCAACAAAAAATGGGGACCGGGGCTTTCCAATGCCGATTATGCGCCGATTGCGGAACTCACCGGGCGTTGTCTTATCGCGCCGGAGGTTTTCAATTGTGCCGCTCCAGATACCGGCAATATGGAAGTGTTGATGCAATATGGCTCGCCGGCTCAACAAGAACAATGGCTGGAGCCGTTGCTTGAGGGGAAAATTCGTTCGGCTTTTTTGATGACCGAGCCGGCGGTGGCCTCGTCTGACGCCACCAATATAGAAACCGAGATTGTGCGCGATGGTGATCACTATGTCGTCAACGGTCGCAAATGGTGGTCGTCGGGCGCTGGCGATCCGCGCTGTAAAATCTTTATCGTCATGGGCAAGACCGACAAGACCGCCCAGCGCCATGTACAGCAAAGCCAGATTCTGATCCCGGCTGATGCGCCGGGGGTTAAAATTCTCCGTCACCTGCCGGTATTCGGTTATGACGATGCGCCGCACGGGCATATGGAAGTCGAGCTTAAAGATGTCCGTGTGCCGAAGGAAAATATCATCCTCGGTGAGGGGCGCGGTTTTGAAATCGCCCAGGGCCGGCTTGGCCCGGGACGCATTCACCACTGCATGCGCACCATTGGCGCCGCAGAGGTCGCGCTTGAAAAAATGGTCAAGAGGCTTTTGACCCGCGAGGCTTTCGGCAAGCCGATCTATAAGCATTCGATCTGGGAGCAACGCGTCGCCGAGGCGCGCATCGACATTGAATTGACGCGGCTTTTAACGTTGAAAGCCGCCTGGATGATGGACACGGTCGGCAACAAGGTTGCCCAAGGTGAGATCGCGATGATCAAGGTTGCTGCGCCGCGTATCGCGCTGAAAATCATTGATGACGCGATCCAGGCCCATGGCGGCGCCGGCGTCAGCACGGAGTTTGGGCTCGCGCGCTCCTACTCAATGTTGCGCACCCTGCGCCTCGCTGACGGCCCGGACGAAGTTCACTGTCGGTCGATCGCTCGGATGGAATTTAAGAAATATTCGAACGCGGTCTAAGCTGATGAAAAAGAAATGCTTATAATGACAATGATGAATCCGGTTCTCGCACTTATCACCTGGACGTTGATCGTCTGGGTGTGGATGTATGCAACTCGCATCCCGGCAATGCATAAGGCGAAGATTGATCCGCAAAGCGCTATTCATCCAGGATCGCTAACGTCCTTGCCGGCAAATACCCGCGTAATCGCTGACAACTATAATCACCTGCATGAACAGCCGACAGTCTTTTATGCGCTCGCGGTTTATTCCCATCTCGCCGGTGTTGCCGATCCTTTAAATGTGTGGCTCGCCTGGGGTTATGTGGTTTTGCGCATTGCGCACAGCCTCGCGCAGATCGTTCTGAGGAGGGTGAAGGTGCGATTTATGATTTTTGCAACGTCGTCGCTGGTGCTGATCGTTATCGCCGTCCGGAATCTGCTAACGCTATTCTGATTGCTGACTTAGGAATTGCCTGTCTCACAGGGAGATTATTATGAAATCTGGGCTCTTGGTGATTGCTGCGCTCATTGGCGTCGGTTTTGGATTCTTTTTGGCGCAAATAAACGGCGATCACGGCGAAAGCTGGCGTCTCATTTATTCTCATGACGAAAATGGCGCCGCCTTGGAAGGGTCTAAGGATGTGTTGGCCGATGCCGTACGCGCCGGAAAGCCGGTTCGGGTCTACTGGTCAGGTCGCTATGTAGAGCACGCCACGGATAGCTTTTTTCTTACGATTATTGGCGGCGAGGTTTTTGCCCAAGTTGAGTCAATTCGCGCTCAACGCCCGACCGAAGAGCCGCCATCGATTGAGTTGATGGATGAGGATCAGCGCTGGGCAGCCATCTTTTCAACGAATGGCGATCGCGCCCTTAAATGGTTTGTGCAGGATTAAAGATGCCAGCCTATATGGCCGCTTGGGTTCGCATTGCGCTGCGCCTAGGTGCTATCATCACGTCGCATAAAGCTTTCCGGTGCGACCCATGTATGCGGATAGTGTTTGTTCCCCCAAAGACAAATCTCCTGCAACGGCGGCTGCAGGTCTTTGCCTTTGTCCGTTAGTTCGTACTCAAACCGTTTTGGCTTGAGCTGATACGGTTTTCGCACTGCCAGACCGGCCGCCTCAATCAGCGCCAAGCGGTCGGTTAGAACATTGGTGGCGATCTCTTCGGGGCTATCGAGAAATTCCGAAAACCGTTTTTTGCCGTTGACCATGTCGCGCAAGATTACCAGGGTCCAGCGATCACCAACAATATCGAGCGTGGTCGCAATCGGGCAGCCGGACCGGGGCTCTCTTAATGCTGTTCTCGCCATGGCTCGGTTTCCTTACTGCCGCAAAATACCACTCCGCCACCCGATAAACTGCTTCGGCAAAATAGTCACTTGTAAATTGCAATAAACAAGTTATTATGAAATATACTCAATGCACAAGGGGCGGGACGTACAAAGCTCCCGGAGCTGACATGTAGGGCAGAGGGCCCTGAGCAATAGGCGAGGAAATTATTTGATGGTTCAAACATTAAAAGGCGGCTGCCTGTGCGGCGCTGTTTCTTATGAGACTGAAGCCGATCCAGTTATCGTCGCGCACTGTCATTGTGTCGATTGTCGAAAATCCAGCGGTACTGGTCACGGCACCCATGTCGGGTTGTCAGAGGAGGCGGTGAAATTCTCTGGCGAGATTAAATTCTACGACAGCCCCGCCGATAGCGGCAACATTGTCAGCCGGGGCTTTTGCGGTGATTGCGGCTCGGCGATCCTCTCGCGCAATTCATCTATGCCGGGCATGGCGTTCATTCGCGCCTCGAGCCTTGATGATCCAGGCGCCGTGACGCCTTCAATGATCGTTTACGCAAGCCGCGCGCCCAAATGGGACATAATGGACCCATCCTTGCCATCATTTGCTGAAATGCCAGAGGGCGGCCCAGAAAAAGTCATCGCTGACGCGCAGTGAAGCTCGAGGGCTTTAAAATCTATTGTCTGTCAATGGCCGGTGTGGCGGAAAACTATCCGATGAAGGGCGAGGTTGTGTGGATGAAGGTAAGCGGCAAGCTGTTCGCTATGACCAATGTCAAAACATTGAAAATGGATGGCGAGATGGTCTCACCATTTCACTTTATCAATCTGAAATGCGATCCGGCGCGCGCGGTCGTCTTGCGGAAACAACATTTCGGGATCAAGCCGGCCTGGCATCAAAACAAAACCCACTGGAACACGCTGCTGATGGGAGCATCCATGCCCGACGCCTTGGTCAAAGAGCTCACCGAGCACTCTTATGATTTGGTCGTGGCGTCACTGACAAAAAAACAAAGACAAGGGCTATGACGTACATCCTTCTTGTGTGGGTGCGTGATTGCGGCCACATAAAACCGGAAATGGCAGCAAGGAAGGCATGTGATGGAAAATCTTGAACCCTACAAATTCTGGCTGCTAATGGCGGCGGTGGCTTATGCAGCGTTTCTTATTGGGCGGGCAACCAAAGGCGCCAGCCCTGAAGAACGCCAGCGACGACAACTGGTGGAAATGCAGGAGATTGAAACGGCGATGGCCGGGCTTGACGCGTCGAAATTGGAACAGGTCGATCGTCTGATAGTAGATGGTAAGAAAATTGAGGCGATTAATGTCTTGCGTGAAGCGACGGGTCTTGGGTTGATGCTTTCGAGAATGGCGGTTGAACAGCGCATGCCCGGACAATAGTTTGCGCGCTATCAAAAAAAGGAAAACCAATGCCGTCTTTCACGGGTCTGCCAAAAGACTATTTTGATTTCTTCCATGAGCTGAAAGCCAATAACAACCGCGAATGGTTCAACGACAACAAACCACGGTTTCGCGCCAGCGTGCAGGAACCCCTGGCGTCATTTGTTGAGGCGATGGCGCCGCGCCTGAAGAAAGTCTCCAAGCATTTTGTCGCCGATCCGCGGCTCAATGGCGGCTCGGTCTTTCGCATCTACAAAGATGTGCGTTTTTCTAAGGATAAAACCCCATACAAAACTCATGGCGGGGTGCAGTTCCGCCATGCGCTCGGCAAGAGCGCCCATGCGCCGGGGTTTTATGTGCATATTGATCCGGGCGAGATTTTCTATGGCGGCGGCATCTGGACGCCGCCGGCGCCGCAGCTGTTAAAAATTCGCGAGGCGATTGCCGGTAAAGGCACGGCATGGAAAAAAGCCGTGAACGGCGCCGCCTTTAAAAAACGCTTCGGCGATTTGCGTGGGCAAGCCCTGAAGCGCCCGCCGCGCGGCTTTGATACGGAGCATGCGCTCATCGAAGACATAAAACGCAAAAGCTTCTTCGCCATGGCGCAAAGCAAGCCCGCACAGACGAAGAAAGTCGCATTCTGCGATGACGTCGAAGCGGCAATGAAAGATGCTAAACCGCTGATGAAGTTTTTATGTGATGCGGTGGGGGCGCCATTTTAGCATTTTGTTTCGGCCGTAGCTATGATCTCTGCCACTCAGGCTTCATCCTCGCTTGTTATCGTCGAGGGCGCGTAATCATCCACAGCCTCCCGCCGAGCATTGTTGCTGCGGCGGCGAGGCTGACGAGTAGCCCGTACCAGATGCCGACCGCACCGAGCGACGTGGACAGGCCGAGCCAGGCGGCGACCGGAAAGCCGATCGCCCAATAGCTGATCCCGGTGATTATCATTGGTATACGTACGTCTTTCAGGCCGCGCAGCGCTTGTGCGGCGGAAACCTGTATCGCGTCAAACAGCGCGAATGCCGCGGCAACCGGCAGGAACGAGGCGGCAAGCGCCAGGACCACTGCATTGGCCGGGTTGTCGGCGTTAAGATAGAGGCCGGCGATGAAGCCCGGCGCCAGCATCACCGGGACGGCGAACAGCATAATCATGCCGACGCTGCTGAGGATGGAGATTACCGCCGCGCGCCGCACTCCGGCGGTGTTCCGCGCGCCGGCCATCAGCCCGACGCGCACGCCGCCGGCCATGGAGAGCCCGAGCGGCATCATAAACGCCAGCGCCACAACATTCAGCGCTACCTGATAGGCGGCGACCTCATTAACGCCAATTCGGCCCATCAAAAAAGTGCAAGCGTTAAACAGCATGGCTTCAAAACCAATCGTCACGCCGATAGGCCAGCCGAGACGCACCACCTCTTTCAGCCGCTCCCAGTCCGGGGTGAAGAAGCGGTGGAACAATTCAAACTGGCGGCTGCGGTTTTCAGTATTGATGTAAAGCACAAGCGCTAGAAAACCTGCCGCATGGGAAATCGAAGAGGCGATCCCGGCGCCAACCAGGCCGAGCTGGGGAAAGCCCCAATGGCCGTAGATCAGAAGGTAGTTGAGAAATGCATTCAGAAAAGTTGTCAGAATAATCAAGACCAGCGGCGCGCGCGTGCGCCCGATTGCCGCCAGAAAATTGCGCAACACGATAACGCCGAGTGCGAAAGGCAGCCCCGGCGCCAGCGCCAGGACATAGGGCTCGGCAAGGCGCGCGATCACCGCCGGCTGGCCGAGGGCGAGCGCAAGATCTTCCGTAAACAAAAACAACAGCGAGATCGCCGTCGCGCCGATGCCGACCGCCCAGAGCCCCATCCGCACCGAGCGGCGGCTGTCGCGGGTGTCGTTCTCATCGGCGCCGATCGCGTGTGAAACCATCGGCGCGACCGCCATCGCCGGGCCGAGGCCGGTGAGGAACAGCACATAATACATAACCAGACCGAGCGCCGCGCCGGCAAGCGGCTCCGGTCCGAGCCGGCCGATCATCAAAATATCGATAGTGTTGATCGAAAACTGGATCAGCTGGGTTAGCGCCATAGGCAAGCCAATCGCCATCAGCGCGAAAAATTCGCGCTTCCAGGCGGCTTTGCCGCCAGCTGCAATGCGGTTCTGGTTTGCAGGGTTTGTGGTCGTCATCAATGTTCTTCCGGCGCGAAGGCGCTGGCGCCGGTGTAGCAGATTTAGCCGGGAGGAAAACCGGAGAAACGTGTACTCGCTAATCTTGCAGGAACTGAGCGACGATCTTTGCGCCATCACCATTGGCGGTCAGCGCCCCAAACCCGCCGTCTTTTAACATCGCGGCGGCATTGGCCAGGGTTCCATAGGCCGACCAGGCAAGGCCGCCGCCGATGGAAAGCCGTGCTGCGCCGGCTTTCGCAAATTCCGCGACACTGTGGTGTTTGAGATCGCCGAGGATTAAAATATTGACCGGCTTTGAAACTCCGCCGCAGACAGCCGCGACCGCATCCATATCCGGCAGGCCCGGCGCAAACAAAACATCCGCGCCCGCATCGGCGAACCCGTTCAGGCGTGTAATGATTTCATCGACGTCGCCTCGGCCATATAAGAACGCTTCCGCACGAGCGGTCAGGACAAATCCGCCTGGCGCCGCGCGCGCCGCCTCCGCCGCCGCGGCGACACGCTCGACGGCTAGCGCCTGGCTAAACACCGGATCGTCCGCATCACCGCTCGCATCTTCAATCGACCCGCCGCAAAGCGGTGTTTGTGCGGCAAGGCGAATGGTTTCGGCGGCGTCTTCCGGCCTTGCGCCAAAGCCGTTTTCGAGATCGGCCGTCACCGCAATATCCACCGCGCCGGCAATGTCGCGGCAGTGGTCGATGACTTCGTCACGAGTGACGCCATAATCGCGCCGGCCTTTTGTGAGCGCAAAGCCGGAACTGGTTGTCGCCAGCGCAGAAAAGCCGAGCCCTTCCAATATCCGCGCCGAGCCATTGTCCCACGGGTTTGGCAGGATGAACGGTGCGCCGGGCCTATGCAGAGCGAGGAAGCGAGAAGTTTTTTCATCGTGCGACATGGTCTATTCCGTTTGCTGACAGCGCTAGGCTGTTAGAATTTTGTCAGCACGCTATGAGGTGCGGAAGCTTGTTTCAAAAAAATCCTGTCCTCACGCATAATAAACCGTTCCCGCTTGGCAAACTCGTAATTTTCCTTCCCCATGGGGTCGGCGGCAAGGCGTATTTTGTATTGTTCATAGTCAGCAAGCGAAGGCAATGAATAGACGCCGTAAGCGGTGGTTGTTGAACCTTCATGAGGTGCGAAATAGCCGATTAGATCAGCCCCGCAACGTGGGATCGCCTGACCCCAATTACGCGCATAGGATTCGAAAGCGTCTTTCTTGAACGGGTCGATTTCGTATTTAATGAAGCAAGTGATCATGAGCGCATCCTTTTTGGGGCACGCTAGTGCAGGCAATCGCCCTGTCCACCCGATTATTGCGATCCCAACGGCTGCATAATGTCAGTCGCTGCCATCATCATTACTATCTGGCCCCAGCCACGCATCACGAAACGCCTTTTGCGCATCCGTCAGCTCAGCGTCGTCATCGCCTTCCTCAATAGCGACGATTTCCAGGGTTTCGTCTTCGGTGAAGGTAATCAAGGATTTTTTCTCAGATCCGCGCTGGTGATAGGTGATGGTGGCCGTATCGCCGGGCTTGTGGCGTTTGAGCGCGCGCTTCCAATCGCCCTTGTCATCTATTTTGAAGCGGCCAATGCGAATGATCTCGTCGCCGCGATCGAGCCCCGCCTCATAGAGCGGACTACCGATGCGCGTATTGGCGCTGATCGTCAGCTCGCGCCCGTCTTCGATGAGTGCTATTTTTCCCAGCCATGCATCGCCTTCGTTTTTACGCTGCGCTTTCAGGCCCGCCTGTGCGAGCAGCGGCGCAAAGTCCGGCAACTCTGCGCCCTCAATGAAGCGCGCGAAAAACTCATTCGCAAAAGCGTCATCGCCAGTGATGTCGCCAAGCGCCTTGCGAAGGTCGGCATGGGCATAGGGCGTTTCTGTTTTGCCGTGGGTTTGCCAAAGGCGACGCATGTAATGATCGAGCGACAAATCCTCAAACCGTTGCCGGATCGTCAGATCTAGCGCCAGCGCGATAACGGCGCCGTATGAGTAATAGGAAACAAATGTGTTGGAAAAGTTTGTTGGATCGACGGCGGTTGCGGCGTCGGCAAAGGGCGCGCGCAAACTCATGCGTTGTGGCGAGTCAAACTGACGGCCGGGCCCGTTGAGCACAGTGTCAAATCGCCGGTTCAAGGCGGTCAGAAACTCTTCCACCGATCCTTCCCCGGCGCGCCGGATCATCAGCGAGCCGTAATAGGACGTAAACCCTTCTGCGAACCAAAGGCTCGGCGTCGGGTTGGCGGCGCTGAAATCAAACGGCTCAAGCTCGGTCGGTCGCAAACGTTCCACATTCCAGGCGTGAAAAAACTCATGCGATAAAGTGCCGAGCTGCGAGAAATCTTTTTCGAAAAGCGAAGAATTCTGTGTAAGAATGGTTGAATTGCGGTGCTCCATTCCATCACCTTCCATGTAAGGAAGGTAATCGGCGATGAATGTGTAAACGCCATCGTCGAAATCGGGCGCCTCGCCAAATAGCTTGATATGTTCCGCGACAACGTTTTTGGCTTTTGCTGCAAAAATGTCCAAGTCTTCTTTGTTGCCATCATGGTGCAAGGCGAGGCGAATGGTCTGGCGATCGGCGCCGTCGCCGATGCGCCATTCGCGAAGATCAGCATAGAGCGTATAGGTCAGCGTTACCGAGCCGTCATGGCCTTCGACACGCCAAGAATAAGGGTTGGTGCGCGTAATACCAAGTGTTTCGCCGGCGCCGTTGACAGCAGCGACGGCGTACACATTTTTAGCAAACTCATGGATGGCGTATCGGCCGGGCGATGAGCGCGACATGCGCAGTTCAAGCGGCGCTTCGCCAATATCACGAAAGGAAATCGTGATTTTCGCTTCGTGATGGGCCGCATTTTCAAATGATACTTGATAAGCTACGGACGATGCTTCTTGCGCGCCTGCTGGCGCAACAACAAACAAGCAGGCGGCGCAAATGGCGAATAAAACTCGGGTCATTCTCTCTTCTCACTAAGCCGTTGAATGTTGGTGGTGCGCGGGCCTAATCCGTCACCGCATCATGCCAGCTTTTATAGGCGCCATTGCCGAGAATACTGGCCTGGATTTGCGCCATCGCGTTGTTTGCGGCGTCTGTCGCGGCAGTGCTTGGGTGCACCGGCCGACGCAATGGGCGCTTGCCGGCGGGCATGGCGATAATCTCGGCAATGGCGTTTGGCACATCCATGGGGTTGGTGGAGCCGCCGCCGCTCAACAGGCCTTGGGCCATTTGAATGTGGCCGCCATAGGCGCCCTTTCGCTCATCATTGGCGCGTTCCATCAACTCGCTGACATAACGCCGCCCATTGTCCCAGATTTTCGTTGGATAGCCGCCGGGTTGAATGATGGTGATCTCAACGCCAAAGGGCGCGAGCTCATAGGCCATGGTTTCAAACATCGCCTCAACGCCAAATTTTGTGGCGCAATACATGCCGATATTCGGCAATAAGAGGCGGCCCAGCTGTGAGGAAATGTTGAAGATCTGGCCTTCGTTTTTCTCGCGCATCGCCGGCAACACGGTGCGCGCCATCCGCAGATACCCAAACAAGTTGGTCTCGAACATCAGATGGGTTGCGTCCATGTCGTTAATCTCAACCGGTCCCGCCATGCCGATGCCGGCATTGTTGACGAGCACATCAATGGCGCCGCCAGCGATCTCTTGCGCTGCGGCGACGCCAGAAGCGACTTGACGGTCGTCCATCACGTCAATTTCAACCACATGAAGGTCTAGTTTTTCATGCCCAGCGATCTGCATCAGCTCTTTGGCTTCTGCTCGCTCGCCATTGTCGTAGTTTCGCATGGAGGCAATGACATTCGCTCCAAGCCGTGCCAGAAGCAGTGCAGTCAATCGTCCGAAGCCGGAGCTTGTGCCGGTGATGAGAACCGATTTGCCTGAAAAATCAGGGACGCCAGCCGCATCCTGCGCTACTGCACTGGGCGCCGCTGCGGCGGCTGCGGCGAGGGCGGAAGCGCCGGCGAGCAACGCTCGGCGATTGGGGTTGTAAGGCGTATCGGTCATTTTGGCGCTCCATGAAATATCGCTGGGGGGTCAGCCTAACCGATCATAGCGATCAGGCAAAATGAAGGGGCTTGGTCCGGTTGCTAATGGGCGGACGACAAGGCAAAAAACCATATGAGTAAAGCGCGCGCCTATCATCACGGAGATCTTCGCTCGACGCTTGTTGCTTTGGCGGATAAGCAAATAGCAAGCGCCGGCGTTGAGACGATTAGCGTCCGGGCGTTAGCGCGGGCGGCGGGTGTGGCGCACCGCGCCGCTTACCAGCATTTTTCCGACAAAGATGTGCTTGTCGCCGCCGCGCTCGCGCAAGGCTATCAACGCCTCGAAGCACGGCTGAGCGCTGTCATCCGGAAGACGGCCTCGCCGGAAGACAAACTTATTGCGATTGCGAAGGCTTATGCTGATTTTGCCCATGATGAGCCGAATATGTTTCTCGCGATGACCGGGCCGCGCATCAATCAGGCGGGCGGTTTCGTCGAGCTTGAAGGCGCGCTCGTCCGCAACTGGCGGCTTATCGTCGAGCCAATTAATGAAGGCGTTGAGAGCAGCGTCTTTAGCATCGATGACAAGCATGCCGCCGCCGCCATCTTCTGGGGCGGGCTGCAGGGCGTGATTACGCAAGCGGTGTTGAACCGCATCAAACTGAAACCGGGAGAGCGCCGCGGTTTTTTCGACTTAACCGCACGTCGTCTGACGGCTGCGTTAAAAGCCTGAACGCTGTGTGTCTGCGACAGGGTATTGACTTTATCCGTATCGTATGTATCCAGTGGATACATACGATACGGAGCATATTATTGTGTCAAAACTAGCATCATTTGCAACGCGCCTTGATACGCGTGGCGCCAATAGGCGCATGGTTGATTTTCGGACGGGATGGCCGTCAAAGACCCGCGACGACATTCAGTTTTTTGATACCGACAAGGTTCAGTACCGTTATCGCGAGCGCGGCGCCGGGCCGGCAATCGTTTTCACCGCCGACCCGCCGGTCACGTTGGAGCTCTATGACGAATTTCTGGATGTGTTTGCCGCGCGCTTCCGGGTGATTGTGGTAGAATTGCCGGGGATGGGTTTTTCCGCCGCGCGCGCGTCTTACACTTTCGGATTCAGGGAATCGAATGATGATCTTGCAGAATTTTGTGAGGCGGTGGCGGGGCCTAGAGCGATATTAGCGTTTTCCTGCGTTATCGGCCTTGCTGCAATTGATATTGCCGCGCGCCGTCCGGAGTTGGTTTCAAAGCTCGCACTGATGCAGACAACGGATCGGGAGGGTTTCCTCGATTGGAAAGATGCGCGCGATCCCAAGCATATTCTCGCCAAACCTTTTCTCGGACAGATCGCGATGCGCCGGCTTGCTAAGACGCGTGCGCCAATGTGGTTCGACTTGTCGGTCGCCAATCGCGATACGGTTGAACAATTTTCGTGTTGTGCAGAGGAAACATTGGGCCATGGCGCCGGCTGGGCGCTGGCGAGCGCTTATCAGCGCTATCTCACAAAGGGCGCCTCTCCCCTCGGCAAAGTTGAGCAGCCGGCATTGGTTGTCTGGGGCAAGGCGGACCGCTCTCACGGAGCGGGCTCGCCGATACGCGCGAAAAACATCAGCGCAAATCTTCAACTTGTTGAGCTAGATAATGTCGGGCACTTCCCCGAGCTTGAAGACACGCGCAATGTCTATGATATCATAACCGGGTTTGTAGAGCGCTAGGCGCAAGGGCTTACGCCTCGACCCCTTCCAGATCTTGCGGTTGGCGCGCTTCGCGGTCCATGCGTTTCATGGCTTTTTGAAGTTTTTCAAAAGCGCGCACTTCAATCTGACGGATGCGTTCGCGTGAGACCTTGTAGACTTGGCTCAGCTCTTCCAGCGTAGACGGATTATCTTTCAGCCGCCGCTCAGTGAGGATTTTTTGCTCGCGCTCATTGAGCGTTGCTAGCGCTCGCTCGAGCAGGCCCATGCGCATGTCATGTTCGTCGTCATGGGCGAGTTTTGCTTCCGGATTGACGGCGTTCTCATCGACCAGCCAGTCCTGCCATTCGCCGCCGCCGTCGGAATCCTTCGACATCGGCGCATTGAGCGAGGCCTCGCCGCCGGACATCCGCCGGTTCATGGAGATCACCTCGTCATGGGTGACGCCGAGCTTGGTGGCGATATGCTCAACCTGTTCGTGGCGCATATCTCCTTCATCGACAGCGTCGATCTGGCCTTTGATTTTGCGCAGGTTGAAGAACAGTTTTTTCTGTGCGGCGGTGGTGCCGATTTTCACCAGCGACCAAGAGCGCAGGATATATTCCTGGATCGAGGCGCGGATCCACCACATCGCGTCAGTGGCAAGGCGAAAACCTTTTTCAGGATCGAAGCGTTTGACCGCCTGCATCAGACCGACATTGCCTTCGGAAATCACCTCGCCAATCGGCAGGCCGTAGCCGCGATAGCCCATGGCAATTTTCGCCACCAGGCGCAAATGGCTGGTGATCATCTGCTGCGCCGCATCGGCATCTTCATGCTCGGCAAAGCGCTTGGCGAGCATATATTCCTGTTGCTTTTCCAGCATCGGAAATTTGCGAATCTCGGCGAGATAACGCGAAAGACTGGCTTCCGGCGTTAAGGCGCTGGCGGTGGTGGTCAATGCGTTCGACATCGGCGCGTTTCTCCTTCACGGCGAAGCAATAATCTTATGGTCGGTTGGGAAGGCCCCTAATAGATACGCTCTTTGCGGCGCATGTGATCTATATATAGGAAGCCAACCGGGCAGGCCCAAGACCTTGGCCTAAAGATTGTTTTCTTCAAGGTCTATTTATCACCGAAATTAGGGCGAAAATACAATCAAATGGCGCTCGCGGGAAGGCAAATATACGTGAGGAGGGGGAGCCGAACCGACAATACATACGCCAAAATAGCCGGGATTCTGGTCCGGCCGCGGATCGCGGTGATGCAAAAATGCGCGACACTGCCGCCGGTTGATTTCCCCCGCTATTGGGAGTCCGATATCGGCAGGCTCAGGTCCAGACGGGGCTGAGGGAGGGGGCGCTTTTTCTTTCTCGGTCTCCAGCAAAGGAGGCTTTGATGCGATTACTCAAATGCGCCGCCATTTTATCAGCGTTCCTATCGCTCTTCACGACGCAGGCGTTGGCGCAGAAAAAACTCAAACCCGTCGCGCCCGTAGGCCCCGTGCTTGTGCAGCCGTCTGATCCGGATGCAAGGCGCATTTTAAGCGATCCAAAACTGATCGTTGAAGGGATCGCCCCTCCGCGCCGGATTGCAAAGCGAGATATCTGCATTGCCGGAGCGTATATCCCGACCACGAGTGAGCCGAAATTTGCGGCATTCATGTTGAGGGATACTGATGGCGTGCTTGCCGGCCATTTTATTCTGTATGAAGAAGGGCTGGCGTTTGCACCGACTGGGTATGGGCTGGACGAGGAGAATTTTTCGATTGTCACAAGCTATGACGTGCTGCCGCCGATCACCTCCATTCTTGTGCAATATTATGTGACAAGGACGCCGATTAGTTTTTCCGGCCGGTTGGTCGAAGAAACGCCGAACCCAGAGCGGATCTATATGGTGAGAAATATTGACGCCAGCTGGCCGGCTGAACGCTGTTCTGATGAACACCAGCCTGGGGCGGCGCAATAATTTAACGCCTGGCGACGCCGTTTCTATTTTGCGCCCTATCGCCACATCGTTTTTCGGCGAGCCGTCTTACGGCCTGTCTGCAGGCGGTTGATCAATGATGTATTCCAGAAGCTCCCAGCGATCAGTGCCGTCATCGGCAATTGGAATATCAAGGCGGTATACATAAGGCGGTTCCGGCGCTGTCCAGAATTTCCAACCCGAGGAACTCTCGAGGAGTAATGTCTCGACCCGGCCGTATTTCAGGGTTTCGATTTCTTCGCGCCCTACGGCTTCAATCGTTATCCACTTCACTTTGTCGTTGTAGCGTTGGTGATAGGGGTAGCGTATTTTAGCGCCGGGTTGTAATTTTAACAGATTGGCGAAGACCACACCGTGGCCCGGCTCAAAGACACGATTTTCGAGATCGTGTGATTCCGAAAATGTTTCGTCGAACGGTTCGCGGCGAAATACCTGGCTGACCCGGTTTTTGTCGTAGATAAAATACGCCCAGCCGCCCTTATTGTTATAATTTTCGAGTTCCGCGGAAACGGTTTCCATCGTTTCCTGATCCCAATAAATGATATCTCGCCTCGGTCGGCCGGTGGTCCAGACGACGTCGGTCTGAAACTTATGCAGTCTGCGACCGTCGATCTCGACGATTTCGTGCCTGTCGAGCCATGCGCCGCGCTGTTCCGGCGCTTTACCGGGCATGATGCGCGTCATCGCCCAACGTGAAGTATGGGGTTTTGTAATATCTTCCGAGATTCGCGGGTCGCCAGGCTCGATGGTAATGATCCGGTCTTTTGCCGATGTAGCATTCGCAAACACCGTCCACCCAAGAAATAAAACAAGCCAGAGACTTTTAAAAATCCGCATCTTCGGGAGTTGCAAACAAGCGGTTCGGGCATTCGCGTAACGATTAGGGGTTAACATTGATTGCCATCCTTTGCGTACGATTTAATTTGCACCGCGAATACCAGCTTTAGGAAAGCCCTACCCTGACATATTTCTCCGGACGCATAACAGGTCTTCGTATTCAGGGTATTCATTACAAAGACGAGCAAGAAGCGGCTTGGCGTGAAGTGCTCGTTCAAGTTTTAACACGGCTTCGCTGAGGTCTATGTCGAGTTCGCACCATAATTCTTTGTACACACCTTCAAAGTCAGTCATTATTTCTACGGTGCGCGCAACGTCGTTGCGGCGCCGTCGAGATAAGGAAAAAGTGCGCTTGCGTGCGTCGTTTGCACAGATTATGGAGGTCACATAACCGTCTTTTTCCAAAGACTTCAGCCGCGCCTCAACCAATTGTCGCGATAGTCCTGTCACCGCCGCCAATTCCGACGACGTCTGCCCGCGCCGTTCAAACAACGCAATGACTATGGATGACAGCCTGGCGTCGAGCTCTATACCTGTGCGCCAAAATGCTTCACGCGCCTGATTGGCAATCAGGTCTTTGAGCCTTCTGATCTGCAGCCCAAAAATATTATCCGTAAGTGGTGTCATAAATTACATGAAAAAATTTGCGCAAATATTTGCATAAAATAACATGCATGTCAATGCGCCATAAAATTTTGAAAAACGAAAACTACTCCATATGCCGCGCCATATGATCGCCCTGTAGCTGAGCAGAGATATGTGGATATCTAAAAATGCGCCCTCGGCGATCAAAAAAGCTGCCTTGAACCGTAAGGTTCAAATGAAACCGGTATCAAAGCGCCTTTAGTGCGCCGCGCAGTTCTTGAAAATCCTCCGGCGCCTCGCACTCAAAGTGCAGGGCTTCGCCGGTGATTGGGTGGGTAAAGCCGAGTACTTTTGCGTGTAGCGCCTGGCGGCGGAATTTGGCGAGGATTGCAATTGCGTGATCGGCGGCGTCGTCGATGGGCCGTAACCCGGCAAGGCCGGGGCGGCGGCCATAGAGCGGATCGCCGATTAACGGATGGCCCAGATGCGCCAGATGTACGCGGATCTGGTGGGTGCGCCCGGTCTCAAGCTGGCATTCAATCAGCGAGGCGAGGGCGTCGCCTTTGAGTTTGGCGCGCCCGCGGCCGTAGCTTTCGATAAGTTTGTAATGGGTGACGGCATGGCGCGGATTAAAATGGGTGCGCTCATCGACCACCGCCATCTTTTTGCGATCATGCAGGGAGCGTGCGAGCGCGGCGTTGATGGCGCCGACGCCGGGGCGCGGCGCGCCAAACGCGATCGCCTGATAGAGACGGGTTATTTCGTGTGCGGAAAAAGCCGCCGTCAGGCCCTGATGCGCAGCGTCATTTTTGGCGACGACCAAAAGCCCGGACGTGTCTTTGTCGATGCGGTGGACAATCCCCGGCCGCGCCACCCCGCCAATGCCGGAGAGGCTGTCTCCGCAATGATAGATCAGCGCATTGACCAGCGTCCCGGTCCAGTTGCCAGCGGCGGGGTGCACCACCAGTCCGGCCGGTTTGTTAATGACGATGAGGTCGGCGTCTTCAAAAATGACGTTGAGGGGGATATCCTCGCCCTCAGGTTCCGGGGCGGTGGTTGCTGGCACGGTGAGTTGATAGCGCTCGCCTTCGCGCAATTTTGACGACGGATCAGTGATGACAGCGCCGTCGCGGGTCAGCGCCCCGGCCTCAATCAGCGCCTTGATGCGCGTGCGGGCGAGCGGTTCAATGCGTTCTGACAACCATTTATCAAGCCTTGCACCGGCATGATCGGCCTCAACAAGACAAGAATAGACCTCTTCACCGGTATTTGGATCGGTGGCGGGGTTGTCGTTTTCGGGGTTGAGGGCTGCTTCATCGCTTGTCATAAGCAGGCTGTAGCCGCGCCAACGGCAAATGTCGATTAGGGAGTTCGTGACGTGAAACTGGGAATGGCCGATAAAGCCGATCGTGAGAAAGACGCCCTCGATTTTACCGAGGCGGCGCCGAGCGCGGGTTCTGTGGCGGGAATGATTGGCACAAAGAACCTTCTGATCGCGATCGTCACCATGCCGTTCGTGTTTTTGGTGGTGGTGATGACGATTATCAGCATCTTCGGCAGCCCGGATAAGGCCCAGACCGCTGCAAATCCAGCCGCAAAAATAGCCTCAGGCTCCGCGACGTTGGAACAGCCGGCGCTTGCGGGCGCGCAAGCCGTCGCGCCGATATCCGCCTCAGTGCAGGAGCCCTCTTCGGCGCTAGCGTCGGCGGAGATAAAAATTCCCGAAGGCGCGAGCGCCGGCGCCATCTCCCTCGACGGCGACCGCCTGGCCGTGCGCATCGACGGCGGGGACGGGTCGATGATCGTGATCTATGATCTCGCCAAGGGCGAGCCGGTACAGATCATTCCGCTCACAACCGATGCAACAAACTAGCGCCAAATAAAGCGCGTCAGCCGTTTTCCGACCTTCACAGATATCGCGCCCGCCTGTGCGTCCGGTCACAGCTTGATCGCTCACACGCGCTTACGGTTTCTCCAACAAACAGCCAAGGCCCGTCCCATAGGGCCAGTTCATTGGAGAGATATGATGACCCGTCGCACGGCAAAAGTTTCGATCGCCCTCACTCTAGCCCTTGCAGCCGTTAATGGCGCGCCGGCGAGCGCCCATCCTGATGGCCCTCATTCAGGCGATGCCCAGGCTGGTGATGCACTGCAAGATGCGCGTCAAAGCATGCCGAAATATGGCGGGCGCAGCGGCAGCTCATACGGTCCCCACGACTTTCGGCTTGGGCTTCGTTTTGATTATGGTTTTGATGGAACGCAGGCGTCGGATGCGGCGGAAGGCGCGATGAAGAATGCAGCCGCCCACCAGCATACCGTTGATTGCCGGCATCTCGGACATGGCGTGGGCCCCGGCGTTTCAGCCAGTGGCGGCGCGCTCGGAGATGGACAACCACCCAAGAAAAAATACCCCCAAGCCAAGCCTGGCGCGACACGAACCGCGGCGAACAACAGCGACGAGAAAAAGCCGCCAGCAAATAAAACACCTCCTTCAAAACACCCTGTGCAGTCCGGCGAGAAAACAACGGAAGTCCCGCAACCCCCAGCTATTTTGACGGGCAAGAACGCTCGCCGCGATCGCTTTGATGTCTTTCCAGAACCGAAAGGCGTCGATTACGAAACGGCGGGAGCAAAAGGCGGGTTTTCTGAAGTCGGCGGGCTGGAGTTAGAAGTCGAGCCAATCGAATATCGTGATGGAAGCTCCAGCGACTATCACAAAAGTAAGCAACCAGGCATTCCGAAATATACGAATATTTACGGCCCGAGACCGCCGGTTGATGGTGAGTTTGCAAAAGAACTCTTGCGTGAAGTCAGGTTCCGGATTGAGCTTGAAGACCTCAAAGCTGAGCATTTTCCCGAACGTAAAGGGAAGTCGGCGCAACCCCGTTCGAGCCAAAAGCGCTGACAATTATAATTCTTCGAAGGCCTGGATCATCCGCTTTCGGAACGCGCTGTCAGGTATTGGGCCTGACAGTGCGCCCATATTTTCACGCATATGATCAACGCGCCGGGTCGCGGGAATGGCGACCGTTAGTGCTGGATGCGAGATAATAAATTTCAATAAAAACTGCGCCCAGTTCGCAGCATCGATGTCTGCGGCCATAGCGGGCAAGGGATGACGCTTGACGGCGTTAATCAAGGCGCCTTCACGAAATGGCCGATTGGCGATGACGGCGACGCCTTTTTCCTGCGCCAGCGGCAACAGCCGGCGCTCGGCTTCCCGATCCGCAAGGTTGTAGGTGATCTGAATAAAATCGATTGGCTGGGTCTCAACGATGCCCGCAATATCGTCATAGCGCAGGCCGGCATAGCTGGTGACGCCCACATATCGCAGGCGCCTTTGCTGCTTCATCTCGAGCAATGTTTCCAGATGCGTGCGCCAACGCACCAGATTGTGGACTTGCAGGAGGTCAAACTGGTCGACGCCCCAGCGCGCTTTTGTGCGTGCAATCTGGTCCGGCCCGCCGGCGGCGTTGTCAGTCCAGACCTTGTCTGCCGCGAACAGGGCGCTTGGGCGGCCCAGACGGGCAAGCAAGTCGCCGACAACTGATTGCGATGAGCGATACATGGGCGAGGAGTCTATGACGGCGCCGCCCATGTCGAAGAAGGTCTGCAAAACTTCTCTGCGTTGCTGGCGAAGGGCCTCGTCAACGCCGACGTCAAAGGTGAGCCAGGTGCCCATCCCGATGGCGGGGACAGCCTCGCCCGTGGAGGGAATGGATTTCAAAACTCTTCCCGATTGCGCGCGCGCTAGGTGCGTTGCGAATGCCGCGGCGCCGGCGAGAGCTGCAAATCTTCGTCTGTTGATTGAGTGCGTCATCTCAGGCGGGAGCAAAACAAGCGGGGAAGAAACATGCTGACTCCTGAGCGCTAAGAGAAAGGGCAGTGTTGTAGCTACGGCAATGGATGGTCTGACAAAGCCGTCTAACGTTTTAATGCGATAGAACGACAGAAATCCGCGATGAAGCGCGCCTACTCCGCCTGCACCTTGAAAATCAATAAAAGCACTTTATATTTCAAAGTGAACATACAGGAGATGATCAATGACCAAGGCAACGGGCGATACTGAAGCTGGCGGCGCATCAGCAAAAGGCGACGACCTCGCAAGCGAGCTTGCTTATGTGCGCTCGCTTGCGGAAGAGGGCCGTAATGCGCCGCTGGTTGGCGGACGGTTCTTTCTGATTTGGGGCGCTGTGATCGGTTTTACGGCATTGCTCATTTATGTGAACTACGCCGCCGCCCTCAATCTTGGCTTCGTGAACGGTTTTACTCCGTGGATCACCGCCTTCGTTACGGGATGGATCCTGTCTTTCACATTGGGCAGGCGCACGGGCGCCAAACCGGGTGCGCTCACCATCGGAAATCAGACGGCAAATTCGGTATGGTTCTCGGTGGGCATATTCATAAGTTTGTTCTGGATCACGCTGATGGTGGTTCACGATAATTATATCGATGGCGGCATGGCGCCTTATTTCTTATTCTCCTTGGTGTTTCCGGTTGCGTTTGGGCTATACGGGGTTGCATTTTTTGCAACCGCGACCGCGGCCCGTCTTGGCTGGTTGCGTTACTTTGCTTACCTGTCCTGGGGCTTTGCTATTGTGTCGCTTTTCCTTCTCGGCAGCCCTCACCAATTGCTGGTTGGCGCCGTCGGCTCATTGTCTTGCGCGGCTCTGCCAGGGTTGATTTTGGTACGCCAAGAACCGAGTGAAATAGTATAGACCATGCCGTCTCAACCTGACTTTGATTACCGTGAAATCGACGATGTCATACACGGTCGCGCGCGCCTGGCGATCATGGCGTTTTTATCGGGCGCTGGCGCTGCGGACTTTAATGAGTTGAAGGCGCGCATCGGCGGCACGGATGGCAATATGTCGGTGCATATCCGCAAGCTGGAAGAGGCCGGTTATATCCGTGTTGAGAAGAAATTTTCCGGGCGCCGGCCGTTGACGATTTGCCATCTGACGAAACCCGGGCGCGAAGCCTGGATCGCTTATATTGCGAGAATGGAAGCTTTGATGCGTCCGAGCGCGGCGGAGTAATTATTTCCGTGACGATAATAGTCTGGAGATAAGCCAGATCGGTATGACAATCGCCGCACCGATAAGAAGATATGTGCCGAGCGTCATGGCTATTTCGGCAGCGCTTTCACCGAGGCTGTGAATCAGCCTTCTTGCCGTCGTGAAGATGCCGCGCCAGAATTCTTCAGGTCTGACGCCGACGAAGGAAAAAATCGCCCCGACAATAATGCTGGCGATGACAAGCCGCAGGATAGTTCGACCCGTGCTTTTGCCGACAATGCGCGATTTGAGGTCGTTGTCAGCCATGATCAGTCCTCTCTTTGCGCGGGGAGGTTAGCCCCGCGCGGAGAGCTGATCAACCAGCCCGCGCACGAAGGCGCGCTGATTAATATTAGACCGCATTCGCGGTCGGGCACGAAGGCGCGCTGATTATAATTAGACCGCCTATGCCCTCATTGCATCGGTAAGTTCAACCAATGCAGCTTTGATTTCTTCCATTTCCTCGCGGATAACGCTGATCAGCAGTGTTGTTTCAGCGAATTCCGCCTCGCCAACGCTTTCGCGTGTGTCGGCAAGTTCTCGTTCAACGCGGTCAAGCTCTCGGGCCACTTTTTTGAACACGCGGTTAGCTGTCGTTGTCACAACGGTGCTCGCGGTCTTGAGTGCGACCTTCATGATGACTGCGCCGCCGGGCGCTGACTTCACCTCTTCGCGGGCTTCCTCGATCTCGGCGACGGCGTCCCTTATTTCCGCCCGTGCCTCGGCCATTTCTTCGCGCAGTTCGGCAATATCATCGGCATCAAGTTCGATAAGCTGTTCAAGCAGATCCTCGTCATCGTTTAAGGAAAATCCGTCAAAGGAGATGTTTGCATCATAGGCGGCGGCTGTTGTCGGCGCGGCTATGGCGAAGGCGAAGGCGGCCGCGCCGGCGATGGCGAAGCTATGTAGAGGGTTTGTGATTGTCGTCGACATATTTTTGGTCCTTTTCTTTATCAGGCGCATTTTTTCGTTTATCGGGCCTTTTGCGGCCACAGTTTTTATGATTGACGCTACGCTACAAATATCTGGCGATCCTGGATGCCGTTGCCAGCCTCAGCAATGGATTTGCGATAAAGCGTTGCGGCAAAGCGCTGAAAGCACCCTTCACAGGCGTTTTAAGAGGCGTTTTCCATATAAATTGATCGGGTAGGATAAGGGATCGATACGCCAGCGGCATCGAAGCGCTCTTTGATCGTCTTGGTCAGCGCCCATTTCACAGGAAAATAATCGCCGCCATCAACCCAGACGCGGCAGACAATATCGACCGAGCTATCGCCAAGGTTGTCGACTGCGATTACCGGCTCGGGCGCTTTCTTAACCCGGGCGTCGCCCTCAACTTCCGCGCGGATTATGTCCATCGCCTTGTCGAGATTGTCATTATAGGAAACCCCAAACACGAAATCGACGCGGCGGGTTTTATAACCGGCATAGTTGGTGATGACATCGTCAAAAATTTTGCCATTGGGAATGATGACCATCTTGTTGTCGGGGGTTGCAAGCTCTGTGGTGAACAGGCCGATGGATTTTACGGTTCCGGCAACGCCCGCCGCCTCAACAAAGTCACCGACATCAAATGGGCGAAAGCCAAGCATCATCACGCCCGAGGCGACATGGCCCAGCGTTCCCTGTAGCGCCAGACCAATTGCCAGGCCCGCGGCGCCGATGAGCGCGGCAAAGCTGGTGGTCGGCACGCCGAATATGCCGAGCGTGGTAATCAGGACGAGTGCGATCAGCCCGTAATGGATCAGGCTTGAAAGAAACCCGGCAAGCGTTGTGTCGACCTTGCCGGTTTTGCTCATGGCTCGGACGGCGATTTTCTTGATCCATCCGGCGACCCACAGCCCGACAATGAGAACAATGAGAGCGCCGGCAGCACTTGGCAGAAATCCCGACGCTTTTTCGATCATGCCCTGGGCAAGCTGCACGGCAAAATCGATATCGTCGGATTGGGGGGCGCTGGCTTGCATAAATCTACCTCGTTTGGGCCATTGGAGGGACTGCCAAAGGCTGATGACAAGCGGCGGCTATAAAATGATCCGGCCGGGTTTGAAAAGAGCGCAAAAAAATCTGCTAATGACGGTTTTGGCCCATTTCGGATGTAACGCCGCACGCAACATTTTTCCTCGTCCGGTTGAATAAGCCTTGCCGGTTTCGGGTTTTACGTGTGCCACATAAGGCCTGTAGCCGGCCGGTTGGCGATATTCGGCCATCGCGGCTAAATCTCATCCTTACGCGCCGCCCACGCCGCATCTTGCTGGCTTCCCGGATTTTTTTGGAGGCCCAGATGGACCAATCCCCCCGCCTATCGCTTTCCTATCTCATGCCCGCGCAAGCGCAAAAGCATGTCACCGTCAACGAGACCTTTCGGCGGCTTGATCAGCTGGTGCAACAGACCGTTCTGTCACGCACGCTTGCCGTCGAGCCCGCCGCGCCAAACGATGGCGACGCCTATATTCTGCCCGCCAGCCCGACCGGAACGCTATGGGCGACGTTCGTGCAGAACAATATCGCCGCCTATCAGGACGGCGCCTGGACGCAAATTTCCGCCGCGGAGGGGTTTAGCGCCTGGGTCGCGGACGCTGATGAATTCATCATCTATGATGGCGCGGCGTGGAACACTGTGTCCGGCGGCGGCAGCGAGACCGCAGCAAAGTTCGGCGTCAACACAACAGCCGATGCAACGAACAAGTTCGCCGTCAAATCAAACGCTATTTTGTTCGATGCACTCGATGTCGCAGAGAGCGGAACCGGCGACAGCCAGGTCAAAGTCAATAAACAAGCCGTCGGCGATACGGCGTCGCATTTGTTCCAGACCGGATTTTCCAGCCGCGCCGAGTTTGGCCTTACCGGCGATGATGACTTTCACATCAAAGTGAGCCCTGACAATTTTACGACAACATATGAAGCGATAACCATTGATAAGGATAACGGTTTTATCGGGATCGGAACCAATTCACCGACAGTCCCTTTTCATGTAAACGCCAGCTTAAATAACGTTGCCTTCAAACTCGAAGGAACTGATCCAACAGTTGTATTCCAGATGCTTGACGACACAACGACAGCGACAGGCAATGGTCCAATCCTGTTTTTGAGAACGGGCGATAAAACGCAGTTTTATACTGCGGGCTCAGCACGCATGAGCATCGATTCGTCCGGCGATGTCGGTATTGGAATATCCAGCCCAACCTCGCGCCTACATGTGTTTGGCGGCGGCGTTCAGGTTGGCGCCCCCACTGGCGGGGATAAAGGCGCCGGAACCATTAACGCCAATGCAGTCTATGACGACAACACATTGCTCACCTGCTATGTTTTTGATCAAGAGCTTGACGGCGCCATTGATGAAGCGAAGTGGGATGAAAAGGTTCCTGATAGAATAGTCCCTGCAGAATTTGAGCTCGAGCCAGGCACGTTTAAAGAGCGCGCTCTAAAACCAGAACAAAATATAGCGCGCAAGCATGAACCGATGCGTAAATTCTCGACGCGTATCGGGACTGTCGAAGACCCGCTGACGTTGGACGGCTATGCAAAACACTGGCGTGAGAAACGCCACCTCACCTCAATGCCCAATGAGGCGACATTCGACCCCGTGAATGGGCAAATGACCACAGGCGAGTGGGTGCAGCGCCTGGTCGAGACTGTAGAGATACAGGCGGTGCTGATTGAAAAGTTGAACCAACTTGTGAAAACGCTGGAAATAACAAAGTCGCCGCGATGATGAAGTTACGCGCCTGCCTAAGCCGGCTTGAATGTCAGCGCGACGCCGTTGTTGCAATAGCGCAGCCCGGTTTGCGCCGGGCCGTCCTTGAAAAGATGGCCCTGATGGCCGCCGCAACGCGCGCAATGATATTCGGTGCGCGGAATGATCAGCTTGAAATCGTTCTTGGTCTCAAGCGCGCCGGGAATATAGTCAAAAAAGCTCGGCCAGCCGGTGCCGCTGTCAAATTTTTGCTCGGCCTTAAAAAGATCAAAGCCGCAGCCGGCGCAGGCGAAAATCCCGTCGCGTTTTTCATCGTCGAGGGGACTGGAGCCAGGGCGTTCGGTCGCCTCCCGTCGCAACACCGCATAAGCCTCCGGCGACAGGCGGGTCTTCCATTCTTTTTGCGAAAGCTGCCATTTATCGTAGTCGGGAATGTCGCTTGCGTTGCTTTTGCCTTTTGTCATCGATCGTTCCTTCGCTTGGCCGCCGCTCACAGCGGCGACGCCGCCGAGAAGTCCAAGGCTGAGTGCCCGCCGCGTTATTCTGGTCATCGTTTCGTCCCGGTTTTACTACGAGCCCACCTTGGAGGCGACTGTAGGCAATGATGTGGTTAGTTCAAACCCGCCAGCGCTTCACAAATTGGCGCCAGCAACAGCAAAAGCCCGGCGTTGCGGTTGGATTTAAAAAGCATCAAGCAATTGTGAGCATCGTTAATATCGAGCTTGCGGATCTGCCAGACAAAATGCGCGGCGGCGGGCGCCAGCGCCACAAAGAACACAAACGATGCGCCAATGGAAATGCCGGCGGCGGCGAACAGCGCCAGCGTGATAGTGACGAAACCCATCAGCCAGCGCGGGGTCGCCGCGCCAAGGCGCAGCGCCGTCGACTTCACGCCGATCAGCGCGTCGTCCTCCTTGTCCTGATGGGCGTAGATGGTGTCATAGCCAAGGGTCCAGAAAAACCCGGCGGCGTAGATCGCAAAGGCGCCGGGCGAGAGCACGCCTGCCGCCGCTGCGTAGCCGACCAGCGCACCCCAATTGAAGGTAAGGCCAAGCCAGGCCTGGGGCCAATAGGTGATGCGCTTCATAAACGGGTAGATCGCCACCAGAGCCAGCGAGGCGAGCCCGACAAAGATAGCGAAGGCATTGAATTGGACCAGAACAACAAGGCCGATGAGACAAAGCGCGATCAGAAACGCCCAGGCCTGGCGCAGGGAGATCTGTCCCGACGGAATCGGGCGCAGCGCGGTACGCTCGACCTGGCCGTCAAAATCCCGGTCGACGATGTCGTTATAAGCGCAGCCGGCGCCGCGCATGACATAGGCGCCGATAGCGAACAGGCTCGCATACCACAGCAGCTCGAGGCCGCCATGCCCCGCACTTGCGGCCAGCGCGAGCCCCCAAAAGCACGGGATCAACAGCAGCCAAACGCCAATCGGCCGGTCAGCGCGCATCAGGCGCAGATAGGGCCGCGCGCGCATTGGCGCGCGATCGACCCAATTGCCGGGCACGGCGTCGGCAGGTGCGACGGGATTGGTCATGGGCGTTTTCTAGCCGTTCCGGCTGAGATGAGCAAAAAGCGTTTTGTCGTCCACGCAGAAAAACCTATAGGCTTTGCCATGTATCTGGGTCCCCTGCCGACCGCGAAGCGGTCAAATTATAATCAGCGCGCCTTCGCGCGCGGGCGCGGGGATGAGCGGAGGGAGGTGCTAGAGTGGCTTTCTACGTTTACATGCTTACGAGCCGAAGAGATGGAACGCTTTATATTGGTATGACAGATGATATTGAAAATCGCATCTGGGAACACAAGGAAAAAACCTTCAAAGGCTTCACATCCAAATATGGAGTCGACCGGCTGGTCTGGTATGAGGATTACGAGACTCGTGAAGCCGCATTTGACCGTGAGCGCGCCATGAAAAAATGGAACCGGGCATGGAAGATTGAACTGATTGAGAAAGAAAATCCGACCTGGAAAGATCTATACCTCGTCTTAAACCATTAACTCACCCGCTCATCCCCGCTTTCGCGGGGATCCAGACAAGTGTAGCAAATTTGATTATTGGATAAATGACCCCACGCCTCTACATATCCGCCGCGCTTAAAGCCGGCGCCGCTGCGCCGCTTAGCCAGGCACAGGCGCATTACCTCAAAAATGTGTTGCGCCGGAGCGAGGGCGATGCGCTGCTCTTGTTCAACGGTCGCGATGGCGAGTTTGCGTGCGATATTGTCGAGCTAAAAAAGAAAGCCGGGCTCGTCGCCGTTAAAGTGCAAACCCGGAAGCACGAAACCGGCCCCGACCTGACACTATGCTTTGCGCCGGTCAAACGCGGTCCTCTGGAAATGATTATCCAGAAAGCTGCGGAAATCGGCGTTACGAAGTTTCTGCCGGTGATCACCGAGAGAACCACGGCGCCGAAAATAAATTGTGAGCGGCTGGAGGCTATCGCCATAGAGGCCACTGAGCAATGCGGACGCCTGGATGTTCCCACGGTGGCGGCGCCGGTGAAGATTGCGCGAATGCTGGATGATTGGCCTACGGAGCGACGGTTGGCGTTTTGCGATGAGGCGGGCGATGACGAGGGCGCCGAATGGGGCGGGCGCGAAGGCCGCGCCGCGCCTGCATTAGAGACGCTAAAGACCGCCGATAGCAAAGCTGATAAATGGGCGGTGCTCACCGGGCCGGAGGGCGGGTTTTCTCCTTCGGAGCGGAAGTGCATTCGCGCCAAGGCGTTTGTGACGCCCATAACCCTCGGCCCCCGCATTTTGCGGGCCGACACCGCCGCGATTGCCGCATTGGTTCTATGGCAAGCCGCATTAGGCGACTGGCGGCGCTCATGAATTCACTTGATGGTGATGTTGAAACCTCTTGGCGGTGCGCATCTTGCGCTATAGAGCGGACCGAAATGCCGCGACGGCATCGGAGAGAGCATTGACCCCGACAATAAAACCATCCGGGCGGCGCCCATGACGCAGCTGCCGGTTATAGAATCAAAAGATCAGCTGACGGCCTATCTTAGTTCCGGCTGTAAGCCAAAAGACCAATGGCGCATCGGCACCGAGCACGAAAAATTTGTGTTCTGCGAGAGCGAATTGGGCCCTGTCCCATATGATGGGGAGCGCGGCATTCGCGCCATATTAGAGGCCTTGTCTCGCGAGACCGGCTGGTCGTTGATCATGGAGGGCGATCACCCGATCGGCCTTAAGGGCCAGCGCGCCAGCGTATCGCTGGAGCCGGGCGGACAGTTTGAGCTTTCCGGCGCACCGCTGGAAAATGTGCACGAGACCTGTGACGAAGTTCACCGTCATCTTGATGCGGTTAAAAAAGTCTGCGAGCCCATGGGGGTTGCATTTTTGGGCATGGGCTTTGCGCCGAGCTGGAAGCTTGTCGACATGCCGCAAATGCCCAAGTCGCGCTACGATATTATGCGCCGCTACATGCCAACCAAAGGCGGGCTTGGCCTCGACATGATGCACCGCACCTGCACCGTGCAGGTCAATCTCGATTTTGCATCCGAGGCGGATATGGCGGCGAAGTTTCGCACCTCGCTGGCGTTGCAGCCGATTGCGACCGCGCTATTTGCCAATTCCGGGCTGGTTGAGGGCAAGGCGTCCGGCTATGCTTCCTATCGTTCACATATCTGGACCGATACCGACGCGGACCGCACCGGGCTTTTGAATTTCGTCTTTGAAAACGGGTTCGGATTTGAGCGCTATACGGATTATTTACTGGATGTGCCGATGTATTTTGTGCGTCGCGGTGGGCGTTATGTTGATGCGGCGGGATTGTCCTTCCGCGATTTTATGAATGGCGAGCTATCAGCGCTCCCCGGCGAAAAGCCGACCATGGAAGACTGGGAAGATCATCTGTCTACAGCGTTTCCGGAAGTTCGATTAAAGACATTTTTGGAAATGCGCGGCGCTGATGGCGGTCCGTGGTCGTTGATTTGTGCGCTACCGGCCTTTTGGGTCGGGCTCTTATATGACGATGAGGCGCTGGGCGCGGCGTGGGATGTGGCCAAGGGCTGGAGCCGCGAGGAGCGCGAGGCCTTGCGTGACGATGCGGCGAGATATGGCTTTAAGGCGAGTGTTGGCGGGCGAACGGTTCACGAGATCGCGCTTGAGGTGCTCGACATCTCCAGAGCCGGGCTGCGCCGCCGCGCACGGATGGGGAACATGAAAGAAGACGAGACCACCTATCTTGATCCGTTGGTAAAAATTGCAAAAACCGGCGTCACCCTCGGCGAGCAAACCGTAGAGCGCTTCCTTGGCGAGATGGACGGGGATGTGAAGCGGTTGTTTGGCGAGTGTAAGTATTAGGCCGTGTCAGATCCGCAACTCGATGTGTTCGGCGACATATCTGCAGCATGTGACGCGCTGGCTAACAAAGACAAAGCGCTGGCGCGGGCTTTAGAAGCGATTGAGCGGCCGCATATCCGCCGCCGGCGCAGCGGGTTTGAGGCGCTGTTTCGCATCATCGTCGAGCAACAAGTGTCGGTCGCCAGCGCCCAGGCGATCTGGGCGCGCTGTCGCGAGAACGTCAAACCGATGCGCCCGCACAGCGCCATTGCTCTTGGTACGGATGGTCTGCGCGGCTGCGGGTTAACCGGCGCCAAGGCGGGTTACGTATTCGGGCTTGCTGAAATGATTGATGAGGGCGCGCTCGATTTGAAACGCCTGCCGGCGCTCGATGATGTTGCAGCGGCAGATGCGCTACGCTCGGTCAAAGGGATTGGGCCATGGACGGCGGCGATTTATCTTCTGTTCTGCGAGGGCCGGGTCGATATCTGGCCGCCCGGAGACGTTGCATTGCTCGGCGCATACAAGACCGCGCGCCTGCGCGGGCCCAAGCCGACCATGGCCATGCTCGATAAAAATACCAAAAAATGGGCGCCCTATCGCGGCGTCGCAGCGCATATTTTATGGACCTATTACGCCCATATTCGCGGCCGCACGCCAATATAACTACGCTGTGTGGCGAAAATGCCGCCGGTTTTGTCAAACTTTCGACATCCATAATATGCTATAGGATTACTGTTCAACCCGGTTAAGATGAAGGGCAAATAAGGAGCGCGCGTTTTCTGGTTTGGTATTGGAAAAATTGACTTCGGCGGTTCTGCAACTTGGGAGAGTTTGCAGTGACCCTTGCCATGCGCCCGCCTGACGCCTGTCCCGCGCTCGTTCTGAATGCGGACTTTCGTCCTTTAAGCTATTTCCCACTATCCTTATGGTCCTGGCAGGATGCGCTGAAGGCGGTGTTTCTCGACCGCGTCGAAGTGGTTGCGCAATATGAAACCAAAGTGCACAGCCCGAGTTTTGTGATGCGGCTGCCGTCGGTGGTGTCGCTGCGAACCTATGTCAGCCATTCCCGCGCGCCGGCGTTCACGCGGTTTAATGTTTTTCTTCGCGACAGTTTCACCTGCCAATATTGCGGCTCGCCGGAGCGCGACAAGCTGACCTTCGATCATGTTGTGCCGCGCTCTCATGGCGGGCGCACGACCTGGGAAAATATCATCGCCGCGTGCAGCTTCTGCAACATCAAAAAGGGTGGGCGCACGCCCAAACAAGCGCGGATGATGCCGGCGCGAAAACCGCAGCGCCCGACGATGTACGAACTCAATGAGCGCGGCCGCGCGTTTCCGCCGCACTATCTTCACGATAGCTGGCAGGATTTTCTATATTGGGATTCCGAACTCGAGCCATAGGTTTGGGTCGTTTCATGTGATTGTTTTCATTGCGGGTTTGTGCTCCCGCCTTACGTCGACTATGATGGCGTGGGGCGAATGGGATGGGATCGCAAATGACCGAAAAATATAAAGTTCTGGACAAAAAAATCACGCTGTCGCGGCGCGAGTTTGCAAGGCTTGCAGCGGCCGGCGGGATTGTCGTGTTGGCGCCAGGCTGCGAGACGGTGAGCCAAGCGTTTACGCCGTCGAGTGCGCAGATGGCGCAATTGGCGGGCACTGCCTGGACCGACCTTAAACAAAAACAGCCAACCACCAATGATCCAAAATATACCTCACGCGTCAATCGCGTTGCGCCGCGCATCATCCGCGCCGCCGGCGGCAATCCCGCCGAGTGGGAAGTTGTGGTGTTTGATTCCGATCAGTTAAACGCCTTTGCACTGCCGGGGGGCAAGATCGGTTTCTACACCGGCATCCTCGACATCATGGAAAATGACGACCAGATCGCCGCGGTCATGGGGCATGAAGTCGCGCATGTGTTTTTCAATCACTCGGGCCAACGCTATGGGCGCACGGCGGCGACGCAAGCTGGTCTCGGCGTGGCTCAAGTCGTTCTCGGCGGCGGCGGGCAAACATCGCAAGCAGCGCTCCAGGCGCTGGGGCTCGGCGCGCAATATGGCGTTATCCTGCCGTTCTCACGCCAGCACGAGCTAGAGGCTGACAAATACGGCCTCAGATATATGAAAAAGGCCGGCTACGATCTCAATGAAGCCGTTCGCTTCTGGGAGGGCCTGTCCTCGAAAAAATCCGGCGAACCTCCTGAGTTTCTGTCAACGCATCCGAGCGACGCAACGCGCATCGCTCAGCTCAAGGCGGAAATCGCAATTTTGCAGAGCGGCGGGGCCTGACCGACAGCGCGACATGATGCCGGACAACAAGGCTGCAAAGCGCATGCAAATGCGCTTATAAGCGGCGTTGATGAATCAGCAAACGACCACCGAATCAACGCGCCCAAGTATAGAGCAGGCCGAGCGGGTTATTTTTTCCGCCAGCGGCCTTGCCGTATCGCGTGGCGGGCGGCCGGTTTTGACCAATATCTCGGTTCGCGCCGAGCCCGGCGATGCGGTTGTCCTGCGCGGGCCTAACGGGGTCGGCAAGACGACATTGCTGCGCGCTTTTGCGGGGCTGTTGCGCCCCGACCACGGCGAGGTTTTGTTTACCGATGCGGCGGATGCCGGCCGCATCCGCGACCGTTCTGAAGCAAGCGTCTTTTGCGGCGTCCTGAACGCCCATAAGGCGGCGCTCACGCTGCGCGAAAATCTCAACTTCTGGGCAGCGCTATATAATGCCCCGCAAACCCGCATCGAGGCGGCAAGCGCCCAGTTGAAGCTTGATCCTTATTCGGACTATCCGGCGGGCGCCTTGTCCACGGGCCTTGCCCGGCGGCTAGGTCTTGCCCGGTTGATGATCGCGCAGCGGCCGGTGTGGTTTATTGATGAGCCGACGGCGTCTCTCGACAGCGCCTCAAGCGAGAATTTTGTTGCGCAGGTTGAGGTGCACCGCCGGCGCGGCGGTCTCGTGGTGATCGCAACCCATGACCCCCTGCCGCTAAGCGGCGCGCGCATTTTCGAGCTGACCACCAAGGTCGCCGCATGAGCGCGCTTGGCGCCATTATCGCGCGCGATATCCGCCTTGCGTTCCGCGCCGGCGGCGGCGCGGCGCAAGGGGTGACTTTCTTTGCCCTGACTGGCGTCATGTTCGCGCTCGCGGTCGGGCCTGATATTGCGTTGATCTCAAAAATCGCAGGCCCGGTATTGTGGACCGGGGCTTTATTGGCGACGCAGATTTCCCTCGATCAGATCTGGCGCGCGGACCGCGAGGACGGATCGCTCGATGTGTTGGTGGAGACCAGCGATATGTTGGCGCTAACGGCGCTGGCCAAGGCGTTTGCCCATTGGGCAGCGACGGCGCTGCCGCTGATCATTGCAACGCCGATCCTTGGCGTGATGTTAAACCTGCCGGCGGAGGCCTATGCGCCGCTGGCAATTTCTCTGGCGATCGGCACACCGGGTCTGTCACTGATCGGTTGCATCGCCGGCGCGCTGGTGGTGTCGCTGCCTCGCGCGCATCTCCTGATCGCGATTATTGTCAGCCCGCTTTATGTGCCGATTCTGATTTTCGGATCTGGCGCGGCGATGTCTGATGTCGGGGCTCCGCAATATGGCGCAAATTTAATGCTGCTCGGCGCCACGGTTCTCTTTGCTGCGATACTTTCACCACTTGCCAGCGCGGCGGCGTTGCGCTCCAATCTGGATTAAGATGAACCTCCTTAATGACCTCGCTAATCCTGTGCGCTTTGAGCGTTACGCCCGGATGATTTTTCCGGCGGTGCTTGGCTTTGCACTGCTAACCGGCGCGGCCGGGCTCTACTTCGCGCTGTTTAATTCCCCTGCCGACTATCAGCAGGGCGAGGCGGTGCGGATCATGTATGTGCATGTGCCGGCGGCGTGGATGTCGATGTTTTGTTACTCGGTGATGGCGGGCGCCTCGGCGGTGGGTTTCATCTGGAAACATCCGCTTGCCGATGTGGCGGCAAAGGAGACCGCGCCGCTCGGCGCCGGCTTTACCATTTTAGCACTGTTCACCGGCTCGCTCTGGGGCAAGCCCATGTGGGGCGCGTGGTGGGTGTGGGATGCGCGGCTGACATCAGTGCTGGTGCTGTTGTTTTTGTATCTCGGCTATATGGCGCTGTGGCGGGCGATCCCAGATAAGGCGCGCGCCGCGCGGCTGGCTGCAATCCTTGCTATTGTCGGTTTCGTCAATGTGCCGGTGATCAAGTTTTCGGTGGAGTGGTGGAACAGCCTGCACCAGCCGGCGAGCATCATACGCGCTGACGGACCGACGATTGATGGCGCAATGTTGACGCCATTGTTGTTAATGATCGCGGCCTATATGAGCGCTTATGTGGCGATGTTATTGCCATCGATAAGAAATGAATTAACGGCGCGGCGGCTTGCGCGATTGCAATTTGTCGACGAGACCCGCGCGGCGGAGCTAGTAGAACAATGACCCGGAAACAAAAGCGTACATTTTTGCTGTTTGCCGTCTTCATCGCGGCGGGGCTGGCGCTCGGGCTGACGCTGACGGCGTTGCGCACGTCGATTACGTATTTTTACACCCCAAGTGAGCTGCTTGTATTGGACGCGCCGCCCGCTAACACGATCCGTCTTGGTGGGCTGGTGGAAGATGGCAGCCTTGTTCATGGCGAGATGTCAGGGGTCGATGTGAAAAATGCAGTGGTGTCGTTTACGGTGACCGATGGCGGCGCGACGACAGCGGTGCGCTATGCGGGCCTTCTCCCCGACCTGTTCCGCGAGGGCCAGGGCGTCATTGTCCAGGGCCGGCTCGATGAGCGAGGAACGCTCATCGCCGACACTGTGCTCGCCAAGCATGATGAAAACTACATGCCCAAGGAAGTCATGGACGCGCTGAAAGAACAGGGCCTGTGGCAGGACGGTGAAGAGGTCGGCTCTTAAGGATTGTCTTGCGCATCTGCAATCAAGCCATCAAGTTTTGACGATAGCGGCGCGTCTGGCGGCAGCAATGCGCGCAGTTTCGTCCAATGTGCGATAGCGGCGTCGCCATCGCCATTTTGCGCGGCGGCATGTCCCAAAAAATATAGCGCAAGCGGATCATTTTCATCGCCGGCGAGAAGCTGGTTGAGGACGCCTTCTAATTCAGTGTTGACCTGGTTGTCGCCTGCGTCGCGGCCGCTCAAGAGCGCGGCGGCCAGTCCGCGTAAATCTTCTGCGGTCCCGGAACGCTGCGCCGCTTCGCGCCAGGCAACCGCACTTTGCGCGACATCACCAAGCGCCGCATAAGAGCGCGCCAGCATGCGCCAACCCTCAAGATCGTCCGGTTCGCGCGCAAGTCGGTCGGCCAGGCCAGCGACCATGCCTTCAATGATTGCAGCGCGTTCGTCCGGCGCCATTGCCGCAATCGCTGCTGCGTTCTGTGCGGTTTGATCTTCTTGGCTTGCCGGCGCTGCGGCGGCTTGTCTGCCGGCTTCGCTCAGCGCATAGGGCGCGCCGAGATCAAGATATAAAAATGCCGCGCCCACTGGCATCGCGCCAATGATAAACGCAGCAAACAGTCTTGCGCCATGCCCGGCTTTACCCGCCTGCGTGTTGTCTGGCGCCGGCTTAGTTTGCGCTGCGGAGGCAGTGGCCTCGCTGATCGCATTGTCCGCAGATTGTTGATCGATCAGCCCGAATTCGCGGTCTCGCTCAATTTCCGCAAGCCGCGCCTCCAGCTCGGCGCCATCGTCGACACCCGCTCCGTGAGCGGGTTTGCCTGCAACCAACGGCCAGGCAATCGCCGCTGCGGAGGCAATCGTCAGGACCAGCGCGATGATGACGAAAATCGTCATCGGCGCTCATCCGCCGCGGCATTATCAGCGCGACGCATGCGCGACAGATAAAGGCCCGCCATTCCGGCGGCGAAAGTGAATATCAGCGCCGGCGCCGCCCACAGGAAGGCTGTGTTGGTTTGTACCGGCGGTTTCAGCAACACATAGTCTCCATACCGAGCAACCAGATAGGCGATGATGGCTTCATCGCTGTCGCCGGCCACAAGTCGCTCGCGAACCAGGAGGCGCATGTCTTTTGCAAGCGGCGCATTGGAATCGTCGATGTTCTGACTTTGGCAGACCACACAGCGCAATTGCCGCGAGATTTCCCGCGCGCGCGCCTCCAGCACCGGGTTGTCAAGCATTTCGTCTGGCTCAACCGCCAAAGTCGGCTCAACAGAAGCGACGGCGAATATCAGCGCCAGCGCTGCGGAGATAATGCTACGGAGCATCATCGCCCTCCTTGCGCAGTTTCTCCACCAGGGGTTTTAAGTCCCGCTGCCAAATTTGCGGCGTAATCGGGCCGGCATAGCGATAACGAACGCGGCCTTTGTGATCGATGATAAAAGTTTCCGGCGCGCCGGTAATGCCAAAATCGATGGCGGTGCGGCCCGAAGGATCATCGCCAATAAACACGTAGGGATTGCCGCGCTGATCGAGCCAGCTTTTGCCGGCGCCCGGTTTGTCCTTCCAGTCGATGCCGGCAATGACAACGCCTTCGCGCGCGGCGATGTCCATCAATACCGGGTGCTCGATAATGCAGCTGATGCACCAGGAGCCAAAGAAATTGATCAGCGCAACCTCGCCGTCAAGGTCGCTGGTCGCAAAGCCGCGGGTCTCGCCTTCAATCGCCGCCAGGTCAAATTCTGGCAGCGGCTTGTCTATAAGCGCTGAAGGCATATGCGATGGATCGCGCGTCAGACCGACGGCGAAATAAATCCCGAGAACAACAAACAGCGCCAGCGGTACAAGAAACAAGATACGCTTCATGTGCTGGCTCCTTGCGGTGCAGCGATGGCGGCGCCGGGGTCAATGGTTGGCGCCCGGCGCATGAGCCGTCGTGGCGCGTCGGTAGCGGCGACGCCGCCGCCCAGCGCCATCAGGCCGGCGCCAATCCACATCCATACCGCAAATGGATTGAAGAAGGCGCGCACCGCCCAGCCGGCGGCTTCTGATTTCTCGCCAAGCGTTAGATACAAATCTCCCCGCGCCATGGTCCAGATCCCCGCTTCCGTGGTTTGCATGCCGCGCACCGGATAAAACCGGCGCTCGGTGGTCAGATCGCGTAACGCGGCGCCTTCTCGTTCAACAGAAAAGACTGCGCGCTCAGCGGTATAATTCGGTCCGGCCTCGACTATCACCCTTTCAAGGCGTGCATCAAACCCGCCGATCGAGATCACGTCGCCTTCAGCCATGAAGCGCACAATTTCCGTGCGCCAGACGCCGGCGCCCATGACGCCGATTATCACCACCGCCAGCCCGAGATGAGCGATGGTCATGCCGAGATAGGCGCGCGGCAGATTGGCGGCGCGGATAAATGCGGCGCCTGGCGGAGAGGAGAAGGCTTTTATCCGTATAAGGAGATCGACGATCGCGCCGCCGCCCGCCCAGATGGCGAGCCCGGCGCCGAGTGCGGCGGCGATCGGTCCAGGCCATGACAGCCAGGCCGCGATCACGCCAATTGCGCCCGCCGCCGCCAGCGCCGGCCATAGCCGTCCTATCGTAGCTTTGAGGCGGCCTTTCTTCCAGGCGAGCGCCGCGCCCGGCGCAAGGAAGACCAGCATCAACGCCATGAACGGCAGGAAGGAGGCGTTAAAATAAGGCGCGCCGACGGAAATCCGCGTCCCGGTGAGGACGTCGATAAACAACGGATAGAACGTGCCGATAAACACCGTCGCGCAGGCGGTGACCAAAAAGACGTTGTTGAGGAGGATGGCGCCTTCACGACTGACCGGTTGAAAGGTTGCATGGCTTTGCAATAACGGCGCGCGCAACGCAAACAGCAATAACGAGCCGCCAGTGACGGCGGCAAGGATGGCAAGGATGAAAACCCCGCGCGTCGGGTCAACCGCAAAGGCGTGTACGGATGTTAAAACGCCCGAGCGGACTAAAAATGTGCCGACAAGACTGAGCGAGAAGGCTAAGATTGCGAGCAGCACCGTCCAGACCTTCAAGGCTTCACGCTTTTCGACCACGCGGAGAGAGTGGATGAGGGCGGTCCCCGCAAGCCACGGCATGAACGATGCGTTCTCCACCGGGTCCCAGGCCCAAAAGCCGCCCCAGCCTAGCTCGTAATATGCCCACCACGAGCCGAGCGCGATGCCGATGGTCAAGAACACCCAGGCGGCAAGCGCCCAGGGCCGCACAGCGCGCGCCCAGGCAGCATCGACTTTTCCTGTAATCAATCCGGCGACGGCATAGGCGAAGGTCAGCGAAAAGCCGACATAGCCGAGATATAAAAACGGCGGATGGATCGCCAGACCAGGGTCTTGCAAAAGCGGGTTGAGGTCCATGCCGTCCGCCGGCGCCGGAAAGCTGCGCGCAAACGGATTTGACGTGAACAGAATAAAGGCGATGAAAGCTGAGGCGATCATGCCTTGCACCGAAAGCGTCAGCGTCTTGAGGGTCGATGCGCGGTCAGAGACCGCCAGCGCCGCGCCGTAAAGCGCAAGGATCAGCGCCCACAACAGCATGGACCCCTCATGGTTTCCCCAAACGCCGCTGAGCTTATAAGCGAACGGTTTTGCCGAATGAGAATTTTCAACCACATTGACGACGGAAAAATCCGAAATCGCATGGACATAGGTGAGGCATAAAAATGCAATCAGGATCAGCCCGCCCTGGACCAGCGTAGCGACGCGAATGGACGCCTGAAGCGGAGAGGTGCTGAATTGGCCGCCAAGAAGCGGCGCTGCGCCCTGAAAAAGCGCCGTCAAAAATGCCAGAATGAGCGCCAGTTGACCGATTTCCGCCGCCATATGGGGTTCTGCCTCGTTGCCTCGCTGCGACGATATGATTGCGCCGGATCGCCGGAAAATAACATGGCGCCCAGTGTGAAAAACGGGTTATTCTAGGCGAAATGTCGCAGCGCCATTGGGTATAGATCTGCCGGTCCGACGACAATGCCGCTGCCGTTCGCTTTTTGCCATCAGCGATGATATTTCTGTCGAGTGCAAACCTATCACCTCAACTGGACAGCCCAATATGCGCGAATTTCTACAGATGGGCGGATACGCCCACTTTGTTTGGCCAGCCTATATTGTATCCGCGCTGGTCCTTGGCGGTCTGTCTTTGGCGATATGGCGTCGCGGACGCGCCTTGCAGCAGCGGTTGTCCCAATTTGAGGGCGGCGGCGGCGCTGTAAGGCGGCCAACTTGATATGTGATTTACATCATCGGCCGGGTCCGCTATTCGGAGCCGCCATTCGGTCCGGGGAAGAGAGTTGACGCCGGTAAGATATGGGAGCAGCGAATGAGGGTTATACCCTTGTTTTTGCTTTGAGAAATTTGTGAGCCGCCTTAGCTCAGTTGGTTAGAGCGCTTGATTGTGGATCAAGAGGTCCCCCGTTCAATCCGGGGAGGCGGTACCATTAACAAATCCTTACAAAATAGGCTTCAAACTGGCGCAGGTCTCGCATGCGCGCGGCGTATGTTTAGTGGTGCTTTATGAAAATCGCTTTCCTCTCGCCGGCATGGCCCGCGGCGCATGCTCAAAACGGTATCGCGACTTATGTGGATATCATGACCAGAGCGCTGCGAAAGGCCGGCCATGAATGCGTAGTCATCACTCCGAAATTGATGGAAAATGAAAATGAGAGTGATGTTTTCCAGATCGGTTCTGTAAAGCAGCCGATTTGGGAAAAGGCCGCCAAGGCCATTCGCCGCCGAATAAGCGGCGCGCAAGTGTTCGACAACAAACCATATGTGCGCGCCATAGCGGAAACACTTGATAAGGCATCGCAAACCGGCCCCTTTGATATTGTCGAAATTGAGGAGTCGTTTGGCCACTCATACTATTTACAAAAACTATTGAATGTACCGGTCGTAACCCGCCTTCATGGGCCGCATTTTCTAGTTCATCAGGGGCAGATTGAAGCGCGCGATCGCCAACGCATCAATGCGGAAGGCGTTGCAATACGCGCGAGCCAAGCCGTTTCCTGCCCGTCGCAATCGGTTCTCGACAAGGTTGCATCCTATTATGATCTGGATAAACCCTTCGGAACCGCGATCCCGAACCCGGTGGAAATCGCAGAGGAGGCGATGACTTGGCGCCTTGATGCGTGCGATCAGAATATGTTGCTGTATGTCGGCCGATTTGATTCAATTAAAGGCGCCGACATCATGCTTGCAGCATTTTCCGGTTTGGCGTCTCGTCATGCGGATTTGAAACTGGTTATGATTGGGAAAGATGTTGGTATTGATAAGGGCTATGGGCGTGTTCAGCATTTTGAAGATTATGCGATCGCCAATCTCGACGATGATGTTCGCGCCCGTATTGACTTTCTGGGACCGGTAAGTCATGCGCGTGCCAACGAGTTACGTCGAGAGGCATTGCTTAGCATTTCCGCTTCGCGATTTGAGTGCTTTTCCTATGCGGTTACCGAAGCACTTGCGCTTGGGTGCGCTGTTGTTGCGCCGGCAACAGATGGTTTAACAGAATATCTTTGTGCAGACGAAGATTTGTTGTTCATAAGGATCAATGATTCGGAGTCTCTGGAGGCGCGTATTTCGTTGTTAATTGAGCATCCGGAAAGAGCGCGACAGCTGGGCGCCGCAGGGCGGCAAGCCGCTATCACGCAACTGTCGCCCGAAAAAGTCGCGATGGAGACATTGAGCTTTTATCAGCAAGTTATCGCAGACTATCCGACTGAGGGCGTCGGGGCAGTGCTCCAATAATGAGTAAGGGGACGGTCTAAATATGGGTGGCGGACTGATAAGCATCTTTTTTACGGCCGCCTCAACGTTGGCCGCCTTTGTATCGGCGCCGCGCGGAGGGGGGTATTGCCTTGTCAGAATCATCGCCGTCTGGGTATCAATAGCAGTCTTTGGGTTCTTAATTGGAAACAAATGGCTGGTATTTGCGCTGATTGGCGTCACGCTGTTTATTGCAGCGCCGGCGCGATCGGCTGAAAGGGTCTACCTTTATATCGGCGTGATGGTTGCTATCCCCATTAGCCTCAGTTTGAACATACCATTTCCGGGGCTGAATTACCTGATTAGTCTCGACTATGCCAAGATGACGACAATTATTTTATTGGGCCCGGTTTTTGTCAAAAATATTTTTTCTCGGCCGCCTCAGCAGCTTAAAATAGTTGGCAGATTATTGGTTATATTCGTGTTGCTGACCGGCATAATGTCTATTCGAGATGTGTCGTTTACCAGCATGTTAAGAGCGTTGCTTGATCAGTTTTTGCTCGTGGTCATACCTTATATAGCGATCAGTCGCTCATTGACGACTCAAAATGAAATAGAAAACGCCATCAGGGCGTTGTTTGTGAGCGCAATTATTCTTGCCGGTATTGGCGTCTTCTCTACGCTTTGGAGTTGGAACTATTATGTTCATTTAAGCGACCATATAATCGCTAAATCGTTTACGGAGTACCGCAACGGATTTTTAAGAATCAGCGCGACCTTAGGGGCGACGCTTCTTGGGTTTGTGATGGGCGCCGCCATCATGGCAGCGTTTGTTTTTCAGGCTGCAAAAGAGTATCCGAAGATTATTGCGATCGCTCAAATGTGTGTATTCGGGTTCGTATTGTTCACCACTGGCGCCAGGGGCGGATGGTTGGCGGCTGCACTGATCATTGGAGCATATTTTCTACTTTCAAAATTGAAAAAATCCGGGCGTCAATTATTATTGGCTTCGCTTGCTGTGTGTGTTGTCACAATCATGGTCTTGGTTTTTCAAGAAAGCGCATATCTTAACGACGCGTATGGCAGTATTGATTATCGTGCGGACTTGTTGCGTACGAGCATGCGTCAGATTGCCGAACGGCCGTTATTTGGTTCCGCGGATTTTTTAGAGTCGTCGCGTTTTGCTCATTTGCGCCAGGGAGAGGGCATCATCGATCTAGTGAACGTCTATCTCCAGCTTTCCTTACATTATGGGCTCGTTGGATTTTCACTTTTCGTCGGAGCAAATTTGCTGGCGTTGCGCGGTGGTTTGGCGACGTTGGAGCGATTACCAATTGGTCGTGATGTTGACGCTGATGCGGCTGCTGCGCGCAGGACTGTTGCATTGTTGATCGCAACGCAAATCGGTTATCTTGGAATGATCGCGACGATCAGTTGGGTTTCGTATATCTGGCATTATGGGTTTGTTATTCTCGGACTCATGGTGGCTCAGGTGCGGGTTGGCGCGCTCCCTTGTGTCACGCCTGAACGACAGCACGAAATTCCGCCAGCGCAAGAACCGCCGCCGCCGAACGCATCTGTTTCAAGTGCGCCACTACCCTATGGAGCTCGGTTTGTCCGTCGTTCTTGATCCCCGCGGGCTTACCTCGCGCGTAAGGCCATATTTGGGCGACGGGTCCAGTTTGTTAATCGCCTTGCAGGCCGTGACTAGCGTTCTGCGTCTTGGCAGCAACCTCATCTTGACGCGGCTTCTGGTTCCCGAAGCATTTGGCGTCGTCGCGATTGTGGGGTCGATTTGGTATGTGCTGGTGATGCTGTCTGACCTCGGGTTGCGGGCCTATGTGACGCGGCACCCGACGGCGGAGGACGAACTTGTTCAGACCGTTTGGACGATACGGTTTATCCGCAATATCGTACTGGCTACCATCATGTTTGTTGGCGCAGGTTTTTTTGCAAACCTCTATTCAGCGCCAGAAGTGAGCCCGGCGATAAGGGTGGCGACGGCATTTATTCTTCTTGAAGGCCTTACGTCATTGGCGTTTTTAACCAGTGAACGTGAGCGCAGGGTTATTCGGCTGACGCTGATCGATTTTGTGAAATTTCTGTTTATCAGCATTGTCACTATTATAGCCGCGTATTTTCTCAGAAATTTCTGGGCGATCATTATTTCTATGTTCGTAAGTTCTGTTTTCACGTTGGTGGCGAGTTATACGCTGGTTAAAGGCCCGCCGATCCGCTTTCGGCTGCAGCGCGAACATGTCATCGACCTATGGCGGTTTTGTCGGTTTGTTATTCCGTCAAGTATGATCAGCATTATTCTGACGCAGACGGATAAATTTTTTCTTGCAAAATTTTTTCCACTTGCGGAGTTGGGAAAATTTATGCTGGCGTCGGCGCTTGCGATGGCTATTTCCACGGTCATAAATGAATATGTTATGCGGGTTTTTTATCCACGCTTTGCTCAGGTGAACCGTGAGGCGCCAGAAACAGCGGTGGATGTATTTTATGCATCGCGCAGGCAGGTAATGCTTTTTCTGGCATTCGGCGCCGGCGGCGTCATTGGCGCAGCTGAACTTGTTGTCAGGATTCTTTTTAACGACCTTTACCTTGGCGCCGGATTTTACCTGGCGATCTTGTGTCTGAGCCCGCTTGCCAGGTTGAGTTCGTTTCCCGCCGAGCAGGCGCTGATCGCAAAGGGTTTTATTCGGATAACGCTGGTCGCGAATATTTTGAGGCTGGTCTGGGTGTTGGGCGCAGCGCCGGTCGCTTATTTCCAGATCGGACCGCTGGCCGTCATTGTTGTGATGAGCTTGACGGAAGTCGTGTTGCTGCCGTTTTTCTGGTGGCAACAACGCCGCCGCGGGCTAATGAAAGTTTCTGAAGAATTGTTCATCTTTGGCGCGGCGGCGATCGGATATAGCATTGGATATGTCGTTGACCGGGCGGCGCACGCAGCGATTGCCGCTGGGCTTATTCCGGCCTTCTGACGCCATTTCCGCTATTTTACCAAGAAAAACATGCGGCTCGCCGATAGGCAGGGGCCGTCATGCGGAGGCAGTGAAATCAACCAACCGCTATTGATACCGGACCGAAGCACTTTATTAAAAACTGTTTAAAAGCGTTGCGAGAATCTTTTAACAAAATTTCATGCCTCGCTTTAGCCTGAAACCGTTGACCAACCGGCCTGATTAAACCTTTGTCAGCGATAAATGCCTATCACTGGATTCGTTAAGCTTAACGTTTTCCTGCCAAGGGCATGTGTCGTTTGGTTCAACTCGTATTATGACCAGTGGGTGGTTTATGGCCGCGCGTAAATTTAGCTTGCTGATGGGCGCATCAATTTCAGGAATTATGCTTGGGTCGGGCGCCAATGCGGAGGCTCAAACCGCTGCTGAGGGGGCTTTGTATCCGGCCGATATCGTGGCGCCACTGCGTGTTGCTGAAACCCAAGAGGTTAAGGCGAGCTCTGAAGGCGCGGCGTCGACCCGGATATTGCCATCGCCGGCTACGTTGAGAGCCAATCCTGAACTTGCCGCGGCTCTAGGTCCGGCGGCGTTTGTCCTCAATGCATCCGGCGCAGGAGAAAAATTTCGCGCGCAGATACGCCGCGCCGTTGGGCGTCATCCCGCCTATCACCGTCAGGTTTCTACACTCGATGAAACCAAGGCCGGTGCGCGGCGTGCGCGCTCGGCGCTCTATCCGCAATTGTCTGCGCAGCTAACTGGCGATTACGTGCTGACCCGCGATTTTGACGCCGCGACGGACAATGTGGTTGAATCGCTGCGGCCGCGCGAGCAGTTCAAAGCGGGTGTTTCTGCATCCCAACTTGTTTTTGATGGCGGCGCGACATTCCAGCGCATTAAAAGCGCGCGGGCGCGCCATTCTGAATTTAAAAATTCAATTAGCACGCGCATCAATGATTTGTCATTTACGGCGCTGGGCGTCTATCATGACCTCCTGACCCAGCAGGCGTTATTGGCGCTGGGAAATGCATTTATTCGCCGCCATGAAAAAATTCTCAGTGACGTCAGGGAGCGCGAACGCCTGGGCGCCAGCGCGCGCGCGGATATCACGCGCACTGTCGGCCGTCTTGCTGCGGCGCGGGCCCGTGTCTCTGAAATCCGGGAAGGCCAGCGATTGGCGGAAATTCGTTATGAGGAATTCTTCACTGACAAGCCCGACGCCCTGACACGTCCGTCCTTTGACGCCGTAATGGTGAAAAGCCGCGAACAGGCGGCCACTGCGGCGGTTCAGCATAATCCGGAAATCGCCGTCGCCACCGCCCGAGCTGACGCCTCACGCGCCGAATACAAAGCCGCAAAAGGCGCGCGGCTTCCCGAGGTGCGGGTATCGGTCAACGCGACTAAGTTCGATGTGTTTGACACTGGCGATGATTTTGACGTTCGCGCCGGCGTCAACCTCAATTACGACATCTTCGGCGGCGGCGCTCGGGCGGCGGATATTGCGCAGGCTAGTTCGCGAGCGCGCCAGGCGAAGTTTGGCGAAGACCAGGCGCGCCGGGAAATCGCCCGTGATGCGGCGATTGCATTTGAGCGCCGCGAAGGCGCTGCGGCGCGTCTTGAAGCGCTCGAAGTCGCGGTTATCGCCAATGACCAAACTCGCGAGCTTGTCCTGGAGCGGTATCGCGTTGCTCGCGGCGACCTCATAGATGTTTTGCAGGCGGAAAACGACTATTTCGAATCCGGGGTCGCCTATCTTATCGGTCTGGCCAATCGTGATATGGCGACTTACGGGCTGATGGAGCACACTGGCGATCTGTTGCGGTTTTTTTCCCCGATGAATGAGTATGCAGACGTAATAAGCGAGGGCGTAGATGGCTAAGCCTGGCGCATTCATTAACGCTCTTATTCCAACGAAGCACTGGCTGTTTGGGCCGTTGCGCAATAACGCAAAAATTTACGGACAGACCATCCTTGCGGCGGCGATCATCAATATGCTTGCCCTTGTATCGTCGTTTTTTATCATGACCGTTTATGATCGCGTGCTGCCGAACCAGGCGATTGAATCTCTGGTGGTGTTGACGATCGGCGTTCTTATCGCGCATCTTTTTGATTTCGTGCTGAAATCATTGCGGGGGTATTTCATCGACATCGCCGGCCAGCGGCTCGACGCAACGGTGGGCGCGACGATTTTCGACAATTTGATGGATATGAAGCTTGAGGCGCGGCGCGGCGCGACTGGCGCAGTCGCGGGGCTGGTTAAAGAGTTTGAAAACTTGCGTGACTTTTTCAGCTCGGCAACGCTGGTTGCGATTGTCGATCTGCCGTTTATTTTTCTGTTTATCGCGGTTATCGCCATGGTCGGCGGGCCCATTGCGCTGGTGCCGCTGACTGGTGTTTTGATGGCGATCGGCGCCGGCGTCATAATCCAGCCGTTGATTATGCAGCGCACCAAGCAGGCGATGGGGGAAGGCCACCAAAAACACGCTGTCCTGATCGAGACCATTGCTGGACTTGAGACGGTCAAGAGCGTCGATGCCGGGAAACTAATGCGCACGCGCTGGCGTACGGGCGTGATGCGGCAGGCAAAAACCTCGACCATCGGGCGGTTTTTAAATCAGTTCGCCGTTAATGTCGCTGGCTTTGCCCAGCAGTTCAGTCAGGTCGGTGTTGTCGTTATCGGCGTCTTTCTGGTCGGCGCAAACGAGATCACCATGGGCGCTCTGATTGCAAGCGTCATCCTGACTGGCCGCGCCATGGGCCCGCTGGCTCAGGTCGCCTCGCTTCTGAGCCGCGTGAATGGCGCGCTCGCTTCTTATAAATCGCTCAATGAGTTGATGACGGCGAAGTCGGAGATCGATCCTAAACGTAACTATCTCGCCCGCCCTAAACTTACTGGCAAAATAGAATTCCGCGAAGTCAGTTTTGCTTACCCAGGCCAGACCGCGCGTGCGCTAGATGAGATTTCTTTTACTATTGAGCCCGGCGAGCGTGTCGCCATTCTCGGCAAGAACGGCTCCGGTAAGAGTACAATTGTTCGGCAAATTACCGGCCTTTATCAGCCTGCGGAAGGATCTGTTCTGGTTGATGATACGGACATTCGGCAAATCCGGCCGACCGATTTGCGCGCTAATATTGGCACTGTGTTGCAGGACGTGTGTCTGTTTTCCGGGTCAATTAAGGAAAATATCGCGCTCGGCCTGGAACATGTGTCCGATGATGATGTTTTGGAGGCGGCTAAAATTGCTGGCGTGCACGAGTTTATCGGCGCTTCGTCGGGAGGGTATGATCAATTTTTGGCAGAACGCGGCGAGGGCCTGTCCGGCGGCCAGCGCCAGGCGATTGCGCTGGCGAGGGCGTTGGCGCCCAAGCCGTCGGTCCTGCTGCTTGATGAGCCGTCCAGCGCCCTCGACAGTCATGCAGAAGCGGCGCTGATCGCTCGGCTGAACAAGGCGACGCACGGGCGAACGCTCCTGGTCGTCACCCACCGCATGTCGATGGTGCGGTTGGTGGACCGTATTATTGTTTTGGATAGGGGCCGAATAATTGTCGATGGCGCCAGAGATACAGTGTTAAGCGCCATGTCGTCGGCACGCCAGCTCAAGACGCGGCGGCGCGAGGCGCCGAAGCTTGTTGATACGAGGGCTGCGTGATGGGCGACGCGCGAGAAGTCGTCGCCGTTGACGTCGATGTTGATGACGTTCTCTTGATCGAGCCTGCGCGTGCGGCGCAATATCTTCTTTATACGGTTGCTGCGCTGTTTCTGACGACGCTGGTATGGGCGTCGGTCGCAAAGCTTGACCGCGTCACCCGCGGTACTGGCAAGGTTGTAACCTCGAACCAGTTGCAGGAGGTGCAGTATTATGAAGGCGGCATCGTCAAGGAGATACTGGTGTCCGCGGGCGAAGAGGTGAGCGCCGGTCAGCTTCTGGTGAGGCTCGACCCGACACAGATGAATGTTGAATTCACCAAAGGCCGCGAGGGCTACAATGTGTTGGCGGCGCAGATTGCGAGGCTTGAAGCTGAAGCCTCGCTAATGCCGGCCGTCTTTGCGCGCGAGCTTGTCGCCGTCGCGCCGCGCATAGTTGCTAACGAGCGCGCGCTTTACGAAGCGCGGCGCGCAGAGATGGAAGCCGCGCTCGGGGTTGAGCAAAACAAACTTGATCAACGTCGTGAGGCCTATCAGGATGCAAAAGTATCTTTTGCGACGGCGAAAGAAGCACTGGCGTTTGCCAGTCAGGAGATGCAGATGTTGCAGCGCCTGGTTGAAAAGGGAATTGAGCCCCGGGTCGAACTCCTGCGCGCTCAACAGCGTGAGGCCGCCTCGCGCGGCGAGATGCAGCGCGCTGAGATTGCCGTCAAGCGATCTGCGTTTGAGGTGCGTGAAGCGGAAGGCGAAGTTGACCGAATTCGCAAAACTTTTTCTGCTGTCGCTATCGATGAGCTTAACAAGGCAAAAGCCAAGCTTGAGGATCTGAAAGGTGAATTACCTGCGCTTGAAGACAAGGTGATGCGCACGGAAGTTCGAGCACCGGTCTCCGGCATTGTAAACCGGGTGCTGGTCTCGACGATTGGCGGTGTGGTTGCGCCGGGCGAAACCATTGTTGAGGTGGTTCCGAGTGAAGATGCGCTGATTGTCCAGGCGAAGATCAAGCCATCCGATATTGGCTTTTTGCAGGTTGGCCAGGACGCAAAAGTCTCGATCACCGCTTATGATTCGTCGGTTTACGGGTCGATGAAAGGCTATATTGAGACCATCAGCCCCGATGCGATAGAAGACGAGAAAACCGGCGAGAGCTTTTACAATATTGTCGTGCGTACGCACACGGCGGCGCTGGAGAGCAAGCGCGGCAACCTCAATATTCTTCCCGGCATGGCCGCCGAGGTCGCCATCCTGAACGGCAAACGCACGGTCCTCGCCTATATTATGAAGCCGCTTGCAGATGTCAGCCATAAGGCGCTGCAGGACAAATAACCGCCATTTTCCCGTGCATTTTGTTCGGGCGCGCCCCTTGCATGGCATATCGTTTCGTCGGCATTGTCGGGCGCAAGGGCGATGTCAGCCTGTTTATTGTCGGAGCAGTTTACTATGTGCGGGATCATCGGCGTTTTGGGCCACAAAGAGGTGACGCCAGCCATTTTGAAGGGGCTGAAGCGGCTTGAATATCGGGGGTATGATTCCGCCGGCGTCTCCTGCGTCAATGATGGCGCCCTCACGCGTCGGCGCGCCGCCGGCAAGCTTTCGGTTCTGGCGACATTGCTTGAAAAAGAGCCGCTGGCAGGCGCCTCTGGCATTGGCCACACGCGCTGGGCGACCCATGGTGCGGCGACCGATGAAAATGCGCACCCCCATGCAACTGAACATCTTGCTCTGGTTCACAATGGCATCATCGAGAATTTTGCAGAGTTGCGCCAAGAGCTGGTCGGCCATGGGCGCGCCTTCGCCTCGCAAACCGATACGGAAGTTTGCGCCCAGCTGATCACGCATTATCTGGAAAGCGAAAACCTTGCCCCTCGCGAAGCGTTTGCCAAAGCGCTGAAGCGTTTGCGCGGCGCTTTTGCGATCGCTGCGATATTTGAAGGCGAAGATGACCTTATACTGGTTGCCCGGCGCGGCAGTCCGCTGGCGATCGGGCGCGGCGACGGAGAAATGTTTATCGGCTCGGACGCGTTTGCGCTCGCACCGTTTACCAACCGCATCACCTATCTCGAAGATGGCGACTGGGCGGCCGTGACGCGTGCAGGGTTTGAAATTTTTGACAATACTGATCGCAAGGTTGAGCGCCCGGAGACCATATCCTCCGCATCGGATGCAATGGTCGACAAGGATGGCCATCGCCATTTCATGGCCAAGGAAATTCACGAGCAGCCGGAAGTGATTGCCCACACATTGTCCCGCTATGTCGATCCGGTAACCAAAATGCTTGAGCCGTTGAGCCATGCGTTTGACTTTTCCAAGCTTGACCGGTTGACGGTTTCCGCCTGCGGCACGGCATATTACGCCGGGATGATCGCCAAATACTGGTTCGAGACCTGGGCGCGGCTGCCGGTTGAGATCGATGTTGCTTCCGAATTGCGCTATCGCGATGTTCCCTATGCGGCAAAGGGCGGCGCGCTGTTCATTTCACAGTCTGGCGAGACCGCCGACACGCTGGCGGCGTTGAGCGATGCGAAGACCCATGGCCAGAAGATCGGTGTTGTCGTCAATGTTGCTGAATCGAGTATCGCCCGCGCGGCGGACGTCGTCTTTCCAACTACGGCGGGGCCGGAGATCGGCGTTGCCTCGACCAAGGCGTTCACCTGCCAGCTGACGACGCTTGCCTGTATCGCTATTGCCGCCGGGCGTCAGCGCGGCGCCCTTACGGAGGATGATGAACAGCGCTTGGTTGGCGCGCTTCTGGAAATCCCACGTTTGGTTGCCGAAGCGCTCGCCCATGAACAGGCTATTGCACACATCGCCTCGGACATCGCCAAGTGCGATGATATTCTTTACGTTGGCCGCGGCGTCAGTTTTCCCATTGCGATGGAGGGAGCGCTTAAGCTGAAAGAAATTTCCTACATTCATGCGGAAGGTTACGCCGCCGGCGAGTTAAAGCACGGACCCATAGCTCTCATCGACGAAACCGTGCCGGTGGTTGTGGTGGCGCCCAGCGACCGGCACTATGAGAAAACCATTTCAAACATGCACGAGATTATTGCCCGCGGCGGCAAGCCGCTGTTGATTTCTGACAAAAAAGGCATTGCTGCGGCGGGAGATGGGGTTTGGGCGGCGATTGAAACGCCTGATACCGATGCGTTGCTGTCGCCTATTGTCTATGCGGCGTCGGTTCAACTCCTCGCCTATTATACGGCGACGACCAAAGGCACTGATGTTGATCAACCGCGCAATCTCGCTAAATCGGTGACCGTCGAATAGTGACGGATCCCCTGATATGACACAAATCTCGGCCCCACGCGTTACGGTTATCATCGTCAATTACAATGCCGGCGACCGGCTGCGGCGCTGCCTTGATTGCCTGGCCGCGCAGACCTTTCAAGATTTCGAGACTATCCTTGTCGATAATGGGTCTACGGATAACTCACTCGAACATGTGCGCGGCGCAGAGCTGCCGGTGTTGATTGACGAGGCGGGCGCAAACCTTGGTTTCGCCGCCGCCAATAACCGCGCTGCGAAGACAGCGAGGGGTGAATGGCTCGCCTTTCTCAACCCGGACGCTTATCCGGAACCGGGTTGGCTGGCGGCGTTACTGGCTGCAGCAGAGCGCCATCCCGGCGTTGATGCCTTTGGCTCCACACAGATTGACGCTATGAGCCCGGACAAGCTCGACGGCGCTGGCGATGCTTATCATTTTTCGGGCGTGCCTTATCGCGGCCATCATGGCTGGCCGGTTGCATCCTTGCCGCCGGAAGGCGAATGCTTCGCTCCTTGCGCGGCGGCGGCGATGTACCGCCGCTCGACTTTCTCAGCGCTTGGCGGATTTGAGGAAAGCTTTTTTTGTTATTGCGAGGATGTTGATCTCGGCTTCCGCCTGCGTCTGGCCGGCGGGCGGGCGATGCAAATTCCGGTTGCGCGGGTGCTGCATGAGGGCTCGGGCGTCACCGGTCGGCGCAGCGATTTCACCGTCTATCACGGTCACCGCAACCGGATTTGGGCTTATTATCGAAATATGCCTTTGGCGCTGCTTTTCGTCAGCGCACCGTTTCAGGTGTTTGCAAATATTTATTTGTTGGCGCGCTTTATATTTCTCGGTGAAGCGAAGCCCTATCTGCGCGCCATGCGCGACGGCTTTGCCGGTCTGCCGGCGCAAACGGCTGCTCGCCTGAAAATTCAGCGAACCCGAAAAATATCTCTTGGCAAACTTGTGAAAACCTTGACATGGTCGCCTATAAAGCTGTTCCGGAAGCAGGCGGATATTTTCGGCGCATAAATACACGCGCGGTCATATTTCAACCGTTAAATCCACGAATGGCCTCAACAATTCGGTCTTGTGTTTCTTCATCAAGGTAGGGGTGCATAGGCAGCGACATGACGCTGCCAGCTTTTTCTTCTGTGACTTTGAGCGTGCCTGGCGTCGGCGCAAATTCCTTATAGGCGGGACTGGCATGCATCGGCGCTGGATAATAAACCGCGGTCGGGATGCCTGATGAGGCAAGGTGATCACGCAAGCCGTCGCGGTTGTTATTTTCGATAGTATATTGCGCCCAGATCGAAACATGCCCGTCTTTGACAAATGGCGTCGACGAAACATGGGGCGCCAGAAGCACATTATATCGCGCCGCAACCTTATTGCGTAATTCGATCTCGTCAGCGAAGATTGCCAGCTTTTCAAGCAAAATGGCCGCCTGAATGCTATCGAGGCGCGAGTTCATGCCGATACGCATATTGAGGTATTTCGGATCGTGCTCGAATGTGCGCCCTTCAAGATCGGCGGCAATCGCTTTGCCGTGCACATGTAGACTATCCAAAATATCCGCAAGCGCGCTGTCATTGGTAAGAACGGCGCCGCCATCGCCATAACATCCAAGCGGCTTTGCCGGAAAGAAACTGGTGGTCACCACATCGGCAAAATCGCTTGGATGGCGCCCGCCAATGGTCGCGCCAAACCCTTGGGCGCTATCGGCAATTAGTTTGAGGCCGTATTTGTCGGCAATCTCACGCAGCTTCGGGTAATTTGCAGCCTGGCCGAAGAGACATACGCCGATGATGACTTTCGGCGTCAGCCTTCCCTCGCGAATAGTTTGCTCAATTGCGCGTTCGAGGTCGCCCGGATCAATGTTGTATGTGTCCGGCTCGATTTCGACAAATACAGGCGATGCGCCAAACCACGGGATAACTTCGCCTGTCGCACAGAACGTAAAGCTGGGGCAGAAGACGGCGTCATTTGATTTCACCTCCCAGGCCATCAGCGCTAGAGCGATCGCATCGGTACCGCTGGCGCAGGCGACAGCGTGTTTGGCGCCTGAAAACGCAGCAAGCTGGCGTTCGAGTTCGCCGACCTCCGGCCCCATAACAAAAGCACCATGCTCAAGGACAGTTTGGACCGCAGAATTGATCTTGTCCGTAATCCGGCGCCGTTGCGCTTGAAGGTCGATGAACGGCATACTCATTTACAGAAATCTCCAATCACAAGGCCTTAAGTTTATTGAAAGGCGGGCCGAGATTCAAACTTAGAAGTCCGGTTTATCGCCGCATTGCCCAGAAGTTCAGTGTGCCCATATCGCCGACATAAGACATCGGTTTTGTCTTGGTTTTTTTTGCATAGTTTCCGGATTTTCCGATTTGATAGTCAAAGCCGTGTTTACTAAGAAGCGTCAAAATCTGATCAAGTCGCACGGTTTCTTCGTTTCCCGGAAGCATATGCCACTCGACACACATTTGTTTGATCAGGGAGAGCTTGTCACCGAGCTCAAGCAGGACTTCACCTTCGCTGCCTTCGATGTCGAGTTTCAGGAAATCGACTTCGCGGTCAATATAGTCACTGAGCGGAACAGTTTCAATCAGCAGTTCTTCAATTTCATCGCCGAATTTTACGCGCCGGTCCGTGAGAGAGCCCGCCATACTATACTCTCGCGATAGATAAAAACGCGCTTCGCCTTTGTTTGATGAAAGTCCTTTTTCGACAACCTCGACATTCGCGTAACCGTTCGTCTCGACATTAGAGACAGCCAACTTGTACAGCGAGGGAACCGGTTCAAACGCCAACACGCGAGCCTTGGGATAAAGCTGCTTGAAATAAATTGTCGACATGCCGAAATTTGCGCCGCAGTCGATGATGAAGGGTTCATCATTGTCGCTTTCGAAGTAATATTCCTGATCGACCAAAATTTCGTTGATTAACGTCCAAATCGCATGTTCATCGACGATTTGAAGCTTTGCATCGCGCATATGAAATATTTTGCCGTCGCAGAGATGCGCACAGAGAAAGTCGCGTAGATGTACGTCACTGGGGAAACCTTCGGTCGGAATCGGCGCTGAGGTAAGTCGGTCTATGGCTTCGCAATCGCCATAATATTCCTGCAGCCTGTCAAGGAGGGTGAGATATTGGTTGAACCCGTTTAGTTGTCGCCGCCTGTTGTGCCAGTTGGCTGATAGCATTTTCACGGAGATTTCTTCACTAGGAGAAGTAAATTCTTGAAATGCTTCATGAACACGAGCGTCTTGATAGAATGTAGAGCGATGTTGGTCCGTCAATGATGAGGAAATTAAAAACCGCACATCCTGAGCGATCTCCTTGCGTATGGACGTAAAGGATGCTGCGGCTTTGCGAATGCGCCCGTCGCTGAAGAATTTTTTCTTCCGACCATCATTCAGGGCGGCGTTTACAAGAAAATCCAGATTCTGGACGACTTCATTCTGGATGGATGTAAAAGAGGCCGCCGTCTCGCGGATGCCTTTGGCGCCAAAGAAACGTTTTCGATTGCTGTCTGTTTGAGCGGATGCAACTAAAAACTCTATGTCGCGCGCTAGCTGGCCTCGAATTCCCGCATTCGCCGCAACCGCTTCCGCTAGGTCGGGAGCGCCTTCGATCAAGGAGAAAATAGTCTTGATCAGCTCTTCCTGAGTCAGGCCTTCCTTAAGGAGGGCGGCGAGACGTTGGCGTGCATATAAGAACCGTATATATCGCTCCGGCCCTATGATAGCAGAAGGCAATGCGGCGAACTTGATGCTTGTGTGGGCCGATTTGTTTTTTGACTGCACGTTTCTTCTCAAAAATTATGATCGGCTGTTAAACAGGTTAGAGTTAATCACTATCGCTACCTAACTACCGCTTACCTAACCATCGGCAACATCATACACATTGTACCGATATTTCAGGCTTATCTGATTCCAGACCATAAATCGATTGGGGGATATGCGAAAAGCCAATATGGCGTCGCGCCATAGATAAGCGCTGCCCTCATGGATTGATGCTGTCACGACGTATGATCCGGGTGCAAAGCACAGATCCTCAATATCGATTTTACAGAGGATGCGGCCATCCGTCGTCTTTTTCAGTAGGTTGCCGTTAAGCGTTGATATGGTCGACAGGCGCTTGCCGTCTTCGGTAAGAAAGACAAGCGAAATATTCAGGTCGGACACCTGCCGCGTCAGGCGGAAGCCATATTCGATAGAAAATGATTCGTTAACACCCACGGTTTCGTCCGGGTTGTTATCGACAAGCAGCACGCATGAGAACTCCTCAATGCCGGAGGGCTCAATATAACCGCCATATAGTTCATCAACATATTGTTTTGAAATAGCCGGACGGTTCCATGAAAATTGCTGGTTGCGGGCAAGGAAGCTGGCGGCGTCTTTTGTTGGATTGGTTGCGGCGCTAGCCGTTTCCACATTGACATAAAAACGAGGCGCACAAGCGCGCCAGGTCTCGCCAGTATTTTCAGCCTTGGCGATTTGTGGCGCCGCCTGCTTATCTTGGATAGGCGAAGGTTTTTGCGTTTGCTGTTCCATGAATAGAAGATAGTCCGCGGTTACATCTTCAGCCGGGCCGTCGCTGCGGACTTTCCCTTCGTGAAGCCAGATCGCTCGGTCACAGAATTGCTTAATGCTGGTCATAGAATGTGACACAAGCAGCATTGCGACGCCTTTTTGCTTCATCGCCTGAAGCTGAAATTTGCATTTATTCTGAAACGCGATGTCGCCGACGGATAAAGCCTCGTCGATCACGATTAAGTCCGGTTCAAGAAAAGCGCAGAGCGAAAAACCCAGCCGCGACTTCATGCCTGAGCTGTAGGTTTCCACCGGACTGTCTATAAACGGGCCGATTTCGGAAAAGTCGATGATACGATCAAACAGATCGGCGCTTTTCTTGACGTTAAGACCGCGCAAGGCGATGCCGTTGATGACGTTTTCACGCCCGCTGAGGCGTTGGTTAAACCCGGCTCCGAGGTTAATCAGTGCTTGAATCTGACCGTTAATATTGATGCTGCCTCTGCTCGGCGTAATCAGGCCGGCGAGCATTTTCATCAGCGTTGTCTTGCCGCCGCCATTGCGGCCGATAATGCCAATCGCATCACCAGGATAAATGTCAAGCGATACCTTTTCAACCGCCCAGAACTCCTGTTCGTCGCGATCAAAGGATAATGGCAAGCATGCGATGTTGCGAAGAATGTCTGCGACGCCACGCGAGACGTTTTGGCGTGGATTGCGGACAAAATTTTTGCCAACGCCGACGGCGGAGATAATTGGGAGCGTGCGGGTCATTTTAGAGAAACGTCCGCATGGTTCGGTGAAAGGCGAAGGCGGCGAAAATAAATATTCCTATTACAAGGAGAGTTACAATCGTCAGGGCTGACGTGTCGACAAACTGTCCGTTGATTAAATAAAGCCTCAGATTTTCGATTATGACCGCAACCGGATTGTAGTGGCGGAAAATTTCAAGCCCGCCGGTCAGCGGAAAGATCGCGCCGCTCAAATACATGAGGGGGCGGCTAACCACGCCGACAGCGATTTTAAGATCTGCAGACGCCAGGGTGAATGGAGCGATCAATAGACCAAGAGCAAGACCGGCAAACATGGCGATGGGCGACAGAAAAATGAAACTTACCGTATTCGCCCAGTTAAAAAAACCAAAGGCTACAGTCAGCCCGACAATGATCGGTAGGCGCATTGCCAACATGAATAGTGAGCGCAGCGCCATTGAAGTGACCAGGCTTTCTGGCGCCACCGCGTAGTTGCCGATCAAGTTTCCCGCGCGCTGCAATGAAGACAACGACAGCATAAGGCTGTCAAAAAAAGTCTGCCAGATCAAAATTCCGCATACCGCGAACAGTGCGAACGGCATATTCAGCCCGTTAATTTCAAGAATGCCGTTACGGCGCAGGGCGACGAAGATGAAGGCGAGGACCAGCGGTTCGATAAAGGCCCAGAAGAGCCCAAGCTTGGTCTGGACATATTCGATGCGGATATCGCGAACCGCGAGATGCCAGCCCTGCGAGGGAGCGGAATTTAGGCCGCGCCGCATACTGGTCAGGGTCTGACGCGCTGTCTGTAAAACGCCGCTTGCCAATTTCAACAACACCTATCGAATTTGATGAGTGTAATACGTGCGGGCGCGCGCCTTATGCGCATCTAAAGCCCTGCGTGTGATATGACATATCCCGCCAAAAGCAAACGGTTACAGCTCGCCTTTAGGTATGTTAATTTGGGCAAGGCGTGATCTCAAGCGAGGACGGCGTTGGCGCAACCCTGATCCATCAGGATTTCGACGCCGGCGCGATGCCCGCATGCGCGCGCAAAAGGGGGCAAAGCGTCAGAAGGCATGCCGCCTCCGGCGATTACTGGCTTGACGATTGGGGCTTTTTCTGCGCCCCAGGCCAGAACCACATGGCGCTTGCAGCCTTTCAGGACTTCAAAAGTCACGGTGACGCGCGCCTCGCCATCCAAAGCCCTTGCGGGCGCGGCGAGGCTTGTTGCGTTGAGGGCGTCGTCGCCGGGAAAGAGCGAGGCGACATGTCCATCCGGGCCAACGCCAATAAGGGCCATGTCGAAGGCCGAAACGCCTCCGAATTGGGAGAGTTCTGCATCATAGGCGGTCGCCGCCTTTTCCGCGCCCATTGCGCCTTTGATGAGATGCACGTCGGCGCGACGCCAGAAATCGCCCAGATGTCGGCGCGCCAACCCCGCATTACTTCTCTCGTGGGTAATCGGGACGCATCGTTCGTCAATCCAAAAAAGCCGAAACTGCGCCGGATCAACCGACCCAAGCGAGGCCATTTCGCGTAGCCGGTCGAAAACAAGCGGCGGGCTGCTTCCTCCCGAGAGCGCCAGCTGAAACGGGCGCGCGCGCGGCTGCCGACTTGCTGCCGCAATGATTCGCGCGGCCTCATCGGCGGCGGCTTCGCGGTTGGCGAAGACCTGGTGTTCAGTCATTTCAACGAATTAATCATTTGAAGAATGCGCGCCGCGCTTTTTTTAACCGAGCGCGCCGCGATAACTCTGCGCGACAGGGCTGTGTCGGGCCCCTTCCAGGCTGCGGCCGTTTCACATGCGCGCGCGCCCATCGCGGATGCATCGAACCCGTCGATCACAGTTCCAGCATTGAGATCGCGGATCAGATCAACTGCGCCGCCGCCGCCTTCGAAGGCGAGAATTTGTGCGCCCATTGCCGCCCCTTCGATGGCGACGCGGGGATAAGGGTCTTCGGTGGAGGTCACCATAACCGCCGCTGCCCGTCGGAACACAGGCAAAGGGTCAGGGATGGCGCCGGGGAAGAAAATCTGATCGTCAAGCCCCGCTGCACGCGTGCGATCAAGCAGGCTGGAATGCATTTCTCCCTCGCCGAGCCAGACAAAGACCAGCCGTCCGGGGCCGTGGTATTTTTTCACCGCGCTTGCGGCGGCCGCAAAGAATAAATCCGGACCCTTGCGGGGCGTCAGGGTGCCTGCGCCCGCGATCAACCGGTCGTCTGCGGCAAGGCCAAAGCGAACTTCTGTTTCGTTTTTTTCTGTTGGCGTTCCTGGAACGTCACTCTCGCTAATGGCGACCGCCGGCGGTTCAACGCAAAGCCGATCCGGCGCGATGTGAAACTGTTTTTCAAGATCGGTTGCAACGGCTTGCGACGCGCAGAAAAAGAACCGTGTTTTATCGAGACTGCTCTGCCGTCGCAGCGGATCCAGTGCGACAATGGTCGGCGCCAGTTCACGGACATGGGTGAAGATTGGAGCCGGCGTTTGCAGCAGGTCGATGACATCACCGCAATGGGTTGTGTTGGCGTAGATTGCATCGGGCGCCCATGCATTTACGGAGGCGACAATGCTATCGGCTGCGATTTGCTCGGTCTTGCTGAGGCAATAAGGACGGTCAGGGTTGCGCAGGCATTTGGCGCCCATGACCGGGCCGTATCGCCATGTTATGTTAGCGGCGTCGGCAAATGAAAATTGTGGGGACGTCCGCCAGACTGTCGTCGTTGCGATTTTCTCAAATTGTTGCGCAAGCACCCCGCCCCGGCGCAAGATGACTCGCAACTCTACGCCCAATTTTCTAAACTCGCGCGTAAGCTGGAGGCAACTGATCGGCGCGCCTGTGGTCTCTGCAGCATGGGAAATAATTAACAACCGCATTATGCGTTGCTTTCAAACAGTTTGTTAAAGTCAATGCGCTCAAAGACTTCCAGCTTGCCGCCATGCGTTGCGTTTAAGACGTTGCGGCCATCGCTCTCAAAAGCGGCCCTGGCGATTTCAAATGCTTGCGTTTGCAGGTCGACATTGGGAACGCCGATCATGTCGCCGATCTTATAGTACTGGTCTGTGAAATGCGCTTTGTTAACCAGCGCTTGATTTTCAACCGTCACGGTTATTTTCCCGGGTGCAAAGTCGTCAGAGAGTCTACCATAATCATGGTCGACGCCGACAAGATAGACTGGATCGCAGCCCAGAAAATAAGCAAGCTGCAACGCGATATAAGTTATCGTTGAGCCAAGATAAACTGTCTGTGGGAAGTCGCGGGAAAATTGAATGCCGGGATCGTCCCAATACGCATCATCGGCGAGGCGGGCATTCATGAATAAAAGATCTTTCCAAGGGCGCGCAATAGCATATGCGTTGTGAAGCGCTGCGATTTTTAACGGCCCGTTTATGTGTCTGATTTCCGGTCCGCGAATTTCGGTCTGCTCGACATCTTCGAACAGAAGATAACTGGCCGCGAACCCCCAGTCATTAAACGCCTTATAGGCGCCGTTGGCGGCGATGGTGATTTCATTATTGAGCCGGAAGATGTCGGTTTGCTTAAGGCTGGGGCCGTTGCCGATAATGAAGCAGGGCTTGCCAGCGCCTGAGCCTTTCAAGGCGGCGATCCGGCTCTGATCCCCCGGAATCTTGCCGATGCGAAAACCGCGTTCGCTGCGTTTAACTCCAATCCGGTCGAAAAAACGCTGGCGCGCGCATAGCAAACGCCAATATCCCAAGGGATATTTCCATTTCGGAAATCGCGCCGACCATGCGATCATTCAACTGCTGCCACTTTTTATGTTCTGCTTCCGCGCCGGAATATTGTACAGTTTGAACCGAGAGGCTAGTGATCGTCGCCTCGAGGGTGCGAGGGTAGAGAATTAGTCATGAAAATCGCCATGACGCCGGCCCGGCTCGGCAGTCAGCGTTTAAAGAAGAAAAACCTCGCGCCGCTGGCCGGAGTCGAGTTGGTTCGGCGCGCGGTCAGGCGTTGCAAGGCGGCGGATTGTTTCGACGCCATTTATATAAACTCTGAAAGTAATCTTTTCCGGCCGATCGCCGAGGAGGAGGGCGTGCTTTTTCATAAGCGGGCCGAAGCTTTGGCATCGAATACCGCGACAAGCGAGGATTTCGTTGCTGAGTTCATGGAAAGCCACCCTTGCGACAGGCTCTATCAGGTTCATTCTATCGCGCCATTGGTCCCGGCCCGAGAAATTGCCGCATTTTCACAATTTGTGAAAACATCCGGCGCTGATACGGTGCTAAGTTGCGTCGAAGAACAGATCGAATGCGCCTATCAGGGCGCGCCGGTCAATTTTTCACTTACGGAGAAAACCAATTCGCAGGACCTTATCCCAATCCAGCGCATCACATGGAGCCTGACGGCATGGACGCCTGCCATATTTCTCGCGGCGAAAGAGCGGGGCGAATGCGCGACTTATGCAGGCAAGGTCGCCTATTACGCCCTTGATAGGCCCTCTGGCATCATCATAAAAGTGCAGGAGGATCTTGATATGGCGGAAGCTCTTTTGGCCCAACTTGGCGACGGCCCTCAATATGGCGGCGGCAAATAAAGTTTGTTTTTACAAGGATATTTAAGTGACCAACGACAGTGAATTTTTGAAGGATTATTTTGGGCGACTGGAAACATTTGCGCATCTTGACGATGGCCTATTTGAGCAGCTGACGGCAGTGCGCGACCTCTGGCTTAAGGCTAGGACGGCGGGCGGCAAAGTGATCTTTATTGGCAATGGCGGTTCGGCGGGCATTGCGGCGCATTTGGCGATTGACCTCGGCAAAAACGGCGGCGTTCCTGCGGCATGCTTTAACGATGGCGCGCAGATCACCTGTCTTGCCAATGATTACGGATTTGAAAACTGGATTGCTCATGCCTTGCGCATTCAAGGGCGCTCCAGCGACACGTTGGTTGCGATTAGTTCCTCCGGCCGCTCGCCAAATATTCTCAATGCGATCAAACAGGCGCGGGAAATGGGTGTCAGCGTTGTGACATGTTCGGCGATGGACGCGGGTAATCCTCTGCGCGCTTCTGGCGACATAAACCTTTGGGCCGACAGTTGCGCATATAATATCGTCGAAACCGTACATCAGTTCTGGATGATGTCGGTGATTGATTTGATCATCGGCAAAGCTGAATATCCAGCGAACTAGACAGCGCGTAGTAACGACTCTGGCGTCAGGGGTGCAACGGTCATGGACAAATTGCGAATCGCAATTGTCGGTTATGGAAAGATGGGGCGTATAAGAAGCGCCACCATTGACGCGCGTGACGATTGTGCGGTGACGGCAATCTATGATCCTTTTGTCGATCTTGGCGCAGAACGTGCGCGCGGTCTCAAAACCGGCGCCGACTGGAAGGCGTTGCTTGAAGACGACGACATAGACGCCGTCATTATCAGCTCCACCAATGACGTCATCCCGAAAGTTGCGGTTGCCGCCCTTAACAAGGGCCTTCACGTTTTTTGTGAAAAACCGCCAGGCAGAAACGTCGCCGATATTGAAGCGATCATTACTGCGGCGCGAACGCAGCCAAGTGTTAAGTTAAAATTCGGGTTCAACCACCGTTACCACGAAGCCGTAGAGAGCGCGCGCAAGCTTGTCGATGGTGGGCGCATGGGCGACATTCTTTGGATGCGCGGCGTCTACGGAAAGGCTGGCGGCAAGGATTTCGATCACAACTGGCGCAACGATCCCAAGAAATCAGGAGGCGGAATATTGCTCGATCAGGGCATTCATATGCTCGATTTGTTTCATGATTTTTGCGGCGAATTTGACGACGTAAAAAGCTTCATTGGGCGGCAATATTGGAATGTGCCAGTAGAAGATAATGCATTCGCAATGCTACGCAACGCTCGCGGGCAAGTGGCGACGATCCATTCTTCGGCTACGCAATGGCGCCACACGTTCAGGCTGGAGATTTATCTCGAAAAGGGCTTTTTGTCTCTTAACGGCATTTTATCATCAACCATGACCTACGGTAGGGAAAGCCTTACAGTCGCACGCACGCATTTCGACGACAATGGTTACCCGAACCCAAACCCAGAAGAAACGATTAGCTATTTCGAAGAAGACCGCTCTTGGGAAAAAGAAATGGAAGAATTCGTTACCGCTATTGGCGAGGATCGCGAGATCGTGATCGGCACGCCTGAGCATGCATTGGCGGCGATGCGAGCGGTGGAACGGATTTACAAAAGCGATTCCGGTACGGATGTCTCTACTCTTGCAGACGGCGTGGTGAAAAAATGAAAACAACGGTCCTTCTTGATGAACTGCATCTGTCCGATGTACGCCCCGACGCTGTGTCGCAGGAATATGCGCGGTTGCGGCGAGAAGAGGCGATCAGCCTTACCTGTGATCCTGGCGTTGTCTGGACCGAGCGCGTTTTCCCGACGCCCGGCTGTTCACCTGAAGCGGTTTTCGAGAGTGACAGTCTCAAATTCCAGCACTGCGCGGATTGCGGCTCCCTTTACGCATCGCCGATCCCGGATCAGGCTACCCTCGATAGGCTTGCAAAAAATGGGGCCGCGTCGCGTTTGCGGCGGGACTATTACGCGCAGCGTTTTTCCGACCGTCAACGGTCGTCCATTCACGATCCCTTGTTGCGCTGGGCCAGTGAAATTGCCGATGAGTACGGGCTGGAAAAGCCCGCGATCGCTTTCGTCGGCAATGATGAGACTGGTGCGGCGGCGGCGATCGCGGACAAGCTTGATGCAACGCGCCTGGTGAAGGTCGCCTGCGTGTCCGGTCAGAAAGATCGTGATGGCGTTGAGACGTTTTCTGCTGATGACGCTCCGCACGCCGAATTTGACCTGGTTGTCGATCTTGGCTCGCTGGAGCGGGTCGCAGACCCTGCGGCGCGATTCTCGCTTTGGGCCCGCCTTTTGAAGCCGGAAGCGCTACTCGCATTCACGACGAGCAACGCCAGTGGGCTTGAATATCGGCTGCTTGGCGCGGCTGCGCCGAGCTTTCTCGCGCTTGACCGTTTGAACCTTTATTCCATCCCCGCATTACACGATGCGATTAAAGCAGCAGGCTTCGCTGCGGCGGAAATCTCAACCCCCGGACGCATTGATGTTGAGCTGATTAAACACGCGCTGGAACAAAGTGAAAAACTGCCTTCAATGGATTTCTGGCGTCATGCTTTCACCTATGGCGGGCAAGAGATGGAAGCAGACCTTCAGATGTTCTTGCAACGGCGCCGGTTTTCCTCCTATGTCCGCGTGTTAGCGCGCCGTGCTGGCGCATAGCGCTTAGGTTTTGTAGTCGGCTGCGGAGAAGGAATGTTGTCTATGAATGCTGCAAAAGGCCGTATTCTGATTGGCCCGTCTAGTTATGGAGACGCAAGTGCAGCGCCTGTCGACCGTCTCAAAGCCGCTGGCTATGAGGTGATCGACAATCCTTTCAAGCGCCGGCTGACGCGCGAGGAGCTGCTTGAGTTGTTACCTGGAATCGTTGGGCTGATCGCCGGGCTAGAACCGCTAGATCATGACGTTCTTTCGAAGTGCGAATTGAAAGCCCTGGCGCGGGTCGGCTCAGGCATGACCAATGTCGATCAGGATGCAGCGCGCTCTCTTGGCGTTCGGGTGTCATCGACGCCAGACGGGCCGGTTCTGGCGGTGGCAGAGTTGACGGTAGGCTCGCTGTTGGCGCTGCTCAGGCAAACGCCAGCGATGGATAGAGCCATGCGCGCCGGCGGCTGGGAAAAACGCATGGGCCGCCAGCTCCGGGACTTGAAGGTTGTTATTGTCGGCTTTGGCCGCATCGGCCGTAAGACCGGCGAGCTTCTGCGCGCGCTCGGGGCGGAGGTCATGGTGTCCGATCCCTTCCTTGGGGCGGTGGCGGACGGTGTCGTGAATATTGCTCTCGATGAAGCGTTGAAGGAGGCGGATGCGATCGTCCTTCACGCCAGCGGTGAGGATGTTATTCTCGATCAGGCGGCGTTCGACTTGATGCGTGAGGGGGTTTATATTTTGAACCCCGGTCGCGGCGAGCTGATCGACTATAATGCTTTGTTCAAAGCGCTTGACGCAGGACGGGTCGCTGGCGTCTGGGCGGACGCCCACCCGGAAGAACCCTATAAGGGCGATCTCCTTAATTACGAACAGGCTTTGTTGACGCCGCATATCGGGTCTTATTCGTTGGAAGGGCGCATCAAGATGGAAATGGATGCGGCGGATAATCTGTTGGCGGACCTTTCCGCCGCCGGCGCTTAAGCGGTGATGGACCTTCGGGAGCTTCTTGACGCCGCCAAGGCGGCCGCGTTGGAGGCGGGAGAGGCTTTGCGAGGCCGGGGAGAGGCGTTTCAGGGCGTCGCTGCTTCTCAAGGGCGTGATATCAAGCTGAATGCTGATAAAGCGGCGGAGAAGATCATTCTGCCGCGCCTTCGCGCCGCTGCGAATTATCCGATTCTTTCAGAAGAGGCGGGATGGACTGCTGCGAAAGCTGGTCGGTATTGGGTCGTTGACCCGCTTGACGGATCGGCCAATTACAATCGCCGGATTCCTTTATGCTGTGTATCGATCGCTCTGGTTGAAGACGATAAAGCGATCCTCGGAGTCATCAACCACTTCGACGTCGAGGACCTTTACGCAGGCGCGGTTGGCCATAGCGCAGAGATGAACGGCGCGCGGCTCCGCGTCAGCGGCGTGCATGATACGGGGCAGGCGATCCTAATGACAGGCCTTCCTGTCTATCGCGATTTTTCTGATGATGCGCTTGCCGCCTTTGCCCGTGATTTTGCTCGTTGGAAGAAAGTGCGGATGATCGGCTCAGCGGCGCTCTCGATCGCTTTTGTCGCATCAGGAAAAGCCGATCGGTATGCTGAAGACTCTATCATGTTCTGGGATGTCGCTGCGGGTTGCGCTATCGCCGAAGCTGCGGGCGGGCGGGCGACCCTCTCTGCGGGGCCAATGGATGAGGCGAAGACTGTCTGTGTCGATAATGGGGCGTTGCCTTGAGGCCGGATGAAATTGCCGCCCTTTCAAAGCGTTTAGCGGGCGCGCGGCAGACGAAAAGCATTATCGAGCCAGACCGTGAAGCACTGGCGCCGGCCAACATGAATGAGGCGCTTAAGGTCGCGCTGGCGTCCATGACTACCGAGCCAGCTGCATGGAAGCTTGGCGGAACCAATCAGGCCACGCGCGATGTTTTCGGCGTTACCGCCCCATATTTCGGGCCGCTCGCAGCTTCGGATATTTTTGAGAGCCAACAGACGATTTCGCGCGAGGCCTATCCAGAGCCGCTTTTCGCCGAGCCTGAAATCGCCGTCGCGTTCGATAGAACATTTGAGCCAAGCCAGGACCGGCGAGATGAAAAATACCTCCTCGCCGCCCTCGCATGGGTTGCGCCGGCGCTTGAGATGCCATCGACCTGCCTCGATAATGTTCAAGCGGCGGGTGTCAAATGGCTTGTGGCTGATCGTTGCGCTGCAGGCGCGCTTGTCGTTGGCGAAAGGTTTACTCCTGATCATCTGGGGTGGCTTGAAGCGTCTCTGTGCCGGGTTGTATGCGATGATGATACGCCTGTCGTTGGGCGCGAAGGGTTGATCGGAGGCGTTATGGGCGCCGTCGCGGAAGCCCTTCTTGAGTTTGGCCGGTGCGGAATACCGGTGAACAAAAACGTCATTTTATCAACCGGTGGGCTGGCGCCTGCGGTTAATGTCGGCGTCGCCCATTGCATTGCCGCAGTTTTTTCTGATCGATCCGGTTTGGAGTTCAAGGTTGAAGCCCGTTTCAGCGATATGCCCACTCAGTAAAATGATCAGTCCAGGCGAAATAAGAGATGCATGCACCCGTTAGGCGGGAGAATGGCCTCAGCAGATAATGATTAATAACGATTCTCAGAAGAAATCTTACTAATATCGTGAAAAAAAAGAAAAAATCATTGATCTATAGTAACTGTTTGACAATAATAGTTACGAGAATTTTAAGAGTGGCGTGTGGTTCGGATAGTTGGGATCAGAAGCGTCGCTCCAATTTTAGTGGCGTTTCTAGGTGGGAGTACAGTGATGTTTAAGAAAGGTTTAATTGGGGCCACGGTGTCCTTAGCGGTTATGTTCGGTGTTGCCGCGGCGGCGCCTATAACTTTTGGCACTGTAACGACAGATGTAGCTAATTATGCGGATCGGGTTTCTCTGGTTTCAGGATCATCTCAGCTGTTTGAGATTGATGGTCTAGCTAACGGAAACGCAAACAGCACAGTCGGCCGGGAAGGTCCTAATCTGGATGTCATCGCGTGTCGCGGCGATATGGGGTGCTCTTTTGACATCTTTTTTAATGGCGGTGTCGAGAATCAGGCTGGCGACGATCTTGCCATTTTTGGGCTTGGCGGCGACGGTACGATTGCTGAGACATTTAGCCTTATCATTAACGGCATTACGGTTTCCGGTCTTGAGCTGGTTCAATCAAACGTAGTTGTCGGAACCGACCTGCGGCCTGAGGGATACAATATTAAGCAGTTATTGATTAACCTTGACCTGTTTAACCTTGCCCTCAGTGAAACCATCACTGGCATTCGTGTTGTTGTTGATGGCGGTGTCAACCCTGAAGAATTTGCAGCGTTTGCATCTTTGAATGCGGAATATTCAGAAATTCCGCTTCCAGCCGCCTTCCTGTTTTTCCTAAGCGGCGCCGCCGGTCTTTTGGGGGCTAGCCGCAAAAAGAAACGTGCTAGCTGATTATTAATACTCGGCATCGTTCCAAACTCGACGCCTATATGCCGGTATTTCCCATTACTGCGAAAATCAACACAGACGGACTCAAATTAGCTTTGGCTGAGACCGGTCGGGCGATTTGGGTTCACTCTTCTTCTACCAGCCCGAACTGCGCATTCCATGCATAAAACGCTGCGTCCTTCTCCGGCAGCGCTCTTAGTTGTAGACGGGCGCATAATCTGATTGTGCTTAAACTTATATTCCAGCTCGTATTTTCGGGGCGTGGCGTCGAACGCCATTTTTTCGCCCCGAGTTCCGGATTTTCCGAGCCGCAATCACGAGCGATGCTGATAATTACCTCGCATGACACGTAAGCCCAAAGATAAATGCTGGCCTTGACCGTTGTTCCTTGCAGAATTTTAAATGCGTCGTTTCTTTTCATCATGGACGTATGGGGCGGGTAGGCGGATTGAGGCCGCCTGACGCTGTCCGCTAGGCGCTATCGCCACACTGTTAGTAACCTCGGCGGGCGGGTCGCTACCCAGCTTTCAAAGCCGTTGGTCGGGAAAGACGAAACCGGAACGCCGCTCAAAACAACATGATTTCCGACGGTTTCTTAAAGTAAGGGCTCCGCGTGGGCGCCTAGAATGAAGCAACCACGCACTGCTGTTATGTGCTTTTAAGACAACTCTATACATCGGAGTGAACCAGTCAGATAATGGGCGTCATTGATGGTTATAGACCACGGCCATTGGCTGATGCTGGAAAGCATGTTGCGCGTTTCACTCCGCCTATAAGGTCTTGCGGAAGTTCTGATACCACTTTACGAAATTTCGCAAACCGGCTTCTAGCGAGATTTTCGGAGCGAAGCCATAATCTTGAGAGATCGCGTCGATATTTGCATAGGTGGCGGTAACGTCGCCCGCTTGCATCGGCTCCATTTGCTTAATGGCCTCGCGACCGATCTCACGTTCAAGGATTTCGATAAAACTCATAAGACGTTCTGGCTTGTTGTTGCCGATATTATAGATTTTGTGCGGCGGCCCGGAGGCGAATGATGCGGGTTGCAGCGCGGTAGCGATAACGCCGTCGACGATGTCATCAATATAGGTGAAGTCACGCATCATGTCGCCATGATTGAAGACGCGGATGGGTTTGCCGGATAGAATATTCTCTGTAAACGTCCAATAGGCCATGTCGGGGCGGCCCCAGGGTCCGTATACTGTGAAGAACCGTAGGCCGATCTGCTCAAGGTCATAAAGCTTGGCGTAGGATTCGCTCAAAAGCTCGTCTGACCGTTTCGTTGCCGCGTAAAGTGAAACGGGGTGTATCACCTCATCCTTTTCGGAAAAGGGCACTTTCGTGTTGCCGCCATATACTGAACTCGACGATGCATAGATTAGGCGAGGCATCTTTTTGGCATGTCGAACCAGCTCTAGAATCGCTAGGTGTCCGACGAGATTGGATGCGGCGTAAGCGAACGGGTTTTCCAGTGAATATCGAACGCCTGCCTGCGCGGCGAGGTGAATGACAATATCCGTGTCGGCGATTTCAGCAATAGTTTTTAGGGCTTCATAGTCGGCTATATCGACCTTATGAAAGGTGAAGTTGTCGCGTGCGTTCAACCTCTCAAGACGCATTTTCTTGAGAATGGGAATGTAGTAATCATTCATATTGTCAATGCCGATGACCCGCACATCCCGGTCGAGCAGAGCGTGCGCGACATATGAGCCAATGAATCCAGCCGCACCGGTGACTACTGCGCATTTGATATTTGTGTGCTGCGTATTCATAACCTTGATTGTCGGTTTCTCTAATTTAACGGGCGAAGTTTGGCTTTGGAAACGAACAAATCATAGACCGTAGCCTTCCTTCTTCGTCGCCAGTTAAAGTATTTTTATCGCATGCGGCAAGACATTTTCCGTCTAATTTGTGGCACAGTAAAGGTGATAGCACACTCTATCAAAAGCGCAATTTGCCTGCGAAATGCCGAATAAATGGCTTTTTCATATCTGATGCTATTCTCTGAGTCGGATCAGCTTACTGCCATTGATGGTGCGGTCGGCCGTTGCCTAGTTTAGATTTTCAGCTTCATGCAAGCCGGCATGCCCATACCTGAGGCTAGCCAGCAAAGTTTACGCTGTCTTAGTGTGAAAGATGCGATGAAAGCGCCGCAGCGATTTTCTTTGAATGGATGGTCTGGCATTCTTCGTTCAGGTGTTCGCGGGAGTCGAAAAAACAGCCCTTCGAATACTGATTTAAATTATCAAGAACAAAAAACTCCGCGGTGTCCGAGGTGGCATACCAGGATTGAATTTTCCCGATCGCTTTTTGATCGGGCGCAGTGGTGTCAAAAGATGACGGCAGCGTGCCAAGAACGCGAATATTGCGTGCTTCAGCCCACTTAAAAAAGGCCATCAATCGGCTGGGCGGGGTTTCAAGCGCCGCGATTTTCGGCATTTCCTCTGCAGAGGAGTGAAAGTCGTCGATTTTATCGCGGAACTTTTCACCTGCGTTGGCAGTGTGTCCCTGATAATCTCCTTGCGGGGTTAGTCGCCCCTCTTTATCGAAGCTGTGGCGGTGGCCGCCCATGTAGCGACTGGTCTCGGCGAGGGCGTTGAAAAGATATTTAAGATCGAAATAAAAAAGCGCTTCGAGGAAATGGTCAGCACCCAAAGCCGGCGCGAGCTGTTTTTCATGCCTGATGATATAGGGGAACGAAATGCGCGCGCGCATTTCATCCGCATCGAGAAAGTACATGCGGAATTCCCAGGGCAGGAGAACCGTGTCGCCGGGTTTGGCGACTTGCTTGACCTGTTCCAAAATAGTCTCGCGCCCCAGCGCTACTGCGATCGAGATGTTAACGCAGGGAATGCCTGTTTCCTTTTCTATTGTTTCGCAACGTACGCTAAAGAATGGGCCGCTGCCGCCAGCGACAACGATTTTGGGCGCTTTAATAGCATCGCCATAGGCGCGCTTGGCTGAGTAAACGCGATCGAAGATACCCACCGAGAGCGGCTTGTCGATCAGAACGCCAAAGAAAAACGTATAAACTAGGATGCCGGTGACAATCGAGGCGATGACTTTTAAAATTGCGGCCATACCGCTCCCTTTCATTTAGAATTGGAAGTAGATGAACTCTTCCGACGCCTTACCAAAAAATACGGCCTGAATAACAAGTCCGACAACGAGCGCCACGATGATCAGGCGCCCTCTCTGTGATCCGCGCAAAGCAGTTTGTGACAACGCCACGGCGAGCCCGAGCAGGACGTAGCCGGTTGATGCCAATAGCTCGTTCCACATTGCCTTGTCGGCGAAGAGGCTCGTGCCGGGCGCCGCGAAATCGAAACTCTCTTGCACCATTCCGAACATCGCCAGCAATTGCGGCGGCGCGTAGACGCCGTTGAAGCCGAGATACCCGGCGGCGATATTCATCGCGGCATCGAAACTCTCCGCCCGAAAAAAAATCCAGGCGAGGCCCACCGCCCAAAAAGTCAACGCCCATCCTGCTAGTTTGGTCACCCGTGAAGCGAAGAACCGCTCCGCCCCGCGCATGCGCATGGCGACAGAATTGAATAGATGGTTGACCGCCAAATACGCCCCGTGCAGGCCGCCCCAGACAACAAAAGTCCAGGCTGCGCCGTGCCAGAGCCCGCCGAGCAGCATGGTCGCCATCAGATTGATATAGCGCCGCGCCCGTCCGTGGCGATTGCCGCCGAGAGGGATATAAAGATAATCGCGCAGGAAGGTCGACAGGGTGATATGCCAGCGCCGCCAGAAATCAATAATGCTGGTTGAGCGATAGGGCGCAGCGAAATTTTCAGGCATTTTCAACCCGAACAGCAGGCCGAGTCCGACCGCAATATCTGAATACCCGGAAAAGTCGAAGTAAATCTGCCCGGCGAAAGCAAGGGTGGCAAGCCATGCCTCCAAGAGCGTAAGCGTTGCGCCCGCCGCAGCTTCGCCAAACATCAGATCGACGGTCGGCGATAGCCCGTCGGCGAGCACGGATTTTTTAAACAGCCCGATAATAATTATTGTAAGTCCGGCTGCAAACATTTCCCCGGTTGGCCGCGCAAACCGTTTTTCTTTCAGTTGCGGGACAAAGTCATTGTGATGGACGATCGGTCCGGCGATGAGTTGCGGAAAGAAGGAAATAAACACTGCATAGTCGATAAAACTATAATTTAAAATATGTTTGCGTTTATTACTGTCGGCGAGAAATGCGATCTGCTGGAAAGTGAAGAATGAAATACCGAGCGGCAGAACGATTTTGAAGACGTTGATATCGAAACCGAACATAAATTCGATATTGTTGATGAAGAAGTCGAAATATTTAAAGACGAATAACAGGCCGAGGTTAAAGGCGATGCCTGTGATAAACATCATGCGTCGTTGAGGGTGGCCATCCTCAAGAAGGTCGAGTTTGCGGCCGATAAAAAAATTGACGGCGATCGATCCGAATAGAAGGGTCAGGTAGGGCCAGTCCCAATACCCATAGAAAACTGCCGAGGCGCCAAGCAACCATAGTTTGCAGGCCTCAACATTCCACCAGCGGCGCAGCGTCAGGGCGCCGATCAGTGTTACGGGAAGGAAATAGACAAGAAACGGGACCGAACTGAAAAGCATGCTTTCGCCTGTGGCAAAGCGCGGAATCTAGGTTGCGCCGAAGGTGCTGGCAAACGCTTTTCGCGCAAGGATCACTCGCGAGGTGGAAATTTGCGCCGCCAGCGTTCTAGCGCCGGCGGCGCGATCTCGCGCAGGAGCTGCCACTGCGATAGAACGCGCAATTTCAGCGTGCGCAGCAGCGGATTACGCGGCGGGTTGTTTGTATCGAGGCCAAGGCCGCGGGGGCGGCGGTCGAAAATCGCAAGGTTGATGTGGTTGACGCCGGTACGCCAGAACTTCACGCCGAGCCTGTGTTCATTGACTATGTTGCGCACCTTGGCGCGGAAAAGGTCGAAGGTCTCCTCATTAAGCTCATAGCCGCGTTTGTCATCGCGCTTCCAGACCCGTCGCTGATGGTCAAGCAGAAATTTACGATAATTCTCAGACAAAGGTGCATCCGCGCGGAACGGCGCCATGGCGCCGGTGCGGACAAAGAGATCGTCCAACTCTGTCACTGAAGTCATCGGGGATATGGCTGCAAAGATCTTAGCTGGCGCCAAGAAAAAGGTCGTACATAACCATTTGCGACATGGTTCGCCATAGAGCCGCATCGGGTGTCGGATTGTGTCGAGAGGGTCGGGATTAACGCGGGCGAACGTATCAACCCAGCCGAGCACCGTGTTTTGTTTAGCTAGTTGGGCGATTAAATCTGCGTCAAGAGCGTCGAGCGCCGCCAGCGGCTTAGAGTTCATAAGCGCATCATTGACGACCAGCACCAGATCCCATTGCTGCGGCAAATGTGTTTGCGCCTCGCGCCAGCCGTGGTCCCAGCCGGTGAATTCATGCGCGCGATTGTCGCCGCCGACCTGAAAGGCTTCGCAAGGCCAGCGTCCTTCCGATGCTGGCGTCCATGGCGCTTCAACATCAGCATTGTCGATTTCTACCACTGTGAAGGAAAGCGCATCATGTGCGGAGAAAAAATCACTGAGCGCCTTGCGCACCCGGGCCTTCTTTTCACGGTCAAAGGTGAGGAAAAGAACAAGAACGCGTGTGGCTTTATGTGTCACGGTTCCTGGTCCCCCGAAAATCACCACGCATAGTTTGCCTGCTGTTCTCTCCGTTGGGCGCGCATTCATCGCCGTGTTTTACAGATCGGATAATTTCAGGCGTTTCGGTTGTCTCGCGCAAAGCGGACTGTGCATTTTCATGTGTGATCACTTCCGGCAACAGTTCTATACCTTCACGACTAAGCATGACATGTTTTAAAAACGATCTATTCTGGCGAATTAGCCGCGACAGGGGTTTGGCGTCTGTGAACAGATGACTTGAAGTCTGTTTGTCGTCGAGGATGCGTTGAAGGTTTTTCGGATGAAACAACGCATGTGCGACGATCCTGCGAAGTGGACTGATTGAGGCGAATAGTTTTGCAAGAGCGCTGACGAGCGACAGGGCAATTCGACTTTTAATGGTTTGCGCTTTTGGTGCGACTGTAGTCTTTCTGACCAGCCGAGAGGCATGGGCTGCGTCGAGCTGCGACAGTAGCGAAATGGCAGCGTCAACCTTCTCCGCAACGACACTTGCCAATATGGAGACTCCAGGGGGCTTTTCGGAGAGAATTTTTGCCAAATGTTCCTTGTAAGCATCAAATGTAAAGCGATGCCTGTCCAGCGTGGCCAAGCGTTGTTTGTGGGCGTCCAGATTTTGTAGACTATCTGCAATGTGTGCGCTTAGCGCCTCCGGTTTGGATAACGGAACATACGACAACGCATCGCCGCTGACTTCGCGCAACACCGGCAGGTCGTAAACGATGCAGGGCAGGCCGCAGTATATAGCTTCGACCGGCGGATAGCCGAAGCCTTCGAATCGGGACAGGAAGATCATCAGATCCGCTTGTTTTAATAGCTGGAACTTTTCTGCATCTGTGGCGCGATGTTGAAATTTGACTTCTACGTCGTGGCGCCCTCCCCAGGCGAGATAATCACGGCGGTCGTGTTCGGGGATGTTCTTGGTGCCGACAATAAAGGTCAGCGAGCACCCAGCGAGCTCATCGCCGACAAAGTCCAAAATTTCCCTTCCGCCCTTATGGCCATGGCTGTTGCCGAAACGGGTGATGCAGACGACGGATTTGCGTGCGCTTTTCTCATCCGCCATAGGGATGCTGTCGGCGACGCGGTCGTTGATGGGCGGGTTGCAGTAAGCGTAGTGCGTTGCTGGCGTAGTTGCGCGGAAATACTCTTGCGCATGCTTCAGCCCCTCGTTGGTGGATGCAAGGATCAGATCCACAAACGGGGCGACAATTGTCCATGCGCGCCAAGCGTCGGGATCTATCGGTGTTGTTTTTTCAATCCAATTTGGGGTCTCGAAATTGAGCAGCCCCAATTTGGCGTTGGTGTCGTGGGCAATTTCAAGAGCGCGGCGAAACACATGATGGGGCGGGTTCTTGTGTGGGATCAGCCAAACAAAATCCCAATTTTCTCCCGGCGCTTCCGCAAAGTCGGAGGTCAATATGAGGCGTATGTGGTCATGCGCAGCAAAGTCGATAAAATCATCAAGGAAGATGGGTTTGTTATTGGTCCAGAACGTGACCTCGTGGCCAAGCGCCGCGAAGGCTTCGGCCATCATCCATGCGTGATAGCGCCCGCCCGAATAGGCTTGCGCCGGCATTATTCCACAAATCAGTATACGCATGTCTATTCCGGTACAGGGCCGATAAACACAGAAAAAACAGTCAAGCAGTGGTTTCCTCTGGCGCTATGGCGCGGCGTTTAAGCCAGATGCTGGCGCCGAGGTTTTTCAGGCAAAGCGCGAGGTTTTCTTCAAAGAACGGTCGGTGAAAAGCTTGCATGAACGTGTTGGAAAAAACGATCTCGAAATCACTGTTGAACTCTAAAAATGCCCGCAGAAGATAGTTTTCAGTCCAGCCGCGGCCTTCATAGACCCAGTGCTTGGGGTATTCAAACGGGTAATGAATATCGTGAAAGTGGATATGCACGCCCTTGTTCAGTATCGGTAGTATTTCGAAGAAAAGATGGTTTACGTCGCTTCCGGCTCGCGAGACATGAGTTGAATCGACAAATAAAATATCGTTCTCACCGAGGGTTTTGAAAAGTTCCAGGGGAACACCCTGTAGTCGCTTTTCATGGATCGGCCAGCGTTTGAGGTCTTCGTTGCGAATAAGCGATTTTAACAATCGCGGATAGGGCTCGATAAACGCCATATCGATTTTGTTATCAAAAAACTGCTCGTTAGTATCGAGCATACAGCAGGACGAATAGCCCGATCCAACCTCAATGATGCGCGTCGGTTTCAATCGGCGGATCATGGAATAAAGACAAATGGCGTCAGAATAAGAGTAGCCGCCATTTTTATAACCATATCGCATCTGTTCGGTTGGCTCGTCGGCAAATGGAAGCTCGCTATAAGTCGCTGCGAACTCTTCCATAACTTGCATTTGTTCAGGCTCGTTTAACTTGATCCCGGGCAAGGTGCGCCGGCTGCGGTCAAAGATACGATCTTCGTCGGGTTTGAGGTCTTCTATGTTATGGATTGGCGAATAAAAGTGCCCGAGCGGGCGCCAGAGCGGAGTTTTTGCAAGATCCACCTCAGCTTTTTTCGCCGTTTCCTGCAGGTCTTTAACGCGTTTTTTTAACGTCTTAATCTCATTTGTTGCGGATGCGTTGTCTGTCATCGTCACTTTAAATATCCTTGGTGGTCACGCCCATCATTGGTCAATCAAAATTTCGGGGCCGTGCTAGCATGCTGTCCAAAAAGGCGGCGGCCCGCGCGCCGATCACGCCCGTATTGTATTCTTCGCGTGCTTTTCGCCGTCCTGCAATTGAAAACCGTTCGCTCAGGTCAGGTTCCGCCATCAGGCGCGTAAGCGCGCCAGCCATATCTTCGGCGCTGAGGCTGTCAAGGACGACCCCGGCGTCATCGGCGACGAATTCCGCCGCGCCGCCGGCCTCCCTGAAGCAGATGATCGGCGCGCCGAAGGCCGCCATTTCCATCACGCTGCGTGGGAAAGGATCATCGCGGGAGGTCATCAGCCCGATGTTGAAAATTTTCAGATAAGGGTAAGGATTTTTGCGCTCGCCCGTAAAGATAATTTTTCCTTGCAGGCCGGCCTTAGCGATTTTCTGCTCCATACCCTCACGCATGCCGCCGGCGCCAACCCAGACGAAGCGGATGTCTTTATCGTTTGGTTTAGCTAGAATTGTCTGTGCGGCCTCAACAAACAGATCGACGCCTTTGCGCGCATCGACCGAACCAATACCGCCTATAACTATAGCGTTTTGTGGCAGGCCCATCTCTGCGCGTATCTCGTCTTCGGTTTTCTCTCTGGCGAGGGCGTCAAACTGCTCCGGTTCGACCGAGCCGGGCACAATATCGATATGCTCGCGTGGAATAGCATGTTCCTGATGCAGATAGTTTTTGACAAATTCAGAGACGGCGAAATAACGAATGTTCGGGTTGGAAAACACCGCACGCTGGGTCTTGTTATAAAGATCGACCGTTGTCCACAATTCGCGAACGTGAACTAGCACCGGCGTCTTTGATCGCAGCCCTTTTAAGATATCGCCGTTTACGGATGTGTTGGAATAGATCAGGTCAGGGTTATACGCGTGCACCCATTGCCGCAAACTCTCTTCGTGTCGCCATTGTTTGATCCGTTTTTTGACTCCGTCTAATCCTGATAGTTTGGGGCCCGCGTCGCCGACGGGGCGCATGTCACCGGGGTCGAGATAGTGTTGATAGTACACCTTCGTCGGCGCCAGCTTTTCATATTCTGCACGCAATGGGCCGGCTTTGCGCATGATCATGTGAAATTCCCAGTCGCGATGGTTTGCGAAATGCTTCATCAATGTCAGTAAGCTGATCGGTGCGCCGCTCAACGTACCGTGGTGGGATATAAAAAGAATGCGCGGGGGGCTCGTGGTCATGATTTTTTGAAAATGGCCTGAAAGTCGGTTCTGGGAAAAACATTGAGCTCGCTGTTAACGCCGGCATTGTAAATTTTACGCCCATGCTGCGCATAGGTCTCCGCGGCGAGCGCGTAGGCTTGGTCTTGAAGCGCCACATTCGGTACGCCGATCACGTCGCCGATCTTGTAATAGTCGGGATTGACGTGACATTGGCGCACCAGCTCGTAATTTTCAGCCGTCACTTCAATTTTGCCGGGGGGGAAGCGCCTGGCCAGTTCGCCATAAGTGTGATCGACGCCAATCAGATAGACAGGGTCGCAGCCCAGATGGAAGGCGAGCTGCAGGGCGATATAGGTGATAGTCGATCCGAGATAGACGATATGTGCGAAATCACGGGAAAATTGAATCCCGAGCTCATCAAAATAATAAGGGTCAGCGCGGCGCGCATTAAAGAAGATCGTGTCCTTGAAATTCTTGAAGCAATAAGCGTTGTAAATCGCAGCAAGCTTGGTCGGTCCCTTTACTTGATGAATTTCATGGCGGCGCAGTTCGGTCTGCTCGGTGTCTTCGAATAAAAGATATTTGGTGTGAAACCCCCACTGATCAAACATTTGGTAAATGCCATTGGCCCCGAAGGTGATTTGATTTTTAAGGGGCGACAGATCCATTTCCTTTAGGCTCGGCCCGTTGCCGAGAATAAAGCCCGGCTTGCCGGCGTGAGTATTTCGCATGTGCCGCAGCACAGTCTGAAAACCCGGTCGGCGCAACAGTCGTAATTGACCGGCGCCATTCCTCACAGGCTTGATCTGATCGAAGTAATTTGCTCGCGCGCGCACAAGGCGCAGATAGCCGCGAAGCTTTTCTTTTTCCGGAAAATTCTTTGTCCATACAATCATGGGCGGGATTTGATTCTTGCTTGCTGGGCGTTGCGATAATCTACGGTCTGTAAGAGTCTAAATGAGCGACGCTTTTTCGACGTACTGGCGATAATATGACATTTATAACAACGATATGAAATCCCTTACTTGTTTTATCGATCTTATCGGCGCGAGGCATAGTTGATCTCTTTGCAAGTCGCAACCTGATATCACGCTTTTCACATTTGCAGCCGAAACCGACCAAGCCATGACCGGGCGGGGCTGAGATTAATCGGAAACACTGGCGGAGAAGATCTCGAATCTGGGCATTTACTGCGGGCGAAATAATTCAGGATGCTGCTGTATGATCCGATCGGTAACGAGATCTACCCCATTCAAACTAAGATGTGATCCATCCCATACAAGAACGTTATTTTTATTAATGAGAAAATCGCATGTAGATTCCGAGCAAATCGTGTTTGTTCGCGAAACATAAGAAATGGTTGGGAGCTTTTCAACAATTTTCAAAGATAGTGCGTCTATTTCATTTGCGTACGAATAGAAATTTTCATATGCGATGGCGTTGATGTCGCTAACGCTGCGTCCTTGCTGAAGCATTCTGATAGCTTCGTGATGGAAATTTCTTCCGAAGCCTACGGTCTTACCCATAAACACGATATTCAAAGAGTCGCTGCTTCTGTTGACTTTGGCGATTAGTTGCATAAAGCGATTTAAATATTCTAGGTCTTCTGTACTATACCAATTTGCAATAACGATGATATCTGCGGTCGCTGCCGTCAGCGCTTTTGAGTAACGATTCAGTTGTTCTCGGCAATCCGTTTGCGCCCACTCTTTTTCGTCTAACAGGCTGACTTTCCAGCATTTCTCATCGACGTTTAAAACTCTAACCTGGAAGTCTGGGCTTAGTTTTCTGTGTAGTCCATTCGATATATCTGTCGCATGACTATCTCCGACTACAAGAGTTCTATTCTTGGCTACGGTGAATGTTGGGTACACGATATTCTGTCTATTGTAAGCGATTGTCTGCTGCCTTAGGGCATCAAGCTTCAGGATGTCGGAATCTTCTATGCCAGCAAAGCGCCAAGGCCAGCCATTGTTCGCCCAAACATTGGCGGCAGGGAATATGACCACGAGCGCGAGAAACAGACAAGAGATTGCAAAGCCGCCAGATGACAACGACCTTTGTCCGGGTGCTCGTCGCCTGAACGGTTTTTCAATATATCGAAACATTAACCAGGCGCCGACGACAGAAATCAGGCAAACCAAAATGCGCTCAATTCCAGACAGGTCGCTAAGTTTGTAATACTTATAAAATACTATAATAGGCCAGTGAATAAGATATAGCGAGTAACTTATCAGGCCTATAAGGACGGCGGCCCGGTTGTTTAAAATCCGCCCTGCATATTGGGCGCCGGCGCCACTATAAATCAATAGGGCCGCACCCATGCAGGGCATGATTGCGTTATATGTCGGGAATAGAGTTTCTTCCGTATAGACAAATAATGGATAGGCGATCAACGCCAGTCCAATTATCACAAACGGTTCTAGGATAATTTTGTTTCGTGGTTGATGAGGTGCAATCCAGACAAGTAACGCGCCTATGACAAATTCAAACACACGGAAGGGCGTCAGGTAGAAAATTGTCGCCCGGCCGTCGAGGGCCCCACTTGTCTGAGACGGAAAAATACTTGAAGCAAGAGCGCTTTTACCGTCGGCAAATTCAATATTTAACAGAAAACTGAAGACGCCGATCGCGGATAAAGCAATTAACGGCCCGGCTTTTTTTGTTTTCAGTAATAAGAGCCAGATGAGAAAGGGCCAAGTTAAATAGAATTGTTCTTCAACGCTGAGCGACCACGTATGCAGGAGTGGTTTAATGCTCGCAGTAGCATCAAAATATCCGCTTTCATTCCAAAAATAAAAATTCGACAGGCTCATTACTGCATGCAACAAGGCGCCGCCAAACCGTTCTAAATCCGGGGGAGAAAACAAGATTACAGCAAGCAACATCGATACAGAGAGTGTAAAAAAGAGGCTGGGAAAAAGTCGCCGCGCTCTTCGAGCATAAAATTCTAAAAACCGAAAACGGCCAGTCTCAAGTAGTTCGTCTTTAATCAACCGTGTAATGAGAAAACCGCTAATAACGAAAAAAACGTCTACCCCGATAAATCCACCTTTGAAGACGCTAAAGCCGACGTGATAAAAAAGCACGCTCAGCACAGCAATCGCTCGGAGGCCATCGATATCGGGACGGTATTTCACAGGGGTCATTAGCGAGGGGCTGGTTTGGGGCCGTATGAAAAAGAAATGTTGTGCGATTTAGACAATAAAGAGTGATCTGCGCGGATAACCGCTTTATCCGTGTGTTAGTCGGAAATAGTCTCCCCAATCTCCTCAAACAGAGGCCTGTAGGCTGCGCGCATCGCCGGGTTGAGCGCCCAGTTTTTCCAGCCGGCGGCGAGGCGCGGGTTCATCTCTACGGTTTTGATGACGGCAACCGCCTCGTCTGCGAAGCCTGATTTACACAAATGTAAGGCCTTTGCGCATTTTAGCCGCTCCAGGACCGGCCCTTCGAGAGGCGCGAGAATCGTTTCCCAAACATCCTCGATCGAACATTTGTCCCATTGTTGATTAAGGACGGCGTCGAATTCGACATCTTCCGGGGTCAATGGCTGTTCCAGCGTGAAGCTGACGGTGCCGCCCGATGTCAAGGCATGGGATAGTTTGACCTTCTCTTTCAGCAGCGCGAAACACAGCGGCGTTTCGTATGAGGGCGGGTGCTGATAATCCTGGCACACAAGATATGATCGCCCAGGCATCAACGCCGTTGCAAATGTCCGCATCGCTCCTTTAAGAAGTTTTGCTGTCTTGGGTCCATCAAGAAACAGAATTTCGACAGGTTGGTCCGCTGGCCAGTCAAGTTTTAGAAAATTCGCTTTTCGCGCTTGGATGAAAGGCGCGAGCGATTTTGTGAATTCGAGAAACTTCGGCATGAAGTCGTCGCCCCTGGCGAGGTCGAGACCGGATTTGTCATTATCCAGCCCGCCTCCCCAGACAAAAGCGTCGAATGTGTGGACTTTTTCACTCTTGACGCCAGGCGCATGGGAGTCGCGAAGTCCGGCGGCCAGGAAAACCGTGCTTAACCCAAGCCATGCGCCTAGTTCCACAACCGCACCCTCGCCGCGATACAGATGACTCACAAGGGCATAAATGTAGCGTTGTTCGCCATTAGAAATCTGTCCGGGTACGGGTGGGATGTCCGTCGGAAGAACCACATCAGTAAAGTCGGAATGGCGCGGCGCTCCCGGCAATATTGAAGACGGCGGAGAGGCGCTAAGGCGTGTAGTGTTGTTCATTTGATCCAGTTGTTAATTGAAAAGCGAGGTACTATGAGCGAGTAGTTCCGTCAGCGCCTTTTTGAGCTGCGTCGCTAGCTTTGAGGTATTTTTATACATTAAAAGCGCCGCTCGACGAAAAGCAAGAACCCGTTATCATAGTTCATCATGACAATCAAAATGGCGACCGGAAGGCTTTCCACGACAGTGCTTTGGAATCCTTGTTTGAAACCATCATATCGCCGCCGTCTACGCCCCAGTCGATTGCAAGCTCAGGATCGTCCCATTTAACGGAACCGTCGCTCGCCTGGTCGTAATAATTGTCGACCTTATAGGCGACATGAGTGTTGAGCTGGAGCGTGACAAAGCCGTGGAGAAAACCGGCGGGTACAAAAATCTGAACGCCGTTTTCCGCGCTTAGTTCGGCTTTTACCCACTTGCCATATGTCGGTGAGGCCTTGCGCGCATCGACGGCGACATCAACAATGGCGCCGCTCAAGACACGTACAAGCTTTGCTTGGGCGAAGAGCGGCGCCTGATAGTGGAGCCCACGCAACGTGCCTTTGCTGGCCGAATAGGACTGATTGTCCTGGACGAAATTACAACAGATCCCGGCCTGCTTGAAGGCTCTGGCGTTGTAGGTCTCGCAGAAATACCCGCGCGCATCGCCAATCCGCTTTGGCGTGATAAGTTTTACTTCGGGAATGCTGAGAGCATCGACTTGCATGCGGCATATAATCCTTGGGCGGGGCGAGATGTGCGTAGTGGGTTCAGTTTTCGCTTTATCCGGCGAGCCTCAGCTGGATGCAACCGGTTTGGCGCTTTCAATGGGGGCGAATCCGCCCATAGATTGAGTGCGCGGGGAAAACTCCGTGGAAAACTACCAAACACCATATCTTGCGTTTTTTGCTGGCTTGCGCGCAATATGCTGTGGTAATCATCGCCCCAGGGCGACACTTTGTGAACGGGGAAACCGACTGATGTCTGATGCTGCCGAAACGACCCATCCGCTGCCTGGCCTGTTGACGTCCTCTCGCGGCTACAAGCCGTTTCGCTACCCTTGGGCCTATGATTTCTGGAAGCGCCAGCAACAGGTTCACTGGATGCCGGAAGAGGTGCCCCTGGGTGAGGACTGCAAGGACTGGGCGAATAACATCACCGACGCCGAGCGCAATCTCCTGACCCAGATTTTCCGGTTTTTCACGCAAGGCGATATCGAGGTCAACGATAACTACATGGAGCACTACGCCCGGGTGTTCAAACCGGTTGAAGTGAAAATGATGTTGTCGGCGTTTTCCAACATGGAGACCGTCCACATCGCCGCCTATGCGTTGTTATTGGAAACGGTGGGCATGCCGGATTCAGAATTTTCCGCGTTTATGGAATATGAATCCATGGCCGCCAAACACAATTACATTCAGGAATTCGGCACAGGGACGAACGAAGACATCGCCCGCTCGATTGCGATGTTTGGCGGGTTTACCGAAGGCCTGCAATTATTCGCCTCCTTCGCCATGCTGATGAATTTCCCGCGCTTTAACAAAATGAAGGGCATGGGCCAGATCGTGACCTGGTCGATCCGCGATGAGTCACTGCATTGCGAGGGCATGATCCAGCTCTATCATGCGTTTGCACGTGAGACCGGTTGCGTCACCAAATCCGTTGCTGACGATATTATCGATTGCTGCAAAACCGTTGTTGGTCTGGAAGACAAGTTCATCGATCTCGCCTTCGAGATGGGGCCGGTGGAAGGCATGACCGCAGACGACATCAAGCAATATATCCGCTATATCGCTGACTGGCGCCTCAGTCAGCTTGATCTGCCGAAAGTCTATGGCGTTGAAAAACACCCGCTGCCCTGGCTCACTGAAATTTTGAACGGCGTCGAGCACGCAAACTTTTTCGAGGCGCGTGCAACCGAATATTCAAAAGCCGCCACTCGCGGCGAATGGCACGGCGGCGATGGCGTGTGGGCGAATTTTGATCAGATGATGGACAAGCGCAAAGAGACGGCGGTTTAAAATTTTGCGATTACAGCCGCGACTTTGCCCGCCTAACTTTGCCGGTCCGAAAGCCGCCGCCCGGTGTGGACAAGCCTGCCGCGTGCGGCCATATTCCGGTTGAATTTTGTGATAATCCAATCGCGAGCCTGAGAAAGAAAATCCATGTCCAACGATCCCGAACGCATTACCATTCTCGCCCGCGAATTCACCGTGGCGGCTCTCGAATTTCATCGCGGACGCATGGCTGAAAAGGGCTATCGCATGGAAGGCTCGATCACGCCGCGCGCGTTTAAGATGATCGAGGGCATGGATGCGCCAAAGGATCTGTTTGATGGCGAGCCGCTGTTCTCAGTAACCTTCGTCAAGCGCGACGTCATCGATTGATTTTGCCCATGGCCAAGCTCGACATTTACTGGTCATTTCGCAGCCCTTATTCATACCTGGCTGTTGACCGGCTGGTTGGGATTGCGCGCGATTTTGACGTCGATATAGATTTTCGCCCGGTGCGGCCGCTGGCGATGCGCGAGCCGGATTTTTTTGAGCGCGGCCGCAAACAATTTCTGCCATATCTTTTCAACGATTTTCCGCGCGAGGCGGAACAGTTGGGCATAAGTTGCGCCATGCCCAATCCGGACCCGATCAAAATGGATATGACGTCCGGCAAGGTCGATCCGGATCAACCGATCATGAACCAGTTGATGGAGCTTGCAATTGCCGCTTGCGCAGAAAATCGCGGGCTCGACTTTGCGCAAGTCGTCGGCGCTTCAATCTGGGGCGGCCAACCGAACTGGAATGAACCAAGCGCACTCGCAGCGACATTAAAAAGCGCCGGGTTTGACCTGGCTGCGCTGTCGCAATGGGCGGCGGACAACCCATCGGCCATTAAAGAGGCCACCGAGCGCAATGAAGCCGAGCAACTCAAACATCATTGGGGTGTGCCGCTGATGGTGCTGGATGGCGAAGCATTTTTTGGCCAGGACCGTTTGGGTTCGCTGGTCTGGCGGTTGGAGCAACGCGGGCTTCGGCGCGACTAGCCGGGGCGCGATTAGCGGTTAAGTTTTTTCAGCCGCAACTTGCTCCAGATATTGACCATAACCGGTTTTTGACAGTGGCTTGGCGAGGTCGTTCAGCGCAGCGGCGTCAATATGGCCGAGCCGATAGGCGATTTCCTCAAGGCAGGCGATTTTCAATCCTTGGCGTGCTTCTATGGTTTGCACAAAATGCGCCGCTTCCAGCAGGGAAGCGTGGGTTCCGGTGTCGAGCCAGGCAAAGCCGCGACCCATAATCTGGGCGCGCAGCTCTCCGTCGTTCATATACATTTCATTCAGCGTCGTAATTTCCAACTCTCCGCGAGCGGAGGGTTTAACTGCGCGTGCCCGCTCGCACACGGTTTCATCATAAAAATATAAGCCGGTCGCAGCAAAGGCAGATTTTGGTTCGATCGGTTTTTCTTCAATGCTGATAACTTTGCCATCATTGCCGAATTCAATGACGCCGTAGCGCTCGGGGTCGGCAACATGGTACCCGAAAATTTCAGCGCCCGTTTGCAGCCTTGCTGATTTTTGCAGCATTTCCGCAAGCCCGTGGCCGTAGAAAATATTGTCGCCAAGCACCAGCGCGCATTTATCGCCGGCAATAAATTCCTCACCGATAATGAACGCCTGGGCGAGGCCCTCGGGCTTGGGTTGCGCCGCATATTGAAATTGCATGCCGAGCGTTGCGCCGTCGCCGAGCAGCCGCTCAAATGAGGCCTGATCCTCCGGGGTCGTAATAATCAAAATATCGCGGATCCCCGCGAGCATCAGTGCGCTCAACGGATAATAGATCATCGGCTTGTCGAAGATCGGCAATAGCTGTTTGGATACCCCGCGCGTGATCGGGTGCAGCCGCGTGCCGGAGCCTCCTGCCAGAACTATGCCTTTCATGCCGTTTCCTTCTCAAACTGGTTTGCGCTCGCGGAGCCCTTCTATGACACGGTTGCGGCGCCGGGCTCAAATCGCTTTTATACTAGGAATATGCGGATTGACGCCGGGTTAAGGCCCGCGTGGACGTGGGCTTGCGATCACCCTATGCTCGCGGCTGGATTTTACAGGAGGGGTGAGATGCGCCTTACAGTTGTTGTTGCACTGATATTATTTATAGCCGCTTGCGCGACGACGTCGCCGCGGGCGCAAATCGCTGACCGATTTGTTGAATTCGGGGTTTCTCAAGAGCGCGCCGATTGCCTCGCTTCCGAGCTTGATGAGCGGCTTGAGCGAGATGACCTTAATGATGTTGCCGACTATATCGGAGGCCTCAATGAGGCGACTAGCGCAGGGGAGGCGCTTGATGCGCTTTTAAGAATTGGAAATCCACGCGCCGCCGCCGCCATCGCGCGGGCGAGCCTTGCCTGTGCTTTGGGCCGCTAGAATTTAACTACGCCCCCGGCGCCAGTCTATGGATAAGGACATTTCATGAGTTGGACTGACGCCCGCGCGCCGAATTCCTCGGGCGCGCTGCGCGAGATATTTCTTAGCGTTGGCGATGCATTTTGCGATAATTTCACCGAAGGGTTGGAGTTAGGCGCCTCCTTTGCGGTTGTGGTTGATGAGGAAGTTGTCGTCGATATTCGCGGCGGCTATGTTGATCGAGCGAGAGAGCAGCCCTGGACGGAGGATACGCTCGTTTGCGTTTATTCCACCGGCAAGGCGGTGTTGGCGCTGCTAATTGCGCAAGCGGTTAGCGGCGGCAAATTGGATTATGATGCTCCGGTTGCACAATACTGGCCGGAGTTTGCACAGGCCGGCAAAGACCGAGTGACTGTCGCGCAGTTGCTGTCGCATCAGGCGGGTCTTTGCGGCATTGCCGATGAAATGCCGCCTGAAACGTGGCTTGACTGGGACGAAGTCACTCGCCGCCTTGCCGCTATGGCGCCCCTTTGGGAGCCGGGAACCGCGAACGGCTATCACCCGCAGACATTCGGGTTCCTTGCCGGAGAATTGCTCCGGCGGGTGACTGGAAAGTCCGTTGGTGAATTGATTGGCGCACTGCGCGAGGCCCACGAGCTGGAAGTTTATTGTGGGCTGACGCTGCGCGAAATGCAGCGCGCTGCGTACATGCCAAAGCCGCCGACGGCGCCGGATCTTGGCGACCTCAATGAATATACGCAGCTTGCCTTCCTGAAAAAGTGGTCCGCTCCCTCGGGCGTTTCTCGCGAGGCGTGGATGGCGGCGGAAATTCCGGCGTCAAACATGCATGCCGACGCCCGTGCGCTGGCGCGCATCGTTCAGCCTATTGCCAACGCTGGAAAATTGGATGGCGCACAATATCTGACATCACAAGCGATTGACGGTGCGCTAAAAGAACGTATTCACGGTGACGATTTGGTGCTGCCGTTTCACCTTTCCTGGACCGCTGGTCTTATGCGTAATATCAACCGTCATCTTGGGCCTAATGAGGCGGCCTACGGCCATGCTGGTTTTGGCGGATCATGTGTTTTAATTGATCCGCAAAACCGGCTGACCGCAGCCTATGTGATGAATAAAATGTCACCCTATCTGGTTGGTGATCCGCGCGCATTACGATTAATCAATGCGGTTTATGACAGCCTTTAGGGCGCCAGTCGATAAATAGGCATCGCCCGGCGCCATAGCGGTTAAAATTTTACGCGAAAATCAACGCTTACAAATGCCTGTTGCGGATAGCCGGGCAGCACTTTCGCCATTGACCGGCTTTCATAAAGGTAATCTTTGTGCAGCCGAGTATCGGCGCGCGCCCGCGCTGTCACCGCAAGCAATTCAATGCGCCGTTCGCCGAACGTCAACGCCGTAATCGGATGCGGCGTCGCCTGGCGTTCGGTGTATTGGCTGCGTGTTTGGCTCTGCGCAAGCGCGGGGCTGCTGTAAAAGATACATGCGCCCGTAGCTGCGATCATTCTGATCAACATCATTCGCCTCCATCCCGTGAGCGCTAACGGTGCATGGCGGAGGTATCGAAAAATTTATGCCGAACGCGCCAGTTTGCATCAAAATAGCCAGCGAAATTCCAGTAAATTAGATAGAAATTTTCCGCTTCAGCCAATCGATCAACAATGCGTTGAGCTCAGCCGGCTTTTCCCACATCAACCAATGGCCGCTGCCGCTGATGACATGTTTTTCAAGATCGGGAACGAGGGCTTTCATACCGTCTGCGCTTTCCGGCGGCAAAAAAAGATCAAGCTCGGCGCCAATCCATAGACCCGGCGCACGGATGGTTTCATCGCGCCCCGCCATCAATTCCCAGTTGCGATCGACATTGCGGTAAAGATTGACGCCGCCATGAAAGCCGCTGCGTTTATATGCGTCGACATAAATCTGGATAGTGTCATCGCTAACAATAAGCTTATCCGGATTTGGTTCTTTTGCATGTTTGAACCGGCCGGGAAGGTCATAAATGCGCGGGATAAGCGCAGCCCATTGCTCCCGCGGCGGCGGCTTTTGAAACATCATCTTTACGAAACGCTCAATGTCGGCCTCGAACAAATTTTCCGGCGTATCCGGTTCCTGGAACTGAACGAAATAATGTTTGTCGCCGAAACGCTTTTTAAAAATTGAGATTGGCGGCGCCGGCGGGCGCGGCCTGACCGGCGTGCAGACGCCGATAATCGCAGCAACGCGGTTTGCGCGCCACTGGCCCATGCTCCAGACGATAGAGCCGCCCCAGTCGTGACCGCAGAAAACCGCCCGCTCAATATCAAGTGCATCAAGGACAGCACAAAGGTCATTGGTAATGTGTTCGATATCGTAAGCGCGCACGTCCCTCGGCGCATCGGAGCGGCCAAAGCCTTTCAGGTCGATGGCGATGGTGCGATATCCCGCTGCGGCCAGCGCATGGATTTGGTTGCGCCACGAATAGGCAATCTCCGGCCATCCATGAACGAGAATAATCGGAAGTCGTTCGCGATCCGCATCACCATCGGCCTCATAGACGGCGATTTTGACGCCGCCGGCGTCGATGAGTTGATGCTCTGGAAAGGGATGGTTCATCGTCGGCAGGGTGGCGGCAATCACCTCCAAGCGCAATGGTATGGTGCAGCCGTCTCGCTGGCGCTGCTGATGCCTGTTTTCAATTTTGCTCAAGCTCGCTAAAGCCTGCTGCATGACAGACAAACCAATATTGCCAGATGCGAAGCCTGCGCCAGAGGGGTGGGCGTTGCAGTCGCATCCGCAAACTTTTAGCGGCCATGCCGGGCCGTTTTATTTCCGTGAGGAAGGCGCCCCGCCAGGCGTTGGTTTTTTCTCCGAGCCACACCATGCAAATCTTGGCGGCGTCGTTCATGGCGGTGCGCTGATGACGCTGGCTGACATGTCGTTGTTCGACATTTTCTTCCGTGCGAAAGGCCGTATTCCTGCTGTCACCATGACAATGAATGCAGAGTTTTTATCGCCGGCGCCGTTGGATGATTTTATTATCGCGACCGGTGAGGTTATGAAAGCCGGTCGGACAATGGTTTTCGTTCGGGGTGTTGTCACCGCAAAAGAAAAACCGGTTTTAAGTTTTTCAGGGTCGCTTAAGCGGCTTTCATGATGCGTGCTGCGCGGTTGGCGCGCATGGCGTCGAAGCTGAAAATTGCCAGCGCTGTCCAGATCAGGCCAAAGCAAATCGCATGCGCGATGGTGAACGTCTCGCCGTAATAAATTGCCAACGCGAATTGAACAGTCGGGCCGATATATTGAAGGAACCCAACCGTCGACAGCTTCAAACGCCGCGCCGACAGCGCAAACAACACCAGCGGAATAACCGTAACCGGCCCGGCAAGCAGCAGTAGTATATCCTTGCTGGTAGATTGGTTTAAAAAGACCGCGGCGCCGGAATTCATCAGCCAAAAAAGGTAGACCAAAGCTATCGGCGCCAGCAGCGTGGTTTCAACGAACAGTCCCGGCATTGCGCCAACCGGTATGGTCTTGCGCAAATATCCGTAGACAGTGAATAATATCGCTAGCGCAAGCGACACCCATGGGAATACGCCCGCGCCGAGAGTGAGCACCAGAACGCCGGCAGTGGCGAGAATGACGGCGACGATCTGCGCCGCTCGCAAGCGCTCGCCGAGAACCAAGACGCCGACGCCGACATACATCAACGGATTAATATAGTAGCCGAGGCTGGCTTCCAAGATGCGGTCATTGATGACGGACCAGACATAGATCAGCCAATTGCTGGAGATCGCCAGTGCGCTGACGCCAAGCAATAAGAGCACCCGCCGGGTTGTGAACGCGGTTTTGACCTCTGGCCACTGCCGGCGCAACGCGATCAGAAGCGCGCCAAACGGCACCGACCAGATGATGCGATGGGCGAGAATTTCCAGCGCCGAGACATCATCGAGAGTTTTTAAATAAGCGGGAAACAAACCCCAAAACGTATAGGCGGCAACGCCGGCTATAAGGCCGAATTGAACATCAGAATGCACTGATTTTTGATTGTCGCCGGACATATGGAACCCTCAAAATTTGTTTGATCGTGTAGCGCGAAGGCAATCGCCCGCCGACCCGTTTCTTGTGCGGCGCCTTAGGCGGCAGTGCGCAAAAGCCTGCGGTTGAGTAACAGCTCTGCGATTTGTACTGCGTTCAGAGCGGCGCCTTTACGCAGATTATCGCTAACGCACCAGAAGGCGAGGCCATTGTCGATTGTCGGGTCCACCCGCAGCCGGCTGATGAAGGTTGCAAATTCTCCAACGCACTCGACCGGCGTCACATAGCCGCCGTCTTCGCGTTTATCGACGATTAAAATGCCTGGCGCGGCGCGCAAAATTTCGCGGGCTTCATCGTCCGATAGCGGGTTTTCAAGTTCAATATTCACCGCCTCGGCATGGCCGACAAAGGTTGGCACGCGCACACACGTCGCCGTCAGTTTGATTTTGGGATCAAGAATTTTCTTGGTCTCCGCCATCATCTTCCATTCTTCTTTGGTGAAGCCGTCTTCCATGAAGGCGTCAATATGCGGAATGACGTTGAAGGCTATCTGCTTGGTGAACTCCGTCGGCGAGGGTGTGTCGTTGACATAGATGCCCTTGGTTTGCGTGAACAACTCATCCATCGCCGCTTTGCCCTTGCCGGATGTCGACTGATAGGTGGAGACGACAACACGTTTGATGGTCGCGGCGTCATGCAGCGGCTTTAACGCGACAACCAGCTGCGCGGTTGAGCAATTCGGGTTGGCGATAATGTTCTTTTTGGAAAACCCCGCGACCGCGTCGGCGTTCACTTCCGGAACGACCAGCGGCACATCCGGGTCCATCCGGAAATGTGACGAGTTGTCGATTACGATCGCGCCAGCCTTGGTGGCCTTTAGCGCCCATGTCTTGGACACTTCGCCTCCGGCGGCGAAAAGCGCGATATCGACTTTGGAGAAATCGAAAGTTTCAAGACCCTGGCATTTCAACGTTTTGTCGCCGAACGAAACCTCACGGCCAATTGACTGGCGCGAGGCGAGCGCGAAAGCCTCCTTTACCGGGAATTCCCGTTCATCGAGAATGACGAGAATTTCCTGCCCGACATTGCCGGTGGCGCCGACAAGAGCGACATTGACTTCCATGATTTGTTCCAATCTTTGGCAGGGCAGAGACGATCAAACTGGGCTCGTGTCAAGCCAGGCAGGGCTTAGGATTTCTGCGGTGTTTAGTAGATTAGGCTCACCATCGACGAAGGCGCTGAGGCGTCAGATCAGGTGATTGTGAGCGGTGTAGAATTATTTGGGCTCGGAGCTGCGGGGCAGGCCCCGAAATCTATCCGCTCACGTGTTTTAAATTCGAAGACGACCAATCTGCATCCATCGGCTTTTTCAACCCGCATAGCGAGCCGCCTGCCATCGTTTGAAAAGATGGGTGAATTCAGGCGGCCGCCGCTGGATGCCTTCAGAATAAACCGACAGCCTTCAAAATGATCGACGATAATGTCGGCGCCTTGGAAATGGGCGCTCGTGCCGTTTGTGGCGTTTATAGTCTGCTGCGGTGGGGGCCGGGTTAAATTTGGATTTGCAGAGAGCGTGGGGATTAATGTGGTGGCTATGGATATGCAAAACATAGCAGCCATCCCTGCCGCAACCATCACCGGATGGTTCCATCGCGCTTTTGCGGGCGCGTTTATAATTGGCGTCGGTTTTGGCTGTGGGCCTATCCACTGATAGCCGCTGCGTGGAACAGTTTTAACGAAAGCGGGTGATTTAGCATTATCGCCGAGCGCAGAGCGAATACACCAGAGCGCATGGCTGAGCGCCTTGTCTCCGGTAGCGTAATTCCCACTCCAGATACCATCGATCAGTTCTGCGCGGGTCACCGTTTCGGGCGCGGAGTCTATCAACACCATGAGAACACCCCAGGATTTATACTGGAGCGTTGTGCGCCGCCCGCCTGAAATGACGGTTTGCGACCGCGGTTCCAGCTGGAACCCGCGGCGATCGGTCGTCATTTCGGCGTCTTTTTCCAGCCCATTCATAAAATAGAGAATAATAGATTTCTGGCGGTCGGCACAATGGCCATAGATCGGGGGCCTTAGCTCGGGCGCCATGCCTCAAAGGAGAATAGATGTGATTGTGCGGATAACGGTTCTGGCGGTGCTGCTAACGGCTTCTTGCGCTGCGGCAAGCTCTACGCCTGTGGCGATGGGCGACGGCCAAATTGGTGGGGCCAAGATAAAGCCCTATGAATTCACCTGGCGACAATGCGCATGGAATGAAGGGGACTGGGTCTCGACCAGCCCGCTAACTGAGCGCGCGGTGGTGATTGGCGATCATACATTGCGGGTGCGCCAAAACCTCATATCGCGGAAGGATCAGGAGATTGTTTCAACCACATATTTCGACCGGTCGTCACTATCGCCGCTACGCATGGAGCAAGATGTAAGGGCGACGAAAGATCAACAAGCAATAAGCGTCGAGCATGTTTTAAGGCCTGATGGCTACTCCTCAGTGATGACGAGGGGTGGTGAAACCAAGGAAGTGGCCGGCGCCATTACTTCCGAAATGTTCCATGGCGCAATGTTGGGGTTGCCCCTGGTGACGCTTGATTGGGGGCAGGGGGCCTACACTTTTGAAGCGTCGATGGTGAGCATGAAGGCGAGTTATGCGGTGACTGCAACGCTCGCCGGCCGTGAAGTCATCTCCCATGACGGCAAGGAGCTGGAGGCTTTGTTGGTCGATGTAGAGTGGACGCACAATGAGCTTGGCGATGTTTATCCGCCGGGTCCCGATGCTAGCGGCGGTCGCTATTGGCTGGCGCAAGATCCCCCTGTAGGCATGCCTTATGTGCTGCGCTACAAGACAGATACGTATACTGTGGAGTTTATCGGCGACACCTGTCCAGAGAGTAAGGCAAAAGCAGAATAGGGCGTCGATGGCGGATGGGGAAACCGGTTAAGATGGCTGGTTTGCCCCGAATGGCACCACCTTGTTGTCCGCGTCATGGCCTATATCGGCGCGGCCGAGATAGGCAACGCCGGCTCTGGCGCACCAGTAGGCGACGATTTCTTCCTCGCTCTGGCCGAACGGGCGATCGTTTTCCGGGATGTCGCTGATGCGCCCGAGTTTTACACCCGCCGCATGGCGTAGTTTAGGGCTCGACAGGATGGCGAACATTGCCCGGTCAATGCTGTATAAATATTCCGACACATCTTCCAAGAGGACGATATGGCCTGAAAGGTCCGGCGCCCAATCTGCGGCGATGAGATGGCTGAGCACGGTGATATTGAACGCAACGGTTTTCCCGCCGGACTTTGCCGTCGCTTCCAGCGTCTCAGCGCCGCCGGTGACGAGAAAATCGAGCGCGCGCGCGATTGCCTGTTCGCCGCCTGGCCGGGCGAGGTCCGTCGGCATTGGTCCGTGTACGGGCTTGCCGATCCCGCCCTGGTAGAGCCGCGCTAAAATCATCCCGGCGTCGGAATAGCCGAGATAGGTTTTCTCATGCGCGGTGGCGTTGAGTTTTGTAAACAGGCCATCATCCAGCCGGCAGGCGCCATAGCCGCCGCGCGCAAACCATACCGCGTCATATTTTGGATCGTTCGCAACCTCCAGAAAGGCGGCGCTCCGCTCCGCATCGCTGCCGGCAAAGTGGCCGGCTTCGACAAAGCACTGCGGATGGAAATGGAGCTGGGCACGCTCGCCAAAGCTTGCGGCCGCAATCTCGCTGGTTTTATTCGCAAGATCCCGGCTGATCGGTCCGCCGGGGCAGACCAGGGCGATATGTTTTGTCTCTTCGCTCATAATTCAGCATTTAACCTAGCAAGACAGCGTAAATCAGACCCTAACCCTATTGGTGACGCACTATAAACAAAATCACCCTATAGCGGTTGTCTGATGGCTGACACAAAAGACTATTTCTTCTGCGGTATTGGCGGCTCGGGCATGTTGCCGCTGGCGATGATTGTGAGCGCGCGCGGGGATCATATGGAGGGCTCTGACCGGGCGTTGGATCAGGGACGCACGGCTGCAAAATTTGATTATTTGCGTTCGCTCGGCATTGCGCTTCATGCCCAGGACGGATCAGGTCTGACACGGCCCGGCCAAATTCTGGTCGCCTCGGCGGCGGTGGAAGACAGTGTGCCTGATGTCGTGGCGGCAAATAAAATCGGTGCAACGCGGCTTGCCCGCGCCGGATTGTTGGCGCAGCTTTTCAATGACGCTGTCTGCCCAATCGGCGTTGCCGGCACCAGCGGCAAGTCAACAACGACAGCGATGATCGGCTGGATCCTTCACCACGCAGACAAAGACCCGACAGTGATGAACGGCGCGGTGATGAAAAACTTTGTCCGCGAGGATGCATTATTCGCCAGTGCGCTGGTCGGTGGCGGCGCAGCATTTGTCAGCGAGGTTGACGAAAGCGACGGCTCGATTGCGGCGTTCAATCCGAAGATTGCGGTATTGAACAATATCTCTCTTGATCACAAAACTATGGATGAGTTGCGCGCGCTGTTCGGCGGGTTTGTTGAGCGGGCGGAAACCGCTGTCTTGAACTTAGATAATGAAGAAACCGCACGTATTGCGGCGGCTCGTGGAACAGGGTGCATCACCTATAGCCTTAAGGCCGGGAAAGCTGATTTGAGCGCATGCAATATCCGCCCTGAGCCTTTCGGCGTCTCGTTTGATGTTGTGGCAAGCGAGGCAAATATTTCCGCGTCCGTGGCGCTGAACATGCCCGGCCGCCACAATGTCTCCAACGCTCTGGCGGCGATTGCCGCCGCTAGCGCCAGCGGCGTCACGGTCACAGATGCAGCGCAAGCTCTCTCATCGTTTGAGGGTGTTAAGCGCCGCCTTGAATTTGTTGGCGAGGGCGACGGCGTGACCGTCATCGACGATTTTGCCCATAACCCCGACAAGATCACCGCGAGCCTTAAAACCTTGCACGAATTTCCCGGCCGTTTGCTGGTGATGTTTCAGCCCCATGGCTATGGTCCGCTCAAAAAGATGAAGGCTGAATTCATCGCCTGTTTTACAGATAATTTGAACACGGACGATATTTTATTCATGCCACAGCCGGTCTATTATGGCGGCAGCGTTGATCGCTCAGTGTCGAGCGCTGATATCGCGCAAGGCGTAGTCGCCGCCAGCCGTAATGCTGAGGCCTTGCCTGACCGGGACGCTTGCGGCGCAAGGCTGCTGGAATGCGCGCGGCCAGGCGATCGGATTATCATTATGGGCGCGCGCGATGATACTCTGTCGACATTCGCCGCCGGGCTGGTCGAAAAGCTAATGCCCTAGCGGAAAAATTCCCGCCCTTCGACCGCTTCGATAAATTTTTTGCCCTGGATGACATCAGCAGCGCTTACCAAGAGCGGGGGTCGGATATTTGGGCCGGCGTTCACGGAAAAACGGTCTTTTTTTTGATTTTGCGATGCACTCGCACTGATCGCGGAGGGGCGTGTAATTTTGCCCCATGCGCGCATTTGTGTCGCGACAATGTGTGCGTTGCGATCACGCAATATTGAACTACACCAACGGTGCGCTTAGGCGGCGCATCCTCCGTGTGCGTAGAAAAAAGAAAATGAAAAGGGGTATCTAATGAGATCAATTCTCATTCTCGGAACAGTTTTGTGTTCGCTCATTTCACCAGCACTCGCTGAGCAGGGCGATTGGCTTGTGCGGTTGCGCGGGATCGTTGTTGCGCCAACTGGAGATGCGGGCCCGGTATTGCCGGCTTTTCCAACCGGCTCGGTGTCGGTCGAAGATGCGATCGTGCCGGAGCTCGATTTTACTTATTTCCTGACCGACAATATCGGCGCAGAGCTAATTCTCGCGACAAGCCCGCACGATATTTCAGGTGAGGGCGCGCTTTCCGGGCTTGGCGAAATAGCGGATGCTATGGCGCTGCCGCCGACATTAACGCTGCAATATCATTTTCTTCCAAATGCTCGCCTTCGTCCCTATGTCGGGGTTGGCGTCAACTGGACAATTTTTTACGATGACGACGCGAAAACTTCGCTCATCAATGCGCTCGGACCGACGACCGTCAATCTCGAAAATAGCGTTGGCGTCGCATTTCAGGCGGGTGTTGATTATCAGCTGAGCGACCGATATTTTCTGAATGCGGATATCAAATATATCGACATTGACACCACCGCCGTTCTGAATACCGGCGGCGCCATCAACACAGTTGATGTCGACCTCGATCCGATTGTCGCCGGCATTGGCGTCGGCATGCGGTTTTGAGAATTGGCCCACCTATCCTAGATTGATTTCGCGCGCGTGTGAGCGCGCGAGATTATTTATGAGGATAAGGCGTGCTGGACCAGCAACTGAATTTACTTGCGCAATGGCAAGGATGCGCCCGCCCGGCGATGCCGCATGTCAGCGGCGCTTTTGTGCAGATTGAGGCCTTTTCGCACGACCGCGATCGTGACGCGTTATTTGCGGCAATTGATGGCGCGGGCAATGACGCCCTCTGGCGCTATATCCCGTTTGGCCCTTGCGCGTCAGCAGATGAACTGGCTGACGCCTTATCCTTTCTGGCCGATGCTCAAAGCTGGCAAACGCATATCATTCGCGCTCGCGAAACGGGGGAAGTGTTGGGTATGGCGAGCTATATGCGTATTCGCCCCGAGGCGGGGTCAGCGGAAATCGGCTGCATTATCTTTTCAAAGCAGCTGCAAAGAACGCCTGCCGCCACCGAGGCGATGTATCTGCTGGCGCGGCATATTTTCGACGATCTCGGCTATCGCCGCTATGAATGGAAGTGTGACGATAGCAATGCCGCCTCAAAAAGCGCGGCAGAGCGTTTGGGCTTTAAGTTCGAGGGCGTCTTCCGCCAAGATATGGTCGTCAAGGGCAGGAACCGCGACACTGCCTGGTTCTCCATCATCGACAGCGATTGGCCGCACGTCAAAGCCGGGTTTGAAGCCTGGCTTGCGCCGGAGAATTTTGACGATGATGGCCGCCAACGGCGATCCCTTCATCAATGCCGGGGTGGCGTCTGAGCCGAACAGTTGTTTAACCTTTCGGCGCAGTTATAACCGCACAAACAACCCCAGCCGCCGGAGCCGCTTTCATGAACATTCACGAATACCAAGCCAAACGCCTGTTGAAAGAATATGGCGCGCCGGTCTCCGATGGTCGCGCTGTTTTTAAAGCCAAAGAGGCGGAGGCGGCGGCTAAGGAGCTGCCGGGGCCGGTCTATGTGGTGAAAGCGCAAATCCACGCCGGTGGGCGCGGCAAGGGCAAGTTCAAGGAAGAAAGCGCTGGCGAGGCGGGCGGCGTGCGGATCGCTAAATCGCCGGAAGAAGCGTCGCAATTTGCCAAGCAAATGCTCGGTGCGACCCTCGTTACCAAACAGACCGGCGCCGCCGGCAAGACTGTCGGGCGGATTTATATTGAAAACGGCGCGGATATTGAGACCGAGCTGTATCTTTCGGCGCTGGTGGACCGGGGGCAAGGGCGCATCGCCTTCATCGCTTCGACCGAAGGCGGGATGAATATCGAAGAGGTCGCCGAGCAAACGCCGGAGAAAATTGTCACTGTCAGCATTGACCCGGTGACCGGCTGCATGCCGCATCATTCCCGGCGCATTGCCCAGGCGCTTGGCCTTAAAGGCGCGGCGGCGAAGCAATGCGGCAAGTTGATTCCTACGCTTTATAAAGCGTTCACCGAAAAGGACATGAGCCTTCTGGAAATTAACCCGCTGGTGGTCACTAAAGCCGGCGATCTGTTGGTGCTCGACGCCAAGGTCGGGTTCGACCCCAATGCAATGTTCCGTCATCAGAACATTTTAGAAATGCGCGATGAGACGGAAGAAGACCCCATGGAGCTGAAAGCTTCTGAATATGATTTGTCTTACGTCAAACTCGACGGCAATATCGGCTGCATGGTCAACGGCGCGGGTCTGGCTATGGCGACCATGGACATCATCAAGCATTATGGCGCGGAGCCCGCAAACTTCCTCGATGTCGGCGGCGGCGCCACCAAGGAAAAAGTCACCGAAGCCTTCAAGATCATCACCACCGACCCCGGCGTTAAAGGCATCCTGGTCAACATCTTTGGCGGCATCATGCGCTGTGATATCATCGCCGAAGGCATTGTTGCGGCGGTCAAAGAGGTCGGCCTTGAAGACCCGCTGGTGGTTCGCTTAGAGGGCACTAATGTCAATGAGGGCAAGGAAATCCTCGCCAATTCGGGCCTGAAAATTACCACTGCCGACGACCTGGAAGACGCCGCGAAGAAGGTTGTTGCTGCGGTGCAGGGATAAGCCCTACAAAAGTCTATGATACTGCAAGATGCTTTCACCTTCTCCCACCCCCTCCGCGTGCGGTGGGCCGAATGCGATGCCCAGGGCATTGTCTTTAACGTCAATTATTTTCTCTATTTCGATGTCGGGATGACGGAATATATGCGCGCGCTCGGTTTTATGGGCGATAAGATGGTGGAGTTCTTCACGGTCCATGCGGAGGCCGACTATCGTGCGCCGGCAAGGTTTGATGATGAGGTCGAGGTCGCCATTCGCTGTGTGCGGCTTGGCAAAACCTCGATGACCCTGACGGCGGCGATCTTTCGCGGTGATGAAGTCCTGACGACAGGCTCGCTGACCTATGTTCATGCTGAGGCGGAAACACAAAAGAAATCGCCCTTACCCGCCGCCTTTGTGGAGCGTATTATCGACTTTGAAAAAACCTCGCCGGAGCGGAGTTAGCCATGAGCGCTGACAGTATCAAAAAACTAAACATCCCTTCTGCCTTCGACCGCATCAATGAGGCCTGGTCGCCGCATATTGCCGGGCGGGTGAACAATCAGGAAGTGCGGCTTGCCAAGATCGACGGCGCATTTGAGTGGCACCACCACGACAGCGTGGATGAGGCGTTTTTTGTGATTAAAGGCGGCTTCACCATGCGCTTCCGGGATCGCGACGTCACAATGGGCGAGGGGGATTTTATCGTTGTTCCCGCTGGCGTTGAGCATATGCCGGTCGCCGATGAGGAATGCTGGATCATGATGATTGAAAACGCTGGCACGGTGAATACCGGCGAGAACGCCTCGGCGCGAACTAAACGCGACCTGCCCGAGCTTTAGGGCCGGCCGCCAGTAGCCTTCAGCCTTGTAAAGCTTTGCCGGTTGCTCCCGCAGTCGGGCGCAGTTAAGACCACGAGCCTATTCAAAGATCCCTCTCGCGGAGCCCCCATGTCCATTCTCATCGACAAGAACACCAAAGTTATTTGCCAAGGCCTGACCGGCGATACCGGCACGTTCCACACCGAGCAGGCGATTGCCTATGGCACAAAGATGGTCGGCGGCGTGACCCCCGGAAAGGGCGGCCAGACATGGAAGGCCGGCGAGGCGGCCAATGGAGCAACGCTCCCGGTCTTTGATACAGTCGCCGAAGCGCGCGAGAAAACCGGCGCTGATGCATCGGTGATCTATGTGCCGCCGCCCTTCGCGGCGGATGCGATTTTAGAGACCATCGCGGCGGAAATCTCTCTGGCGATCTGCATCACCGAGGGCATTCCGGTGTTGGATATGGTCAAGGTGAAGCGCGCCCTTGATGGATCGAAGACCCGGCTAGTCGGGCCCAATTGCCCCGGCGTGATCACGCCTGATGAGTGCAAAATCGGTATCATGCCCGGCCATATTCACCGCAAAGGCCATGTCGGCGTCATCTCCCGCTCGGGCACTTTGACTTATGAGGCGGTGCACCAGACGACGGTAGCCGGATTGGGGCAATCGACATGCGTCGGGATCGGCGGCGATCCGGTCAAGGGGACGGACTTTATCGAGATCCTGGATATGTTCCTCCACGACGAAGACACTCATTCGATCATCATGATTGGCGAGATTGGCGGCTCTGCGGAGGCTGATGCGGCCAAGTTCCTCAAGGCCCACAAGATCAAAAAACCGACCGTAGGCTTCATCGCTGGCGTCACTGCGCCGCCGGGACGGCGAATGGGCCATGCCGGGGCGCTGGTTTCAGGGGCTGAAGACACCGCTGAGGCGAAAATCGAGGCGATGAAATCAGCTGGAATCGCGGTTTCACCAACGCCGGGCGCCATGGGCCGCACACTTCTGGAAATTCTTAAAAAATAAACCACTCGATGGTTAATCTTGCACGTTTAGACATTGAATCGTCCGGGAGTTGGCGTATTTAGAAAAGCCAACGACGAACGACGAAAGAGTTGGAACGCGTAATGGCAAAAGATGGAGCGGCGCCGCAAGACAGTAGGAGCGCCCCCGAACGATCGATTTTATCCGGATCCAACGTCCACTATCTGGAGGCGCTTTATGCGCGCTTCGCCAAGGATCCGGCGTCGCTGAGCCCCGAATGGCGGGATTTTTTCGAGCGTGAAGGCGATCGCCTGAACGGGAGCGCGCAAATCGATGGCCCGAGCTGGGCGCGCCGCGACTGGCCCCCGACCCCAAATGGCGAATTGACGGCGGCGATGGACGGCAATTGGGGTGATGCTGAAGAAATCCTGAAAACCAAGATTGAAGCGCGCGCACCCGCCGCGTCAACGCAAGACGATGTTCGCCAGGCAACCAAGGATTCCCTGCGTGCGCTGATGCTGATTCGCGCCTATCGCATCCGCGGTCACCTGATCGCCGATCTCGACCCGCTCGGGCTGCAGCAGAAGGAAATCCATCCGGAGCTCGACCCGGCGACACTTGGCTTTACCGAAGCGGATATGGACCGGCCGATCTTTATCGACCATGTGCTTGGCCTTGAGATCGCGACATTGCGCGAAATTATGGCGATCCTCAACCGCACCTATTGTGGGACGTTCGCCGTTGAATTCATGCACATTACCGATCCGGAGCAAAAGGCATGGATACAAAATCGCATTGAAGGTCCGGACAAGGACATTTCTTTTACGCCTGAAGGCAAAAAAGCCATCCTCAACAAGTTGATTGAGGCGGAAGGCTTTGAGAATTTTCTCAATGCCAAATATACTGGCACCAAGCGCTTCGGACTTGACGGCGCTGAAGCGCTGGCTCCGGCGATGGAACAGATCATCAAGCGCGGCGGCGCCCTCGGCGTTAAAGAGATCATTGTCGGCATGCCGCACCGCGGCCGCCTCAATGTTCTCGCCGCTGTGATGGGCAAACCCTATCATCACATCTTTCATGAATTTCAGGGCGGATCGGTGACGCCGGATGATATTGGCGGGTCGGGGGATGTTAAATACCATCTCGGCGCCTCGTCGGACCGTGAATTTGACGGCAATAGGGTGCATCTGTCCTTAACCGCCAACCCCTCGCATCTCGAAGCGGTGAACCCCGTGGTTCTCGGTAAGTCGCGCTCGAAACAGGACCGGATTGAGCCGACTGATCTTGATGCGCCGCGCACCCATGTGTTGCCATTGTTGCTGCATGGCGATGCTGCGTTCGCAGGCCAGGGCATTGTCGCGGAGTGTTTCGGGTTTTCCGGACTTCGCGGTTACAATACCGGCGGCACCATCCACTTTATTGTCAACAACCAAATCGGCTTTACCACCAGTCCGCAATTTTCCCGGTCCTCGCCATACCCATCCGACGTTGCCAAGATGGTCGAAGCGCCGATTTTTCACGCCAATGGCGATGATCCCGAAGCTGTGGTTTACGCCGCTAAAATTGCCGCTGAGTTCCGTCAGAAATTTGGCGCCGACGCGGTCATCGATATGTTTTGCTATCGCCGCTTTGGTCACAATGAAGGTGATGAGCCAAGCTTTACGCAGCCACGCATGTACAAGAAAATTCGTGCGCTTTCGACCACCAGGGAAATCTATGCCGGGCGGCTTGAAGAAGAGGGCGTTATCGCCAAAGGCGACGGCGAAGTGCAACGCGAGCGGTTCCGTAAGTTTTTGGGCGCAGAATTTGACGCCGCCGAAGCGTTTAAACCCAACAAGGCCGATTGGCTCGATGGTCAATGGTCGGGATTTGTGCAGCCCATGGACGATGACCGGCGCGGCGATACGGCGGTCTCGACGGATAATCTTAACACCATTGGTGCGGCGCTGACGCGGTATCCGGAAAATTTCAAAATCCACAAAACCCTGGCGCGCATCATCGATCATAAGCGCAAAGCACTCGAACAGGGCGCCGGCATTGACTGGGCGACCGCTGAGGCGTTGGCTTTCGGCTCGCTATTGCAGGACGGTTTCGGCGTAAGGTTGTCAGGGCAGGATTCGCGTCGCGGTACGTTCTCTCAGCGCCACGCCGTTTTCATCGATCAAGAAACGGAAAACACCTACACGCCGCTTCGCCATCTTGAAAACTCTAATGCGACTTTTGAGGTTCATGATTCCAACCTGTCGGAATTTGCGGTGATGGGTTTTGAATATGGATACTCCCTCGCTAATCCGAAATTCCTGGTGATGTGGGAAGGCCAGTTTGGCGACTTCGTTAACGGCGCCCAGATTATCATTGATCAGTTTTTATCTTCCGGCGAACGCAAATGGCTTCGCATGTGCGGCCTCGTCCTGTTGTTGCCGCATGGCTATGAAGGTCAGGGGCCGGAACATTCCTCAGCCCGGCTTGAACGATTTTTGCAGCTTTGTGCGCAAGACAATATGCAAGTCGCTAATTGTACGACGCCGGCGAATTATTTCCATATCCTTCGTCGGCAAATGCGGCGGAATTTCAGGAAACCGCTGATTTTGATGACGCCGAAATCGTTATTGCGCCATAAAAAATGCGCCTCCACGCTGGAAGAGATGGGCCCCGGCTCGTCGTTCCACCGCGTACTTTGGGACGACGCGGAATCCAAGCCTGGCTCGACCGTCAAGCTTGTATCGGACGCCAAAATCAAGCGTGTCGTTTTGTGCTCGGGCAAAGTTTACTTCGACCTCCTCGAAGAACGCGAAAAGCGCGGTATCGACAATATCTACCTGATGCGTGTCGAACAGTTTTATCCGTTCCCGGCGCATTCGTTGATCAAAGAGTTGCAACGCTTCAAAGACGCCGAAATGGTGTGGTGTCAGGAAGAGCCTAAAAATATGGGTTCTTGGTTCTTCATGGAGCCAAATCTCGAATGGACGCTTGATCAGATCGGCGCAAAATACAAACGCGCCCGCTATGCCGGCCGGCCGGCTTCGGCCTCGCCCGCCACCGGCCTGATGAGCCGGCACAAGAAAGAACTGGCTGCCTTTTTGGACGACGCGCTCGCGATATAAAGCGGCGTCCTTCGCAATGGAGAATATCATGTCGACCGAAATCCGCGTCCCCGCATTGGGGGAATCTGTCACCGAAGCGACTATCGCCAAGTGGTTGAAACATGAAGGCGACGCCGTCGGCGTTGATGAGCCGCTGGTTGAGCTGGAAACCGACAAGGTGTCGGTGGAAGTGCCGGCGCCGCATGCGGGCGTTCTTGCAAACATTGTGGTGCAGGAAGGCGACACGGTTGAGGTCAATGCGCTTCTCGGCGCCATTGAAGAAGGCGGTGCGGCGGTGAAAGCAGAGGCGAGCCCCGCTACTGCGCCTGTAGCGACGAAGGCGGATGCGCCTGCGCCCGCCGCTGTATCAGCTGGCGGCGAGGAAATAGAAGTGCGTGTGCCGGCGTCCGGCGAATCGGTGACTGAGGCTGATATTGGTGCGTGGCTGAAAAAAGAAGGCGACGTCGTTGTCGCCGATGAGCCGATTGTTAGTCTTGAAACGGACAAAGCCGCGATGGATGTTCCGGCGCCAGTATCCGGCGTGCTGACTAAAATTGCCGTGCAAGAGGGCGATACGGTGGAAGTCGGCGCGCTCCTCGCGGTCATTCAGAAAGGTAGTGCGGCAAAAACCAACGGCGCCGCACCGGCAAAAACAACAAGCGCGCCGGTATCGGCGCCAGCTCCATCAACGAGCCAGGCAGCCGCGCTATCCCCGGCGCCGCGCCGTGTGGTCGCCGAGCGCGGGCTCGACCCCGCCGCGATAGCAGGCACAGGTAAGGACGGGCGTGTGACCAAGGGAGATGCGCTCACGGCCAAAGCAAAAACTCCCGCCGCGCCCAGCGCGCCGCGCGATCTTGGTTCGCGTGAGGAGCGGGTGAAAATGTCGCGCCTGCGCCAGACCATCGCAAGGCGTTTAAAAGAAGCGCAAGACACTACCGCGATGCTGACGACCTTCAACGATGTCGATATGAGCGCGGTAATTGAATTACGAAAACAGTACAAAGAGCTTTTCGAGAAAAAACACGGCATCAAGCTCGGCTTCATGTCACTCTTCGTAAAGGCCTGCGTTCATGCTCTGAAGGAAGTGCCGGACGTCAATGCAGAAATCGACGGAACCGACATCATCTATAAAAATCACTATGATATCGGCGTTGCCGTCGGCTCTGATCGCGGCCTTGTGGTACCGGTTGTTCGTGATGCGGATATGATGTCGCTGGCGGAGATTGAACTGGCGATTACCGATTTTGGCAGGCGCGCGCGCGCCGGTGATTTGAAACTGGAAGAAATGCAAGGCGGCACCTTCACAATTTCCAATGGCGGTATCTATGGCTCGCTCCTGTCAACGCCAATTTTGAACATGCCGCAATCGGGCATTCTCGGCATGCACCGGATTGAGCAACGCCCTGTCGCGCGCGATGGCGAAGTTGTTGTTCGGCCGATGATGTATTTGGCAATGTCCTATGACCACCGTGTCGTCGACGGCAAAGGCGCGGTCACGTTTCTCGTGCGTGTCAAAGAAAACTTGGAAGACCCGCAACGTTTACTTCTCGACCTTTAAGGAATTTCTGAGATGTCTGAACCCTATGACGTCGTCATCATCGGCGCCGGGCCCGGCGGTTACAACGCCGCGATCCGCGCCGGACAGTTAGGCCTTAAGGTCGCGATAATTGAAAAGCGCGACAGCAAAAAGCTCGGCGGGACCTGCCTGAATGTTGGTTGCATTCCGTCCAAGGCGCTGTTGCATGCTTCGGAGCTATATGAAGCGGCAGGTAACAATTTCGAGGGTCTCGGCATTAAAATCAGCGGCCTCGCGCTCGATCTCGGTCAGCTGCTCAAACAAAAAGACGACGCCGTTGACGGGTTGACCAAGGGCGTTGCCTATCTGATGAAGAAAAATAAAGTCGAGACGTTTTTCGGCGCCGGAGAAATCATCGCACCGGGCAAAGTCCGGGTCAGCGGCGAGACGTCCGCAGAGCTCGACACAAAAAACATCATCATCGCTACCGGCTCGGAAGTGACGCCGCTGCCGGGCGTTGAAATCGATGAAAAGCAAATCATCTCTTCCACTGGCGCGTTGTCATTGCCTTCCGTCCCCAAACACCTTGTCGTTATTGGCGGCGGGGTTATCGGCCTTGAGCTTGGCTCGGTCTGGCGCCGGCTTGGCGCCGAAGTGACGGTGGTTGAATATCTCGACCGGATCCTGCCGACCATGGACGGTGAGGTGTCGAAACAGTTTCAGCGGATTTTGAAAAAACAGGGCGTGAACTTTAAACTTTCGTCGAAAGTAACCGGCGCGGAAAAGCTAAAAACCAAGGTCAAACTCTCAGTTGAACCGGCAGCTGGGGGCGATGCTGAACAGATTGACGCTGATGTGGTGCTGGTTGCGATCGGTCGGCGGCCCTTTACCATAGGGTTGGGGCTTGAAAATATCGGCGTCAAACTGGACAAGCGCGGGGTTATCATCACCGATCATTTCCGCACTAATATTGACGGCGTCTGGGCGATCGGCGATACGATTGACGGGCCGATGCTGGCGCATAAGGCGGAAGATGATGGGGTTGCTTGCGTTGAGTTGATGGCCGGCAAGGCCGGGCACGTCAATTATGAGACCGTGCCGAGCGTCGTCTACACTTACCCGGAAATCGCCTCGGTTGGAAAAACCGAGGAGGAACTAAAGGCCGCGAGCATAAAGTATAAAGTCGGCAAGTTCCCCTTCGCCGCCAACAGTCGCGCGAAAACAAATCATGAGACGGACGGGTTTGTAAAAGTGCTGGCCGATGCCGCCAGCGACCGGGTTCTCGGCTGCCATATTATTGGCCGCGAAGCTGGCGAGTTAATCGCCGAAGCCGTCAGCGTGATGGAATTTGGCGGCGCGTCGGAAGACATCGCCCGCACCTGCCACGCGCACCCGACACGGTCCGAAGCGGTGCGCCAGGCGGCGATGGGCGTCGAAGGCTGGACCATGCAGGCGTAACGAACATGTCGGCGCCTCAACCAACCGTCCGCCCGATCGAAGCCGGCGATGTTGGCGTTCTTTATGAGATGATCTGCGCCCTCGGGGACAATCAAAATGAGCGCGAGTTTGTAACAACAACGCCTGCGTTGTTAGGCAAAACAGGTTTCGGCGCGCCTCCCATGTGGGCGGGCCTGATCGTTGAGACCGAAGGCAAGGCGGTTGGTTACGCAACCTATACAAACGATTTTCATATTTGGAGCGGCGCGGCGCGTATAACGATTGACGATATTTTTGTGTACGCTGAATATCGCAGCCTCGGCCTGGGTGAAAAATTGATGCGGCGCATTTTCGATGTGGCCGAGGAAAGCGGCGCATTCGTTAGTTGGACAGTGCAACCAGAAAACAAAAAAGCAATCGAATTTTATAAACGCCTTGGCGCGAAATACCGGGTCACAGGCAAATGTGGTTGGCGGGCGATTGACTAAGCAGAGGAAGAGAAAAGTGTCCGCGCCTTTGCAAGGAAGCCGGGCGCGACTATATTCCGGCAATGGCCCTATCAATGCCTGATATTGTCGGATTTGTCGGCGTTGCGTTCATCGTTGGGACCTATTTTCTCTCCCAGATCGGGCGCATGGACGCCGCCCGCCCGCTCTACCCGGCGCTGAATGGCGTCGGCGCCTTGTTCATTCTGTATTCCCTGGTTTACAGTTTTAATGCGGCGTCTTTTATCGTTGAGCTATTCTGGCTTGTGATCAGCATCGTCGGATTGGTGAGAGCTTTCATGAAGAAAAGCGCCAACCAAAAATCTAAATTTTGAGGGAGCAAGAAATGCGCAGACAATTTTTGGAAACCGCGATGACTGTTATTGTCGCTGCAGCCGTTGTTATCGCCCCGGCTGCCGCGCAGCAGATGCGGCCCATACTCACCGCCGCTTCCGCCAAGGCGATTGTTGCTGGATGCGAAGTGTTTGCTGAGGAAAACGACCTGAAGGTTAATGTCACGGTCCTCGATCAGGGGCGAAATCTACTGGCTTTTTTGCGTATGGATGGCGCGCCATTGGGTTCAATTGAAATCTCTCAATGGAAGGCAAACTCCACGGCGTCTTTCCCGCGCGCGACCAAAGGCGCTGCAGAGCGTGCACGGGAGTTTCCGGCGTTAGCCGCCGCGCCGAACATCGCGATCTTTGAGGGCGGCGAAGCGATTTTCACTTCGCGCGGTGATCATCTCGGCGGGGTCGGGGTGTCCGGCGCTACGGGGGCAGAGGATGCCGCCTGCGCCCGCGCCGGGATTGCCAATGCCGGGCTAGCGCACAAACGCCCACAAGACGATTGATCTCCCATAGCGGCGTCCTTCGCCGTTTCCTGCAGCACAATGTTACATGGAAAGCGCCGCGTTTTTGACGCGAATCATGATTTCGCGCATCGCTGGGTCGCGCGCCGACTCCATTAGGGCGTCGCACAGTGGTTTGGCGGCATGAAGCTCGACCATGATGCCTACAATCGCATTTGAATTGGTTAGTTTTGCAAACTCAATCGCGTGCGCTTCGCAACCGGCCCAAGCTTGTATCGAGTTGCCGCGCGCATCGAGGATGGCGTCCAGCATGCCGCCGAAAGCATGAAGGATCGCGCGCTGGTTGCTGCTCATCTCCGCGACATGTTCCACAGCGTCCACGACCGCAAAAAGAATGCTCAGTAACTGACTGGTTTCTCCGAGCAGGTCTTTGGCTGTGTCGGTAGCCATATCGTTGGCAAGATCTTGAAAATCGCCACCGCGAATTTCGCGCCACCGCTTTTGTTTTTCCTGTTCGCGCTGCTCGCGCTGCGCGCGTGTTGCAGCGCGGTTTTGGGCATCGGTCCAGTCTCGCTCAGCCTTGCGCAGATCGCCGAACAATTCGCGGATGGTTTTTTTATGTCCTTCATAGCGCTCAGCGGCGCCTTCCGCGACTTTAACCCCCATTTCGTCGGTAAGTCCTTCAACGCCGGTCTCGCCCGTTACGATGTCATCGATAAAATCGTCCCAGCCTTCCATGTCGCGCTTGATGCGGTCGATTTCTTTGCGAATATCTTTGGCTTGGTTCTTCGCCTTATCCTTAGCCGCGCGGGTCTCATCGTCGCCGCCACGCGTTCGCCCGCGGGTGCTGCGCTCAAACTCTTTTAATTGCGGTTCGAGATTATCGATTTCTTCTTCCGCCGCTTCGATGTGTCCCGCGCCGTCCTCAGCGGCAATTTCAAGCCGGTTCGCAAGGATTTCAAGCTTGTCACATTCGCGCAGCTCCTCTTCGAGCTGGGCGATGCGCTCAAGTCGTTCGGTTTGTTTTTGGCGGCATTTTTCGAGCGCCGCCAATGCTTTTTCGAGACGCCGTTCGGCAGGCTCTAATTTCGTATCGACAGATGGCAATCCGTGTACGGCCTGGTCAGCGTTGAAATAATCGTCACCGGTGATTGTCGCCGCCGCCTCGGCTTCCGCCAGCGCCTGTTGCGCGGCCGCCTGGTTTTGCAACGCCTGTTGCAGCGCGTTGCGCGCATTGCGCCCGGCGGCGCTTGAGTTCATCGCGCGGCGCAGTTGGTTGCTCGCTTCGGCGAGACGATTTGGCGTCCATACGCCCTCGTCGTCGCGCATATAAACATCAATACCCGGCTCGACATTGATGGCGCGCCACCCCGGCTCTGCCGGTGGCTCTAAGGGAAACCATTCCGGAGCATTGTTCCAGTGGTTTTGCAAAACCCGTCTCAGATTATCGCGCGCGCCCGAGACCGCGTCATCAGCGCGGGCGGCGGCGGCCTGTGCGGCGCGCAGATTTGCCAGCGCTTGTTGATGGCACGCCCGCGCGGCGCGTGCGTCAGCATGCAGCGCATCGCGCCTTGCACGCTCGGCGCCAATGTCATCAATGATTTTTTCAAGATCTTGCCGCGCTTTCTCGACCGCGGCTTCCTGCTTTTTGCAGTCGCGTTTTTCGATGTCGCTGCGAAGCTTTTCCATTTCGTCGCGGAGGCGCTCGCAAGGGTCTTTGCGCGAGCCAAAAAAAGATCGGAGATCGACCCTGACGCCAATGTTGTCTGACCCGCCAGGCAGCGGTTGCGTTGATGGCGGAGGCGAAGATGAAGGTGGCGGGCTTCCGGTTTGGGCGACGGCGGGAACGAGCCCGGCGAGCAGCAAGCCTATAACGACACACGTCACACGCATGGCGGCCTCCCGAGTGTCCTCCCAGATCCGAATTCTGGTCGGCGGCCAGCCTATGCGCATGTCTGGAGCTGTGCAACAAGCCGGCTTTGCCGCATTTTCGCCGCAAGAATCGATTTGTTTAGACCGCTAAAGAGCCGTTGAATCGGTTGCGCGCGTCTAAAGGCTGGATTTTCCTGCAAATTTCAGCCTAGAGTGCGCGCCAATTCGTGTCCGGGAGGGGTGCGAGCTAAAGATATAGCGGCGGAAGCCTTATCGGGCGTCCGCACAAAGGGAGTTCTTATGAGCGAAGCAACTGCAACGCCCACGTCCATTCCGGCTGACGAAAAAACCATTTTCGGCCATCCGCGCGGGCTTTACATTCTGTTTTTCACCGAGATGTGGGAGCGCTTTTCCTATTATGGAATGCGCGGTCTGTTGATCCTTTATCTGACCCAGCACTTCCTATTTTCCGATGAGCGCTCGGCAGTGATGTACGGCGCGTACACGGCGCTGGTCTATGTCATGACGATTATAGGCGGCTCGCTTGCAGACAAGTATCTAGGCCAGCGAAAGGCGGTGGCCTATGGCGCCATCTTGCTGGTGATGGGTCACGGCTTGATGGCGTTTGAAGGCGGCGGTTCAAAAGAATTGCTGACTTATCAGGGCCAAGATTATCAAATAACACTTGATGGTCGCGGTGGTGATGCGCCGCAGGTTCTGGTCTCCGATACTGGACGCTCGTTGATTAGCTTTAATGAAGGTGCGACAGAAATGATTATTGCCGACCCCGCTGTGGTTGGGTTGCCGGCAACGATTGCAACGGACGCCTATACGACGCGGGTTGAGCAAGAAGCGCTATTCGTCAACACCCTCTATTTGGCGCTTGCGCTGATTATCGCCGGCGTTGGTTTTCTGAAAGCGAATATCTCCACTATCGTGGGCGCGCTTTACGGGCTCGGCGATACAAGGCGCGATTCCGGTTTCACGATTTTCTATATGGGGATCAATCTTGGCTCGTTAATCTCATCTCTAACGGTCGGGATCATTGGCATTAAATACGGTTGGAACTGGGGCTTTGGACTGGCCGGCGTTGGCATGCTTGCCGGCTTGTTGACCTTCCTAGTTTTCCAACCCTGGCTTGAAGGCCGCGCCGATCCGCCGAGCATGGAAAAACTGAAAGAAAAAGTCCTAGGCCCGATCAATGTCGAGTGGGCGTGTTACCTCACGGGCGTTGGCATCATTATCTTTGCGATGCTGACGGTAATGAACTCGCATCTGATCCCCGAATGGTTCGTCGGCATGGTCGGCATCTTCATCTTTCTGTTTCTCGTTGGTTACGCAATTACCAAACTGGCTGGTGAAGAACGAGACCGGATGTTGGCGGCGATATATTTTATCCTCGCACAAATCCCATTTTGGGCGTTGTTCGAACAGGCGGGCTCGTCGCTGACTTTGTTTACGGCGAGGCTTGTTGATCGAACCATGTTTGGCGTCTCAGTGCCGACCCCGGTTTTTCAGTTTCTAAACGCCGGGTTTATCGTCATGTTCGCGCCGATCTTTGCGTGGATGTGGATCGCTATGGCGAAAAACAAGATTGAGCCATCTGCGCCGGTAAAATTTGCATTCGGCGTTTTCCTCGCCGGGCTTGGCTTCTTGTCGCTGGTTGGCGGCATTGCCGCTTCCGGTACAGGTCTTATAGCGGTTTACTTCATCTTCCTGATCTACTGGATCCACACTATGGGCGAGTTGATGTTGTCACCGGTCGGCCTATCGCAGGTGACGAAGCTCGCTCCGGCGCGCGCAGTCGGCATGAGTATGGGCGCGTGGTTTTTATATTCTGGCCTGTCGAATTACCTCGCTGGCGTCATCGCCCGCGGGACCGGCGCTGAGACCATCGGCGGTCAGCTCACGGACGTTGTGGCGGCGAAAGCAACATATGTGACCGTTTACACCAATGTCGGCTATGTCGCGATGGCGATTGGCGTAGTGATGTTGCTGGTCTCGCCGATCATCAAAAAGCTAATGCATCTTGATACGATGAAGGGCGATCCGGCGCATGCTTTGGCTGGTGAAGCTCAGCTTGGGCAACCGGGCGCTGGCGGTATACACCCACCGCAAAAGGCCGGCGCGTAAAGCGTCAAAAACACGATCTGGCGGCGCCCGGCGGTTCATCCGCCGGGCGTTTTTTGTTGTATAGTGGCATTGTCGAAAAACAGCTGAAGGCGGAGATCTATGCCAAACCGTTTGACGAAGATTGTGACCCGCGGCGGCGACAAGGGCCAGACCTCGCTTGGGGATGGAGCCCGCCTCGCCAAAGACCATCCGCGCATCGCGCTGCTGGGTGATGTCGACGAACTCAATAGCTGGCTTGGCGTAGCGCTCGCTCATTTGTCCGGTGGCGCGGTCACAAAAACCCTGATTGGGGTCCAGCACGATCTGTTCGATCTTGGCGGCGCGCTCTCGTTCCCTGGCGCGCCATTATTATCGGCGGCGCATGTGAAGCGCATTGATGACGCTTCCGCCGTTCTCAATGAAGATCTGCCGCCGCTCAAAGAGTTCATTTTACCAGGCGGCGCACCAGTTTTGGCCTGGCTGCATGTGGCGCGGACGGTCTGTCGCCGCACCGAGCGGACCCTAGCGGGGCAGCTGCGCGACCTGCCAGAGGGAGAGCAGGCGCTCAGATATCTCAACCGCCTGTCGGACTATCTGTTCATAGCTGCACGATTTGAGGCCAAACGCCTTGGGGTGGCGGAAACAATGTGGACCAAGCAGCACAGCATTTCGGGCGCCGGGGCGCCGAGCGAGGAAAAATAAAGGACCCCGTAAGCACATTTGCGCCCTAAAACTGCCATTCTACGCTCTCAAGATGCGTTAGGTTCGCAAGTGTTATCGAGAGTGGAGGGGGCAAAATGGCTGCATAATGGCAGATCTATCTGCAAACACGGCAGCAGCGATGCGATGTTGCAACATGGTTAATACGATATTATCATTTTCATGGAATTTCGGCTTTGTCGTCTGTATTCACGGGCGCAAACCCGATAGGACGTATTGAAGAATTTGCATGGCCGGGCCGTGGCTTTGGTCGGCTAATGTTGGTCCACCTGAGGAGGGGAAAAATGAAGCTCAAAACTATTTTACTCGCGGCCGCCGCATCATTGGCGATCGCGCCTGCAGCAAACGCTTATCAAGGGCTCTATGGCTCGATTGGCGCTGGCCTGAGTTACATGGGCCATGGAAACGACATCACCAACACCCAGTCAGGTGGCGGCGGGCCTTTCGCCTTCGACAGCTCTACCGATTACGATAAAGGCGTTGGCGTATATTCTGCGCTTGGTTATGCGTGGGGCAACGGATTCCGTACGGAACTGGAACTTTCCTACCGCAATAGCGATATCGACCAGATCGACCCGCGCGCCGGCTTCAGCGGCTTTCCCACCGGATCTATCTCTGGCGACACCACCACCTACGGCTTTATGGGCAATATCCTTTATGATTTTACAGGGCCGGGTAATAGCTTTACGCCCTATGTCGGCGTAGGCGTTGGCGGAGCCAATATAGACCATAGCATTATCGGCGCCGTAGCTGCGGGCGGCGCACCGACGCCGGCCCTGTCAATTGCTTATGGGGGGTCCAAAACAGTCTTAGCGGTTCAGGGCATTGCCGGTCTTGCCGTTAATCTGGCGGAAGGTTTGGCGCTTGATCTTTCCTACCGTTATTTCACACCGTTCAACCCTGATTTTACCGGCACGCTAAATGGGGCGCCGGCGACCTTTGAGGTGGATTCAGCGTCACACAATATTTTCGCTGGTCTGCGCTTGGATTTTGGCGGTTCAGCGGCGCCAGCTGTTCAGTACAAAGATTGCTGGGACGGCTCGAGCGTGCCAATGACGGCCGAATGTCCGCCGCAGCTGGTTGAAGAGCAGTCCGCTGATCTCGATCCTATCGGGTTCACGGTTTACTTCGACTATGACAAGGCGAACCTTACGCCACAGGCTTCAGCATTGATCGCAGAAGCTGCCGGGCGTGCGCTTCAAAATGACATCGACGGCGTGGTCGTATCAGGCAACACCGATACGTCCGGGTCTTCAGCCTATAACCAGGCGCTTTCCGAGCGTCGCGCCAAGGCTGTTCGCGATGGGCTCGTTGCGAATGATGTTCCGGCTGATCGGATCCGCAGCGAGGCGTATGGCGAGTCCAATCCGGCCAAAGCCACGCCAGACGGCGTGCGTGAGCCGCTCAACCGTCGTTCGGAAGTTACGATCTCTTTCGAATAACCAAGACCGAAGGCCGAAAATATCAAACCGGCGCAGCTTGTTGCGCCGGTTTTTTATATGGACGAAATCTGACGCCACGCCAGCTTCTGGAGATGTTTATTCTTCTGCGTAAAGTTTCAAAAACGCCGTAACGCCGCTCGTCACCTGCTTGGTGATTGCAGCTTCCAAGTCTTTTGGCGCCGCCCCCAAAAGTGCGTGCATGTAGAGCGGCTCGGTTATCAGCGCGCCCAACTGCCAGATTGCGGCCTCGGCGTCATCGATTTTTAACACGCCCTTCGACGCCAGCCGGGCAAGAATGGGTAAGTACTGCTTGACCATCCATTGCGGCCCATGGGCGAGGTAAGACTGGCCAATCGCCGGCGTGCGCTCGGCTTCAAAAGCGGCGATGCGGCGTAGCGATAAGGCTTCAGGGTCTAATACACCTTTCACGAATTCAAGGCTTAGCTGTATCAACAACTCGCCTGGCGGAAGGCTGGATTCAATCTCGCTGACATTGACAGGGAGAACTTTTCTGCAAGTGTCCTCAATTGCCGCACCAAAAAGTTCTTCCTTTGAGCGAAAGCGATTGTAGACCGTGCGTTTGGAAACGGCCGCTTCAAGCGCAATTTGGTCCATACTCGCAGCGTCAAACCCGTGTGCGAGAAAGGTCTTGCGTGCAGCTTCGACGATGGCGTCGGTTTTTTGATCGACCGGCATATCTGCCTGGATCGTTTGGACTGTCATATTGATCGCGCCCGCCCTGTTCCTAATTGGCGTTTCCATTAAGGCTGATCATACGCAGTTTACAGGCGGATGAACATATCTCCTCTGTTAATTGGCGGCGGCCATGTTTACGCCCTGTTAACTATCCGCGCCGAAGCATGGCCCATGGCTAAAAAACGCGCTCGAAGGGCAAAAAATAAAGCCGGCAAAAGGCGTCCTGTGGCGAGCCGCCAGGGGTATTTCCGTCTCGTTAGCGATGGCGGCGTGTTTTGTGTGACGGTGCTGATCGGGGTTGCGCTGGTTTTTGCCTACATCGCCCGCGACCTCCCGGATACCGGCGTGCTGTGGCGCGCCGCCGCGGCGCCAAAAATCACGCTCCTGGATACCAGCGGCGCGCCGCTCCGGGTCCATGGCGCCAGCGCTGGCGCGCCGGTGCGCCTGGCGGATCTGCCCGATTACGTCCCAAACGCTATTCTCGCCGTTGAGGACCGTAACTTTTACCACCATTTCGGCGTTAATCCGGTCTCAGTCGGCCGCGCGTTGGTTGTTAACATGCGTCAACGCGGTGTGGTGCAGGGGGGGTCGACGATAAGCCAGCAGCTCGCCAAGAACGTATTTCTGACCAACGACCGAACGCTCAAGAGGAAAGCGCAGGAGTTCGTTCTCGCTTTGTGGCTTGAGCAAAAATTCACCAAGCAAGAAATTCTCACGCTCTATCTCAACCGGGGTTATTTCGGCGCCGGCGCCTATGGGATTGACGCGGCAAGCTATCGTTATTTCGCCAAGCCCGCGCGCTTTTTGTCGCTTGGCGAGGCGGCGGTGTTGGCGGGGCTGCTAAAGGCGCCGTCACGGTTTGCGCCAACGCATAATCCGGATGACGCTGGCCGCCGCGGCCGTCTCGTCATTGACCAAATGGTTGCGGCCGGATTTTTGACCCAAGCTGAGGCGAGTGACGTGGTTTCAAAGCCGATAATGGTCACGGCGTCGCGCTTGTCGTCGGCGCCTTATTTTATCGACTATATTATGAGCCGCGTGCGTGAACGCGCCGGGGATATTGACGCTGACCTTGTGGTGCGCACAACTTTTGACCGGCGCATGCAGGAGGTGGCGGAAATCGGTATGGTTGCCGGCATTGCAAGCGCTGCTGATGATCTGAGCAAGGTTCAGAGCGCGGTTGTCATAGCCGATGACGCGGGCGCTGTCAGGGCAATGATTGGCGGACGCGATTATCGCGAAACCCAGTTCAATCGCGCCGTCCAGGCAAAGCGTCAGCCTGGTTCTGCATTCAAACCGTTTGTTTTTCTTGCGGCAGTCGAGGCCGGTGTGGCGGCTGACGATATTGTTCTCGACGCACCATTGAAGATCGGGAAATGGGCGCCCGACAATTATAATAGTAAATTCTACGGCGAGGTCACCGTGCGCGAGGCAATGGTCCGCTCACTGAATGCTGCGACCATTCGTTTGCAGGAAGCGGTTGGGCGCGGGAAAGTGCGCCAAACGGCGCGAGCTATGGGATGGGCGGGAAAGTTGAACCCGGGGCCGGCCTTAGCGTTAGGGGTCGATGCGGTCTCGCCGCTGCAGCTTGCCGGCGCTTATACGCCTTTTGCCAATGGCGGGTTTCGCGTCGAGCCGCATGTGATTGTCAGCATCGAGACCGTTGACGGTGATGTCGTCTATCGCCGCGAGGGGTCTTATGCCGGCCAGGCCGCTTCGCGCGACGCCATCGAGGAGACAAACGCGATGCTGGCGAGCGTTGTGGAATGGGGAACCGGCCGCGCGGCGCAGACGCCGGGTTATCGGGCGGCCGGTAAAACCGGCACCTCGCAAGAAAGCCGCGACGCCTGGTTTGCAGGCCATGCAGGCGGCCTCGTCTGTGTGATATGGGTCGGCCGCGACGACAACGCGCCGATGCCGGGCGTCACTGGTGGGCGGGCGCCGGCGACCATCTGGCGAGAAATTATGGTCCGCGCTTTGCCGCCTGCCTATATCGCGCCGATGGCCCCAATTTTTGATGATCCGATTGCCGAGGTTTTGAAAACACGCGGGTAACCCAGCGCGCTATACGGCCTGAACACCATATGAGAAAAGCGCGGCGCCATTGGCGTTGAACCAGTTTTCTGCGGCTCGCGCATCAACCCCGAGCGCCCCGACCCGACGCCAGAAGGCTGGCGAATGGTTCATATGTTCCAGGTGAACGCATTCATGCGCGGCGACATAGCTGAGGATATCGTCTGGCGCCATAATCAGGCGCCATGAAAATGACAGCGTTGCGTCGGACGAACACGAGCCCCAGCGCGAGCGGGTGTCGCGAATGCGAAGCGCCCGGTGTTTTTTACCAAGCTCTGCGCAATAATGCCCGACCCGCTCGGTAAGCGATTTTCGCGCCTCACGTTTCATCCAGTCCACCAGCCGGCGGTTGAGATGGGCGTCGTCTCCGCCGACCCGGATGGTGGGTAGAAATTCATTGTCAATACGCACCGGCGAGCGCGGTCCGCCATCGCGAATGATGGTGTGAGGCGTTCCCCGATAAGGGATGCGCATGCCCTCGGCAAAGGCCCGGGCGCGCAGCTTTTCGTCGAGCTGGCTGGCGATCCACTCGGCGCGCTCATGGGCAAAAGCGATGGCCTCAGGCAGATTGCGTTTGGTCGGCGCCGTCACCAAGATTTCCCCAGCTACCGGGTCTACCTTTAATATCAACCGCTTGGCGCGCCGGTTCACACGGGCGATTAATGGCACCGGGCGCTCGCCAATGTTGATTTCGGTTCGGGTAATGTGATTTATCGGCATGAATAAACTCTGGAACTGACAACCATCTTGGTTGGTTTGGTAAAAAGATCAAATTGCTTTTTGAAAATATGCAAAGAATAATTTTCACCGAAAGACCATTGGAAAAATTGCGACCCGTTAGTCTATGACCGATACCGCACCCGATAAAAACAAATCCGCCAGAGCACCGGCGGCGCCCGCGACGCCCATGATGGTCCAATATCATGCCATCCGCGAGACCGTTGGCGATGCATTGCTGTTTTATCGCATGGGCGACTTTTACGAATTGTTCTTCGAAGACGCCATAACCGCCGCAAGCGTACTCGATATCACGCTGACAAAACGCGGCCAGCATGGCGGCGAAGGCATTGCGATGTGCGGCGTGCCGTTTCACGCCTTTGAACCTTATCTCGCCAAGCTCATCAAGGCCGGTTTTAAAGTCGCGATCTGTGAGCAGATGGAAGCCCCTGCGGAGGCAAAAAAACGCGGGCCCAAATCTGTGGTGCGCCGCGAAGTTGTGCGTACGGTGACGCCGGGAACTATCCTTGAAGAAACGCTTCTGGATGCGCGCGCCAACAATTTTCTGTGTGCGGTTTCGATTTTACGCGGCGGCGAGGATGCGGCGATTGCCTGGGCTGATGTCTCGACCGGCGAGCTATGGGTGCGCGGCACAAGCAAGGATGATATCGCATCGGATGTCGCCGTCATAGCACCGAAGGAATTAATTGCTCCCGATAGGGAGCAAAAGGAATGGGCGGCGCTCATCGCTTCAGTTTGTCCCGCCGATCGGTTGACGCTTCTTCCCGCGCAGCAGTTTGATTCAACCGCAGGCCAGCGGCGCTTGTTAGATGTGTTCGGCGTCGCCTCGCTCGATGGGTTCGGTGATTTTGATCGCGCCGAATGTGCTGCGCTAGGCGCGCTGCTCGGATATGTGGAGTTGACCCAGGCCGGGAGAATGCCGGCTTTGAGCGCGCCGAAACGCGCCGCCGCTGTTGAGACAATGGCGATTGACGCCGCGACCCGGGGCTCGCTGGAGTTGACCCAGGCGCAGGCCGGTGGGCGCAAAGGCTCGCTTTTATGGGCGGTTGACCGAACTGTCACAGGCGCTGGCGCGCGGCTTTTGGCAGCGCGCATGTCGGCGCCGCTGACCGATCCGGTGAAGATTAATCGCCGCTTCGATGCGGTAGGGTTTTTCGAATGCGCGCCGGACTTGCGCCTTTCGGTTCGCGATTGCCTCAAACAAACGCCGGATATCGCCCGCTCCTTGTCGCGGCTTTCTCTGGAGCGTGGCGGTCCGCGCGATCTTGCCGCTATTCGCGACGCCTTAATCAGTGCCAGGAGCATTGCTGAAGTCATTGCAAACGCGCCCAACCTCGATACGCCGCCGACGTCTGTTGAGGATAATCTTATCGCCATAGAAGATCGCGAAGGCGAGGGCTTCTCCTCGTTGATCGTCACCTTGCGTGCGGCGATTGGCGAGGACGCGCCGATGTTGGCGCGCGATGGCGGGTTTATCGCCAAAGGCTTCGATCCCGGTCTCGATTCGGTTCGCATGCTACGTGATGACGCGCGCCGAGTGATTGCCGGTCTGGAAGCCAAATATCGTGAGCAGACCGGCGTCAAGCCGCTCAAAATCCGCCACAACAATGTGCTTGGCTATTTTGTCGAAACCCCGCCATCTTATGGCGACAAGCTCGCCTCCTCACCGCATGATGAAACCTTTATTCATCGCCAGACACTGGCCAGCGCGGTGCGGTTTACCACTGGCGAACTGGCTGAACTCGATGCCAAAATCACCCGAGCAAAAGATGAGGCGCTGGCCCGCGAGCTGGAATTATTCGCCGAGCTGATGGGCGCGGTGCTGGAGCGTCGCCAGGCCCTCGCGGCCGTCGGCGCAGGGCTTGCGGAAATCGACGTCAGCGCGGCGCTGGCCGAGCTTGCCGCCGATGACGCCTATATTCGCCCACGTGTTGATGACAGCAATGCATTTGATTTGAGAGCCGCGCGCCATCCGGTTGTGGAGCGGGCCTTGCGCGCCGCCGGCGAGGCGGCGTTTGTCGCCAATGATTGCCTCCTCAGCGCTGATGGCAAGGTGCGGCTGTGGCTGATCACGGGGCCGAATATGGCCGGTAAATCAACCTTCCTGCGCCAGAACGCGCTGATCGCCATTCTCGCGCAGGCGGGCTCCTTTGTGCCTGCGGCATCGGCGCATATCGGCGTGGTCGACCGGGTGTTTTCACGTGTCGGCGCGGCTGACGATATCGCCAAAGGGCGCTCGACCTTCATGGTTGAGATGGTCGAGACCGCGGCGATCCTCAATCAGGCGACAGCGCGCTCGTTGGTGGTGCTTGACGAAATCGGACGCGGCACCTCGACATTTGACGGACTTTCGATCGCCTGGGCGGCGGTTGAACATCTCCATGACGCGATCTGCTGCCGCGGTCTGTTCGCAACTCACTATCACGAGTTGACTGCGCTCTCCGATCCGCTTGAGCGCCTCGTCAATATGTCGATGAAAGTGCGCGAATGGAAAGGCGATGTGGTCTTTCTCCACGAGGTGGCGCCGGGTGCGGCCGACCGGTCATACGGGATTGCCGTCGCCAAACTTGCTGGTTTGCCGCGCAGTGTGGTTGAGCGCGCGCAAGGTGTCCTGGAGGCGCTTGAAAAGCAACGCCGTACGGGCGGTCATGTCGATGAGTTGCCGCTCTTTGCCGCCGCCGCGCCGGCAAAAGAAAGTGAGCCGGCTCCGGGGGCAGACCCACTTGCCGCCGCCCTTGTCCGCGCTCTGGCGGAAATCCATCCCGACACGGTCAGCCCGCAAGAGGCGTTGAATATTTTATACCGGCTGAAAGCGATAAAGGCGCCGACTTGAACGCTGAGGCGGATATAGCCGATTGATGTGAGTTTCGATCCTAAACGGGCGCGACTGCGCCCCGGCGCTTATGCGCCGCGCCCGCGCAGGCCCTCGCGTAGCGAGGGCTAGCCGCGAGCGAAAACAACCATGCAAAGTCAATGCTCAATTGATTTTGCTATAGTTGAATTCCTGCCCGGCGCAGGCGACAATCAGCCGCCGCAGCTTCAACGCCGGGTTTTTTGTGCCATCGCTATCACCATCGAAGACCAAAGGCGCGCTATTTGATGCCGCTGCATTTGCTGATGCGCTGAAATCTGCCGTTGATGCCGAGCGCGCTGGTCAACGCCACGGCGCGGTCGGGAAATTGTTGCGCGAGACCATGCCTGCAGTGCGCCGCGATGGGCTTGGCCATTCAGACCGCGGTGACAAAGTTGCAGCGCGTATTGCCCGATCGATGGATGCAATCATCAAGGCGCTTTATAAACTCTCGCCTGCATCCGGCGATGGCATCGCGCTTTGCGCCATCGGCGGATATGGCCGGCGCGAGCTGGCGCCATTTTCAGATATCGACCTTCTCTTTCTGCATCGCTCTAAGCAAAAGCCTGCGGGTGATGCGGCCTTGCGCGCCGTTACCGATTTTATGCTCTATGCTTTGTGGGATAGCGGGTTGAAAATCGGCCATGGCGTCCACACGCCCAAAACCGCGATTGATTTTGCCAAGCAAGATATGATTGCGCGCACCGCCTATCTCGACGCGCGGCTCATATGCGGGTCAAAAAAACTATTTGATGATTTTCATGGCGGTTATGACCGTTTGCGCTGGGGGACAAAGAGCCAATTTGTCGCCGCGAAACTCAAAGAACAGGACGAGCGTCACGCCGCCGCTGGCGAAACCCGCTATCTGGTTGAGCCGGACATCAAGGAAGGCAAAGGCGCCTTGCGTGACGTGCAGACAATCCGTTGGCTTTATAAATATGCCTATGGCGGCGCCATTGGCGAGCACAAAGCTATCGATAAAATCATGGATGTGTCGGAGCGGCGCGCGCTCCAGAAAGCGGAGCGGTTTTTGTGGTCGGTGCGGGCTCATCTGCACGATTTGCGCGGCCGCGCCGACGAGCGGCTGACATTTGATATCCAGCCGGAAATTGCCGCCAGGCTGAACTATGCGGATCGCAAAAATATCAGCGCCGCCGAACGGCTAATGAAACATTATTTCCTGAACACAGTGGAGGTCGGCCGGCTTACGCGTATCTTATTCGCCAAGCTGGAAGAAGAACGCGCCAAGCGGCGTCCTCGCCTGCCGGCGCTTTTACCAAAGGAATTACAATCCGACGAAGCGCCCGGCAAACCCAATCTGCGCATTCGCGGCGGGCGGCTCGATTTTGCGAGCGCTGCGCGGGCGCGCAAAACCCCGCGCGATTTCTTTCGCCTGTTCAGGGCGTTTTCCAAACAACCAAAATTCGATTTTCATCCCGATGCGCTGGCGGTCATTGCCGAACAGACGCCGAAAGTTACCTCTGACGTGCGCAAGGATGTGAGCATTGCAGCTTTGTTCGAGGGCATTTTAACAAAGTCGTCCGATCCCGTCCGGGTTTTGCGGGTGATGACAGAAACCGGCCTGCTCGGAAAATATATCCCGGCCTATGGATCGATTGTCGGGCGCATCGATTATGGACTTTACCGGCGCTTTACGCTGGATGAGCATGTTTTGCGTAGTCTTGGCGTGTTGGCGCGTATCCGTCGCGGGCAATTGAAAGACGATCATCCGATTGCGACGAAACTTATCAAAAATGCCGATACGCCGTTGCTGTATTTTTTGGCCATGTTGTTGCGTGAATCAATCTGGACACTGGGTGAGAAATCCGCCCTTCAATGTGAAAAATTGGTGCAGCGGATTGCCCGGCGCCTCGGTCTAAGTGTCGAGGATGCAACGCTTGTCGGTTGGGCGGCGGCCAATCATCTCATGATGGTGCGCACGGCCGAACGGCGCGACCTCACCGAGGCGCGGGCGATAGAAGATTTCGCCAAATCTGTCGGCAGCCGCGCCCGACTTGATTTGATGCTGGTTCTGTCGGTATGCCATCTACGAGTTGTCGGCTGGCATTCTTGGGATGAGCTTACCCGCCGCCAGATCACGGAGCTATATGAAGCGGCGGCAGTCTGGTTTGAAGACGGTGAAGCAGCGCTGCGCGAAAGTCTCGGGGCGCGTGCAGCGGCTGCGCGTTCGCAAACAAAAGTGCAGCTTTCAGGATGGAGCGAGGCGGAGAAAGAAGACTTCCTCAGCCGACTGACGGATGCTATGTTTCGCTCCGTCGGCCCCGACATCATCGTCCGTTTTGCTTATCTTGCGCAAGCAGCACAAACCGATCGCGCCGATGCGGCGGTGACGGTAACGCCGCGCGACGGCGATCTTGAGGCGATCATTTACGCGGATGACCGTCCTGGCTTGCTGGCCGACATTGCCGGCGTGGCCGCGACAAGCGGGCTTGGTGTGCGGTCGGTGCAGGCGTTGACGACGGCGGACGGCAAAGCGCTCGATATTTTTGTACTTCAATCGCCGGACGGCGCGCCGCTTGAGGATTTAAATCTGTCGCGCCGGCTCCACGGCGCGCTGTTGTCAGCCGCACGCAAAGCGCCCGGAAAACCACCCAGCTTGCGCCGCAGGCTTGGTGACCGGCGGTCGATATTTTCAGTAACTCCGGCGGTGCGGGTTGAAATTGACGCCTCGCAAGACGCAACCGTCGTCGAGACCGAGGGGCTCGACCGGCCTGGCCTTTTGTTTGAGCTTGCAGCCGCGCTTGCCGATATGGATGTCTCAATCGTATCGGCGCATATCGCAACCTATGGAGAGCGTGCAGTTGATGCGTTTTATCTATGCGACCGCAAAAGAAGCAAAATCACCGACGCCGCCACGCTCAAGCAGATTGAGAAAAAGCTTCTCAGCGTTCTTTCTTCTGGTTCCAGCCAATAAACCCCTCTATTCCGACACGCGAAGACCTCAATTTGCAACGATCCTGGTATCCTGGCGGCATTGATGAGCGGCAATATGTTTAAGTCCCTGGCGACCGTGAGCGGCATGACGATGATTAGCCGGGTGCTCGGGTTTGTCCGCCAGATTTTAATCACCGGCGTTATCGGCGCTGGCGGCAATCCGGTGGCGGATGCCTTCTGGGCGGCATTCCGTCTGCCGAACATGTTTCGGCGGCTGTTTGCGGAAGGCGCCTTTCATGCAGCCTTTATCCCGTTGTTTCAGGGCAAGCTGGTTGGCGAGGGCAAAGCCGAAGCCAAGGCGTTTGCAGAGGAAGTTCTGACCGCACTGGTGTTTATATTGACGCTGCTTACTGCCCTCGTTGAGCTCGCAGCGCCGTTATTTGTCTATCTCATTGCCGCAGGCTTCAAAGCCGATCCTGAAAAATTTGCCCTCGCGACATTTTACACCAGGATCATGTTTCCCTATCTGATGATGATGTCGCTGGTCGGCTTGATGAGTGGGGTATTAAACTCGCTTAATCGGTTTGCAGCGTCAGCCGGCGCGCCCCTGGCGCTCAATATTTGTCTCATCACCGCGATTTTAATTTACGCCAAGGCTGATACGGAAATCACCGGCCAGGCGGCGGCCTGGGGCGTTTTTGCGGGCGGGCTGGTTCAGGTTGCCATCGTTGTTTATGGGGCCGCGCGTCAGGGATATTTCCTAAAACTGCGCATGCCGCGCCTGACGCCGGGCGTCAAACGGCTTTTTGTGCTCGGCGCTCCCGGTTTTATCAGCGCCGGTGCGGTGCAGATCAACCTCATCATCGGCACCAATATCGCCAGCCGCGAGCCCGGCGCGGTGTCGTGGCTGATGAATGCAGATCAGCTCTACCAGTTGCCGCTTGCAGTGGTTGGGATTGCGCTGGCCATCGTGCTGTTGCCGATGTTGTCACGGCGCGTGAAGGAAGGCGACGAGGTTGGCGCGGCGCGCGCCATTGATCGCTCGCTTGAAGTTTCGGCGCTATTGTGCTTTCCGGCGGCGGCGGCCTTTGTGGTGATGGGCGCGCCGATTTGTGACGCGCTGTTTCGCGGTCTTGCGGGGGATGCGTTGTCGATCTTCGGGGTCGAAGGCTCGGCGTTTACCGCTCATGATGCGATGATGACGGGCGCGGCGCTGGCGATCTTTGGCTGGGGCTTGCCCGCTTTTGTGTGGCAGAAAATATTTCTGCCAGCCTTTTTCGCAAGGCAGGATACAAGAACACCGATGAATTTTGCAATCATCGCCATCGCCATCAATACCGTCCTGGCGCTGGTTTTGTTTCCGCGCTTTGGCTTTTTAAGCGTCGCCTTCGCCACCGCCTTTGCCGCCTGGGTGCAGGTTTTACTGCTCGCATATGAGCTTCACCGGCGACGCCAGTTTCAGCCCGGTGGGCGGCTTGGCGCGCGGCTGGTGCGGATCCTCGCGGCGACATTCGGGCTGGTGGTGTTTTTGAACTTTGCTCTCGGTTATAGCGATGCTATCGCCGGCTATCTGTTCAATCGGCAATGGGTTGCGATTATCGCCATATCGGGCGCCGGCATGGCTATCTATGGTTTGATGGCGTTGGTTCTTGGCGCCGTGCGGCCTTCCGACTACAAGACGATTTCTGACACGTGAAATAGAAAGAACGAGCATAATGAGCGGCTATCAAGGGCCTATGCGGGTGCTATCGGGCATTCAGCCGTCCGGCGGGATGCATCTTGGCAATTATCTCGGCGCAATCCGAAAATTTGTCGATTTGCAAAATGAGTATGATTGCCATTTCTGCGTTGTCGATATGCACGCCATTACCGTCTGGCAGGACCCGGTAAAGCTGCGTGCACAGACATTTCATATTGCGGCGTCTTATCTGGCGGCTGGCGTTGACCCGAAGGGCGCAGCGATCTTTCATCAGTCGGCAGTGCGCGCCCATGCTGAACTGGCGTGGATATTTAACTGCGTCGCGCGGCTCGGCTGGCTCGACCGGATGACCCAGTTCAAGGACAAGGTCGGAAAAGACAAAGAACGCGCCTCGGTTGGTCTGTACACTTACCCAGTACTTCAGGCGGCCGATATTCTGGTTTATAAAGCAACCCATGTCCCGGTGGGAGAAGACCAAAAACAACATCTTGAACTGTCGCGCGATATTGCTGCGAAGTTTAATCATGATTTCAAGGCAGAAGATTTCTTCCCGCTGCCGGAGCCTTTAATCAAAGGGCCGGGCGCGCGCATCATGTCGTTGCGGGACGGTACGGTGAAGATGTCGAAATCGGACCCGTCGCAAAACGCTTGTGTTTTTCTCAGCGACGATAAGGACACAATCGCCCGGAAAATTAAGAAGGCGAAAACCGATGCCGAGCCCCTGCCGGACAAAGTAGAAGGCCTGGCTGACCGGCCTGAAGTAGCCAATCTTGTTGGCATTTATGCGGCGCTCTCCGGCAAATCGGATACGGAGGTTTTGTCGTCCTTTGGTGGTCAGGGCTTTGGCGCGTTCAAGCCTGCGCTCGCGGATCTGGTGGTTGAGAAGATTGCCCCAATTGGCGATGAGCTGCGCCGGCTTGAGGCCGATCCGGGCTTTCTCCAGCAAGTGCTGACCGACGGGGCGGAGCGCGCTGCTGCAACCGCTGACCCGATTGTCAAACAAGTCAAGGAAATCGTCGGGTTTGTCGCCTGACATCGTGCGTTTAGCTAGCGCCCGCCGGCCCCTGGCCGTTCGGCCTTTATAGTAAAATGTTGGTTAATTTTTAACGCCTCGCGACGAAGCTCAGGTCCATCGGGCGGCTCGTTTGAGCGTCAATCCGCGAGGGCGAAGAGGTGAACGACGTTACAGATAGTGAGCGTAGAGCGAGGCGTTATGTTGCACGCCCCGATGCGCTGATCTCTATTGTCGCGCCCTGTTACAACGAGGCGGACAGTATCGTACCTTTTGTCGCTGCAATGATGGACGTTATCAAAGCTGGCGACGCGCGCTATGAATTGGTGTTTGTCGATGACGGCAGCACGGATGACACCCGCGCCCAGCTATCAGCGCTTGCCGACCGCCATTCGGAAATCCGCGTTGTCGCCTTCTCGCGCAATTTCGGTAAGGAAGCAGCGCTTACCGCCGGGCTTGATTATGCTGAGGGCGACGCGGTGGTTGTGATGGATGTCGACTTGCAGGACCCGCCGGAACTGATCGCCGTATTTATTGAAAAATGGCGTGAAGGCTATGACGTTGTATATGCAACGCGTGATGATCGCGGCGCCGATACTTTCGCCAAACGGTTTACGGCGGGCGGGTTTTACCGTCTGTTCAACAAAATTTCTGCGGTTAAAATTCCCGAAAACACCGGCGATTACCGATTGATGGACCGCCGCGTTGTTGAAACCATCAAGACGTTGCCTGAGCGCTCACGCTTTATGAAGGGCTTGTTTGCCTGGGTCGGCTTTAAGTCCGTGGGCGTTGATTATGCGCGTCCGGCGCGCGCCGCCGGGAAAAGCAAGTTTAATTTTTGGCGGCTGTGGAATTTTGCCATTGACGGCTTTGCAAGTTTTTCAACTGCGCCGTTGCGGGTTTGGAGTTATATCGGCGGTATTATCGCCGCGCTCTCCTTTCTCTACGCCTCGGCGATCATTTTCATTACGCTTGTCACGGGTGTTGATGTGCCTGGTTATGCATCCTTGCTGACATTTATTCTTTTCTTTGGCAGTGTACAGATGATATCTGTCGGCATTCTTGGCGAATATATGGCGCGCCTGTTTATCGAAGTGAAAGGGCGGCCGATCTATATCGTCGATGAGGTCTATGCCGGCGGCGCACAAGACGCCAAGCAGCCCGCAAAAGCGGCGGCGGAGTAGGCGCCGGAAGCCCTTCGGTCAGGCGGTTCCAAGTATATTTCAATAAAAACAATGAATTGTGCGCATTCGTGATGCGGCGGCGCAGACTTGAACCGCTTTGCCTCACGCCGCGACTTATGGTCTGAACGCTTATTTTTGCGGAAAGGCTGCAGGCCATGCGCCGGGATGCGGAACGAATTTTCGACGAGTATCTGGCGGCGTCGGCCCGTGCTGGCGATCGCATTGCATTTGGCCGGCTCGCGGAGCGATGGCAGGCGAGATTGCTTGCGCATGCGTTCCGATTAACCGGCGACGGTGAGATGGCGCGTGATGTGGTGCAGGATGCCTGGCGCGATATTGTCAGGGCGCTGCCGCGCCTGAAAGACGCTGCGGTGTTTCCGGCCTGGGCTTACCGCATCGTTACGCGCCGCGCCGCCGACACGATCCGCCGCACCCAGCGCGACCGCCGCACAACAGCCGCCTATGCGGTCGAGCCAAAGAATGACGAGGTATCGACAGGCGCCATGGAAGCCGCCGCTGACGGTGGTGCGCTCAATAAAGTGATTGCGTCCCTGCCGCCAGGCCAACGGGCGGCGGTCGCTCTTCACTACAAAGATGGTTTTAGCGTTACGGAAATTGCCGCAGCGCTGGAGGTTCCCGCGGGCACCGTAAAGACCCGCCTGATGCATGCGCGGCGCAAGATGCGCGATGCGCTGGAAGGAGGAAAGGCAAATGAACGATCTTGATCAACAAATCCAACAAGCCCTTGATGCAGAAGAGCGAGAACTGTTCGAGCAATTCGGCGAGCAGGGAATATTCACGCAATGGTTTAGCGTCTATCAAGGAAAGCAGGGCTGGATTGCGATACTATCGACATTCGTCATGGTCATACTTTTTGGCGGCGCGGCTTATGCGGGCTGGAACTTCCTGCATTCGTCCGGCGGCCTTGAAGCCGCCCATTGGGGCGCGGTCACCTGGTTTTTAATGACTATGGTCGCGTTCATGAAGCTCTGGTTCTGGATGCGTATGGAGTCCAATCGCGTATTGCGCGAGGTCAAACGCATCGAATTACAGATATCTCGCTTGCAGCTGAAATAACGGCTGGCCAAAGAGATTGTCGACGTCGCCAATTTTGCGTAGCCTCTCCGGGAGAGTTGGAGAGGTTGCGATATGAGAGTTTTGGCGAGCCTTGCGGCGGTGTTGTTGGCGGCGTGTTCCGGCGAGCAGGCGGCGGCGCCAATGGATGCGCCGGAACAGGCAGCTGTGGCGCCTGCTCCCGCAGTGCGTTTTGCGACTTACAACACCTATTTGAACCGGCCGGCTGAAGGCGTCTTACAAAGCGATCTGCAAACGCCCGACAATGCCCAGGCGAGAAAAGTTGCGGAGATTATTCAACGCACGGCGCCGGATGTTCTGGTGCTGAATGAGTTCGACTATGACGACGCCGGCGCTGCTTTACGTTTGTTTCAGAAGAACTATCTCGAGATTAGCCAGAACGGCGCGGAGCCCGCGCTCTACCCCTACAGCTTCGTTGCTCCATCCAATACCGGGCTGGCCTCAGGGCACGACCTCAACCGTGACGCCGTTGTGACGACCGAGCCGGGCTCGCGTGAATATGGCGGCGATGCGTTCGGTTACGGTGAATTTCCTGGCCAATATGCCATGGCGATGCTGTCGAAATATCCCATTGACGATGCGGCCGCGCGCACCTTCCAGGCATTTCTGTGGAAAGACATGCCCGGCGCGCTCCTTCCCGATGACCCGGCGACGCCAGAGCCGGCGGACTGGTATAGCGCTGAGGCGCTCGAAGATTTTCGCCTGTCATCGAAGACTTACTGGGATCTTCCGGTCATCATCGGCGAGGTCCGCGTTCATGTTCTCGCCAGTCACCCGACGCCGCCGGGCTTTGACGGCGAGGAAGACCGTAATGGCAAGCGCAATTTTGATGAAAACCGTTTCTGGGCGGACTATATCGCAGATGGCGAAGGCGACTATATATATGATGACGCCGGCGCTAACGGCGGCCTTGGGGTTGGCGCACGGTTTGTGATTATGGGCGACCTTAACGCCGATCCCAATGACGGCGGCGCAGTTGAAGGATCGATTGAGCAATTGATAAACGCGCCGGCAGTGCGCCAGGCGGCCGCGCCGACCAGTGATGGCGGGGCGGTGCAGGCCGGCCTGCAGGGCGGCGCGAACCTCAACCATGTTGGGGCTGCGTTTGAAGATACGGCCGACTTCAACGACGACCCGGAGCGCGGTGTCGGCAACCTCAGGCTAGATGTTGTGCTCTATTCGAAGTTTGGCCTTCGCCAAGGTGAGGGCGAGGATGCGTCAGGAATTTTCTGGCCAGGTCCGGATGACGCGCATTACGACCTTATCGGGCCGGGGTTTCCGGTAGAAAGTTCCGATCACCGTCTAGTGTGGCGCGATCTTTTGATTGTTGATGAGTAGCGCACGCGCGATGCTCGCGCGCCCTTAAAACGTCGCGGAAAATAAATCCTGATCCGGTCCGAAGCCGGCGCGTTTCATGCCGTCGGAGTTCCAGGCGAAAGCGATATCGCCGTCATCTGAGACAGCGATCACCCCGCCGTCGCCGCCAAGCCGCGCAACATCTTTGATGAGGCCTGCTGTCGCCTGATGTAAATCGGCGCCCTGATAGCGCACCCGGCTCGCCACATCCTGGGCGCCGCCGGCGAGGATGAAATATTCGCCAAGCCCGGTGCAGGACGCGGCGACATGTTCGTCGGCCCAACTCCCCGAGCCGATCAGCGGCGTGTCGCCGACCCGGCCTTCAAGCTTGCCGAAGACGCCGCCGGTGGAGGTCGCCGCGGCGAGCCCGCCTTGGTTATCGCGGGCGACGGCGCCGACCGTGCCATGGCCAAGTTCGGCCTGGGTCATTTCTTCCGGCAGGACGCCGACCGGAACCACGTAATAAGCGTCCGGATTATCAACGAATTCGAAATTCCGGGCGCTGCAGAAATTTTCAGCACCGCGGCCGACAAGCATGACATGGGGCGTTTCGTCCATGATGGCGCGCGCCGCTTCTATCGGGCTTATGAGATGTTTGACCGCGGCGATGGAGCCCGCCTGGCGGTGTAACAGGCCGGGCTTGCTGGTCATGATCGAAGCGTCAAGCTCGGCGTAACCGGCAGCGTTTGGCGCAGCGCCCTTGCCGGCAATGTAGAGCCCCGAGCGTTCCATTTCGCGGACAAGAAGTTCGACCACATCAACCGCCTCGGCGCCGTCGCTCAATAGCGCTTGTCCGCGGCTCGCCAGACCCAGAAGATGCGCCTCGGCTTTTGAATAATCGCGGCCGGCGCGCGCGCCAGCGCCGCCATGGATTGCCAGTGCTGCTTTGGAGGATTTGGTCATAATTTGTGTTCCGGGACTTGCGCGTACTCTATCGTTTATGTGCGCCTAGCCAACGCGCAACGTAACCCCTAAATAGACGAAACTTTACGAGGAGAGAAAAATGACGCGCCTTGCGTTGGTTCGCCACGGCCAGAGCCAGTGGAATCTCGACAATCGGTTTACCGGCTGGGTGGATGTCGACCTCACCGAAAAGGGCAGTGCGGAGGCGAAAAAGGCCGGCGCGCTGCTGCAGACGGTCGGGGGGGAATTTGACGCCTGCCATACCTCGGTCCAAAAACGGGCCATCCGCACGCTCTGGATCATGCTCGATGAAATGGACCACATGTGGCTGCCTGTGACGCGTTCCTGGCGGCTCAATGAGCGCCATTACGGTGCGCTTACCGGGCTCAACAAAAAAGAAACCGCGGAAAAGCATGGGGCAGAGCAGGTCAAAGTTTGGCGGCGCAGCTATGCGACGCCGCCACCGCCGATGGCGCCGGACAATCCCTATAATATGGCGAATGATCCGTGCTACCGGATGCTCGGGATCGATGTGCCCGTCGCTGAGTCGTTGCAACTGACGCTGGAGCGGGTCGCGCCCTATTTTGAAGCGGAGATCGCGCCGCAATTAAAGCTTGGTAAATCCCTGATCATCGCGGCCCATGGCAATTCATTGCGCGCGCTGGTGAAGTTATTGTTGAACGTTTCGGACGATGACATCCTCCATGTGGAAATCCCAACCGGCAATCCGCTGCTGTTCGAATTTGAAGACCGCTCGATCCAGCCGACGACAGCGCATTATCTTGATACGGAGCGTGCGCAACCATTGCCCCCGATTCCTGTTGCTGGGTAAGTCAGGTCATATTATCAGTGTGCGACAGAGTAAGACCATATTGCTCAGAATTAAGAATTTATAAATTGGGTAAACTGATGGGTATAAAAGGCGTGAACGCCGAAATCCCCCAGGTTTACTGGGCCGGGGCTTAAGGCGCGCCATACGGATTATTTACCTTAACCGCCTAACATCAAAAGCCAGTCAAGAATGATGTGCGGGCATGGTTGCAATTGCTGAAATAGAAGAATTCGCCGCCTTTGAAATCTCCAGGGACCGGGATCAGTTCCTCCGTGAGCTGATACGCGAATTGTCCGGTGCGCTTGAGGAAGTTGTTGGCGTTGAAGACGCCGCCGGATTTATCAGCGTTGTTGGCGCCCGGCTCGGCGAGGTAATGAACGAGGAATATCGCACGCATGCGTGTGCAAAGTCTTTATCTCTTGAGCAAATCGCCGCCTGCCTGATTGATTTGAAACAACGCATTCAAGGCGATTTTCAAGTCGAGTCCATAAGCACTGAGCGTATCGTTTTGGTCAATTCACGCTGTCCATTCGGTGACTACGTTAAAGGCCGTCCCTCCCTTTGCATGATGACGTCAAACGTATTCGGACGCATCGCAGCGGAAAATACTGGGTATGCGGAAGTGGCGATCCCAGAGGCGATCGCCAAGGGGGATGGGCGCTGCCGGGTTGTTGTTTCCTTTACGCCGACAAAAAATGGCACCGAAAAAGAAGGCGTGCGCGAATATTATGCGTGCGGCTGAGGCGGCGATGTTTGGAGAAATATTCGAACGCGCAAATGAAGCCTATTTAGTTCTAGACGACTGCCTCGCGGTTATAGATGTCAATCGCGCGGCCTCGAAATTGCTCAGTACAACAATTGATGTGCAGCGGCCGGTATTTGCGGAGCCATTGAATATGCGCGCCGCGATGGTGCGAGCGTCCTCCACTGGCGAATGGACGCCGCTTCGGGTTGAGCTGGCGGGGGCGGACCGCAAACATACGTTTGACGCCCGCCTTCGCCGTCTTCGTGATGAGCCTGGCATATCCCGCTATATCCTATCTCTCGATAAGGAGGGTGCAGATAGAGGTGCGTTCAGGGCCTTACGGGAGGAAGTCATTCATGCGCATGCGCGAAGCATGGCGATTGAAGTGACAAAAAAACGCCTGGCGAATGTTATCGACGCCACCGAAGCGGGGTGCTGGGAATGGGATGTGAAATCCGGCGAGATCTGGGTGAACGATCATTGGCGTAATATGCTCGGCCTTGAAGGCGACAATGACGACACCTACTCGATCCATCAATGGAAGTTACTGTGCCATCCCGACGATCTTGGCAAAGGGTGGGCGCATATCAAGACGTGTTTGCGCGGGAAGGCGCAGATGCGCGTCCTGGAGGCGCGCGTTCGCCACGAAAAAGGCCACTGGGTGTGGGTTGCCATAAATAGCCGCATCGTTGAGCGCCATGGAGACGGCAGCCCGGCGGTGATTGCCGGGACCCAAGTCGACATTACCCAACGCATGGAGCATGAGCGTGCGCTGGAGGAAAAAACCGTTCAGGCCGAGGCGGCAAATATTGCAAAAAGCCAATTTCTGGCGACGATGAGCCATGAATTGCGGACCCCCATGAACGGTGTATTAGGCATGCTGGACGTGGTGCTGAAAACGCCGCTAACGGAGCAGCAAGAGGACTATATCGATGTTGCGCGGTCATCCGCGCAATCACTCTTGCGCGTATTGAACGATGTTCTTGATTTTTCGAAACTCGAGGCGGGCGCGGTCGAAATTGAGAATACTCCTTATTCACCTTCTCATTTGATCGATCAGGTGGCGGCTCTCTTGCGTCCGAGGGCGGAAGAAAAAGGATTACAGCTTACCGTCGACACGGGTTTAGACATTCCCGAAATGCTCGTCGGCGATTCCGTGCGGCTGCGGCAGGTGCTCGTTAATCTTATTGGCAACGCTATAAAATTTACCGATCGGGGCCGCGTTGAAGTCTCGGCGGGCGTGGGGAAAACGCGCAATTCAGATCAGTTGATGATCACGATTCGCGATACCGGGATCGGCATTTCGGAAGCAGCGACGCCCAAGCTCTTCAAACATTTTGCGCAAGCCGATTCCTCGATGAGCCGCCGCTTCGGCGGGGCCGGGCTTGGGCTGGTTATCTGCAAACAAATTGTCGAGCTCATGGGCGGTGAAATAGGCGTCCGCAGCGAGGAAAGAATTGGTAGCGCATTTTGGATCACGATCCCGGCCCGCATACCGGCAGATTGCGATGTGAAGAGCGCCGACAGGAGCGACAAGAATATGGCGAGCGAGGCCATGCCCGCCGCCCGGGCAATGCACATTCTCGCGGCGGACGATCATCCGGTGAACCAACAGGTGCTCAAGCTGTTTCTGGCGTCCGCAGGCCATGAAGTCGTGATGGTTGAAAACGGACAATTGGCGGTTGAGGCTATGGATATGCATTCCTTTGACGCCATCATTATGGATATCGAGATGCCGGTCATGGACGGCGTCGCCGCGACGAAGGCAATACGTGCGCGCACTGGCGCTGACAGTGAAACGCCGATTATCGCGGTGACGGCGCACGCGTTGTCTGGCGACCGGGAGAAATATCTCGACGCCGGCATGAATGATTACGTCAGCAAGCCGTTCAATCAGGAAGAGCTTCAGGCGGCGCTGGCGCGCGTTGTTGAGGGCAGGGCGGTTGATCATGCGGACACGCGAACAGAACGCGCCGAAAATGCGACCGTTGCAGCTTCTGCCAGGTGAGTAAATTCAGTTGCCCACGCCCCTCTGGCCTGCGCAAACACCATGGCCGTCAAAATAATGGCTCGGCCTATCGCAAAAAAGCCAGCTCAAGCCTCTTCGAGGCGGTCGCCGATTTCGTTGACGCGGGCGACGGCGGCTTCAATGGCGCGGCTGGCGGCGCCGGCGGTGCCCGGGTCGAGGTTGTCGGTTGCATCTTCTAGGTCTGATGTTCGCGCCTTGGCCTCAAACAGCTCGTCGCAGACCGTCAGCGCCGATAACAACATCAGTCTTGCGTCGCCAATTTGCCCAAGCTCCTTAGCGAGGTCTGTGACATGGCGATCAAAATATGCGGCCAGTTCATGCAAGCGGGCTTCCTGACCGTCATCACATGTGATCCGGAATTCGCGCCCGTTCAGTTGAATTTCCACTTGGGCCATCGTTTCAGCCTTTTCCGTTTGCCGGGTTGTTGTCCAAAAGCGCTTTTATATCGCTGATTGCCGCGCCAACGCCTTGAGCGGCGGTTTCCGCATGCGCGCGCGCGGTCTGGGCCTGGCGGCGGGCGGCGACGATCTCGTCACTGCTGGCGGCGTGGTCGTCAAACTTGCCGTCGATTTTGGCTTCGAGAGTGTCGAGCGCATTAGCGAGGTCGATAACGGCTTTTTCTATCACAGACATCAGGGCGCCTATCCGGGTTAGGGAGTTAAACAACGCCAATCTGACGGGCGCGGTTGATTCTGTCCAGCGCCGTCGCGATGTGGGCGCGGAGCCCCGCCTGGGGACAATTTGCGCCCCTTGACCCGTAATCCGCCCCGATGCATGAAGCGACGAATAGATTGTCCCGGTTTTGCCCGGTATCAGAGGAATTTAGATGTCTGGAAACCCGACCGCCGACGTCGATTTTTCGCAGATGGCAAACGCAATCCGGGCGCTTACCATGGACGCTGTGGAAAAAGCCAAATCCGGCCATCCGGGCATGCCCATGGGCATGGCCGATGTTGCGACCGTTTTGTTCACCGAGTTCTTGAAGTTCGACGCGGGCGATCCTTCCTGGCCGGATCGCGACCGGTTCGTTTTGTCCGCCGGCCACGGGTCGATGTTGATTTATTCGCTCGGCTATCTCCTCGGCTATGAGGGCATGTCGATTGAGGACATCAAAAATTTCCGCCAGTTGGGCGCGAAGACGGCGGGTCACCCCGAATATGGCCATGCGCCGGCGGTTGAGACCACTACCGGCCCGCTCGGCCAAGGGCTCGGCAACGCCGTCGGCATGGCGCTCGCCGAGGCGCATTTAAATGCGCGGTTCGGAGATGGTCTGGTCGATCATCATACCTATGTCATCGCCGGCGATGGTTGCTTGATGGAAGGGATCAGCCAAGAGGCGATTTCGCTTGCCGGTCATTTGAAGCTCCGTAAGCTGATTGTTCTGTTTGACGATAATGATATTTCTATCGATGGGCCGATTTCACTTTCTGACTCAACCAATCAGTTAGAGCGCTTTGCCGCATCGGGCTGGGCGACGGCGCGGGTGGATGGTCATGACCGGAGCGCTATCGCTGCGGCTATCGAGGCTGCACAAGGGTCTGATCGCCCGACATTGATCGCATGCAAAACCCAGATTGGCTTTGGTGCGCCGAACAAAAGCGGCAAGGCCGCCGCTCATGGCTCGCCCCTGGGCGCCGAGGAAATCGCCGGCGCCCGCAAGGCGCTGGACTGGTCGCATCCGCCATTTGAAATTCCCGAACCAATCTTAAGCGCCTGGCGCGAGGCTGGCGCGCGCGGGCGAGATGGTCGCAACGCGTGGGGGCAACGCTTCGGGAACGACGCCAATTGCGAAGCGATGCGCATAGCGCTTGCGGGCGATTATGCTGGCCGCTTATCGCCGGCGATCCGCGCCCACAAAGCCGCGCTGGTCATTGAGCCGAAGAAGGTTGCAACCCGCAAAGCCTCCGAAATGGCGCTTGAGGTTGTCAACAGCGTTATTGATGAGACGGTTGGCGGTTCGGCCGACCTTACCGGATCGAACAACACCAAGACCAAGGGCATCGATATTCTTGATGCGGAGAATTATGCCGGCCGGTATCTCCATTACGGCATACGCGAGCACGGCATGGCGGCGGCGATGAACGGCATGGCGCTGCATGGCGGCGTGATCCCTTATGGCGGCGCATTTATGGTGTTTGCGGATTATTGCCGCCCATCCATACGGCTTGCAGCCCTGATGGGGTTGCGCGTGATTTATGTCATGACCCACGATTCCATTGGCCTTGGCGAGGATGGGCCCACCCACCAGCCGGTCGAGCATCTGGCGAGCTTGCGCGCGATCCCCAACCTCAACGTGTTTCGCCCCTGCGATCCGGTAGAAACCGTCGAGTGCTGGGAGGTTGCGTTGAAGAATATTGCAACGCCATCGGTGATTGCGCTGACCCGCCAGGCGCTGGAGCCGGCGCGCCTCACTGAGGAAGATAACAATCTTTCCGGGCGCGGCGCTTATATTATCGCCGATGAAGCGGCCTATGATGCAACGATTATCGCCACCGGCTCCGAAGTTGAGATCGCCATGGCGGCGCGATTGAGGCTGGCGGGCGAGGGAGTAAAAGTGCGCGTCGTCAGCGCGCCATCGTTTGAGTTGTTCTCAATGCAGCCGGAGAGCTACCGGCTGGAAGTCCTTGGCGACAAACCGCGTGTTGGTATCGAGGCGGCGATCCGTCAAGGCTGGGACCAGTTCCTGCGCCTTAAAGACGGGTTCATCGGCATGACCGGCTTTGGCGGCTCCGCCCCGGCGACGGATTTATATAAACATTTCGGGATTACCGCGGACGCGGTTGTCGGTGAAGTCAAAAGACTAATTGGTTAGGAGAATTTGATGGCGTTGAAAATTGCAATTAACGGTTTTGGGCGGATCGGGCGGCTGGCTTTGCGTTCCATTGTTGAAAATGGCCGCAAGGGTGTTGACGTGGTTGCGATCAACGATCTTGGCCCTGTTGATGCGAATGCGCATCTCGTTCAGTATGACTCCGTGCACGGACGCTTTCCTCATGAGGTAAGGGTTGCCAACGACACGATCGATGTGGGCATGGGGCCGATCAAGGTGATCGCCGAGCGCGACCCGACAAAATTGCCCTGGGGTGAGATGGGCGTTGATGTCGTGTTTGAATGCACCGGCATTTTTGCCGCGCGCGACAAAGCGGCGATGCATCTGGAAGCTGGCGCCAAGCGGGTTTTAGTCTCCGCACCGGCGTCCGGCGCAGACAAGACCATCGTTTACGGCGTTAATCATGGCGCCTTGACGGCGGACGATGTTGTCGTCTCCAACGCCTCTTGCACCACCAATTGCCTTGCGCCGGTTGCAAAAATTCTGAATGACACTGTCGGCATTGAGCATGGCTATATGACGACAATCCACTCCTATACCGGCGATCAGCCGACGCTTGATACGTTGCATAAGGATCTTTATCGTGCCCGGGGCGCGGCGACCAACATGATCCCGACCTCAACAGGCGCGGCAAAGGCGGTGGGAATTGTCCTGCCCGAACTCAACGGCAAGCTCGACGGCTCTTCGATCCGCGTGCCGACAGCCAATGTCTCGGTGATCGATCTGGTGTTTACCCCGAAACGGGAAACCACCGCTGAAGAGATCAACAACGCGATGGTCGAGGCTGCAAACGGCGCCCTGCGCGGCATTCTTGCCGTCACCGACAAGCCGCTGGTCTCATCCGATTTCAACCACGACCCGCATTCATCGACATTCGCCTTGCCGCAAACTCAAGTGATGGACGGCAAGTTGGTGCGTGTTCTTTCCTGGTATGACAATGAATGGGGATTTTCTACGCGGATGACCGATACGGCGCTGGAAATGGCGAAGCATCTTTAGAGGGCAGCCGTGACCGTTTACCGAACGCTTGATGATCTCGATGTCGCCGGCAAGACTGTGCTGGTGCGGGTCGATTTCAATGTGCCGATGAAAGATGGCGCGGTGAGTGATGCAACCCGCATCGACCGCGCCTTACCGACCATTCAGGAGCTGTCGAAAAAGGGCGCCAAAACGCTTCTTCTGTCGCATTATGGCCGTCCCAAGGGCAAAGCCGATCCGGAACTGACTTTAAAGCCGGTGCGCAAGGTGCTGAGCGACAAGCTTGGCGGGCCGGTTGAGTTTGCTGAGGATTGCATCGGCGATGGAGCCCGCAAGGTCGCCAAGCGTTTAATCGACGGCGATGTGGCGCTGTTGGAAAATACTCGTTTTCATCCGGGTGAAGAGCAAAATGACTTTGCATTCGCCCGCCAGCTTGCCGAACTGGGTGACATCTACGTCAATGATGCGTTTTCCGCAGCACATCGCGCCCATGCCTCGACGGTGGGGATTGCGTATGTGCTCCCATCAGCGGTGGGCCGGGCAATGGAGCGCGAGCTTGATTATCTGAAGGCGGCGTTGTCGGAACCGGTGCGGCCGTTAATGGCGGTGGTGGGCGGCGCCAAAGTCTCAACCAAAATTGAGCTACTGCTCAATCTTGTCAGCCGCGCCGATATTTTGGCTGTCGGCGGCGGCATGGCCAACACATTTTTATATGCGCAAGGTCAAAGTGTCGGCAAATCATTATGTGAGCCGGATCTTGCGGCGACCGCGCTGGAAATTATTGCGCAGGCCGAGCAATCGGGGTGCGACCTCGTCTTGCCGGTCGATGTGGTGGTCGCTAAGGAATTTGCTGAGGGCGCTGATCGCGAGGTGCGCGCGTCGGACGCCGTCCTTGCCGACGAAATGGTCCTCGACCTTGGGCCGGAGACCACCGATCTTATTGCTGCAAAGATCGAGAGTGCAAAAACTCTGGTCTGGAACGGGCCGCTCGGCGCCTTCGAAATCAAACCGTTCGATACCGCAACGGTAGAGGCGGCTCGGTTCGCCGCCCGACGCGTTAAGGAAGATGGCCTTGTCGCCGTCGCCGGCGGCGGCGATACGGTGGCGGCGCTCAGCGCTGCCGGCGTTGTCAAAGATTTCACCTATGTGTCGACTGCGGGCGGTGCATTTCTTGAATGGCTGGAAGGCAAAACATTGCCGGGGATCGCAGCGCTTGAAGCGTCGGCGGCAAAACAAACAGATGGGGCGTAGAAAATGGATCTGACGGCGCTAAATAAAATAGCAACAGCAATGGTCGCGCCCGGCAAGGGCATTCTTGCGGCGGATGAATCTTCCGGCACGATCAAGAAGCGTTTCGATGCCATTGATACGCAATCGACCGAAGACAATCGTCGCGACTATCGCGAAATGCTGTTCCGTACGGATACGGCGATGCGCGAGCATGTTTCCGGCGTGATTTTGTTCGATGAAACCATTCGCCAGAAAGCGGCGGATGGGACGGCGCTGGTCAAGCTGATTGAAGATGCAGGCTCCATTCCCGGGATCAAGGTCGATAAGGGCGCCCATCCGCTCGCCGGAGCGCCTGGAGAAAAAATAACCGAAGGCCTCGACGGCCTACGCGATCGCCTCAACGAATATTACAAACTCGGCGCACGGTTCGCTAAATGGCGTGCGGTGATAGATATTGCCGGAGACGAAATTCCATCCGGCTACTGTATATCGGCGAATGTCCACGCATTGGCGCGCTATGCGGCGCTATGCCAGGAAGCCAACATCGTCCCGATTGTTGAGCCGGAAGTGTTGATGGATGGCGGTCATGATATTGATCGCTGCTATGACGTCACCGAGTTCACATTAAAGTCGCTGTTTGACGAGCTCTATGCGCAAGATGTGGCGCTAGAGGGAGCGATCCTTAAACCGAATATGGTGATCTCCGGTAAGAAATGTGCGACGCGAGCAAGCGTCGATGAAGTTGCCGAGATGACTGTTCGAGTGTTGCGCGCCAGTGTGCCGGCGGCGCTGCCGGGCATCGTTTTCCTCTCCGGCGGTCAGTCCGACACTGAAGCCACCGCGCATCTCAATGCGATGAATGCAGAGTATAAAGACAAAATGCCATGGGCGGTGTCGTTTTCCTATGGCCGCGCCTTGCAGGCCGCGCCTTTGAAAGCATGGGGCGGGAAGGCGGAAAATGTTGCGGCCGCGCAAGCCGCGTTTGCGCACCGTGCGAAAATGAACAGCCTTGCACAACTTGGCGACTGGTCCGAAGGGCTGGAAAGCGCGGGCTAGGGTTCGGGCGAGGCGTTCGCCCCGTCTGATAAGATTTCACCTCACTGTAAGGGATACCCCCCTCCGTCCCTTCGGGACACCTCCCCCGTAAACGGGGGAGGAATTAGGTTGTGCTTGAGGTGAGCTCTTTCTTCCCCCGCCTGCGGGGGAAGTGGCCGCGTAGCGGTCGAAGGGGGCTTCTTCTCTGCCGTCATCCCGGATGCAATGCAGCGCCGCGCGGCACACGGGATGACGATTTTCACTGCGCCCTGCGCTGATGATAAGACCATTCCGAGGCGTGAGGATGAAATTTAATATATTAAATTTCATCCTCACCGATTCCAGTGGCCCTATACTGCATGCAGTCCGGATATGGAGAGGCGTTGAGTTCACCGTTTCTT